>CAVQUR010000019.1:0-155406 GCA_963716875.1 uncultured Gammaproteobacteria bacterium
CCCCGGTGTCAGGATAGATGTCGCCTCTCCTTGAGAGCCTTTGTTTGAGTAAGGGGGCATCACTGGATGGGAGGTTATGATTCCGCTGGCGTCTCATGGGAAGGAGCCCGTAGGGCGACTGGACATGAGACACCAGCGGGCGCCGAGCGACTGGCCTGACCTTCCTCAGTTGCCACTGAGAATGAGCACCATGAGACACTATTCTGAAGAGTTTAAATCCAGCCTCATTGCCAAGATGTTGCCGCCGAACAATATCCCGGTTCCAGACTTGGCCCGAGACACGGGGATCCCGAAAGATACCCTCTATGCCTGGCGCATCCAGCATCGACGCACCTTGGGGAAGACCCCGGCCAACCATCAGGCGCCCTCGGGTGAACTCAGTAGCGCGGCGAAGTTCTCTGTCGTGGTGCAGACGGCCAGCCTCAACGAGGTTGAGCTCAGCGCGTACTGCCGGCGTCAGGGGCTGTATCCGGAGCAGATCAGCGCCTGGCGCGAGAGCTGCCTGCAGGCCAATGCCACGGTGTCTGCCAAGATCGATCGGGCTGCGCTGAGCGCACAGACCAGGCAGATCAAGCAGTTGGAGGCCGAACTGAGACGCAAAGACAAGGCGTTGGCGGAAACGGCGGCGCTGTTGGTACTGCAAAAAAAAGTGCAGGCGATCTGGGGGGAGCCCGAGGACAAAAAATCGAACTCCGGGAGCGACAGGCAGTGACGGCCTGTATTGATGAGGCTTGTGCCGCCGGCGCCCGGCTGACAGAGGCCTGTCGCGTGGTGGCGATCTCAGCGCGCACCCTGCAACGCTGGCGTGAGGCCGGTGAGGTGAAGGCCGATGGCCGCCGGCAGGCGGGTCAGTCACGGGCGCCCGCCAATCAGCTCAGCGAGGACGAACGCCGGCAGATCCTGGCGATCGCCAATGCGCCGGTATTTGCTCACGTGCCCCCCAGCCAGATCGTCCCGATACTGGCGGATCGTGGCCACTACCTCGCCTCGGAATCGAGCTTCTACCGGGTGTTGCGCGAGGCCGATCAGCTGGCCCACCGCGGCAAGGCCAAGGCGCCCAGACACCCTCGCCCGACACCGCTGCAGGCCTGTGCGGCAAACCAGCTGTGGAGTTGGGATATCACCTATTTGGCCACCACGGTGAAAGGCCTGTTCTTCTACCTCTACCTGATCATGGACGTCTACAGCCGTAAGATCGTGGGCTGGGAGATCTTCGCCACGGAATCTGCAGAACACGCCGCCACGGTCTTTCACAAGGCCCATCTGCGTGAAGGGGTGGGTGCTCAATCCCTGGTCCTGCATTCAGACAACGGCTCACCCATGAAGGGAGCCACCATGCTGGCGACCTTACAGCGTCTCGGCGTTATGCCGTCTTTCAGTCGACCCTCGGTCAGCAACGACAACCCTTACTCAGAGGCCCTGTTCAAAACCTTGAAGTATCACCCTGGCTTTCCCGACAAACCCTTCGACAGCCTTGAGGAGGCCCGTCAATGGGTCGCTGGATTCCAGCATTGGTACAATGAAGTTCACCGCCACAGCGCCTTAAAGTTCGTCACGCCGGGCCAGCGTCATCGTGGTGAGGATATCGCGATCCTCGAGCAGCGCAACACGCTCTACGCGACAGCCAAGCTCCAACATCCCGAGCGTTGGTCTGGAGCGTCTCGTAACTGGGAACACGAAAATATCGTCTTCTTAAACCCAAACAAAGCGACCAAAAAGGAGGTTAAACATAAAGGCAAAGCGGCTTAAATAATGCGACATCTTCCTTGACAACTACCGACACTGAAGATAATCCTTCGCCCCACCGTCTGGGAACTGACCTGCTTCCAATCAGCTTGCTGGATATTCTTGGCGCTGTATTTATGCTTTTTCATGGGGATACCTCCTACGTCACAGTTCAGGCATAACACCTACTGATAAGTTCAGCAGGTACTGATTTCGTTTTCGAGGGTTTCCTCTCTAACTCTCTTTACTATTTTCAATAGCTGACTGGGGAAACAGCGGCACTCATATCATGATCTGGGTGTACTGGTTAGCGAACTTGGAATTCTTCGCGCCATGGATGAGTGTAAGAATGATGTTGAGTAAATCTAGACACAAACGTTGTTTTCAGACATTCTCAAAATATTTAGCAGTAGAGAATACAAGATTTACTTTATCTGCTCAAAGGTAGCCGGGAAATGGCAAGACATGACTCATAAACGACATTTACCCAAAGAGGCCAGGAAGTCCACAGTATTGCCACTGGAGCACAAAAAAACGTCAGCCGTAACAGGTGAATTTGTAGGGAGCGGCACGAGCGAAAAAGCGTTTTCGGTTACGGCATTGTTAAACTTTACATGTTAATAACTGGACGCAAACACATCAGTGGTTCAGACAGTGGGTACAGGCGGGGCTTGTTCAAGTAGTTGAACGATGTCCAACAGTTCTTCCTTCGAAGTAACGGGGCTGCCGTTCTGTCTGAGTTGTTTGGCCAGTTCCCGCAAGGCTTCCGGATTTTCGATCAAGAATTCAACCAGCTCTAAAGGCGTCATGCCTTGAGAATTGCGCTGCCAAGCAAGCTCGGGAGCTAACTGCAACAGATGCTTGGTGGCATGCAAGTTTGCAGACCAGCTAGCTGTATATAGTGGCGACTGTCCATCACTTGTAACTTTATCCAATCGACACGGATGATCCAACAAGACATCTACGCAACTGTCCACTCCGTACTTGATCGCCGCATGCAGGGCTGTCATTCCCTGCCAGTCCTGTATATCCGGATCAGCACCGGCCTGAAGCATGATCCTCACCAGCTCGGTATCTCCTGCCTCGGCCATCAGCATCAGCGGGGTCTGTTTCTTGAAGTCGGGAATGTTCAACTGTGCGGGTGCCTTCTGCGCCAGCAGACCGATGGCCTGGTACAAATGCTCTGGTATGATTTTGACGCGCTTAAGATCGCCTTGCAATTCGGCCGGTATCATCCGCTGAACTAACGGAAGTCCTCGCAGAAACTGGGTGCGTGCTTTGATCCAAGTCATCAATACCGAGTCGCCCGTCACTAGGAATCCTTGAGCACAAAGTATCTTTACAATTGCGTCAAATTTTCAAGCGGCCAGTTTGGCTTCAACATTGAGTTGCTCCATCGCATAATCGAGTTGACGTATGGCGTTGGCGATAGGCCGGTTGGGTGCTTTCGGGCAACCATCCATCAGCTGCGAGAAACCGCGGCGGATGATACGCACATGGACCTTGGTCAAGAACAGGCAGATGCGGATTCCCTCATCGGTTACCTGATAGCGATGGGTGCCGGGGATCTTATGTATGATCCCGTGTAAACGTAACCGCCGTAGATCATAGGTCATGCGTCCGGGGGTATAGTCTTCAGGCGATTCACCCAGCAACTGCGCAACGTGGCTACGCAGGGTGGCATTGCGAAAGCCCTGAGGCAACCACAGGAACAGACACAAGACCTGAAACAGCGCCATGACCCGCGGATTGCCAAAGCCCAATGCCGAAGCACGCTGTCGATCCACAATTTGCGGTTGGTTGAGCTGATCGAACACCGCTTCGCCCAGTTGACAGTCCTGCGAATTTTTTCGACGTCCAATAAACGTCGGTTGGCAGCAAAGCCGATCTCCCGCAGCGCGGGTAGATTCGGCAGGCGTCGACCGATGGCGAAGTCGCGAGTGTTGTTGATCGTGGTCTCGGTTCGCAGTGCACGATCCTCCTTGAAGTACTGCTTGATCTTGGTGGCCTTGTAGCTGACATGCAGCGAGGGCATGACCCCTTGGGTGAGCACCCGGGTGCAAAACCGCCCCGGTGTGCGTTTAGTAATACGCCGATCAAAGATCAAGCTGACTTTCTCCGGGCGTCCCAGGTCGATGTTTTCCCGGATCACTTCTTCGAACAGATGCCGGCCTGAGAGCGGGCGATCAAACACCTGGGTGCGGGCAAACTCCGCCTGCAGTATCGACAACTCATAGCGATACCCCGCGGCTCGATCGGCAGGACTGAACGGATGGGGTAGGCGAGCAAACCATTTACGGACCACCGCCTCGATCTTACGCTCATCCAGCTCATCGAGGATTTGCTGCAGGCGGGCCGGATCGGCACAGCTGCGAATCCCGTTATCCAGTGCCTCATAGGCAATCCCCGCTTTATCCAGCTGGCGTTTGGCATACTCATGGCCATTGAGACAGATCCGGGCGGTGTAGGGAAAGTAGGAGGAGAATTTGATAAACAGCGGGCCGAAGTCCGCGTCCACCACGTAAAAATAGTACTGGTTACACATCACCGTGGAACGGTACAGCCAGGGAAAGGTCGTCCCGGTGCGTTCGCTGACCCGCTTCCTCACCCGAAAGCCGGCAAACTTCTCTTGGGCAATACCGATATAGAGCACGCCTTCGGTCTCATGGAAGTCTTTCAAGCGGGCCGTGGTCACCTCGTCTTTGCGTTGCCCCTTGGTGAAATGCACCAACTCCAGCTCATGCTGTTTGGCAAAGGTATGAATCTGCTTGACAAAGTCTTGGCTCATCGGCGCCATCAGGGTAGTCGAGGCGACCTGCGCACCGCGGTGCTCGCGGAAAAAACCCACCACACCACCGCCGGTCTGTAGGCGGGGCTGATACGCGTTGAGGTACAGACGATCAATGCCCTCGATATCCAATGTCACCTTGTCCTCTAACAATTCCCTCAATGTTTGTTCTATCATGGTTACAGGCCCCGATTGACTCTTGGACTGATCGTCCTCCCGCCGCCTAGTGGTTATAGCAGAAGTCTATACGCTTCTGCATGCTCAATCGGGGCCACTTCATGTCTGGTGGGTCTGAGGCAAAGCCTCGCTAGAGGTAGCCGCATTTTGAGCTGCTTGTGGTTGCGTTCCATCCACGAACGAAGCTCTTTCAGGTCACCCGCAATCAGAAGCTTTAGCGACTTCTCGATTTTCTCCTGCGCCAAGGGTTTCATTCGTTCCACTCCCGGATAGGGCTTGTACAGGGTGCCCCAAAAGTAATCGGCTGCCCAGCGTGCCGTATCCTCGATGCTGGGAACTTCATTGCCCTCGACGACCCCGCTCGCCAGCATCTCCCGATAGTACTTTTCGTGGTTGTTCTCGATCAGCCTCTGGTTCGCCACATCGACAGCGAGACAATCCCGTGCCACCTCTCCGCGCAGTGGCCCGCAGTTGCGCTCAAGTCCAGCATCCAGAGCCACCCTGAACAGCTTGCCGGCACCTTTGATATCGTTGCAGGCCAGCAGATGCTTGGCCTTGTATTGCAGGACGGCAGCCTTCCATAGCTTGTAGCCCTCGCTGGCCTCGGCCTCGTCGAGCAAAGCCTGGACCCGGGCGCGGGTGTCTTTCGGGCGTTGCTTGTGCTCACCGTTCAGATAGCCATGGAGTTCGAAAAGAATGGCCTGGACAGTTTCAATCGGCGACCCAGCCAGTTCACGCAAGCGCTTGATCATTGCCTCTTTGGCACGTGGGCTAAGGTCTGCGTGTTGAGTTACTTGACTGACCACCAAGAACCTGTGTTCGTCTTGTAAGGCACGCCATGGCGAAGAGGTCTTCATGCGCTCGACCAGATGTAGTTCGGCTTTCAGCTCGTCCGCGATGGTCGCTGCCCGTTCCAAATTACGTTTGATGATGGGCATCGCTGACTCCACATTAAGTGCCATGTGATCCTCAAGCTCCGTACCTGCCGGGGTATCGTAGAAGTGTCGAGTCAGAAAGTGTGCTAGATCCCTATTGGCGCTTTCCCTGCGTGATGGCAGGATAGAGAGAAACAATCCATATTTATCTGTAGTGGGGAGATGCTCTTCGAACCAGGCATTTTCAGCGTCTTCACCCTGATCCTTGCAGTTGCGCCATGCATCAAAAGTCAGGTTGTAGGCAAGCTTATAGATGACAAACAGCTGTAGCAGCTTGTTCTGCTTGGCATCGGCACACCGTAGATCAACGCCTGGGCACAGGAACTTTAACAATCGAAAATAGCCATCCTGCACCATGCGGGCAAACAGCAAGCGCTGGCGGATGGTGCGAGGGGAAGGGGCGGCGTAACGTTCGGCTAGACATTCGACAAAAATAGCCTGCTCATTTTCATCCGCGCGGCCATCCAAAATCACCTCGAGACGCCCTGCCTTGGTCATGGGAATTTCCAGGCGTAGTTTGTCGGCGGTGAGTTGCTTACGCGCAGCAAAGTCCAGTGCATCGGCGAATTGCTCGCCCGGGGAGCGCTTGCTTTTCAGTGTAAAAGTACCCTTGAATGTCACCTGCATTTCATCGCAAAAGTATTCGTTGATCTTGTCAGATCGGGCTACGGTTTCCTGGCGCCAGTTATACAGCGAGCGCATCAGGGTTTCCGAGGAGTTATCGCCCGAGTCCTCAAGAGACTGACTGCGCTCGTCGGTAAACTCCTCCAGCGGCATCCCCAGCAGATCCAGCAGCCAGTCCAGCACCTGTGTCACCGGCAGGTAAAGGCTGGCCTTGCCATTGACCACGTGAGGTTCAGGCAGATACCAGAAGCGTCCGCCTGGCATGCCCTTGTCCAAAGGGCTGGCGATGCTCCAAAAGGCCGCCTTGCGTGCCAGTCCGGGCATGTACAAGTAGCCCAACAGCATCCACAGAATCTGGCGCTGATCTGCGGCGAAGGTCCATGTGTTCACTTCAAGTTCCTTGTAGGTATTCCCGAACTCCATGAAGTTGTCGATGACATTCACACACGCCATTGGATCCATGCCGAGGGAATCAAAGATGGCATGCAAGATTTCCTCGCCAACAGCCTTGTGGGTTGCAAGACTGGTCTGACCGGTCGCGAATTTGTTCTTCTTGGTGGTCGGATAACCCGTGCAGCCGAGACTCTGATGAATCTCCAGTAGAATGGCTTCGGTCAGTGGTAGGGTGCTCATGGCGCCTGTCCTTGGTGTTGTTGATGGAGCCGTAATCTTTACAAAGCCCGGCCAGCTTAGCACTGAAAAATGCCGTACCCCCCACCACGCCCTCAGGCTGGCGTGGTGGGGGGTACGTGGCTTTTCATACCGGGCAAGCAGACACACTGACACACTTTGCGGACCTCAATCAACGGAGTCCGCATCATGAAAAACCCCACACCGCTGGTCATTAATTGGCATCTCACCGAGGCCTGCAACTACCGCTGCCGGTACTGTTACGCCATCTGGAACGAGACTGCCTGCTCGCGTGAGGTGATTCACGATCCCAAACGAAGCGCAGCATTGCTCGGAGAACTGTATCGATTCTTCAAGCCGGGCAACAGAGCAAACCCTCTAACTAGCCAACTGGCTTGGAAATCTGTACGGCTTAATCTGGCAGGCGGCGAGCCATTGTTACATGCTAGTAAGTTCCAGACCATTGTTAGTCAGGCTCGGGCCCTTGGCTTCGAGGTTTCACTGATCAGTAACGGTAGCTATCTGCACGAAGAACTGTTGGACCAACTGGCGCCGCAACTGATCTGGCTCGGTATCAGCATCGATTCGACCTGTCCTTCGACCAACAGGTCGATCGGCCGGGTCGACCGTCGTGGACAACTGCTTGATTTAGACAGGCTGCAAGCCAGGCTGCAACGGGCACGACGTATAAGCTCTGGTCTGCGTTTGAAACTCAATACCGTGGTCAACCAGCTCAACCACCGCGAAGACCTATCCCAGTTGATCCGAAGTTTCGCTCCAGACAAGTGGAAAGTCTTGCGAATGCTACCGGTGGTTAACCTGGATCTGGCCGTCAGCGACAAGCAGTTCGCCTCCTTCCTCAACCGCCACAGTGCACTCGCCCACATCCTTAGTGCCGAGGACAACCAGGACATGCGTGAATCCTATCTGATGATCGACCCGCACGGGCGCTTCTTCCAGAATAGTCCGCTGCTCGCAGAACAGGGTTATAGCTACAGCCAGCCGATCCTAAAGGTCGGAGCAGGAGCAGCATTCGCCGAAATGCCCTTCAATTCGAAGCGCTTTAGCACTCGCTACTTACGTTGTGAGGGGAAGGAGAGCGCATGAAGTACTGTTCAAACAAAGAAATCAATAAACTGATTTGCAGTTTGGTACGCCAGGGGTGGAGCTTCCACCGCGGCAGCAAGCATGGCCGGATTACCCACCCAAGAGGTCGGCCAACGTTGACAGTGGCTATGTCGCCCAGCGACAGCCGTAGTTTGCACAATCTTCGTAGCGATTTACGGCACGCCAGGCATTGGTACCTTGAGTAGGGCTCTCGTATTGAGTACTGATTCTTGTGGCAGATCATTACTCTGCCTATTGAATCGGTTCCTTGAATGACAGCAACGTGCATTGCTGTCATCTGATGACAAACTAAGCAGTATTGGAATGCGAAATTTTCGATACGCCTCAAATCAGTCGATCCTGTAATGGCTGCTTAGATTCAGCTGTCTTTGCGGGATTGAGCCAATATTACGGAAGCGGGCTACACAAATAATGACACCACTGATCCAACAACACAGACAGACTTGAATAATCAGTGTCAGCAACAACATCGAATGTTTACTTGGGCTTGTGCTTGTCAGTCTTCATCGTGCCGCCAATCTGCAACATGCCCTTGCCGAATCGATCAGTGACATGGTCAATAGTCTCCAGCAGTCTGTCATCCTCTTCGCGTGCCTGAGGCTGATCGAAGAGGTCGGCCTGCACTGGTTCGGACTGTTGCCAATCGCTGATGCCTACACCGATGAGTCGCACCGGCTTGTGTGGCAGGTTGCTGTGATGAAACAGCGCCCAGGCTTCCCGCAGGATCACCCGCTCGTCATGGGTTGGGACAGAGAGCTTGTGCTGGCGGGTGTGGGTCTCGAAGCCCGCGAAGCGGATCTTCAGCGTTACCACTGAACCGGACAGGTTCTCCCGGCGTGCCGTCGCGGCGACCTCAGCGGCCAACCCACGCAATACATCGTGCAGGATGCCTTGCTCCTGGACGTCCTCCTCGAAGGTGGTCTCTTTGGAGATGCTTTTTCTGCTCCGACCAGGTACCACCTCATCCTGAGGCGATCCCAAGGGCCTGATTGTGGAAGCTGGCCGCGGCCTTTGTCCCCAGTTGCTCCTCCAGATAGTGAAGCGGGATGGTGCGCAGCTGCGCCACGGTCTTGATCCCGAGGCGCGAGAAGACCTTCTGGGTCTGCCGGCCCAGACCTCGCAGGCTGGCCACCGGCAGGGGCGCCAGGAAGTCCAGGACCTCGTCCGGGGTGACCACCGTCAGTCCATCGGGTTTTCGGTGTTCGGAGCCCAGCTTGGCGATGAGCCGGTTCGGTCCTATACCCACCGACACGGTGAGACCGGTACCCGCCAGGATACGGCGCTTGATCTCACGGCCGATGGCTTCGGGTGGTCCCAGCAGCTTTTCCAGCCCGCTCAGATCCAGATAGGCCTCGTCGACCGAGACAGGTTCGACGACGGGTGTGATGGTCTCCAGGATCTGGAAGATCTCCTGGGAGACACGGCTGTACTTGGCCATGTCGGGACGCAGAAAGACCGCATCCGGGCAGCGGCGGTAGGCCTCGGCAATGGGCATGGCCGAGTGGATACCGAATTCTCGTGCCCGGTAGTTCGCCGCCGCTACCACACCGCGATGACCGGGCAGGGCGCCGACCACCACCGGGCGGCCACGGCATTCGGGACGGTCACGCTCCTCGATGCTGGCATAGAACGCATCGAGATCGGCATGTCCGACCCAGCGTTGCAGCGTAGAGGAGTGTGTCATCGCAGGTAGACGCTTTGATGAATGAGAGGGCAGGTCACTCAAGAGCTGTGGCTCTCCGAGTCGATTCGGACTGTCGACCAGATTAGCGGGCATCCGGTTCACCGAACAGCTGGAATTGTCCGGCATCTTGCACTGGCTGCTTGTTAAAGCGGTTCCAGCTTTCTCGAAAGGGGTAGAACGCTTGCTCAGGCGGCCCTGCCACGCAAGACGAAATCCGCATGAATCTCGGCAAAAGGTACGGTCACCTTGCCATCGTCCGTTTTTTCTACCAGGCCGGCATCCAGCAAAGCACTGAGATCGTCGTGCACCCGGCGGACGTCACGCCCCAATAGCCTTGAGAGCTCACGCACACCACAGGCCCCCGCATCCTGCAAGGTCACCAGCAATTCCCACCGCTTAGGTGTCAACAAGCGGAACAGGGCAGCAGGTGACTCGAACTCGAACACCTCACCTTGATATTCACCCGTCTTCCAGGCCGCAAGAAATTGCTTACGCATATCCTGTACAGCCTGGTCTGTATCACTGCGCACTCTGATCGTTGCAATTCTCATGATCCTGACCTCAGTTTGTCGATGTCGCCAAGGAAGTCGTCTATCAGTTTTTCCGGTGTCGTAAAGGGGTAGGGCATTTCCTGGTCATCCTCATGCCGGTGGTCACCTTTACCCCGTTCATTGTCATAACCCACCAGCCGTTGCCCGGGATGACCGTAGAAGAGACGGTATTTGTAAGGATGCCCGCTGCCTGGTACGGGCTTGGGTACCCGCCATATCACCGCTTCCAGGATCGCGCCATCGCTGTAATCTTCTCGAAACCGATAGAGCAACTCCGCTTTCATGTTGTCAAGTATGACAACAATCTGGCTGTTGTCAATTAGGACAACGGATGAAATCGAAATAGGCTGGATGATGCGGTGTAGTGGTGATTTGAACTTCGAGCTGTCCCCAGCATCCACAGGCCTTTTGCCCGTCACGGTGGAGCGAGCCCCTAAGCTCGCGCGCCAAGGGCGGGGCCGCCTCAGCGGCGCCTGTGGAGCTCTGTGGTCAGGTCGATCGATCCGAAGGCAGCAGGAACCATCCATCGCAAGCGGTATGCCAGGCCAGTGCCTGGCGAACCACTTGCCCAGCTCGAAGCCGCCCTCGTCACTGCTCAGCGCAGCGGGGTAGTGACGAGGGCGGCGACCTCAGAAACAACGCACGAAGGCGGCAGAATTTGTCAGTGACGGGCCAGTGATGAGGGCCGATACTGACGCCCTCGAAACGATTTCATCCGTGGCCACTGCGGGTACAGTGGCAATAGAGCGCAACCAGATCCTGAAACGCGTTCCGACCACCATGGATGGGGAAGTGCCGGTTTTGCAGGAGCAAAAACCGGCCGGCCTTCGGTCGTGGATCTCTCTTCCAAACCGAGCCCGTCATCGAACGGCTCATCTTCACAGGCAGACGCCTGCATCCACTACGACGAACCGAGACAATCGCCATGGTGGTGCCATCGAGGTTCCTATTTCCATCAACCGCGAAATCATTCGCTCATTCGAAAGGAGGTGCAACCCCACTCAACAACGCCCGAAAAGGGCAGGTTGGTCCACGTCGGACCCATCCCCACCGGGAGAATCGGCGTTGCCTAGACCAGGCAGCTTTAGGTCGACTGGGAGTGGTGTCCCATGATCGTACCGCGCCAGCGGGACTGGATGGCCAAGGCCACCAGTTAGATCAGAAACACTAACCTGAAAGCGAGTACACCGTGAGAGACCTGAACTACCAACTCAAACAACTCTGTCGCCGCAACAAGGATGGCAGCTTTACGACCCAACGGGATCGGGAACGTCTACTGACGCAGATGGCCAATCAGCTCCATGATCTGGGTTACCGTCACATGAGTGCGCAGTCACTCAAACCCAAACACGTCGAGGCGTTGGTCCAGCACTGGCAAGACGAAGTCTTGTCCGTCGGGGCAATCAAGAACCGGCTGGCTGTCATCCGCTGGTGGGCCCAGAAGGTCAACCGGCAGAATGTGGTGGCCCGCTCGAATGATCACTACGGTATTCCGAACCGACAGTTCGTGAGCCAGGAGTCTAAAGCCAAGTCCCTGAATGTTGTGGATCTGGATAAGGTGAGCGATCCCCGGGTACGGATGAGCCTGGAACTGCAACAGGCCTTCGGGCTACGTCGAGAAGAGGCGATTAAGTTTATACCGAGCTATGCGGATCGGGGTGATCATATCCAACTCAAGCCGAGCTGGACCAAGGGCGGAAAGGCTAGGACCATCCCGGTGAGGACCGAGATTCAACGTCAGGTGCTTGATCAAGCCCACCAGCTGGCCGGCAAGGGCTCCTTGATTCCCAGTACGAAGAATTACCGGCAGCAGCTTCGCATCTATGAGATTCCATCGACTGCCTTGACGAAGGCGGTGAAACTCTTGAAACCCAGTGCCTTTTCATCGAAGGCGCTATCGAGGTTCAGTATCAGATTCTTGAGGGCGGAGCAGTTGGCAGGACCATCAAAGGTCTTCAAGGCCTTCTCGAGCAGATCAGCGGCATCGTCGAAGTCGGACGCCCGGGAGGCCTCATCCTGTTTGGTGGACGCCTTCTCGGTCTGGGTATAGAAGAATCGGGAACACGAGCTCTTGACGGATTCACTCAAGGCAGAGCGGGGACCAATCCCCACCACCTGTTTACCCATTTCCCGTAAACGGCGAAACAAGGGGCTGAAATCGGAGTCACCGGTTGCCAGTGCGATACAGGCCAGATCGTCACGCCAGGCATACTCCATGACATCCACCGTGATCTGGATGTCGGCCGAATTCTTCCCGCTGACGGGGTGAAAGGTATGGATCAGTTCGAAGCCATGGCGATTCAGGGTTGCTTGGTGGACTGTCAAAGCGTTGTTCGTCCAGCGGGCATAAGCCTTTCGGACGACGACGGTTCCCATGGAACTGAGATCCTCCAACAATCCCTCCAGGCCTCCCTGTTTGATCCATTGGGTCAGATTTTCAGCGTCTACGAACACCGCCACACTGCTTTCTTGATTCATTCCTTCTTCCTTTGTTGGTAGAGATTCCCATCTCTCATCAGGAGCAGATTATAGCCTGACGCTTTGAGCTCCATAGCAAGGCTGTGATTTAGAAGTAGGCATTCAACTGCTATCAATGATTGCAATGTTGCCCAGGATTGCTATCATTGCAATCAATTTAACGGAAGCTAGTGGAACAAACCATGGCCAATCTCGTCGTCAGGAATCTCGATCAACGGATCGTCGATGCGCTCAAATCTTCCGGAGATGATCGCGCAACGCATGCAGTGGCGGGCGGCCGAGGAACTCACTCATCGCTCCGACATCGGCCGGACGTTGAGCAAGGTGGGTGTGGCGGTGCTGTTCCCCGCGGTCGACCGATTGCGGGATCTGTGTGGTGACCTGACCCGCCAATTGCGTGAAGCCGGCGGTGGTCTGGAGGGTTTGGATGAGGGCAGGGTCTTCCACTGGACGTTGGGTACGGTGCTCAATCTGATTCAGGCCGGTGGCGTTTTTCATCTGGAGTTGGAACGTCTGGCGGACACCGGTGATTTTGGGGCCTTTGAATTCGCACCGCAACGCAGGCGCTGGATTATCCATCGCGGCAAGGGCAGGCCGCCACGTTTTATTACCCCCGATTCCGGTCGTCACGGTTTTCTGGATCTACAGGAGCAGACGGGGAACCCATTGCTGAGTTGGGCACAACTGGCACTTGGCCTGGATGTCTACTCGCCGGGTATCGTCACGCTGGCCTACGAGGAGCTGTTGAGCGCGCTGGAGCAGGCTGGTATCGGGCGTTACGTGTCGCTGGAGGGCAAATACGGCCCAGCCCGGGTGTTTGGTTTGAAACCTGAACGACTCTTGTTGTGTCAGGATCTTCGTCGCATGGTCACGCCATCGGGCGCCCAGGCGCTTTGGGTACCGGCGGATGCATTGGATGCGGTAACCGGCCTGCCGGCTTTGAACAGCCCGGGCGAGTGCCTGCAACCTGAGACGGGGGAAAGAACGAGCTGGTGGCGCGAGCGTTTGCTCGTTGGGGAGGTACACCGGGTGATTGCCCATGAGCACACGGGGTTGCTGGGGCGTGACGAGCGGGTAGCATTACAGTACCGTTTCATGACCGATCCAGCGCAGTCCGAGCCTTGGTTCGAGAATTTGTTATCGGCCACGCCAACGCTGGAGATGGGGATCAACATCGGTGCGCTGTCGAGCGTGATGCTGGGCGGTGTGCCCCCCAATCAGGCGAGCTTCATTCAGCGTGTTGGCCGCGCCGGGCGCCTGGACGGCAACGCAGCGGTGTTCACCATTGCCGATGCCTCCCCCGATGGCCATGACCAGTATTTCTTCAGCAATCCGCTCGAGATGCTGCAGGGCACCGTGGAGGCGCCGGCCATCTACCTCGGTGCCGCGGAGGTGCTGCGGCGACAGATCTATGCCTTCTTCTTCGATCACTGGGTGGCCGAAGAGGTCCCAAGCATGCAGGATAAGCTGAGCGAGGCGCTGGACCAGGTCGCGGTCGGCGATGATGATGCTCGCCACTTTCCCTTCAACTATCTCGACTTCATCAACCGTCGGGAGCCCGAACTGTTTGATGCATTCTGCCGTATGTTGGGTGACAACCTGACTGCAGCGACCCGGGCGAAGTTGGAGGAGTTCATTACCGGTAACGAGCAACAAAAGAACCTGCGTACCCGTTTTCTGGTTTTTTTCGAGGAGATGCTGGCCGAGCGCGAGTCCTGGAAAACACGACGCAAGCAGATCAACAAAGAACTTGGTCGCTTACGCAAGCGGCCCGAAGACGAACAGACCCTGCAGGAGATCGAGATCCTGGAAAAAGAAAGGGCCGCATTGGGTCAGCGTATCCAACAATTGAACAATGAACACCTGCTTGAGGCGATGACCAATGCCGGGTTGTTACCGAACTATGCCTTTCCCGAGGAGGGCGTTTCACTGACTACCGTGATCCATGGTGCACGCTCGGCGACCGGTGAAGAGTACTCGGTGCCGGTGCATCGTTCAGCCGACCTGCCCATGCAGCGCTGGCCGAGGTTGCTCCTCGCAACACCTTCTTCGCGCACAAGAGTAAGGTCGAGATCGATCAGATCGATATGAGCGTGGAACCACCGGTCGAATACCGTTTCTGCGCCCGCTGAGTATTCAAAGCACCAGATCGCGTTCCACCCACGTTCCACTGACGTTCCATAAAATAGACAATCAGAGACCATAGGAGACAAGAAGGGCAAAATGAATGGCTCAGAAAAAGCCTGTCAAAACAGTGTGTTCTGTGGGTTTTGGTGGTCTTGGATGGTCTGGGGAGATGGTGCCGAGGAGAGGACTTGAACCTCCACGGGGTTGCCCCCACTAGCACCTGAAGCTAGCGTGTCTACCAATTTCACCACCTCGGCGGATGTGGCTCTCCGGCGCTGGGCCGGTTTGGAGACCGCGAACTCTACCGCTTGATTCTTCCGTTGTCAATGTCTCAGGTTTGGACCACGGCGGAACGCCGCTAACCACCCAATCCCAATGAAAACATCAAGATACCCACAAACTGTGGACAAAACCTGTCGCTTGAGGTAAAAAGCAGGTGTTCAAATTCCCGAACGAGAGACAGCTTGCGCCATTCATCCCTCAATGTAGTACCTGTTCACCCCTCCCAAGAGCGTGATTTTCAAGCGCTGATGCAGGCGCATCATTATCTGGGCTCACTGCCCAAGATAGGAAACACGATCTGGTCTGTTGCCACCATGGAAGACCAATGGCTTGCCCTGTTGAGTTTTTCAGCCCCCGCACTCAAGTGTTCCGCACGCGACGAATGGATCGGTTGGGGCTACCGCCATCAGTATGACCGTCTCAATCTGGTGGCGAATAACTCACGTTTTCTGATCCTGCCAGCGCATCATCACAAGAACCTGGCCTCGCAGATCTTATCGCGCTGTAAACGCCGGATTCAGCAAGATTGGCAGGATCGTTTCGGGTATCCGCTCCTGCTGCTGGAAACCTTTGTGGACCCTGATCGCTTTCACGGCACGATCTACCGTGCCTCAAACTGGATGCTGGTGGGCTCAACCAAAGGCTATCGGCGCACAAGGGAGGGTTATAGTGAACGGACGCAATCATCCAAACTGGTGTTTCTGCTGCCACTGCAACGCAATGCGCGTGCGCTGCTCTCTCGTCCGGTGCTCAACGACTGTTACCAGACAGGGAGACCGAGAATGAAGCTCACCGCCAAACAGATGCTATCCCTTTACGATTTTTTCAAAACCATTGACGACTCGCGCAAGGCAAGAAGCATCAGCTGGCCACGGTTCTGTCACTGGCAGCGGCGGCCATTCTTTGTGGGATGCGGGGCTACAAGGACATTTCCCTCTGGGTACAGTCGCTGGGCAACAATGCTCGCAGCCGTTTCAGGTGCAGGAAAAGAAAGGGAAAATATGAGGTACCCTGTCGTACGGTGATTCGTAATGTCTTGATCCAGGTTGACCCTGAGCAGTTAGATCGAGCGCTGAATGCCTGGAATGCACAATATGGCAGCCTGGATGAGAGTTTGGCCATTGAGGGTAAAACCATGTGCAATGCGATGGATGACAAAGGCAGGCAAACACACATCATGAGTGCCATTGGCCACGCAAGCGGCCAGTGCTACGCCCAAAAAAAGTGGGGACATTGCCGAATGGCACTTACTTAAGGGTTAACGGATTGAAATAGAAAGCAAAAAAGGCTGTTTAATGCGGCGCATATTGTTATGCAGAGCTAGCGATGCAGGATCGGAGGAAGCTATTGGATTTTTCCAAGAAGTAAGTCTGTTCTGAACCGAAGTACTCCGCATAAAAATGCCATCCTTCTCTATGCCAACAAGGCTAAAAGAGGAGGTTTGTCATGCTGTCACAGTTCTTTGAATCACCGGCACGGATCCAAGCTCTTCGTTGTAGTCCGCTCGGGGCGCAGCTGGAAGATTTTGCCGATTACCTGCTGGAAAGCGGATATGCGCTAATCCCAGCTCGTCGCCACATTCGATCAGCGGAACATCTGGCGCATTGGGCAAGTCAAAGTGCCCTGTCCACCGATGAGCTGGACAACTCGGTACTTACACGCTTCGCCGATCACCTTAAGCGATGTCGCTGCGGTCGGTATTCTCGCGCACATCCGGTGGCTATTCTGACGGGCGCACGACTGTTCTTGAGACGGTTGCAGGGCGTGGATACACCGGCCGTTCGAGAATCCGAACCAGCCGACCCGCAACCGGTATTATTGCAGTCGTTCTGTGAGTGGATGCGCGAGCATCGAGGCACCTCGGAGCGAACACTCTACAACTACGGCATACCCATTGGAGAGCTCATTCGGTGCTTTGGCGAGGACCCGAACACGTTGGATGCCCAACGCCTGCGCAACTTCGTTCTGCAGCAGAGTCATAGCACGGGATGGGCGGGGGCTAAGCGGTGCACGACGGCGCTACGGATGTTTCTACGGTTTCTGATCGCCGAAGGCCGCTGTCGTGCCAGTCTGTTGGGTGCCATCCCCGTGCTGGCCCACTGGCGCCTGAGTTCATTACCACGCTACCTTCCACCGCAGGACGTGGAATGTTTGATTGACTCCTGCGATCTGTCTTCGCCAGTGGGTCGGCGCGACCGCGCCATTCTACTCTTGCTCGCCCGACTCGGGCTACGCGCTGGCGACATCGTGCAACTTCGCCTGCACGACATCGACTGGAAGGGTGCGTGGATTCATGTCAGTGGAAAGAGTCGCCGTCAGACACGACTGCCGCTGACTCAGGAGGTAGGCGAGGCGATCGTGTCGTACCTGCAAGAAGGCCGGCCTTGCGTTCACACGGATGCACTGTTTCTGCGTTCTCGTGCGCCCTTCCGCGCGCTGGCATCGCATCAAGCCGTTTCGGTACTGGTGGCCCGCGCCCTACGTCGAGCCCGGATCGAACGACCGGGCCGAGGTGCGGCACACCTGCTGCGCCATTCCGTCGCTAGCTCGATGCTCCGGCAAGGGGCATCGCTGCAGGAGGTTTCGGCGCTGTTGCGACACCGCTGCATCGAGACCACTCAAATCTATGCCAAGATCGATGTCACGGCATTGCAGCAGATTGCGCAACCCTGGCCGGAGGCACCGTCATGTTAGCCGACGCCGTACAATCCTACCTCTCGGTACGCCGGGCTGCCGGATTTGCCCTCAAGCAGGCCGGCATTCAACTCAGAGACTTTGCCGCTTATGCGGATGCGAAAGGGCAATGCTACCTGAACGCACAGACTGCCATCGAATGGGCACGGCAGTCCTCTTCACAAAGGCAACGGGCGCGACGATTGGGAGACGTTGTGCGCTTTGCTGTGTATCTCCATGCAGAAGACGAGCGTCATGAGATACCGCCTGCGGTCTTCGGTAGCGAACGTCGGCCGCGACCGCCGCCTTACATCCTCTGCGACGAGCAGATTGGCCGGATCATCCAACTGGCCGCTCAGTCAGGGTACCGCACCTTGCGTCGGCAGACTTACCGTACGCTGTTCGCACTGCTGGCCTGTACGGGGCTGCGCGTCGGCGAGGCCATTCGGTTGAGATACGATGACATCCCGCCGGACGGACTGGTGATCCGCGCTACGAAATTCCACAAGAGCCGGCTGGTTGCGTTGCATGACACCGCTCGAGCCGGACTCGAACGGTACTTGCAGCAACGAAGGCCCTATGCTCCTTTTGACGATCACGTTTTCATCTCGCTGCGACGTAAACCGCTACGCAGCGCGGATGTCGACAGGGCATTCCGGACCGTTGTGACCCAAATGGGATTGCCGCACGGACGTGGGCAACACCGGCCTACGCCCCACTCACTGAGGCACGCATTTAGCGTTCGGGCGTTACAGAGCTGTCCAGACGGGCGCGATCATATTACCCGGCATATGTTGATGCTCTCGACCTATCTGGGGCACAGCAAAGCGGCGCTCACCTATTGGTATCTCGAAGCGGTTCCCGATCTCATGCAAAGCATTGCCGAGCGCTGCGAGGCCTACATGACGGGAGATACGCCATGACCACCCTTGCCCCGCACCTGAGCGCGTTCTTTCAAGAACGCCTCATTCTTGAACGCCAAGCCAGCGCCCATACTTGTGACTCCTATGCCTACGCCTTCAAGCTGCTACTGAACTATGCCAGCAAACACCTGAAGGTTGCGCCATCCCGACTGGCGCTCGAACAGATCGATGCCCAGTTGGTGAGCGGGTTTCTCAACGATCTGGAGGTCTCGCGCGCAAATGCCGCCAGCTCACGCAATGTGCGTCTTGCCGCGATCAAGTCGTTCATGCGCTTCTTGGAGTATCGCGTCCCATCGGCCTTGGAACAGATCCAGGGCGTCCTTGCGATCCCGATGAAGAAGACCGAAACGCGCCTGGTACGCCACCTCACGACGGAGGAGATCCAAGCGCTTCTCGATGCGCCTCGACCCATCGACTGGGCGGGTATCCGTGATCGGGCAATGCTGCACTTGTGCTTCGCCGCCGGCTTGCGTGTGTCTGAACTTACCGGTCTTCGGCTCGAAGACTTATCGCTACAACCTCACGCCAGTATTTTTGTACGTGGGAAAGGACGCAGGGAACGTTCTCTGCCGTTGTGGAAGCAGACGCTCGGGGCGTTGCGGGCGTGGTTGGCCGTCCGTGGAACACTTGCGGTTCCAGAGCTGTTCGTCAACGCCCGGCGCGAGCCTTTGAGCCGTGCCGGATTCGAATACATCCTGGAGAAACACGTGCACACAGCAACGAAGCACTGCCCGTCATTGGCGACAAAACGCATATCTCCCCACGTACTACGGCACAGTTGCGCCCTGACCGTCCTCGAAGCCACCAAGGATTTACGGAAAGTCTCGCTATGGCTCGGTCACGCCAATATGCAGACAACCGAGATCTACATTCGCGCTGACCCATCCATCAAGCTGGAGGCGCTCGAGGCAGTCACCCCACCAAAGCTGCGATCAGGGCGCTTCCGCGCGACTGACAAGCTTATTGCCTCCCTGACCTCCCTTTCTATTATGCGGCGTGGAGAATGTTCGAAATAGCAGAAATCCTGGGCTCTCAGGGACGAGAGTCCGCATAACAATATGCGCCGCATTAAACAGCTTATGCGGAGCTCCGCATAACCGGTTTCAGGTGATAAGATGCAAATCGCCAAACCCACACGAATCAACCCAGGAACCAGCCTTTATGCATCCTAATCAACATGCCAGCTTTCATCAACAAAAACGGTTTCGCGGCCATGCCGCAAACAACGATTCCTACACCTTCTTCAATTTGTTGACTGGACCCGCGTTTCTGGATCAGGTGGAATCCTTGTTACCCGACCATCGGGAACGTCTGTTTCCTCCCACAGAAACATTATCGATGTTTCTGGCGCAAGTCATGAGCACAGATCGCTCATGCCAGTATGCGGTCAATGATGCATCAATCAAACGATTGCTCGGTGGTTTGACCCCTTGTAGTACACATACGGGTGCTTACTGCCAAGCACGTAAGCGTTTGCCAATGGAGATGGTCACCTCACTCACCCTTTATACGGGACGTCATATGGCACAGCACACCCCGGAGTCGTGGCATTGGCGAGGCCGGCCAGTACGGCTGGTGGATGGAGCTACGGTGACGTTGCCAGACACGCCAGTCAATCAGGAAGCCTATCCTCAACCCAGTAGCCAACAGCCTGGATTGGGTTTTCCCCAGTGCCGATTGGTGGGCATACACTGCTTGGGTAGCGGTGCAATACTCAATGCGGCCATGGGGCCTTGTAAAGGCAAGGGAAGTGATGAGCAGTCCCTGCTCAGATCGATACTCGACACCCTGGAATCGGGAGACATCTTGTTGGGCGATGCTTTATACGCCACCTATTTCCTGCTGTGTGCATTGCAGGCGCGGGGAGTGGATGGGGTGTTTGAACAACAGGGTGCACGACGACGCAGCACAGACTTTCGTCGAGGTCAGAAGCTGGGTCAGCGTGATCACTTGATTGAGTTGCAAAAGCCCAAGATTAAACCTGATTGGATGAACCAGGCACAGTTCGATCAATCACCCGACACGCTGACGGTGCGGGAACTGAAGGCCAGCGGCAAGATTCTGATGACGACGCTACTTTGTCCGAAGCAGACCCTCAAATCTGACCTAAAGATGTTGTATAAAGACCGCTGGCATGTGGAGCTGGATCTACGCAACATCAAAACGACCCTGGGTATGGAGACGCTAAGCTGCCTTACGCCAGCGATGATCGAGAAGGAGATATGGGTCTATCTGTTGGCCTACAACCTAATCCGGTTACTGATGGCTCAATCCGCTTTATTAGCCGATGTGTTACCCCGCCAACTCAGTTTCAAACATACCCTGCAGTTGTGGATTGCCTGGAGACAGAGTGGTATCGGGAGTAATGACGATGAAAAACTGGCCTACCTATTCATCCTGATTGCCCAACAAAAGGTTGGAAACCGTCCAGGACGTATAGAACCCAGGGCCGTCAAACGAAGACCTAAACCCTTTCCGCTACTGATGCAGCCACGACAGATCGCCAGGGAGGAAATCTTGAAAAATGGTCATCCTAAGAAGCTTAAGTAAGTGCCATTCGGGACATTGCCCGTAAAAGGCTGTGATGAAGAAAAACAGACCAATGAGATCAAGACGGCGGCGCCCCTGCTCGATACCTTTGAGATTGAAGGCCGAACCATCATGGCGGATGCACTGCTCACGCAACGTGAGTTCGCGCGATACCTGGTGGAAGATCGAGAAGCAAACTACCACTTTACGGTAAAAGGGAATCAGCCCAACCTCCTCGAAGATCTCACGTTCTATTTCCAGAACTCGCCCAAAGCGGCGGACTTCACCCAGATCGGCAACGGCGATCATGGACGGATTGAGACGCGAAAGATCTGGGTCACGACAGCACTGAATCAGCATCTCGACTTTCCCCATGTCCATCAGGCTTTTATCGTCGAGAGAGAATCCATCATTAAAAAGACCGGCAAGGTGAGTCAGGATGTCATCTATGGCATCACCAGCATACCCGCAGATCAAGCAAGCCCGGAACAGGTTCTTCGCGATAATCGGCGGCATTGGAGTGTAGAAAGCTGCCACTACATCATCGACTGGAATTATGACGAAGATCGTAGCCAGATCCGTACCGGCTTTGGGCCTGAAAACATCACCCGATTGCGGCGATTTGCTATCGGTCTGCTCAAAAGCAAGAGGAGTAATGAAACCATGCCCGAAATGATGAAGAAACTGCTGCTGAATACCCGGGCAGTCTTTGATTATCTGAAAATGACTCGGAACTCGAATGCTCTTTCAATGAGTTAGGCTCTAGCGTAGATTTGCCGTGACCAATTATAACGCTCTCTTTACTGTCGGTAATATTTTGGCAGCTGTCTGATGAATTCCCGTCCAGCGCGCGTTTTGCTCACCGGACCACCGATTTTGTGCAGGGTGGTCCGGTTGAGCCGGAAGCTGGATGATTATTCGAATCCGCTCAGGTTATGGCATTCCTTGAGGTTGTAGAAACCACTCAAGATCGGTTTTAGCCGGGACCTCAATGATACTTTTTTACCGTAATGCCTTTGACAACGCCAGGTATCACATCGAAGGGGCCTTCAATTCGCTGCCATTCCTCTCGTTGTGCTTTGGCTTTGGCAATGTCTTTCTGGATTGCGCTACGGCTTCTTTCCTTCGACACGTTTTCCGTTGCCGTCGACGAGCGGACACTATCTTCGTCGTCTTCGACATCATCATCACGATAAAAGTAATCGTCCACCATTTCACTGCGTTCGATATGATTGCTGGCGGTCAGGGTGAATATGCAAGCTGACGGAGCGGCGGAACCGATCTCGCAGTAGCGTTTGCAATTGGGGCCTTTGCATTCGCAGTCGTTCGGACAAGTATGGCAATCCTCGCCGAGTTCACACAGGTCATTGCCGCATTGAGCGAGACCCCCACAATTGACCTGCATATCCGCGCTCACTTGGCCGGTTTTGTCGCTACCGGCGACAACCGTAAAGCTGTCGCCATCGTCCAATCCGATGACTTCATATGCGGCTTGCTTCAACCGAGGGGCGGGATCATCGGAACGTCCACCGCCCAACCAGCCGATTTCAACCTCCGCAGGACCGGTCACGGTAAAACCTTGCGGATTTTGCAGGGTCACTTTCACCCAACCATGATCATACTCACGATCGCTGAGCGGATCCTCGCCTGGTGTGGCGTTGGTCATCACACTGGTGCGCAGAAAACCCTCATTGCGGATCGCCACCTTCAACTCGCTCGGTCCGCCCTCCGAGGCTGTGGCATCCACCGCCAATTGGGGGGCAACATACAGCCGGTAGAGCAGATGCTTGAGCTGTTTGTCTACCGTTCGAACCAAGGAGGCGCCATCGCAATTCCAATCCTGATAGCATTGGTTTGCGGCCGGAGGGTTGAAGTAGGCGAAGATATCGAAATCGGCGTAGTATTCCGGACTGTCGCTCAGGCCCCAATAGTCACAGTGGAAGATCTCCGGGTCTGTCTGGCCAGCGCATGCTTCGGTGTTATTGAACATAAAGTATTCGGTGTATTGCAGATAGTTCCAGATCAACCCCCGGCCGGGCATTTCGTCTGGATTGCAGGTCGTGCACCAGGGAAAATCGCTCCAGGCAAGGAACAGCCCCTGAGGATAGTCCGTGTCAAACTGCTCCCAGTGATGCGGAAACCAGTCCTGCACCGCCTCGGCCGAACCTGAATCACTGCCCATGCCATAGATTTCCGTGGTGATAGACAATATTCCGCCAGGGAAAAACGCCAGATTCAACGCCGGATCCTGACTCGATCCCACATACGAATAACCGGTGGTATCCCCCTTGACATCATAGGGTCCGCCATAGATGACTGCATAGTCGGTCAGTTCGGAGATGTACTGGGCAATGGAGTCGTGATAGCTTTCATCCATGGTGGTCTTTTTGCCATCATCAGGAAACAAGAACCAGGGGGGGTAGACTTCGTTGATTCCCGAGTGCAGACTTTCCAGGGTCACGATGTTGGGATGGGTCTGCAGAAACGCCGCCACGGCAGCTGTCTCCGGCTCCGAGAAAGGCTCCAGACCGCAAAAGGTTTGATCACCCGCAAGCCAGCTGCAGCCATCATCCTCTTCACACTGCCCCCACACGGGGTCACCGTAATTTCTGTTGGGGTCTACGCCGCCGACGAAATCTTCACCCGAGTAGGTGGCATACAAACCATCGCTATCGGGATCATCGCCTTCGTAGTTAAAGGTATACTCAGAATAGCCGGGTTGGACGAGATAGGAGAGATCCTCATCGACACGTTCTCCATTGGTATACCAATACTGAAGGTGCCTGCCGATAATGCCGTTATTGGCGAACAAGAGGGTGCGCGTGCCGTCGCGATTGGTTTCTCCCACGTCTCCAATAGTGAGATCCGGGCTATCTTCGTCAACCAGGTCATCGCCACAAGTCTCGCAATCCGCAACGCCGATCTGGGGTTCGTCAAACGGATGGTTGGTCTTTCTCTGCTCCGGATTGTGCAACCAGGCGTTTGTAGCAATAACAGCCAAACCCCAGGCGACGATAGAATAGAAAATCACCTGCAGATTTGGAAAATAAACGGAATCTGACTGACTTGAACTGTGTTTTTTGCAACATCGTGAATACTCCTTTAGCCAATGAAAGGGTGTCATCCTGCCGGCCGATGAAGGCGTTTTATCCAGTTGTGGTCACCTCCTTGCCTGCGTTTCACCAATAATTCGAATCATCCATATCCCGGCTGATACATGTCACACCGAGCGGTTTTTTTTCGAAGGGATTACGTGTCGCATCCAGGTATCCCATGGGATGCTGCTCTAGTAATCTGACATGCGGGCCGTTGCTTACTCAATCACGCTGCCCGGCTCATCACATTCCCTTAGGTAGTCGACACTTACACCCGCTGAGGCAGCTTCGCATGCATTGGGGTAGGTCTGACCGTCACAACCGCACACCGGGTCATAGAGCGCAAGGCAGGCCTCCGGCCTGATCGCACAGATGCCGAGGTCTTCACATTGGCCCATCGGTTTTGCACAGTATGCATCCACTGGACATTGTTCGTTATCGAGACAACGTTCCACCGATCCTGTGCCTTTTGCCTTTTCCTGATGCACTGCGGCCAACAACAAAGCGGAACCCTTGTTAAATTCGTCCACCATCGGAGCGCCCGCTGAGCCGGCAGCGAGCAGAGGTGCTGTGAATAAGGCGCTGCACAGAGCAGCCCAGCGTAAGCCATTGGCACTCGACGCAAAGACCCGGGTTGCCCGCATGTGCCGTACTGCGCGTGCATTCCGCCATGGGCTAGAAATCATTTTCAACATCACCATTCTCCTGTGTGTTTGGGTTAATGGTCTGGGCTCATGTTCGTAAGGACAGTTTTTCACCCGGTATCACCCGAGGCATCTCCACTCCGGAGAGTTTCGCGGCCTTGCTGGGATAACCGCCGTTGGTTTGTTGGGGTTTAAATGTGAACCGGTTTGCAGGTCTACGTCCTTGTCGTCAACGTTCGGTTCGTTTGTGATGCGCATGCACCCGACCCGCTGCCTCATCGGTTCAACCGGTGAAGCACCTGGCATCTGTCTATCGACAATCGGTTGTTCTGCGTATAGGGGTCTGCGCAAAAGATGGGGATCAGGACAAATTGCCGGGGTTTTGCTGGCTCTTGCAGCCACCGACATAGGGGTCATGGTGATTCTGCACGTACACCAGACGCTGGTAACGTGCTCACCGGCATTTCTACGGGTTGCCGGGAATGCCTGGGTTTGAGCCTGTATTGAGGTGGGAATGTCCATAGCGACGCAACCTTGACCCAGAACGGTCTTGATCTGGGGCGTTCCTTGGGTCCTTGTCATCGATTCGGACAGCTTCGCTGCTGCCAGTAGTTCCATTCGCTAGATCCTCTCGCCGACCTGATTCGTCCTGGCGATTGTTCCCGAATATCGCAACGCAACTCGACTGCGAAGAATCGGGATAGCATGGTATTGTAGGCGAAAAATAGCAGCGATGGATGGGTTCGTATTGACACAGGTCAAGCAGGACAGGAATAGTATTCCTCACACCCTGAGTCTTGCGTTCGTTTCGGCCGTGCGCACATAGGGAATCGTCGCGGCCAGTTGGTTCTGGATAAACTCCAGTTCGGGGGAGACCCAGTCCATTAATCTGGACAGTTTCGGTCTGGGTCTGCTGGCCCTCGCAAGCGCATCCATAGAGACGAGCTACCCGCGAAGCGGTTATGGCTTATCGAACATGGGGATGGAAGCAAGATCGTCCAATCAGCAAGAGATTGATTGGTGAATGTGTCGTGAGGGTTATACTGACCCATACGACGTTCGGACAGAGAATCTGTCAGCAGATATATAACCAAAACGGAGGTCCGAAGACCTCCGTCAGGTTGGCAAAAAGCGAACCGCGATAATCTGCGGGTCTATGCCGGCATTGCTTACGCCAGGGCGACGCCGAAGGGGCTCGCAATGTTGAAGGCAAAGTCTTCCGAAAGATAGAAGTCAGAGTCGTTGTTATAGACGGACTGCAGCTGATCGACGTCACTGATGCCGACCAGACCGCCGACGCCGGTGGAAGAGGCGCCCTGCACGGTAGAGTTGTAGATGCTGCCGCCGCGCACCTCAGCCAGGGCTTTGCGGTCTATTTCTTTGCTTGCGGAAAGGTCTTTGAGAGTCAGCATAATCGTTCTCCTGATGAGTGGTATGGGTGTCGAAACAGAGGGCATTGCCGCTCACGACTCTTATAGCGCAGAGACTGTGCCAACAAATATGACTGTCGATAAAAAAATATAACGTACTGTTATAAAAGAAAAATATATCTTTCAGTTCGCGGGGTCTGACTTCCTTCTGGCACTTGGATGATTTGGGTGTGGGGTTTTGGCAAACACAATCCTTGTGATAGTTTGCTCTAAGACAACCGGGTTATGTGGAGAATGGCGCTTAATCAAATGAACTCGGCAAGTGCTACCATCGTCCCGCGATGTTCGACCCGAGGGCATCTACAGCATGGATGCTATAGTCGAGCCTCCATGGACGGATTCAAGGCGTCCCTTGGGTGGAACAGCGAATGTATGTTGCGTTTTAATTCAGGTATGCCTAGCCAATTCAACTAACCTGCGTAAGACCATGTATTGGTAAATTTCGAACGCTATCCAACGTTTGCGTTTGTTTTGAGAAAACTGTATTAGGAATTTCGCCATGGCACCAGAAAAACGTATCTACTTTGCCCCTTGGGAAAAGGCATACCAGAAAATAGCCACACCTTTTGAGGAGTTTATTCATCGCCAGACCACCACTGGCATACTCCTGATTACTTGCGCCATCGTTGCCTTGGCAATCGCCAACACTCCTCTCATCGAGCCCTATAACCATCTGCTGCATACCCCACTTGGCCTGTTTGCCGGCGAATGGCGCATTGAACATGACCTTCACCACTGGATTAACGATGGGTTGATGACCATCTTTTTCTTTGTCGTGGGTCTGGAGATCAAACGCGAAATTCTAACCGGCGATCTTTCCAAGCCGAGTAATGCCATTTTGCCTATTGTGGCTGCTATTGGCGGCATGTTGGTCCCGGCTCTGTTTTACTTTTTGATTAACGGCGACGGTTATGGGGCCCGAGGCTGGGGCATACCCATGGCAACCGATATCGCGTTCGCGGTTGGCGTCATGGCCCTGCTGGGGAATCGTGTGCCCAAGAGCCTGCTAACCTTTCTGGTTGCCCTGGCAATTGTCGATGACCTTGGCGCGGTCACGGTCATCGCGCTGTTTTATACCGAACAATTGAACATGAATTTCTTGGTTGCTGCGGTGCTGATCACGGCATTCATGTACGTCCTCAATCTCTTAGGGATACGTAAACCTTTGCCTTACTTCCTATTGACTATTGCCCTTTGGATGGTCATGGAAGGATCTGGCGTGCACGCCACCATTGCCGGTATCTTCGCGGCGTGGACCATACCCGCTTATTCACGCTTCACGCCTGGCGCCTTCAGCCAGGAGATACGCAATATCCTGGATCAGTTCGATAAACACGACGAGGCAGGCAAACCGCTGATCAATAACCCTCTACAAACCGGACTGGCCTGGAAAATGGGTAAGGCTTATGATCTTGGTATCTCTCCGCTGCAACGCCTCGAAAGTGGCCTGCACATCCCGTCGACCTACTTGGTTATTCCACTGTTTGCCCTGGCAAACGCAGCGATACCCCTGGATATGGAATCGGTCAGCAGCGCCATGACAGATCCCATCGCCCTGGGTATCGTGTTCGGACTGGTTGGCGGTAAACTGATTGGCATCACCGGCAGTGTCCTGTTACTGCAGAGGCTTGGCATAGGTAAACTGCCCAAGGGCTTGTCATCCCGGCACATCGTTGGCGCCGGCTTAGTCGCCGGCATTGGATTTACCATGTCGATCTTCATTTCTGAACTCGCCTTCCCGTGGGACGAGGGAGTGGTTGTCGTGGCGAAGATGGGTATTCTTTTTGCCTCACTGATCGCAGGCATCGGCGGATATCTGTGGTTGAGGTTTTTCACTCCGCCGACTCCGGCATCTGAACAAACTCCACACTGATATGATTTGAAGATCGATTAACCATCCACGTCATACTCATGATCGATGGTCAGGCCGTATCAAGTTCATGGGCTTACTGCACCTGCATGGTTCCCGTCTGCCGGCACATACCGACATCCTTGACCAACTCGCCATGACAGCTTACGCCTGCGGATAAATGGGTAGGTATCCGCAGAGTTATGCTGACATCCTATTCAATCAGATCAGCGCGTGCATCCTTTCGCGCATCGGACTATCCGGTATCCGCCCTTTTCCCGCCTGCTGATTGTCAAGCATGTGTCCAGGCTTACTGGTGGCGGGGATTGCACAGGTGATAGCCGGATGCGACACCACGAATTTGAGGAAAAGCTGCGCCCAGCTCTGGCAATCGATCTCCTTGGCCCAGTCCGGCAGCCCGCGGCCTTTGGTGGCGCGAAACAGGGCGCCCCGGGCGAAGGGCCGGTTGGCGATCACTGCGATGCCCTTGTCCTGCGCCAGCGGCAGTACCCTGTCCTCCGCTTGGGGTTCAGCAAGCGAATAGTTGATCTGAAGGAAATCCAGGGGGGTCTGCTGCATCACCCGGATCACATCGTCATGGGCGCTTGCATGGTAGTGGGTAACCCCCAGATAACGGATGATGCCTTGTTCCTTCCAGTCGCGCAGGGTTTTGATGTGGGTCTGCCAGTCGACCAGGTTGTGAATCTGCATCAGGTCGATGGTTTGGGTCCGCAGCAGGCGCAATGATTCCTGCATCTGCTCGATCCCTGCCTGCCTGCCCTCGGTCCAGACCTTGGTAGCGAAAAAGAGTTGCCTGCGCATCCCGAGATCCTCTACCAGTTCACCCACGGCCCGTTCCGCCTCGCCATACATCGGGGAAGTATCCACCATACTATTCCCGACCGAGGCCAGGATCTGGACCACCTCACGCAGTTTGCCGAGCTCTGCCGCATCTTTCCCCACATTGAACACTCGGGAGGTGCCGAGACCGATAACAGGGATCTGCTCGCCTGACAGGGGTATGGCCTTGCGGATGGTTTCTGCGGTCTGGAGATTCGCTGAGAACAGCGGTGTGGTGGCCGCCAGACCGATTCCGCCCATGAGCTTGAGCAGTTGTCGACGTTTTCGATCAAGTGGTTTGTTCATCTTTTGCTCCTTGCAGCGCCTTGACACGCTGCGCTTTACCCAATTGGATGCCAATCGTCATCCATAACAGCGCCAACGGAACCGCGCTCCAGGCGATACCGGAGAGTCCGAACCCCATGCCCTTGAGACCGGCGAACAGCCAACCCGAGACGGCGTCGCCGCCCCGGTAGACCACCGTATCGATGAAGTTCTTTGCCTTGTATTTGCTTTCCCGGTCGACCACGGTGAATAACACCTCACGGGCCGGTTTGGTGAGTGCGTAGTTACCCGCCCGTCGTACCACCTGGGTAAGGATCAGGACCGGCAGGATAGGCGCCATGGCCAACGCCATGAAGCCGAATGTGAGCAAGGCCGGAATGCTGGCCAGCGCCGTGGCCACCCCAAGCCGCCGCATCACATGGCCGGTAACCAGCAGCTGGAATAGGATCGTCAGGGCATTCACGGTGAGGTCGATCAGGGCGAACAGCCGGGTGCGATCGGCCGAATCGGCAAAGGTGGCCTTGACGATATGCGCCTGTTCGAAATAGAGAAAGGTCGACAGGGTGGTGTAGAGCCAGATGAACAGGGCGATACCCAGCAGGTAGCTTGAGCCGAAGGTCTTTTTGAGACCACTCAGGACACTGCCACCTAATGACGATTCGCTGCCGGGCGTGGAATGTGCGTGACCGTAGCGCAGCAACTGCAGGATGCAGAGCAGGGCGGCGCTGAGCAGCCCGGCAGACACCAGCAGCAGGTTGGCGGTGCCGATCGTGGTGGAGAGTACGGTGGTGAGGGCAGGGCCGGATATCGCACCCAGACTGCCGCCGGCGGCGATCAGGCCGAACAGACGCTTACCCTGGGCATTGCTGAACAGGTCGGCCATGAAACTCCAGAACACCGATACCACGAACAGATTGAAGACGCTGACCCAGATGAAGAAGACCCGGGCGCTCCAACTCGTGCCGTCCTGCAGATGGAATACCAGATAGAACATCACCAGATTGACGATGAAGAACAGATACACGCCGGGCAGCAAACGTTGCCTGGGGTAGCGGGCGCTGGCCGCGCCGAACAGGGGCACGAGCGCCAGCATCACCAGGAAGGTGGCGGTGAACAACCACTGCAGATTTTCCACGCCACCGATGATGCCCATCTCGTCACGCACCGGGCGGATGACGTAATAGCTGGAGAGCAGAAAATAGAAATAGGCGAACGACCAGAATACCGGCACGAATTCACCGGTCTGGAGATTGATCAGCCTGTTGACGGATCTCGATTGACCTGTGGCGGTGGTTTCGTCTATTTCTTGCATGGTGTGGTTATTCGTATGGGCACTGCACACTCAGGCGATGGGTCATATACATCGTCCCGTAAAAAAATCTCAGGGATGTATACGCAATACACCAGTAATCCCTCCTTGTACACTCGACGGCAGAGATTCACTCGCCGACGAACGCGTTCACACCAAGCGGCTACGAATGCAGCTAGAGATAAAGCAATTAGACAGTTTTTGTCCCGCTCGTTGAGCGGTTGGCAGGGTTTTATTGGAAAAAATTCACCAATAATGCCCCATCCATTTGTTAATCGATGACCATCAGGGTCGGTTTGTGGAGAGGGGTCCTTCAATACGGCCGAGTTCGCTGCATGACCGCATGGGCTTGTTACCCGAACAAGCTCTGTATGAGTGCGCTCAATGGGAGTCTGCCGGTGTCGCAAATCCAGGGATTAAGGTATTTCAGGTTTGAGATCGCCGGAAATCACCTCGCGTGCTTGTTTGACGATCTCCTTGGTCACTTTACTCGCCTGATTGCCCCAGGCGCTGCGCACATAGCTGGCCACTGCCGCCACTTCAGGGTCGCTGAGACCTTGCTGGATACCGATCGGGGGCATGATCGCATTGAAGTTCTTGCCGTTGACGGTGATCTGGCCGCTGCGCCCCTGCAGGATGGTCTTGGCGACGAAACTGCCATCACCTTCGGTCACTCGGCTATTCCCGGCCAGTGGGGGGAATACCCCAGGCACCCCTTGGCCGTTCGCCTGATGGCAGTTGATACAGGTGGCCTTGCCCTCGAACAGGGCCTTGCCATCCAGCATCCCTCCGGTATCGACGGTCCGCACCCAATCCTGCATGCGAATCTCCGGCAGGGGGCCGCGCAGCGCAAGCAGAAACGCCTGCAGATCCTGTTTCTCCTGAGCATTCAGACCAAGCGGCTTGACACGCTGATCCTGGTTTCGGGTCTGATCGCCGCCCCGGTCGTAGTGCTCGATAACCTCTGCTAGGGTCCAGTAGCGTCCATCGTGCATATACGGAGGCGTGTCGGCCAGATTGCGCAGGGTGGGGGTCTTGAAGCGTCCCCAGTCCGCGTCTTTGTGGGTGATCAGATAGCGGCCAGGATCGGTGGTGATCGCTTCCCAGTCCGGATTCTTGGTGCGTTTGGCGTCGAACTTCAAAATCTTTTGATGAACCTCGTCGTCAAGCAATGGATTGTGCCGGAGCCCAATGTTGTGGAAACCGGAATCGGTGAAGTTGGGTCCATTGTGGCAGTTGATGCAGTTGCCTTTGCCCTTGAAGATCCCCATGCCGCGAACTGCTGCCGCGTCCATGGCGGTCTCGTCACCCTCCATGTACCGATCGAACGGACTGGGACCGGAAACGATGACATGCCGCTGAAACACCGCCAGTGCCTTACCGTAATCCGCTGGATTGGGCTTGCTGCCATAGGCGCGCTGGAACAGCTCCAGCATGCCTGGATCTGCATTCAGGACCGACATCAGCTTATCGATGTCCTGGCCCTTGTGCACCGGGTTCTTGGTCGAGCCGAGGGCCTGTTTTTCGAGGGGCCAGGCCCTGCCGTCCCAGATCAATGCCTTGTTGTAGCCGACATTAATCAAGGTAGGGGAGTTGCGCCGCTCGACCCAGCCGGGATTGGCCGGCGACAGGGGGGTCTGCACCGTCCAGCCTTGATGAGGCAGGTGGCAGCTGGCGCAGTTCATCGTGCCGCTGGCCGAGATACGATTGTCGAAGAATAGAGCCCGGCCCAGGGCAATCCGAGCCTCGTTTGGGGGGTTGTCCGGATTCTCTTCCACAGCGGGTAGTTTTCCGATATCGGGCACCCGGTTTCCGTCCGCCAGCATGACCATCTCGCTCGATGCGCTAACAGACCACAGACCCAAGACGCCTGCAATTATCAATTTGTTCATGTATCGTTTTAGCATGATGTCACTTTTTTTGAGCTACGGGTTTTTAGAATGCTGTTTGAGCTAGGGGCGGCTGACATTTATTCTCGTTTTTTTCAAACAGTACCTTACTATGATGTGGCAATTGTTGACAGGAATCAATTTCACATAGACCCGAGCCCTGCCTTTTTCAAGATCGACGCCTGATAAAGAGATAAGTTTGAGTAAACCGTACCATTCAGCGGCTGAGGCCGAAAAAGCCTTTTATAGCGCATTCCACAATCTCGATAGCACCCGGATGCAGCATGTGTGGGCGAATTCTCCCATGGCATATTGCGTACACCCATCCGGGCAATTGTTCAGAGGACACGAATCCATACTTGCCAGTTGGAAGAGTATTTTTCAGGTTGCCGACAAACCCCATATCCAATACAACCTGATCCATGAGACCAAACATGAGGACCTGGTTGTTCGTCTGGTGGCGGAGCGGATCGGCCCGGCAACCCCGCAAGCGGAATCCAGCGCGGTTGTGCTGGCTACCAATATCTATCTGTTGACCGACCGGGGTTGGCGCATGCTTGTTCATCACGCCTCGCACAACCACTCAGAGCCAGCCGGCCGAAAGAGCAAGAAAAAGCTGCACTAATCGATTTTAAAAAAATATCGGAAATTTGCGGCAGACCCATCGACAGACTAAGCTTGCAGTGCACTCATTTAATAACAAGCCCATGCAAGCCAAGAAATCACCCCCAGACCCCATCATAGATAATCTAGATTATCTTGATAACCCATTTAAAAGAAATAATTTTTCAAGCAGTACATACATAGTTGATCAGCCGATACCCGGGGCTGACCAGGATCTGGAATACGCCCTGAAATTTCTCTACAGCTACAACGGCAGCACGGCGACCTTCAATAGTTACCGGCGGGAGATCGAACGCCTGCTGCAATGGTCATGGCGCATCCAACAAACGGCGGTCATCCCTTTGAAGCGCGAACACATCGAGGAGTTCATCCGCTTCTGTAGCGATCCACCCTTGGCCTGGATCGGCACCAAAAATGTGGCCCGCTTCAAGACCGGGCCAGGCGGACGCCTCGCCTGTGAGGAGTGGCGACCCTTTGTCGCCACGGTTACAAAGACGGAGCACAAGGCCGGTGTCAAGCCCAATCCGAAACAATTTCACCCATCCCAGGCGGCGATCAAAGCGACTTTCACCGCCTTGTCCTCATTCTACAAATATCTGGTGCAGGAGGGTCTGATCGAGGCCAATCCTGTCTCCCTGATTCGCCAGAAGAGTAAATTTATCCGCAAGGACTCTCTACGGGCACCGGTCAGGCGGATCAGCAATCTGCAGTGGGACTACGTACTAGAGACCGCTGAATTGATGGCCCAGGAAGATCCGCAGCATGAGCGGACCCTGTTTATCATGAATTGTCTGTTCGCCATGTATCTGCGCATCTCGGAACTGGTCGCCGACGAGCGCGCGGTGCCCGTGATGGGAGATTTCAGGAAGGACCTGGATGGCAACTGGTGGTTCTATGTGACCGGCAAGGGCAACAAGAACCGCACGATTACGGTTTGCGACGCCATGCTGCAGGCGCTCAAACGTTACCGTAAATTCCTCGGGCTGCCGCCATTACCAGACCCCGGTGAGCGCATGCCCCTGATCGCAAAGACCCTCGGAAAAGGACCCGTGACCAGTTCCCGTAATATCCGCAAGATCGTCCAGGGGTGTTTTGATCGCTCCTTCGAGCGCATGTGCGTGGAAGGTCTCGAGGAGGATGCCGGCGAACTCAATGCGGCCACCGTACACTGGCTGCGCCATACCGGTATTTCGGAAGACGTGAAATTCCGACCCCGTGAGCATGTGCGTGACGATGCCGGGCATGCCAGCATGGCGACCACCGATCGTTACATAGAATCCGATCTGCGGGAAAGGCATCAATCCGCCAAGCGCAAACGCATCAAGGATCTGTAGTTCAATAACTGCAGCGATTATGTCGGGAGACCAGTTGACGTATCACTAGAATACCTAATTTAATCAATTAATAATTAAATATACTTAAAGCTACCTATTATTATGACCTTTATCTAATAATACCGATATTAACAAATATCGGATATTGTGAAACGATCGCACCATGCCCTGTCCTTGTGTCGGTGCACCGGTCACTGATCCTTGGGACTCTCGATCACCCCGCCGGCAATCCCCTGCGCGAGCGATTCGAGCAGCAACCCGAAGCGATAAAAACCGGCGTACTGCTGACAGAGCGCGTCCATTTGCGCCTGCGTCGAATATCGTTGATCTGACCGAAGAGCATGAACGGGATCTGCTACAAACCAGTAACGAAGTATTATCCAATCCTTGGGAAATGCACCTTTGCTATGAAGCAAATGCCACCCACATGGGAACTGACCGCACAACTGACCCAACTGCGGGCCCTACCTTGGTCACCATGTCTCCGTGCGTTCGCCGCACGAGCGCCCGTATGAAGAAAATCATCGGCATCGGGAACAGTACCTGCCCGAGCGGTACAGAAAGCCGGACCCGACTCACCGGGGCAATGCCTGGATCGGGGCACCACGTCAGTCAAGCCCGCAACGTGACCGAGATGACCGCCGCACGGAAAGCGGCGACCGCAACGGCATGGATCAGGGGCATGAACCTAGCGGACGTGAAATACTCACGGCAGGCCCCCGATACCCGGCCAAAGGACGCACCGGGCCATCGTGCACCGCCCGCCAGCGCGGCACCGATCGAGCGGGAAGACAAGAGGCGTCAACCGGAAATCCGCAGAGAAGCATCGCGCGAGCAATACCGCAGCGGCGACGCCCGACGCGACAACGAGCGCAAGAAAGACCATGACAGTTCGGGTTCGCGCACTGGACAACCTGGGCAATACCGGGCACCTGATTCACGCGGGCAGCTTCCTAAAACGTCACCTCAGGCTGCACCGGGACATCGAAAACCGCCGGCCAGTACGGAGCCGACCAAGCGGGACGACAAGGCGCATCAACAAGAAATCCGCAAAGAGGGCAAAGGAGACCGGTACCGTGATGGAGACGACCGGCGTGGCAACGTCCATAACGATGACGATGCGACTCAAAGCCGGAGGTTCCACGTGCCCAGGCCGAAACCCGACCCGCGGTTCGGCTGCTGTCAGCAACAATGGCTTTTGTGCCACCCGGTCCCAAAAGCTTGGCGAGGTTTGATTCATAGAGCCAATCCATCGCCGCAGACAACACGTCTTCATGCACACTCGACCCCCAGCAGATCACCCAGTTGTGGCTGCTGTATTGGGCTTCGTACTCAGCCTATCTTAGCCAGCCCCTTCATCGCTGGCGCCAACCGCCGTCCTGCGATAGTCCTTAGATCTTATCCCATGCTTCTTCAACACTGTCTGCAAGTGTGACCTATTCATGTTGATCCGTCGTGCCAGATCCGCCACCCGACCAGAGACCTGTTGCAGGGCCTGTTCGAGAAAGGCCTTTTCCGCTTCATCGCTGGCGGCCCGTTTGATCTCGCTCAGATTGGCCGTGTCGATGTCGAAGGCCTCCGCATCCCCTTTCGCATCGCCCTTCTGACTTGTCAGTCTGGGCCGCATGGCCTCGGGCAGGTGTTCGAAATCGGCGGTGGCGTCCGCCAGGCAGGAGATCCGATAGATCAGGTTGCGCAGTTCGCGGATGTTGCCGGGGTAGTCGTATTTGAGCAGGAAGGTGCGCAGCCGGCGGCTGAAGCGGATCGGTGAGCGATTGAGTTTTTCCGCCGCCTCGTCACTGAAGTAGTCGAACAGCAGCGGCAGTTCGTCCTGCCGCTCGCGCAGTGCCGGCAGGGTCACGTGGATCACACTCAGGCGATAGTAGAGGTCTTCGCGGAACGTCCCCTCCCGGCTCATCTGCAGCAGATCCTTGTTGGTGGCGGCGACGATGCGGGTGTCGATCTCGATTGCCTGATCCGAGCCGACCCGCTGGATCTCCTGGGACTGCAGCACCCGCAACAGCTTGACCTGGCCCAGCAGGGGCAGCTCGCCGATCTCGTCGAGAAAGATGGTGCCGCCATCCGCCGCCTCGAACTTGCCGCTGCGATCGCTGGTGGCGCCGGTGAAGGCGCCGCGCTTGTGGCCGAACAGTTCGGATTCGATCAGGCTGTCGGGGATGGCGCCGCAGTTGACCGAGATATAGGGCTTGCCGGCGCGGCTGCCGTTGGTGTGGATGACCTTGGCCATCAGCTCCTTGCCGGTGCCGCTCTCGCCGTCGATCAGCACCGGCAGGTCGGTGGGGGCGGCCTTCTCCGCAATCTCCAGGGCCTCCAGCAGGCGCGGGCTTTCGCCGAACACCCCTTCGAACACGAAGCTGCGATCCAGCAGGGCCTGGCGCCGCTGGGCCGCCGATTGCCTGCCCTTGGCGCTCTGCTTTGCCGAAGCCGACGAAGCGCTCCTTGTGGGACAGCTGCATCACCTCGTCCCGCAGGGTGTTGGCTTGATTCAACAGCTTCTGAATCTGCGGTCGCTCCAGGCTGGTGGCCCAGCGCAGGGTGGAGCGCAGGATCTCGATCTTCTCGATCAGACCGCCGTAGGAGATGGTGGAGGGTGTCTTCTGGTCGAGATCTTGGATCTTCATCAGGCGCTGGCCATCTGTTTCTGTACCAGTTGAAAATACATGCCCCGGCGTTCCACCAGCTCGTCGTGGCGTGCCCTCCTCCACGATCGCGCCCTTGTACAGCACCAGGATCTTGTCGGCCTGCATGATGGTGCTGAGCCGGTGGGCGATGACCACCGCGGTGCGCCCTCGAGGATGTCCTGCATGCTGCTGAGGATGTTGCTCTCGGACTGGGTATCCAGCGCCGAGGTGGCCTCGTCGAAGATCAGCAGGCGCGGATCGTGATAGAGCGCGCGGGCGATGCACAGGCGCTGCATCTGGCCGCCGGACAGGCCCATGCCCCGCTCGCCGACAATCTGTTCGTAGCCCAGCGGCATATTGCTGATGAAGCCGTGGGCGTCCGCCAGCTTGGCCACCTCGACGATCTTGCGCCGGTCCGGGTTGTCGTCGCCGCTGGCGATGTTCTCCGCGATGCTGCCGGAGAACAGCAGGTTGCTCTGCATCACATAGCCGATCTGGCTGCGGTAGTACTCCTTGTCGATCACGTCCATGTCGTAGCCGTCCACCGAGATCTTGCCCTCGCTGTGCCGGTAGAAGCCCACCAGCAGCTTGGCCAGGGTGGTCTTGCCGGAACCGCTCTGTCCGACGATGGCCACCAGCTGGCCCGGCTCGATGGCGAAGCTGATGTTTTCCAGCACGTAGGCGGTCTCGTTGCCGCCGTAGCGGAAATAGACCCCGTCGAACCGGATGTCGCCCTGCAGCTCCGGCAGGATCACCCGGGAGCCGATCTCTTCCGCCCGCTGCTCCGGCTCCATGTCCAGGATATCGCCCAGGCGCTCCATCGCCACGCCGGCCTCGTTCACCTGGTTCCACAGCCGCACCAGCCCCATCAGCGGCGCCAGGGCGCTGCCCATCAGGGCGTTGAAGGCGATCAGCTGGCCGATGGTGAGTTCCTGGGCCAGCACCAGGTTGGCCCCCAGCCAGAGGATCGCGATGGTGGTGGCGGCATTGAGCAGCTGGCTGATGAAACCGACCAGGATGTTGAAGCGCTGGGCTCGGTACTGCACATCCAGGGAGCCGGCGTACTTCTTCTCCCACTTCAGGCGCATCGGCCGTTCGATGCCCATGCCCTTGACCGTCTCGGCTCCGCCGATGATCTCCATCAGGATCGACTCGGCGTCGGTGGAGGCGGCGAACACCTCGCCGGGCATAGGCCTTGAGCCGGGGTGTGACGGTCACCGTCAGGATCAGCAGCGGGATCACGAAGGCGATCAGCAGCAGGGTCATCTTCACGCTGTAGAGGAACAGGATGGTGAAGTAGATGAACAGCATCAGCAGGTTCAGCACCGTGGTGATGGTCGACTCGGTGAGAAAGGCCCGGATTTTCTGGTTCTCCTGGAAGCGGGCGAAGATGTCGCCGGTCTTGCGCTTGGCGAAGAACGGCAGCGGCAGGGACAGGGCATGGCGCAGGAAATGCGACATCATGGCGAAGTCCATGTTGCGGATCATGAAGTTCGACAGATAGGCCCGCAGTACCGAGGTCAGCTGCATGAACACGCTGGAGATCACCAGCCCGACGATCAGCACGTGCAGCAGGGAGACGTTCTGGTGCACCACCACCCGGTCCAGGATGTGCTGGATGATCACCGGCGGCGCCACGCCGAGCAGCTGGATGACGAAGGTGGCGATGAACAGGTTGAGCAGGATCTTCTTGTAGGGCTTGAGGTAGCCGACGAAGCGCACCCAGGGCGAACGGCTGGCCGCCAGCTGGATCAGCTCGGCGCCCGGGTTGAACAGCAGGCAGGTGCCGGTCCAGCCCTTCTCGAACTCCTCCCGGGTCAGCTTGCGGAAGCCCGCCCCCGGGTCCGCCACCCACACATGCTGCGGCGATAGGCCATAGACGATGATGTAGTGGTAGCCCTCCCAGTGGGCGATGAACGGCAGCTCGAAGCCGAGCAGCGCCTCGTAGGTGCACTGTACCCCGCGGGTGGTGAAGCCCAGCGACTCGCCGACCCGCGCCAGGCTCTCCAGGGTCGCGCCCTGGGTGGTTACGTTGGCCAGTTCGCGCAGCTTGCCCAGAGTCATGGGGATGTTGTAGTGCTTGCAGATCATGGCCAGGCAGGCCGCGCCGCAATCCATCTCCTCGGCCTGATGCACCAGGGCGAAGCGTTTGATGATGCGCTCGCCCCGGCCCTGGCGGGAGTGGAAATCGAGCAGCAGGGGTTTCTTGCGCCGCTCGGCCAGTGTCTTCTGGCGATCCAGTTCCCGGTCACTGAACCGGATCCGCTGCTCCAGCACCTCCTGCAGTTTCGGATTGCGCTCCAGGATCAACCGGATGGTCTTTTCCGGGATCACCAGCAGCACCACCTCGGTCTCGGCGATCACCGAGGCGGGCTGCTCCTGGCGCAGCAGACAGGCCTTTTCGCCGAACACCTCACCCTGCCCCAGGGTCGCCAGCGGGTACTCGGTATCGTCCTCGGTGCGCACCACCCGCACCCTGCCCTGGCGCACCACATAGAGCCGGCGGTCCTCCCGCTCGTCCTGGGCGAGGATGGTGCGGCCCTCGTGCACCCGCTTGATGCCGACGCTGCGGATGATCTCTTCCAGCTCATTACCCTTGACCTTGCGGCGCAGATCGAACAGCCGGGTGACGAAACCGCCGGCGGTGTTGATCGCCACATAGTTGGCGACGAAGCCCTGGGCATCCGCATTGCGTGCCAGGATCGGCTGGAACACCTCATGAGGAAGATACAGCAGTTCGGTCTTGGCGGAGGCCCTGACGGAGGACTCATGGCGGTAGCGCTTGAGCACCGCGATCTCGGCGAACACCTCCCGCTCCTTGCGCACCCCCATGCTGATCTCCTTGCCCCGCTCCTCCATGAACATGCGCACCGCACCCTTCTTGATCACATAGAGGCCTTCGCTCGGGTCGCCCGCATTGCACACGGTGTCGCCGAAATCGAAGCTGAGAGATCTTGGCCTGGGCGGCGATCTGCGCCCGCTCCTCCGCCGTGAAGGCGGAGAAAAACTCCACCCCATCGAGAAAGTCGCTCAGGGCTGCATTGTTCAACGGAGCGCTCCTCGGCTAGCCACGGGCTGCGATCACAGCAACTCGATACCGTGTTCCCTGGCCTGGGTGGCCAGCCATTCGTCGCGCACGATGCGTCGCACCTCGTCCCGGGTTTCCTCGTCCAGGCTGGCCTTGTGCTTGGCATTGACGATGAAGATCTCGTAGAGGTTTTCGTCCGGTGACGGGAAAGGTCCCAGCAGCTCTTCCGGTTCCGCATTGAACACCTTGCCTTCCACTTCGGGTTGTAGGGCACCGCGCAGCACCTTGCCGATGTAGCCGCCCTCCTCGCGGGTGTCGGCCAGGGAGTGCTCCCGGGCCATGTCGGGGAAGCTCTCCGGATCGTCATCCAGGATCGCCATCAACTCCCGGGCCTTGCCCTCCGAATCGACCACGATATGGCTGATATCGATGCTGTCGAACTTCGGTGAGTTGAGGTTGAAATAGGCCTCGATCGCCGCGTCGCTGGCGATCTGTTCCATGACCTTTTCGTGATACAGCATCTCGGTGACGAACTGTTCCAGATCGTCCAGGCTGAGTCCCTTGGCATCGAGCCATTTGTTGGTATCGGCGGCCCGATGCAGGCCCCAGACCCGGCGCAGTTGATCCGCCCGCTCCTGCAGTTCATCCGCTTCGATCTCGATCTTCTGGCGTTTACCGGCATGCACCGTCAACTTGTCCTTGAGGATATCCTCCATCAAACCGTCATAGCGGCCCGTGAGCTTCAGCAGCTTCACGAAATCGTCCGAGGTAATTACCTCATCATCGATTCTCACCAGGTCTGTCATTACCAAGGCCCTCCATCCATCGTTGTCACCCGTCTAGGGGTAAGAGATCATTTATGTCATTAGGAAAAAAAGTTCAGCGTCTTGACATGGCGGGTGATCGGGCTCTGGTTGACGGAATCCTCGGCGGCAGGACGCCGTCGTGGAACCTACATGGATGTATTCACGGTGTATTCCGGCAAATAGATCCCGATCGTACTCGATGCTTGGCTGAGTTTTGTAGCTCGTCATTTTTTAACCTTACAACTTGCGTAAGGGATCCAGCGCCAGGTCGATCAGCCGGCGCTTGCGCACCACGATCTCCGCCACCGCCGCCATGCCGAAGCGCAGGGGATAATCGACATCGTCGACGGTGAAATGGGTCTGCGCCAGACTCACATGTCCCTTGTATAGCAGCCGGCCGTCCGAGCTGCTCTGCGCAGTCGGCGAGATATAGTCCAGGGTCCCCTCGATAAAGCCGTAACGCTGATAGGGGAAGGCGCTGAATTTCAGCTTGACCGGCAGGCCCTCGTGCAGAAAACCCCGGTCCTGCTCCAGGATATCGATCTTCAATACCGGGGTCGCGCCCTCCGGTGCGATGCTGCCCAGCGGGGTGTTGGCCTGTACTTTGTCACCGGTCTGGGTGTAGGTCACCTCGGTGACGACGCCGGAGACCGGGGCGAGCACTCGCAGAAAGTTGTCTTCGTCGATGTTCTCAAATTGGATACGCTGCGCCGCCTCCACCGACAAGCGTGCACCACGCAGTTTCAGTTCGACCTTTTGCGCATCCCGTTCGATACGGTTGATCAGGGTCGCGTATTCGATGCGCAATTCGGTCAGCTTCTGATCGCTGCCTTCCAGTTCCGCCTTGGCCTGGGCGTACGCTTCGCTCAACTGGAAATCCAGTTCCCCCAGACGCGCCCTGGCCAGTCGATGGTTGGTCTCCGCCGCCCGCAGGTTATCCCGCTTCTCATCCACCTCGCTCTTGGAGACCCCGCCACCGCCCGGCAGGGCGAACAGACGTTGATACTTCTCCGCATCCCGTTTGGCCGACTCATAGCTGATGCGGGACTTCTCCAGATTACCGCGGGCCTCCTCCAGTCTAGCCTTCTGGGCCTCCGCCAGCTTGCTGAGGCCATCGGAGACCCGCTTTTCATGCAGTTGGTTCTGGGTCGCCAATTGCCTCTGCAGGGCCTCGGCCTGTTGCGTGAGCAGTTGCTTAAGGCGAGGGAACTCGTTGTAATCCTGTTCCGCTTCTGCCAGTTGCAGCTCCGCATCCAAGGCTTTGGCAGCCGCCTGGATCGCCTCGCGTGCGTTGAGGCGCGCCAGGATATCGCCCTTCGCCACCGGCAGACCTTCGGTGAGGTAGACATCCACCAGTTCCCCCTGGATCGGCGCATAGATCCGCCGCACCTCCTGTTCCGGAGCCAGGGTCCCGTTGGCCGAGACGACCACATCGGCGCGACCGAAAAAGGACCACACCAGGGCCGCCAGCAACAGGCCCGCAATCAGCAGAATCATGGCGCCGATCAGGCGGGAGGGTTCGGAATAGAGGATGTCGATGCCCTCGACACTATGTTCCGACAGGGCGGATGACAGGCGCTGTAATTTTTCGTTGTCATTACCAGTCATCTTCTGCTCTCACAAGATCCAGGTCCTTCGGCTATGATCATGAGCCATCGATGGCATCCTGCCTATTGTTTGCCCTCGGCAGCCAGGGCCTTGGTATCGAGGGCGTTCCACTCCTGCATATCGATAACCCCATCCTGATTCTCATCCGCGTTGTTCCAAGCCTTGGTCAGTGCGGACCAGTAGTCGGCTTCCGCAACCGATATGACCCCGTCTCCATCCTTGTCCATGTCGAAAAAGGTCGGGATATATTCCGCTGCCATCAGCATCAGACCGATACCGAGCAGTGTCGCCATTAAAGCAATGCGTTTCTTAAACATTTATTAAGACTCATCCAACGGCCCCCTACAGGCCGGTGTCTAAAAACGAATCAATGGGAACAGCTTAGGGCCCCGGAAAATTTAAATCATCCCATCTTGCTTGCCTGGTTGCCCAGCTTCTGCGTTGCGGAAAGGGTTACATAGAATGACTATGCGCTCCTTACCACGCCTTGAGTCTGAGCAACCATTCTGCGCAACTTTGGGATAATTTAAATTTTTCGCGGCCCTTAAACCGCTATCTGCAGAATACGACGGATAGCTCAATGGATGCAGATAGGATGCAATATTTTTGTCTCTGTAATTTTTCTTTTAATGATAGGCGTTCTTTTGATCTCTGTACAACTGACCGTACAGTCTGAATGGATTGCTCTGTCATTTTATCAATTGGATTCAGAAATCCCAGACAGTTTGTGTGGCATCCACCGGTGATTCTACATGCTGAATATCGTGAATGCGCTTCAGATCGATGCTCATTTGGCCCTTGCCCTTATGCCGATACATATCACGGAACTTCGCCCCCCACACCACCTCGTCCCAGCGATAGGAGGTGCGCGCGTGCACCACTTGATGAAAGGTATCGTCGATGGCATTGACCAGGACCAGAAACTCGGTGTGCCGTTTGCCGAGTTCATCAGGTGTGACACGATACAACGGACTGGACTCGGTGATCGGGTGCACCACCGTCCAGTCCAGTGGAAAGAAGGCGACCTTCTGACGTTCCAACTCCAGTTCATAGAAGTTCCTGACCCTGATTTCATCGACCTCCTGGGTCATGCTCAAGAGGATTCTGACCTGCACTTCGAACAGTTCGTTGCGGGCGCCGTTGGCGATGCGAAACATGAAACAGGTCTGATCGTGGTGTGGGCCCACCACGGCATTTTCGCTGAAATGGATCTTCGCGAAGGGACGGGAGAAACGGGCGAACATCAGGGCGGCAGCGATGGCGAAACCGGATACTCCGACAAAGGCTTCGGCCATCACCAGCAGATTGGGCAGCATACCGTGAGGTGCGATATGCCCGTAGCCGATGGTCGTGATGGTATGTATGCTAAAAAAAAACGCCTCGATGAAACGGCCGATCAGGGTCTCTTCATGCACGCCGATCATGGCGCCGGGACCGCAGAGCACATAGAACAGGGTAAACAAAAGACAGACCGAGATGTAGGAGACCACGAACACCATGATGAATTTCCACCAGGCCGTGGTCAGCAGGGCCTGGTAGAGATTGAGTGACTGCAAGAACGGAAAGCCGACCCGCGAGACATTGAAGGTGCCGTCCCGATTGAGAATGCGCAGATGACTGTCCTGGATGACCTTGCTGCCAAGACCCAGTTCAGACATCTCGCGTGAACGATACAAGCTCTCCGGTGGTATCTGTTGTCTCATCTGGCTGATTAATGGTATGGACCCAATGGCCGGTGAAACATCGTGATAGGGATTCAGTCTATACCGCAGTTCCGGCTCTTAGTTGTTATGTGTTGCCGCGACCTGGTACACAGTGATAACACTAGACCAAGCCACCGACCTTGTCTAACGAACAAGTTTGCAACACACGGTGGATTGTTGAGTCGATCGAACCACGACCATTCAATATGCAGGTGTTTGGCCCATTTGGTTTTGCCCCGGCTTAAACTAGAATCACAAAATCATACAGGAGGTTGCTCGAAGATGAGTGAGTACGGTGTCTTTTGGACATCCGCATCCAGTACCCATGTGGGCCGCGTACGCAGGCTCAATGAAGATGCCTGCCTGGAATTGCCCGGAACAGGGTCTGTGGGTGGTGGCCGATGGTATGGGAGGCCATGCCGCAGGTGATCTGGCCAGCCGCATGCTGGTCGACAACCTGCACACATCGGACGTCCCGAGCAGTCTGGAAGATCTGAGCGCCAAGGTCCGTCGCACCTTGCAGCGGGTCAATCGCAAGCTTGCGCAAGAGGCACAACGTCGCCAACAGCAGATCATCGGCTGTACGGTCGCCGCGCTGTTGATCCATGATCAGCGGGCCTTGTGTCTGTGGGCGGGTGACAGCCGAATCTATCTGTTACGCAACAACGACTGCAACAATTGACCCGTGACCACAGCCAGGTGGAGGAATTGATCACCAGGGGCGTGTTGAGTCGGGAACAGGCCAGGACATTTCCCGGTGCGAATGCCATCACCCGCGCGGTCGGTGTGATGGAGCGGCTCGAACTCGACAGCCTGTCCCTGAAGGTGCTCGACGGGGATAGCTTCCTGCTGTGCAGCGACGGTCTCTACAACGAAGTCAGACCAGCAGGATCTCGAGCGCATCCTGGCCATGGACGATTGTCGGAAGCGGCACAAAACTGATTCGGCAGTGCCCTGCAAGGCAAGGCGCGCGACAATATCACGGCGATACTGGTGCGAATCGAGGAGGATCAGATGACCAAGACCCTGTTCAATCCGGCGGCTGTGCGTCTGGAATCGTCGGATGACGACGATGACAAGACGACCCTCAACAATTTTCATCCGTCCTGTTCGAACGGTGATTGAGCGGTACGCATCCCATCGAGTGTTGGCCGGCATCCATCCTTGTTATCGGCCCTGTTCGTTCTGGGCCAACGAGGAATCCGTCCCGGCAGGTCTCATAGAGATTGAGAAAAACGACGATATCCGCCTGTTTTAAAAAGCAAAAAATTCAGTATCCAAGGATTTCACAGAAGCTGGCACGGGTCATGCTAAAGATGCTGATAAGAAGGCGGCCCGAACCCCTGACAACCCTCACAACCGGTCCTGAAACGAGCAGCGCATGGCATCATCGAGGCTGAGATCGGCCACGGCTGTCTGCCCGAGATTTCCAAACCGGTCGCCTAAGGTCAACTTGCCAGGAGCCATTATGTCATTCACGAGCAGAACAATCCCATACACCATCATCCGATCCCTGCGAAGCAGAATTCGATCCGACCGTTTGCCAGGCAGCCTGCGTATCCTGTCGATCAGCATGCTGGCCCTGTTGTGCAGTGCCTGCGCCAACCTGGCGGGTCCGGACTATGTCCGCCCGGACGCCCCCACCAAACAGAGCTGGTCCAGCGAGGCGAACCAGACCATGACAGGCGCCTCGATGATCGAACCCGACTGGTGGAAAAATTTTCACGACCCTTATCTGAACGATCTGATTCAAGCGGGCCCTGGCGGACAGTATCGACATCCGCATCCTGGCGGCTCGCATCGAAGTGGCAAAGGCCGGTATCGATCAGGCCGAAGCGGGCGCCCTGCCGGTGTTGGGGGCCAGTGCGGGGGTCGATCACTTCAGCTCACACCCAGGCCGCCAGTACCACCCGCTACAGCCTGGCCACCGAGGCCAGTTGGGAAATCGATATCTGGGGCAAGATCCGCAAAGGGGTAGAGGCCCAGGAGGCGGAATTCAAGGCCACCGAGGCGGACTGGCGGGCCGGTTATCTCTCGCTGGTCGCGGATGTGGCATCACTCTATTTCCAGATCCGTCAGATCGATGATCAGAGCGAGCGTTTCAGCCTGTCGCTGCAGCGCAATCGCAGCATCCTGCAGATCTACCAGGCCATGTTCGCGGAAGGCCTGATCCCCAAGACCCAGGTGTTGCAGCAACAGGCGGAGGTCAATCGACTGGAGAATCAATTGATCGAATTCACCCGCCTGCGTAAGCTGGCGGAAAACAGTCTGGCCACCCTGGTCGGCACGCCTGCAGATACCCTGCAGGTGCCCAAGGCCTCGCTGTACACCGTGGTGGATGCACCGGAAGTCCCCGCCGGCCTGCCCTCGCAGATGCTGGCGCGTCGTCCGGACATCCTGGCTGCCGAATACCGGGTACTACAGGCGCATAACCTGGCGGGTCAGGCGCGGCTTGCCAAATTGCCGTCGATCAGTCTGACCGGACGCGCCGGCACCGCGGGCTTTTCCATCGGCGATCTGTTCAATGCCGCAAGCTTCGGGCTCGCCTCGGCCCTGACCTTTCCCGTCTTCGATCCCAACATTACCGCCCGGGTCAAGGTGGCGGATGCCCAGACTCGACTCACCGAGGAACAGTATCGTCGCACCGTCATCGGTGCCTTTGAAGATGTCGAGAATGCCTTGACCAATCTGTCCAAACGTAGACAGCAGATGCTCGAATTACAGCAACGTCAGGACAAGTTGCAGATCGTATCCGACCAGGTCAGGGCTCAACTGAAAGAAGGCATGGTATCCCAACTGCAGTTGTTCGAAGTGGAGCGCACCCTGCTGGATGCGGAGCAGCAACTGTTGGTCAATCATTGGTTGATCCTCACCGACACCCTGACCCTTTACAAGGCCCTGGGTGGCGGCTGGCCGAGTGAAGTCATTGGACGTAAGATCGCCGGCAATCAATAATGTCAGCTACAGGCCCGAGTAATTATGATTAACCATGCAGATCATTCTGAAACCCGTTTCTCATCCCCAACTGGGTGAGGTCCTGATCAAGGACCGGTTGTTTCCCATCGGTCGACACGAACCCCCCTTCGCTTCCTTCGGACCGGAGGTGGTGGCGAAGCTGTCGCGCCGTCACGCCAGAATCTTCACCCAGGACGGTTCGGCCCACATCGTTGATCTCAACAGCCTCAACGGCACCACGGTCAATGGTGTGCCGCTCGACAAACAGACCAGACAACTGCAGCACAACGACGAGATCAATTTCGCCGGCCTGCTGATTTACCGGGTATCCCTCGAGACCGGCGACACCGCCGGGGCCACGGAATCGACCGTGGTGGTACTGTTGACCCTGATACCGGAGCGGCGTGAATCCTCGATCGAGCCGATCGTGGTGGCGAAATATCCGTATTTGATCAGCAAGTCTGATGAGACATTTGCCCGCTACCGAGACCGATTGCCGGAACAATACAAGTTCCTCTCCCGTCGTCAAGCCCATTTTTTTCTGCGTGATCAAGACCTGTTGCTGGAGGATCTGGGCAGCACCAACGGCACCTTCGTTAACGGTCAGCGACTGGACGAGCACGCCCGCGTCATTCACGGCGGCGATACCATCGCCTTCGGCGGTAACGATTTCAGCTATCGGGTGCATATCAAGATCATCGAACGGAAGAGCGAGGGTCCACTGGACGAAGCCAGTCTGCTGACCGAGGCCCTGCACACCTCGACCGATATTACCCGCACCACCTTCGTGACCTCCGCGAACTCATTCATCGATATCTTCTGTGCCCAGGATGAGGACGACGCAGCGGCGTCACAGGCCGAGGCAGGCGCGGCATCCCGACTGGCCGGTACGGGCCAAGCCCGCGGCAAAGTCGCCGCTAAGGTAAAAGCGAGCAAACAGAAAAGCCGGACCACGATCTTTCTGGGTGAAGTCCGACGGGCATTCAAGGGAGATGAGCGGTCGGGCAAACGCAAAGGACACTGGTGGGTCGCTGCGGTGCTGTCACTGGCCATGGCGCTGATCGGGCTAGCCTATCTGCAGGATGCGGGGAAACGTTCGATCGAGCAACTCGTTGACGAGGGGGCCGTTGATCAGGGCATCGCAGAGGCCGATGCCTATCTGCAGCAGCATCCGGATGATCAGGAGGTCGACGAACTGGCCCTCAAGGCTATCAGCCAACAGCTGCTGCCCGCCTGGAAGGCTCAGCTGGACGCTGACGCCTTCACTCAGGCCCGCACGCTGCTGGCTCAGACCGAGGACAAGACTGGCCACATCCCTTCAGCCATCCCGCTGCTGGCGATGTTGCACTGGATTACCGATCAGACGGAATTCTTTCAACAACGAGGAGGCTCCGACGCGGATATCGTCCTGTTTCAGGATGAAGACATGATAGTCCGGCTCATCGACTGGTGGGATCAGAACAACAATGAACACCAACGTCTCGCCAGCCGCATCGCCCAATACGAACCTGCTTTCGGCCCCGTGCAGACCCGGTCGCTGAGCCTGCTGCGCAGCCTGCGGAACGATAAATCCCTCTATCTGGCAGCCATTGATGAGTTGAAAGAGACCATTGAGGAACATCTGTCATCGGGCGATCCAGGGGAACTGGCAACGGTCCTGAGTGAATTCAATGCCAGGTATCCACGCATTACAGGTAACGAGAAGCTGGAACAGGATCTGCATCACTACCTCCAGGTCCAACAGGCAATCGACCGAGCGGCCTGGCTCGATGCCATCGAGCTGTTGAACAATACCCGATTTCTCACCCCGCCCTTTCGCGAGCGTATCGCCCGCCTCCATGACGAGCGGCTGCCGCCCATGGAAGTCGCCACCCGATATCGGCAGGCGAAGACGTTATGGCAGCAAGGCCAGGGCGAAGCAGCCATCGACAGGCTGCAGGACCTGTCGAATGGAACCTGGGGTGCGATGGCCGATAAAAATCTGTCACACAAACGTTCGATCTGGGCGCAGTATCAAGGTCTCATCAACGGCGCCGAGAAAGCGGATTATCCGCAACGGCTGTTCAAGTTCTATCATGCGTTACAGCCCACTGAAGACAGCTACTTTATCCAGGCCTTACAGTCCGATTATGCCAAACATCGCGTGCAGGCACTGCAGGAGGCGGATCGATCCTTACGGGAAGCCCGGACCGTGTGGAGCGACTACCAAAGCAACGGCAGGATCACCGGCCTGCAAAGGCTGGAGGCCAGCATCTCCGGCCAGTATCGGAAACAGGCGGAGCGCCTGAGCAAAGCATACAAACGGTCGCAGCAGGGAGCGGAGATTTATCGAACCTTGAACAGCACACCGGCCGATCCGCAGCAGTCGATGGCTCAGGCGATCTTGCAGGAGAGCCGCCTGCAGCGTCGTTCACTGCAGGAACTCAAAATGGTGTTGGACGAGAAGCTATTGCAAAACAAGCTGGCACTCCTGCCTGAGGTGGAATAACAGCGAACTCATTTGACTGTCACTCAATCACACCCGTCATCTTCGACAATGACTTCCCCTGATGCTTCATCACGCAGGGGCTCCGCGGCATCGTCGGTGACCACGGTCCTGACGAACATCATGGCCTCGACCCGATCGAAGTTTTCATCCATTGCCCTGTCGGCAATCTTGTCTTTCAATCCATCATAGATAAAGATGCTGCCATTCGCTTCCCTTTCCAGTTCTTCCGGGGAAGGATTGAACAGACGCTCCATCTGCCAATCATCATAGGCATGGCTGTTAGCCATGTAACAGGAACAGGCGTACCCAATCGCGGTTATGGACAGGGCGAATCTGATCTTTTTCATCGTTACCTCCAAGCTGTGCTGTTGAATAAGTCGTTCAGTCCTTGAATGAATGACAAGATTCGGGCCAACATTCTTTGGAGCGTTCGGTATGATGTTATGTGTCTGATAACTTGATGATTAACGCATGCTGACAGGATCTCGAACAGCACACCGGAAGGCAGTCCGTGAATGGTTCTGTCGGTCTTTCACTAACGAATGAGGCAAAACTGTCTGTAGAATGTAAACACAATACAACCGGAGCGACCCAGACATGAAGCCTGCGCTAGCATCGTTAATTTGGATTTTCTGATATGGGGACTGATTCTGCCCCCACAGCCAACGTGAACCGAATCGCAGACTGAAGCCAAATCGCTGATCATTTGCGCATTCGACTGTGCGAAAAAATTTCATAACGGTTATCTTAAGAATTGTTGATTTTTTATGCGATCATCTTAGAAAATGTTCAACAAACACCTCATATTCGTTCTGCTGGTTGTCATCACCGGTCCGGCCACGGCAACACCCAAGCCAATGGATGTCGCCCTATTGGCGGAAAACACGACGGTCGAAGACAGCAATCACCGTACTGTCCTGGATCGGGTGGCCACTCAACTCGCCGACAGGCTCGATCCCGCCAGCCGGCTGAGTCTCTCCCTTTTCGCCGACAAGACGCTTGAAATACAGCCCCTGCAGCCAGTCACTGAAGGTAGCGGACAACCCCTGTCGAATACGTTGCATGGATTGTCCCAAGATGCCGCGCCCGTGAATCCGGCTGCTGCCCTGGAACAGACGATTTACCATTTACGGACAGCCGGACGGGGCAATGCAGATAAACTCATCATCGTGCTGGGGGATGGAGTGATCGACACGGGCGATGCAATCCATAACACCGAATTGACCGAGTGGCTACGCGAGGGATTGACCAATGAGGCCAGACGATCGGGGATTCGCATCTATTGGTTGACCTTCAGTGAATCTGCCAACTACCGGATCATCCAGACCGTCACGCAAAAGACGGGCGGGAGTTATTATCGAGCCTACAACCCCGCTGATGCCCTTCTGGCAATTGAAGCGATACTGGCAGTGGCACAAAGACATCCTGTTGGGAAAACTACTACTACCGCTGAGACCAGCCCACAAGCCACACAAGCCGAAGCCATTGACCCTTGGACTGGACTCTGGCCAACCCTGGTCAGTCGGCCGGTACTGTGGGGGAGTGCTTTGGGAGTGACCCTGGGGCTGCTCATCGGCGGCTTCTATCTAAGACACAAAAGCGGATCGAAAAAAGGAGGGTCGTCGCATTCGGTAATTACGAAGGAATCGAGGGCCCTATTGCGTGACCTGAGCCATTTCACCGGCATGTTGGAATACGACATCACCGATAAGCGGACCTATATCGGCCGACAACCTCGGGAAGTCACCGAACGCAGTTGTATCATCATTATCAGTGACACCTCCGTGGGTAGAAATCATGCGATCATTGAATGTCGTGACAAGCAGTACTGGATCAGTGACGTGGACACGGTCAATGGGACCTACCTCAATGGTAGGCGGCTATCTGAAAGCCGGCAATTATGCAATGGCGACAAGGTCCGCTTTGCGCGCTTCGAGTTTGCGGTGACCCTCCCGCAGACACGGATGCATGATGCGGCCGACATCGCTGAGACATTGAGTCGGACTCACACCGCAACCGAGACCATCCCTGATGATAAACGCACGGTGTTTCGTTCCCGTCATTAACCCTTGCAGGGCGACAGATCCAACAGCCATTGTTGTCTCAACAGCAACTAGACGAAGAACAACTGTCGGTTCTCTTGCAACGGTTTTTCCCAGATGAAATATTCGAGCTCAGTCTTCAATTCTGTTTCTTTTTGCCTTTCAATGAGATAACAGAAGCATCGCTTGTTGGCATGAATTCTGCTCTCTCCAATACAAACAACAAACCTATCTACCATTGGAGAAACGATATGAGCCATGCAGCAGAAAAGATCGAAAACGAAACCGTTGAAACCGGCTATCTCATGCATGAAATCGAGTTCCCCGAATTTCCCGACACCTGGAAACTCGAAGACTTTGCCGATCTGATACCTTCGAATGACGCGATATGACTGCCGAGTATAGCTACGAATCCATCAACTACTTGACATAGATGGTCTTTCTCTTGGAATAGATCGGGGGATCATGTGGGATGTGATTTTCGTCGCCCATGATCAATTGCAGGGTATGTTTGCCCGGTGGCAATTCGATCATGGTTTCCGTCTGCCCTGCTCCAAAGTGCAGATAGTTGCGGTCTGAAGGGATCGGTTGATCGAATGGCGGCAGCTCCGCATCGATAATCAGGTGATGATGTCCGGTCGCAGGCGTATCCACACCCTTCGGCGCCACACCCATGTGACGCAGTCCAAACCAGACGCGGAACGGACGCCCAGCCGGCAGGACTTCACCATCGTTCGGCCAGCCGATGTACAAATAGGCATCTTTAGGGGCTGCTGTTCGTTCGGTAGCAATACCCTGTCCGCATACGAACAATCCAATCAGGAGGGTAAATAGAGCGGCGGCTGGTTTGTTCATGTCGGTCGTCTTCCTTATCTCTTCGATTTTTTCTCACCCGAGCCTTTTTCACGCTTGATTCCTTGTTGACAAGATTGACAAGCGCCGGCTTCATGTTGGCTGATGCTCAATATGGCGGTACTACAATCGTTATCTTTTTCGAATAGAGTGGCGGATCGTGAGGGATATGATTGTTGTCACCCATCAATAGCTGTAGCGTGTGTTTACCAGGTGCCAGACCTTCCACACGCACCTCGGTCTGTCCACCACCGAAATGGAGATAGTGTCGGTCCGAGGGTATGGCTTGATCGAAGGGAGGAAGATCCGCATCGAGGATCAGGTGATGGTGACCGACGTTCGGCATATCGGCACCCTTGGGTGCCACTCCCGCACCCCGCAAACCCATGCGGACCCAGAGCTTGCCACCATGGATCACCGTCCCGTCGTGTGGCCATATGACATAGACTTCCGCATCTTTGGGTGCAGGTGTTCGATCGGCAAACACAGGGCTTGCTATCGATGCGGCGACCAGTTGTACCGCGGCGATAAACAGGATTGTTTTTTTGAATTTGGGCATGCCTCCCCTCCGTTATTCTGGATTCCATTAACCCGATGTCACTGACAGAAAATCTGCCTGGAAATTCCAGCATTCCTTGCATGAGGCCAGATTCTTCTGCGTCACGTCTGTCTGATCACGCAAGTTGAAACAGGACTTTATTATTGAACAGTGACACAAAGAGCGCGGCGTGAATAAATTATCCAGTCTCACGCCCCTCTTCAGGCGACTTTGAGCGATTTTCAATCACAACATCCTCGAATAAGTCTAAGCAGTCCTGGGTTTTGCTCAATCAAATCGCGCGAATATCACCTTTTACGAACGTGATCTTTGGACAATTTATTTTTTCCGCGGCTCTAAACCAAGCTGTTTACTAAGTTATAGCATAGCCGCTCTTTTCAAATAATCAAAACTTATCCGCGAAGGATTGAAATCTGCTTCCATAGTATGGTCTTGCCGGTTCCGATGCGTACGAAATACTGTTGCGAGAGTGATATAGCTTTGACGATCCATCGATGGGAGCCGGGCTCTTCAAGTTGATGACCGGCAAGGGATGAGGCAAACTTATCGGGAACCTCATATCGCTTGATCTGGCCCCGTTTTACGATTAGTTGAAGGGCTACATTAAATTTTGATTAAATTAGTAACAGTTGATAATTCGAAACAACCAGGTTGTGTCATATCGTTCAATAAAACGAGATCATTCGATCCGTCATGCACATTTTTTGGTTGCATTGAATCCACTTGAACATAAGAATCTTGCCTAACTGATTAGGCTGTCTTAATTTTATTATCTAAGCTCTAATGTGAGTGTGGCGGCTTAAACCCTCGGGATAATCAGAAAATAATAGCTCAATCAAGGATGCCCCCAATGAAAACGATTTTTTATCGACTCATCATCATCACGATACTATCCGGACATGTTGTGGCCTGGTCTGCAACGTCGACGGAGAAAAATCAGGAAACCGTCATCACTGGTTCTTCTTCGTCAAAAGCCGATTCGACCTGGATGCTGGCGGGCATTCTTCCTCAGGATGGCGAGGCCTTGTATGAGATCGAATTCTGGAATTCGATCAAGGACAGCGAAAATGCCGAGGATTATGAAGCTTACCTTAAGGCCTATCCAAAGGGACGCTTCGCCCCTCTCGCCAAGGTACGTGCAGAACGATACCGCAAACATCCCGCCAAGGACACTGAGACAATGGAACCAACGACAGCACCGGAAGTCCCCATCGAGGAACTCAATGAGCAGTTGGAAGCGATCACCAATACCAACATTAGAAAGGAACCGTCCGCCGATGCAGAAAAGGTTGGTGTATTGAATCAAGGCCAAGCGACTGAAGTCACCGGCCGCGTATTGGATAGAGACTGGTACCGCATCAACAACCCATCGGGCGGTATCGGATATGTGTACGCACCTTTGCTCAAAAAACCGGCACCGCCGACACCGCCCGTATCGGCTGAAATAGCATCTCCACCGCCCCCCGTCGCCGAAGCAGAACCTGCTAAAGTGGAGACGCAGAGAGTCGAAGCCCCGGTCGTAAAGCCAAAGCAATCGGCAGCAACCGGCGATGCGTTGAAAGACTGCTCGAACTGCCCGGAAATGGTTTCCATCAAGCCCGGCCAATTCGTCATGGGCGATGACAAGGGTGATCGCAGCGAACGCCCCGCACATCGAGTGAGGCTTTCCAAACCCTTTGCCATCGGCAAGTACGAGGTCACTGTGGCACAATGGTCCGAGTGCGTTATGGCAGGTGCCTGCAAATCCGTGTCCGACAACATCCGGACCTCCGACAATGCACCGATCCGTGATGTCAGCTGGGATGATGCCCACGACTACGTCAGGTGGTTGAGCAAAATCACCGGCGAGCGTTATCGCCTGCCGACGGAAGCGGAATGGGAGTACGCCGCACGGGCGGGGGCGTCGACAACCTACTGGTGGGGCAATCAGATGTTGCCGGGGAAAGCGAATTGCAAGGATTGCGGTGGTCAGTGGAACCAGGAATTACCCGCTGAAATCGGTTCATACGAAGCCAATCCCTATGGCCTGCACGATATGAACGGCAATGTATGGGAATGGGTCAGCGATTGTTGGCACAGAAACTATTCGGGCGCCCCCAGCGATGGCAGTAGCTGGGATGACCCCGATTGCACCGTCAAGGTCATTCGGGGCGGTTCCTGGCGCAATGACAAGACCTATGTCCACTCCGCCAGCCGATTCAAATACGATACCTATGTACGTTATCTGTTGAATGGTTTCAGGGTTGCCAAGTCGGCGGACTGAACGCACGCCAGGCAATGAAGAGAGTTTATTGGAGAGAACTCATACGACCGGAGCTTTTCAGCTGCCGGGCGGCATGGTCTCGATCGTCAGCTACCGGGGGCGGGTATTGATCAGCACGAAGTCGGCCGCGATATTCTGCTTGTCCGAGTGATTGTCGAGCCTGGCCAGGCGCTCCTTCAACGCAGCCAGATAATCTTCCGCCTTTTCGTATTCATCACGCAATTCAGCGAACAATGTCACCGGGGCGGTCAGTATGACCACCATTTCCTTACCGAAGGGTTCCGAGACGATCCATTGATTGAGATCCCCGAGGGTCGCAGCGTAGTTGGCCGGGGCCTGATTGGCTTCGGCGCGTGGACTCGGCAACATGTGTACTACATGGCCATCCATGGAATAGTAATCGATATTGACAAACGAACTATAGGGTGGCGTTGTCAACTCCACCACCAGGGGTTCACCTCCCTTGAAATCACCCGTTTGATTTCCGGGTTTGATCGATGTTCCATAGTTGTTTTCTTTGTTCGCGATCCAATAGTGACGATAGAGTTCGACCACATCACATAGCGTATCGGTCAAGCCAGCGAGATTCGTATCGACCGAAGCGACACCCGGGATTGTATTCAATCGCTTGACCAATTCATCGACCGCGGTTGTCTTGTTGAGGTAGCCATAGACCTGAACCTTGCCGTCACTCACAGTCGCCGCCATGGCTGAACAGGTATAGGCGTTCAAAATTCGCTTGACGGACTGCAGAGTCTCTGCGGTCGACGGCAGCTGCACGGGACTGATCGGTTTTTCCTCGACCGCGGCCAGATTTTCGGGCGTGACCTTAGCGACGTTTACAGGATCGGTGGGCTGTTCCGCACCGCTTTCGTGTCCGCTCAAAGGTTCGGCCGGATCATCGACGCTAACAGCCTCGATGAGCTCGCCCGGTGTGGCAGGCAGCATGCGCTGTTCATTGCTGCCGTCGAACCAGGGTAACGGTAAATGGGATCTGTCCAGATACTGAAAGGCACCGAATCCGCCCAGCAGGACGGCAATACCCAGACTGCCGGCAAGCGCACCCGGTACTTTGGAGCATTCAGGGTTGATCTCCTTGAAGAATTGTTCGACCGATGGGGTTCGCTTATCACGATCGAAAGCCAGGGCGGATTTCAGCGCCTTCCACTGTTTACGGGTGAGCGACTTGCGCTCGAGAGCAAGACCGCCGTCTCTTGCCTCGTTCGCCTGCCGACGTCCGAAAGGATGTCGACCGGTCAACATCTCATAGACGATGCAGGCCAGGGCGTAGACATCGTCTCGCGGGTCCGGTTCGCGATGCTCGAGCATTTCGGGACTGGCATAGGTCGGGGTCAGCGCTCCCAGTGAACCCGGATCGAAGCGAGTCGCCTCCATGTCGCCCTCCCCGGGAATATGAAAGGCCCGGGCGATCCCGAAATCGATCACCTTAATTTCCCCACCTTCGGTGAGAATGACGTTTGCCGGTTTAAAATCGGCATGGATGATGCCGTTCTTGTGGGCGAAGGCAAGGGCATCCGCCATACCCTGGATGATCGGCATGGCCTTTTCACAGGACATCCCATTGAAGCTCGGGTTTCTCAGGGTTTTCGCCAGCGAATGGCCGGATAGATATTCCATCGTCATATAGACGTTAGACTGATCACGATCGAAGTCATAGGCCCGAACGATATTCGGATGAGCGAGCCGGTGACATTTCTTCGCTTCCCGTTGCAAGGCGATCAAGGAGTCGGGGTGGGCCCTAAATTCCACGTTCAATATCTTTACCGCCACATAGGGATCACGATCGTCCGCTTCCAGCTTGCGGCGATCGAGTGCCCGATAGACCGTACTCATACCACCGGAACCGACCTTTTCTTCAAGCACGAATCGATCATTGAGCACATCGCCCACGCCTTTGATCGTCATATCATTTGGCATTTCGGCAGTGGCAGGTTCGGCATTTCTGTCGGTATCGATCGCGCTGTGGTCCGCAAGTTTTGCAGCTTGGAAGAAACTGGTCGCCAATTGGGTACGGCTCAGATCTTCGTCGATAATCTCGGGCGAGGCTTCTTGAACAGTGGATTGCGGAATTCTCAGTTCCATTTTTTTATCCTTTGCTTCCATAATCTGTTGTCTTAACGCATGGTAAATTTCCTGCGGTAAGGCAGTGCTTGCCTGCTCTTGATCCAATATCTGGAGCAGCCAGGGCATATCCGCCCGTTCATCGGCAATGATTCGATCGAGCGTGACAAACAGATCAGTACGCGACAACGCGCCAGCGTGGTATGACTTGAGTGTTTGGGCAAAGCTCGCCACGGCTAAGCACCTACCCAAGCATCAGACGATAACGGATCTACCTGGCACCTCGTCCGTACGAAGATGCCTTTCTGCGCCGCCCCCAGATTGTTTCTCACGATCTGATAATTGATCGCGGTGTCATCAGCGGCGGGCTCATGGAATCCGGTCGTCTCTTCAAACCGGATGAGGGCAACCGTAACATTGTCACGACCACCGTGTTCCAGACTGAGCTCTATGAGCTCCTGGGTTGCCTGTTCATGGTCATAACTCTCGATGACCGCGGTGATCTCGGATTCAGCGACTTCCTTATTCAGTCCATCGCTGCATAATAAAATGGTATCTCCATCCCGCAACTCCGCACTGCGTTCATCCAACACGAGGATGGGGTTAGCACCCACCGCCCGGGTGATGTGATTCGCGTAGGGGTGAACGTCCATCTCTTCTTTGCGTAATTTGCCGAGATCGACCAGTTCCTGGGCAACGCTGTGGTCCTTGGTGATCTGCATGAATTGACCGTCGCGCAGCAGATAGGCCCTGCTGTCCCCTGCCCAGAGACATAACCATTGTCGCTTGAATACCAGCAAGGCAACCACGGTGCTTCCCATGATACGCTTGGTGCCGAGGCGAGACGACTCTTGCTTGACGGCGCGATGGGCTCGTTTCAGACGATCCCTGACCTCAGCGGCAAACTCGTCAAGGGTTGCCGGTCTTTCCAGACCTTCGAATGCCTCGATGATCAGCCGGCTTGCCACATCTCCCCGGGCGTGGCCGCCCATCCCGTCCGCCACCAGCCAAAACCCGATGTCGCCTTGATCCAGAAAGGCATCCTCGTTGACCTGTCGCACCCGTCCTGTATTCGTTCTACAACTCGACCACCAGCGATAGCTCATTGTTTCGACCTCGTTGCATCGAGCGACGATGCAAGACTGTTGTCTGTGAACAGTTTTTTACTGATATCATAGGTATAGGCAATTATTGCCGGGGAAACCAGGATCCGCCGTATCACACGACATAAACCCTACATAAATGATGTAAATAAAAAGTGAAGGACTGCCCTTTACGCGGTCATACTCAAATGTCTTGTCTCATGCACCACAGGACCGCTCTCGGCAAAACCACCAACCATCCTTGTGACATCGAAAACCCAGTACAAGATGATCGACGGAAACTATACTTTATCAACTGTAACAGGTTTTTTGCAGTTTCATGTATTCCATTTTTCGACAGTTGGAGGAAGATTATATGGCAAGCATCCTGATCAAAGATCTCAATGAAAGTAAGGAAATGGACAGAGAAGCCATGCGGGCGGTTGTAGGCGGCAGTGCTGCTGCGCACTTCACCTATCCCAGCTCTCCTTATCGTTCTCTACTGCAGACCAGCAGTACAAACCTCCTATTCAATTGGGCGAATGTGACATCAGAGCAGCAAAGCGGGATTTGACCGCCATCCGTAATGCACAATATCAGGGGCATTTCGCCCCTTTTTATCATCTCCATTAGACGCGCACCGATGCATAATCAATAAGCCTCGAGGATGCCTATCCACCACAATCCGAAAAGTTATGAAGGCAGGACCCGGTGACCAATCCGGCAGATTATCTGATATGTTATAGGTTTTTCGGAGTTGAAGTGCTGAGAAGCCAAGCATAACCGTCATGATGAAACCACGCCTCTCCTCTCTGCTGCTCTTTTTGATCAGCATCGCTGCCTGGGCGGACAGCATCCCGGTGCAGGTGCAGCCACTGGGTGATCTGCTGCGTAAATTCGAATTCAGCGCCCCGGCCAGCGTCAAGACCTTGAACGCCCCGAGTCTGGCCGCGGAAATCAGCGCCCGCGTCGAGACCATCCCGGTGCGCGTCGGCGACAGGGTAAAAAAAGACGACCTGCTGTTGCAACTGGATTGTCGTTTTTACCGATCCAAGCTACTGGCTGCCCAGGCCGGCATACGGCGCATCGAGGCGCAACTGCAATTCGCCGCAGACCAGCTTAAACGTGCCGAGGACCTCAAGGCCAAACGCAGCATCAGCGATGAACTGCTGGATCAACGCCGCAGCGAGCTGCTGGGCGTCCGGGCCGATCGCCAGAACCAGCAGGAACTGATCCGTCAGGAGGAACTCAATGTGCAGCGCTGCACCATCACTGCACCCTTCGATGCGGTGGTCACCGAGCGACTTGCCCAGGTTGGCGGTCTGGCCAGTCCGGGTACCCCCCTGCTGAATCTGGTCCAGCTCGATGATCTCGAAGTCGGCGCAGAACTGCGTGGTTCGGAGGCAAGCAGTCTGCAACAGGCACAAACCATCCATTTCGACTATTTGGGTATCAGTCACCCACTCCAGCTCCGTCAGGTTCTGCCGGTGCTCGACGAGCGCACCCGCACCCAACAGGCGCGCCTGAGTTTCCTAGAGGGCAGCGCGCCCGCCGGCGCTGCGGGGCGTCTGGTCTGGCAGGGCCCCGCCACCGAACTGGCGGCCGATTATCTGGTGCGGCGAGACGGGCGCCTCGGGGTCTTTCTGGTGGAGGACGGCCTGGCGCGTTTTCATGTCCTGGCGAATGCCCGCGAAGGCCAACCGGTTCGCTTGCAACTCTCACCGGAGACACGGCTTATCACTGATGGCCGGCAGCGTCTGCAGGACGGGGATCCTGTCAGCATTCTGCAGGAGTAATCCGTGGGCGCCTTCTATCGCTCCCTGCTACAAAACCATGTACTGGCCAATCTGACCTTCGTGCTGGTGCTGGTGATCGGCTCGCTCTCCTACCTGACCCTGCCCCGGCAGCAGGACCCGACCATCAATTTCAACTGGATCGTCATCACCACCGTGCTACCCGGCGCCTCGGCGCTGGATGTGGAGAAAAAAGTCACTGACCCGCTGGAGGACGCAATCCGCAAGATTCAGGACATCAATTTCATGTCCTCCAACAGCCGTGAATCGGTTTCCAGCATCCTGGTGCGGTTTCAGGATATCGACGCGCGCACCTTCGACAAACGAGTGGCCGACCTCCGCCGCGAGATCCAGAATGAAGAAGACGAATTGCCCGCGGCGGCCGATGACCCGCAGATCCTCGAGATCACCAGCGCGAACGCCTTCCCCTCGGCAACCGTGGCAGTGGTAGGTCAGGCCCAGGATGAAAATATGCGCGTCCAAGCGCGCAATATTCAGAAAGACATGGAACGCCTGAAGGGTGTGGACCGGGTCGATCCGGTGGGCCTGCCCGATCCCGAGTTGCACATCAGCTTCGATCCGGCCATGCTCGAGACCCTCAAGCTGACGCCCGGCCAGATAGCCGATACCGTCAGCGCCTTCTTCCAGGACATCGCCGCCGGCGACACCCGCCTGGGCGAACAGAACTGGCTGGTACGTCTGGTAGGTTCCAATGCGGATCCCAGCTACCTGGCCTCGCGCACCGTGGTCGGCGCCGCGGGCGAGGTCACCCTGGGCGAGGTGGCCCGAGTCGAGCGGGCCCGCGCCGAACCCAGCCAGCTGACCAGCTACGAGGGACGTCCGGCGGTGCTGCTGGCGGTCATGAAGCAGCCTAATGCCAACACCCTGGAGCTGGTGGACCGCATCAAAGATTACATGGCCGGCCGGAATCAATATGCCGGTCAGACCGGGATCGAACTGGTGCTGATCGACGACCAGACGGTAGTTACCACCAATGCCATCAACCTGATGCAGCGCAATGCCCTGATCGGTCTGTTCCTGGTGCTGGTCGTGGCCTGGCTGTTTCTGGGTTCCCGTATCGCCCTGCTCACCGCCATCGGCATCCCCTTTATCCTGGCCGGCACCTTCTGGGTACTGTCCGGCGTGGGGGAAACCCTCAATGTGATGGTGCTGCTCGGGGTTGTGATCGTGCTCGGCATGCTGGTGGACGATGCCGTGGTGGTCGTCGAGGGCATCTACTACCGGGTGCGCCACGGCATGGATGCCATGCAGGCCTCTATCGAGGCGCTGCAAGAGGTGGCCGCGCCGGTCACCGCTGCGGTGCTCACCACCATGGCGGCCTTCGGGCCGCTGATCCTGTTGCCCGGCATCCTGGGCGATTTCATGCGCGTGGTACCGATGGTGGTGGTGATTGCCCTGGCCCTCTCGCTGCTCGAGGCCTTCTGGATGCTGCCGGCCCATGTGATCGCAGCCAACGTCAGTTTTCGCAAACCCTCACGCATCCACAAATACCGGGAAAGTCTCACCCACTGGATACAGATCCGCTATGTGCGCCTGTTGGTCAAGGCGCTGCGCCATCGCTGGCTCACCCTGTCGCTGGTGATCCTGTTGTTCTTCAGCGCCATCGGCGCCTTTGCCGCCGGCCTGGTACGCATGGATTTCTTTGCCGCCGACACCATCCGCCTGTTCTATGTGAATGTGGAGATGCCACCGGAAACCACCCTCCCCGGCACCCTGGCCAAGGTTGAAGAGGTGGAGCGGAAGGTCAGGACCCACCTGCGCGAGGGAGAGGCCCGCGCCGTGCTGAGTTATGCCGGCAACATGTTCACCGAGACCGCACCGCGCTTGGGCGATCACCTGGGGCAGATCATGGTGGGGCTGAATCCCCAGACCCCGGAGCTGCGTACGGTAGAAGAGATGATCGAGGCCATGCGTGAGGATGTCATGGCCACCGCCGGTCCCATTCAATTGTCCTTTCTACGCCTGGCCGGTGGACCGCCCACGGCGAAACCGATCAGCGTCAAGGTACGTGGCGACGCCTATGAGGAGATCCGCGCGGCCGCCAACCGGGTGCGGGAACTGCTGGCCGATATCCCGGGGGTCAAGGACATCGAGGACGACGCCAGCAAGGGACGCAGCGAGTTGATCCTCACCCTGGACGAGGATGCCATCAACCGGACCGGACTCAACCCGCTGGAGGTCAATCGATCGGTGCAGTTGCTGGTGGATGGCGTGGTGGTCAGTGAGATGCGCGATGCCGGGGAAAAACTCGAGGTCAGGGTCAAGGGGCCGGATAGTCAGTTGCGGGAATATCAACGACCTGTTGCGTTTTCGCCTGCCCCTGGCGGATAAAGGCAGCATTCCGCTCAGCGAACTGGTCAAGGAAAGCCGGGAGCCGGGCCTGGGCAATATCCGCCACTACAACTTTCGCCGCGCCATCACGGTGGAGGCCGATCTAGAGCCCGGAGTCCGTCGATACGGTCACCGCCAATAACCTGTTGAAAAAACACTGGGAGAATCAACGAGAAGCATTTCCCAACATCGACCTGAATTTCTCCGGCGAGTTGGACGACATCTACGAGGCCATGGACTCCATCCTGGTCCTGTTCCTGTTTGGCGTGGGTGTGATGTACGCCATCCTCGGCACCCAGTTCCGCAGTTACTGGCAGCCCTTCATGATCCTCTCGACCCTGTTCATGGCCTTCACCGGCGTCACCTTCGGCCTGTTGATCTCCAACAATCCCATGAGCCTGTACACCCTGTACGGCATCGTCGCCCTGGCGGGCATCGCGGTGAATGCCGCGATCGTGCTGATCTCAGCGGCCAATCAGCGCCTGAGCGCCGGTATGAGCGTGCTGCACGCAACTATTTACGCCGCGCGCCGTCGGGTGATTCCGATCCTGATCACCTCCCTGACCACCGTGGCCGGTCTGTTCTCCCTGGCTACCGGCCTGGGCGGCAAGTCGTTGATCTGGGGGCCGGTCGCCACCGCCATCGTCTGGGGCCTGATCTTCTCCACCGTCCTGACCCTGATCGTGGTGCCGCTGTTGTATCGGCTGTTCATGGTGCGCAGTCAGCTCTACAAAAAGCCATGAATTTTCGGTGTGAAACGGACTGCGTCAGGAATGGAATCAACCCATCGAAAAGGCCCGGCGGCGAAGTCTTGCCTTGGATTATTCGACTAACCGACTTTAGCGCTTGTCATGGCTTTTATCTATACTAACCGCTCTCAACCAACGACGGGGCGCTTGTGAATGGGCAGTTTACTGGAACGCACCGGCCGCGCATTGCAAAATTTGACGGACACCATGCGCGCCCGCTTGAGTGGATCCACGGGGCGTCGGATCGAGCGCAGATCCGTCCCTGGTCCGAGCGAACAAGCCCTGTCTCTGGATAAGATTCGCCGTCTTGGCTGCGCTGCGCCAGCTCTTTCATTGCCGCCAAATCTGCAGCAGGTGCTCTCCACCGCACCCCTCGCGCCGAACGACCCCGGATTCGTAGGCCGCACCGACGCCTTGGACACCATCGGCAGGGTCATCGAGCAGTGGCGTGCCGGTGTGTCGACCATGCTGCTCATCACCGGCCCCCAGGGCAGTGGCATCACCTCCCTGATGCTAAGGATCAGGGGCTTACTGAATGTCGGGGAGAAAACTCAGAGCCAGGTTCTCAGTACCCGCCTCGGGCGCTCCGATGACGTGCTCAGGTTGATAGCCGACTGGTTCCAATTGGAACAGCGACCCGATAGTGCGCAAGACTTGATTGCACAACTGCGCGCCGCCGCACCCCGGGTGATGCTGATCGACGACGGCCATTACCTGGTGAATCGGATGGCCGGACTGGAGGCCACCCGGGTGTTCGGCTCGATCCTGGTCGCGACTCAGGACAGGCACCTGTGGGTCCTGGGCTGTCGCCACCAGGCCTTTGCCCGACTGGTCAATCTGCACCACGCGGATCGCTTCTTTAGCCACTGGATTGAGCTGGGCTATTTCACCCCCGAGGAGCTGAGTGAGGCCTTTCGGCTCAGATTCGAACAGGCAGGTCTGACGCTGGCGGATTGTGAGGCGGCAGCCGACATTCCGCCCTCAGGCCCGGGGCCGACGCGACTGCGGGAGCTATACCAGCGTAGTGGAGGCAAGCTCGATGCGGCGTTTCTCTCCCTGTTAGGGGCCTGTCGACTGGACGAAACCACTGGCCACTGGTGTATTGAGCCGCCCCAGGGAATGGACGTTGCAGTGCTCCAGACACTGGAACATTCGGAACTGTTCACCCTAGCGGAATTGATTGTCCATGGCGGCCTAAGCATCGAAGAGCACCGTGCGTTGTTTCGGCTGCCCCATGAAGCCAGCGCCCTGACCCTCGAATATCTGTTCAACCTGGGTCTGCTCGACCGGATCGGCGAGTCCGCTAGTGGCGCATCGATTCGCTATCAGGTAACCAAGCCGATCTGGGCTCTGGTAGTCAAGTACCTGGAGACGGCCAACTACCTCTACTGAACTCTGGAGAACATGGCGGTGGAACAGGACCTACTCAAAGAATTACTGCAACTGCTTTCGCTACCAAGCTTGCTGCACGTCGCCCTGTTACTGGCGCTGACCTGGTTGCTGCTGCACGGCTTGAAATCGGCGATCAAGCGGCTTGCCCTGCGTTTTCCACGTCATCGCCTGCGCATCCAGCAGACTTACCCCGTGCTGCGCCTGCTGGCGTGGGTGGCGGCCTTGGTGTACATCATCTTCGTCATTATCGCCCCTCCGCAGGGCGTCATGTATGCTCTGCTCGGATCCATTGGCCTGGCCATGGGCCTGGCCGCCCAGGACGGTATCCGTAATCTTCTTGCCGGCACCATGATGCTGTTCAATCCACCGTTCCGGGTGGGCGACATGATCGAGGTCGGCGGCCAGTACGGCGAAGTGGTGCAACTGGATCTGAGCGTCACCTGGCTCCGCACCTTTGATGACAACACCGTGATGGTGCCCAATGCCGAGATCCTTAAACAGGCGGTGGTCAATTCGAATGGTGGCCAGTTGTTTGAGTTGGTGGTGATCTCCCTTGACTTGCCGGCCAGTGTGCCCTTGCGGAAGGTGAAGGAGATTGCGGCCGATGCAGCCAAGCGTTGCCCTTACACCTATCTCAAACAGCCAGTCAACGTCCTGCTGGAACCCCGGTACGACCATCGCTTTCTGTTGCGCTTCAAGATCAAGGCGTACGTCACCGACGTCAGGTTCGAGCGTCTGATGGCCAGCGATATCGCCGAGCGGACTGTCGAGGAACTCCTGGCGAGAAAGTTGCTCGACCAAAACTGGGACCTGGCGCAAGGGGGTGTGAGCTAGTGAAAGAGTAGGATTTTTTTCCTCGATTGCTATTCCAGACCCGACCCCAGGACGAGCGCATATAAATCCACATGAAAATAAAAACTTAGCATAGCAGTCATCATTCCAAGCAACCTTGCGGCGCTTTTTGGCAAGGCTCATGGACGAAGTTTCTTGTTCAAAGAGATTCATGCATAGATGGTGGATACCAGTATCCTGACCTACATCAAAGCTCTTTAAGGTTTTGCCACCAGGCGACAAAGCCGGCGCCGTTTGAGATGATGCACCCATGATACGAATCAGCTTTTCCGGCCTGTTCAAATTCCTGACTGGGATCCTGTTGGTGCAGACCGCGACAGCCATTCTGGTCGTGGTGGCGTTGCGCACGGAAAGCCGCGAAGTGTGGCTACTGCTCGCACTGCTCGCCCTGACCCAGTGCCTGTTGACCGCATTTTGGTTCGCCTCGATCACCACTCACGCCAAAAAGGATGCCGCGGCGCAGCTGCGTGAGGGTTTCTCCCGGGAACGGGAGAAGATCCGGGTACGGGCCGAACGAGAAAAATCCAAGGTGATGGAAAAAAGCCACCAGCAGATCATCAAGGACCGAAGTCGCACCCAGGCCAAGGCGAATACCAAGTCGGCCTTGTTGTTTGCCGGTGTCCTCGCCCTGGGCGGCATCATGGTGTTCACCCAATTCTTCACCTTCGGTCTGCTGCTGATGACCACTGCGGGCGGCGCCCTGGGCGGCTATCTGTTACGCTCCCGGCAGCTTCTGCTGGGCCGTCGACCAAAAGCCGTCGCTCGAATCAGAAAGAACGGAAAAACAGATTGGGGAAAGGGCAACCGGCGACTGGTGAGTGTTGGCTGAGGACGTTGGAAAACCCGTACCACGTCTTGTCGGAACTCAACGTCAGCAGCGCGTCACAGGCGCATATCGACCAATACCAACCTTTCTATCCGTCCAACCAAAATCAAACGCTCACGATCACCTTGATTTCCAATTCAGTGATCTCGTGAGGGTTTCGGAATGATCCCTTCCTTACCATATGGCAAGGTTGCGGAAAGCTCCTCACGAGGTGACTCGGCGTAACCTGTCTCCAACGTCGACAAAGACGTAAACCAGTCAACTCAGGAGACAGAACATGCAACAAGTAAAGAGAACGATTATCGCAATCACCGTAACGGGCGTGCTGACAGGCAGCGCACTTGCAGCGCTGGCGGACACGGCCAAAGGCAAACCCTTCTCAGGGGTTGTGGTGGAAGATGTGGTCGTCATGGAACAGTTCCCGAAGGAAGTGCATATCGGATCTATCCAGGTCAAGCACGACAGCTACCAGGCCATGGCGGCCAAGACCAGACTCAGTTCCAATCAGGCCGCCGATATCGCCACCAAGGCCCTGCCAGGCAAAGTCGTTGAAACCCGCCTGGAGGATGAAAACGGTTACCTCATCTGGGATGTCGAGGTCATCGGCGACACGGGACAGCTCACACAGCTGAAGATCGATGCCGGCAACGGTCAGCCTGCTGGCCATCGAGAGCGGTGACAGCTCGGCGGGAAGAGGGCGGCACCACGACGGTGACCGCGAGGATCGCGCCGAAGGCCAGGCACAGCAGCTGGAAATTCTGGGAGGACGCAACGATCAGGATGAAGGCGGCCACCCTGAGCAGGACTAAGGGTCTGGGGCACCCTGGGGTACGTCGACAGCATGGCGCCCCGGCCCTCGCAGGACCACTCGCTAGGCCTATCGATTCAAGGAGAACAGATTGTGAATTCCATCGCACGCCCCGATCTCAGCGATCTTGCCATCAAGGTCCCGGTCATCATCACCCTCTATTTCTGGATCATCAAAATACTCGCCACCACGGTGGGCGAGACCGCCGCCGACTATCTGATCTTCAATCTGCATTTCGGTCTGCGCGCCACGTCCGTGGCGATGAGCGGACTGCTGGTCGCTGTTTCTGTATGCCCAGGTCAAAAGCAAGGCTTACGTGCCCTGGCTGTATTGGGTGACGGTGGTGCTCATCAGCATCGTCGGCACCCTGATTACCGACAATCTGAGCGACAACCTCGGCGTCCCGCTGCAGGTCACCACCCTCGCCTTCAGCATCGCTTTGATCGCGACCTTCGCACTCTGGTATCGCAGCGAGAGGTCACTGTCGATCCACAGCATCCACACCGTCAAACGGGAGCTGTTCTACTGGCTGGCCATTCTGTTCACGTTCGCGCTGGGCACGGCCGCCGGCGATCTGCTGGCGGAATCGGTGGCGCTGGGCTACGTCAACTCGGGCCTGCTGTTCGCCGCGGCGATCGCGGTCATCGTGGTTGCCTACTATGGCTTCAGGTTGAATGCCGTGCTCGCATTCTGGCTGGCCTACATCCTGACCCGTCCACTGGGCGCATCGGTCGGCGATTACCTGTCGCAACCCCTGAGCAACCATGGCCTGGGCCTGGGCACCGTGATGACCAGCGCCGTGTTCCTCACTGCCATCTTGGGCCTGGTGATCTTCTTGACCGTTACCCGGGTCGATGCGCCCAAGCTTGAGTCGCAGGAACTCGAGCCGGAAGCGGCTGACTGAACGTCAGCTCAACCGCGCACACTGTCGATTGTGAACCGAGCAAGGAACCCGATGCTGCATCGATATCACAGGGATGTGATTCCGACTATGCCTTCATGGCTTGTCGGTTCCGGCGGTCCCGTTCGGCACGACAAAGTTTCGTTGACTCAATGGCGTTGGGCGCGACTCCTGTGTGCAGCAGTCGCACCGGCTCTGCCCCAAAGCCATTGAGTCCTGACTTGCGCCTGGGCACAATAGCAACCATGGTGGCCAACACCCCTGCTCTCATGACGAAACGCCGGCACACCGGCGCCGCCAAGGCGCCACACTACACCCAGCTTTCCTTGCGGGCGTCTGCGATCCGCTCCCGCCCGGCATAGGCGACCATGCACATCCTGCTCATAGAAGACGATCATCGGGCGGCCGACTATCTCATCAAGGGACTTGGCGAGAGCGGCCATGTAGTGGACCACGCCGCCGACGGCGAGGACGGGCTGCACCTCGCCCTGACCGGACACTACGATGCCCTTATCGTCGATCGGATGTTGCCGAAACGGGATGGGCTGTCGGTGGTGCGCCTGCTGCGCGCCGACGGTCGGGATACGCCGGTGTTGATCTTGAGCGCCCTGGGGGAAGTGGATGACCGTGTCCAGGGGCTGCGCGCCGGTGGTGACGACTACCTGGTCAGGCCCTATGCATTCACCGAACTGCTCGCCCGGCTCGATGCCCTGGTGCGGCGCAGCCGTCCTATGGCAGAGACATCACAGAATCTGCGCGTGGCGGACCTCGAGCTCGACCTGTTATCCCGCCGGGTGACCCGGGCGGGCAAGCTCATCCGGCTGCAGCCCCGGGAGCTGCGTCTGCTCGAGTATCTGATGCGCCACGCCGGCCAGGTGGTGACCCGCACCATGTTGCTGGAACAGGTCTGGGATCTGCACTTCGATCCCCAGACCAATGTCATCGACACCCAGATCAGCCGTCTGCGCAGTAAGATCGATCGGGATTTCGAGCGCCCATTGCTGCATACGCTGCGCGGCGTCGGCTATAAGCTCGATGAATCCCCGTAGACTGTTGCGCACCTCGGCGATGCGCCTGGCGCTGCGCTACGCCTTGCTGTATGCAGGATTGGTTGCCCTGGCGCTGGGCCTGTTGTATTGGAGCACCAATCGCTTCGTCGACGCACAACTCGCCGCCGGTCTGCAAAATACCGCAGACACGTTGCAGCAGACCTATACAGAACTCGACCCCAGCGAATTCCACGCCTTGCTCAAGGCGGCATTGCAGGCGGGCAGACCGGACAGACTGCATGTGCTGCTCACCGATACGCATGGCGCCATCTTAGCAGGCGACCTCAAGGGCTGGCCCCAGGGTCTGATCGCCGACGGCCAGGTCCACAACGTGCTGATCGAAGATGGACTGATTCCGGGCCAGGCCGAAGACCAGGATGCCTACTGGCCGGCGCTGGCGCGACTGCTGCCGAATGGCCAGCGCCTGATGGTGGCGCATGGTCTGGACCAGGCCGAGGCGCTGCTGGATTTCACCCAGGGAACGATGGTCGTCATTCTGGTGGTCTCGTTTGCGCTGGCGATCGGTTTCGGGCTGTTACAGGGACGCGCGTTGCTCTCGCGTATCGACACGCTGATCGATACCGCCCGGGCCATCGGCGCCGGCCGCTTGCAGCGGCGGATCCCGCTGAGCGGCCAGGGCGACGAATTCGATGAGCTGGCCGAACAGCTCAATGCCATGCTCGACCGCATCGGTGCGTTGATGGTCGGGATGCGCCAGGTCACTGATAATGTGGCACACGACCTGCGCCGCCCCCTGTCGCGGGTGCGTAACCTGCTGGACGTGACCTCGTTGGCGGCGCGTGACACCCACGAATACCGCGAGGCGATGCAGCGCGCCATCGCCGATCTGGACGAGATCATCCGCACCTTCAATGCCCTCATCGAGATCGCACAGGCCGAGGCCGGCAGTTTTCGGGGCGATTGGGGCCCGGTGGACCTGAGCGCCATGACGCTCGAACTGGGCGAGCTGTATGCGGACCTGGCGGAGGAACAGGGCAGAATCCTGGAGCTGGCCGTGCGGCCGGGAATCAGCGTCACCGGCAACCGCCATCTGCTGGCGCAGGCATTGAGCAACCTGCTCGACAACGCCCTCAAGTTCACCCCGCCCGGTACACCGCTACGGCTCGAGGTGGCAGGTGAAAACGCGCACGCACGCATCGTGGTGAGCGATCGTGGACCGGGTATACCTGCCGAGGCCCGTGAGCATGTGCTGGAGCGCTTTGCGCGTCTGGATACCGCACGCAGCACAGCCGGCAGCGGACTGGGTCTGAGCCTGGTTGCTGCGGTTGCCCAGTTGCATGGCGCCGGCCTAACCCTGGGGGATGCCAGGCCAGGCCTGGTGGTCAGCCTGGAGTTTCACGAAGCACCCGGGACGCGGGTAGATGGGTAGCCAGTCTACCCATCAGCATGGGTTGGTCTCAGTGCAGCTGGCGGTTTTCAACGATGCAGCACAATACGGTAGTGCGCCTGGCCGCTTCTGAGTCTTGCAATCGCCGCATTGACATCCTCGAACGGGTATTTCTCGATGATCGGCCTGATCTTGTGTCGTCCGGCGAAATCCAGCATTTTGACCATGCTCGCAGGGCTTCCAACAGGCGAACCTGACACGCATCGTTGTGCCCCGATCAGCGAGAACACATTGATATCGAGCGGCTCCAGAACCGCGCCGACAAAATGCAAACGACCACGGGGAGCCAGGGTGTTGAGATAAAGATTCCAATCCAGCTTGACGTTGACGGTGGAAATGATCAGGTCAAATCGGCCCGCTGCCGCCGTTATCTCAGCGGCATCGCGCGAGTTCAGCGTAGCCTGCGCACCCAGGCTCATTGCCTCTTCCCGCTTGGCTTCGCTGGAGGTGAAGGCGGTGACTTCGCAACCCCAGGCGTTGAGGAATTGCAACGCCAGATGGCCCAATCCGCCGATGCCGATCACCGCGGCCCTGGCGGTCGGTTTGACAGCGAACTGTACGAGCGGATTGAAAACCGTGATGCCGCCGCAGAAAAGGGGACCCGCCGATTCGAGCTCGATGCCGTCTGGGATAGGAATCACGCTGTTCGCCGCGGCGCGTACCTTGTCGGCAAACCCGCCATGATGCCCGATGATGGTCGCTTGAGCGTTGGCGCAGAGGTTTTGATCGCCCGATTTGCAGGGTGAACATTCGTTGCAATAGCCTGCATGCCAGCCAAGCCCGACGATCTGCCCGACCTGCAACTGCTTGACCTGGGCGCCGACTCTGGCGATTTTTCCCACCACCTCGTGCCCGGGAACCAGGGGATATTGGGTCATCCCCCAGGCATTGTCGAGCACACTCAGATCGCTATGGCAGATACCGCAGTAATGGACATCGATTTCCACATCCTGGGGTTGCAACTCACCCGGATCATACTCGAAGGGTTGAAGTTGTCCGCCGGTTTCAGACGCTGCGTAGGCCTTTATCATATGTTTTCCTTTGATGTGCGGTTAGCGTTTTTTGTAGAAAAGCAGCCAGGGGCAGGGAAGGCTGGCTGCCGTTATCAGCATCGATTAGACCCGATGGGGTCCTGACTCACACCCTTGGACCTGGTTTCACCCGATAGGTTGCGTGAAAACCCTGCCCTTCTCTAATAGAACAGGTGCTGTCCGCGCTGCCCCAAGCCGTCTTTTGGGGTATCTATTCAGCTCCCCATGTCATGCCCAAGCCTGCATACTCAACAGCGCCATCCTAGGATCTGCCCATGGCTGCGGCCAAAGGCGACAACCCTTTTCAGCATCTTTACACAAGCGACTGGCGTCGTTAATCGCAGCCATGGGTAGATCCTACAGCAAGTAGGGCGGGCAAGCCTGGCGAGCGGAAAGCGCAGACAGCTCCGAGTGCCAGTTCGTAGGTCTTGTCGATCACCAGTAGCTCGCTGGATACTTGCGTCACGGGTAAGGGGTAAAGGTTAAGGGGTCAGTCCTGACGCATACACAATACCACCCGAAATCCGAGGCTGCCGAAGCGATTGATCGGGAAGTTGACGTGGCGAAACGCCGCACGGGCGAACCTCGTTTCATTGGTCCAGGAACCGCCGCGCAGCATGCCCTCACTAGAAACCCACTCCCAAGCATTGCCCGCCAGGTCATCCTGGTGGGAATCCGCCTGCCTGGAGCGGGTAGGCAGCCCCACGGCGGACGTGGTGCCCAGGTCCGATTCGCGTGTGTTGCAGATGCCGTCCTCCCAAGGGCCGTCCCAGGGACACTCCGGGGCCTCGAGAGACCGGGCGGCGGCATCCCATTGCTGCTCCTGATGTTTTCCTCATGTAGTAAGCGTAGAAAGTGTCATCCATCTCTCCAAAAAAGTGGTGCGTTGTTGAACATACATTAGGGCAAGCGCGATATTGCGGTTGCCTTCGGTGTGTTGATAAGACCGAGAGAGAGGATGAGGGTCAGAAATGCTACCCGTATCATAACTTTTGGTAAGCAAGATACCGCTCAGCATCTCCCTCATCGAGGTAAATATCCTCACACATAAAGATACTTCTCAGCGGTTTGCGTTTTCAAAAACACCTGGGACAGGGAAGGACGTCTGCCGTTATCAGAATCGATGGCGCTCTGCCTCATATTATCGGACCCGTTTTCTCCAGATAGGCTGCGAAAACCCGACGCATCCCGAAACCATAACGCAATGTAGCGCAGACCGAGTATGGCATCGGCCCGCTCGCCGAGACGGATCTCGTCCTGCAGATAGAGACCGAAACTGCTGTACTCCGCACCGTCCGGCGTGCCGGGGATGATCGGTGTCAGGATACCTGTGTTCAGATCCACTTCATCTTTACGGGTATCATACTCGTCCCGGTAGTATTCCAGACCGTAGGTCAGACGGTTGGCATCGTTGAGGACATTGGTCAACTGCAGGCTGGCGACGAGGGTCCACACATCGGTGAGCCCCCGGGTCTCCAGGGTCGATGTGTCTCCTTCGATAATCTCCTTCCCTGAGGTGGAGAAGTCAGCACGCTTACGGGTGATGATATTGATGGTGCCGCCCAGGGCGTCACTACCGTAGAGTACGGAGGTGGGTCCCCGCACCACCTCGATACGCTCGATGAGGTTCGGATCGATGGTGTTCAGATACTGGTGCGGGCCGAAACGGTAGTAGGAGTTGTTGAGCCGGACCCCATCGACCAGGGTCACCGCTCGGGGCGTATTGAAAAGCTCGCGTTCGACGCGCGTTGCCGTCACGACCATCTCCGGCAACCCCTCCTCAGCCGCGCCTGGGTTTGCTGAGAGGCAGAGCCCCGGGGTAAGCAAAATCGATTTACAGCGCATTGTTATTCTCTCACTTCATCATGCGGACTCGCGCCACCCCCGTGCAGCCTTTCCGCCATCGGCTTGGCCAAACCGTCGTTCAGACCCATAGGCTCCGTCCCGAGGATATCCTCGATGGTGCGCAATAAGCTCACGGTGGTGTAGGGGTTGGATATCAGGGCGCCCTGCTTCACATAGGGGCCGACCACATAGGCAATACTGCGATGGGGGTCGACGTGATCGCCACCGTTCTGGGCGTCGTCCTCGACGATAAACAACAGGGTGTTGTGTGCGTAGGGTCCCTTGGCCACTTTTTCAACAATGAGCGCAACCGCGTAAAGGAAACAACGAGTTAATCAACTTTTGTCGGATTTTTCCAGAATCCCGGCCAACCCTCAGATCCACCAGTCGCAAAAAAAGCCATTATTGACTACACTATCTGCCAAATGGCATTTATGGGAATTTGAACATGGCATCTGCGACTACACAGCCCACGACGTCTCACATTTCGGTTGATAATCTACTCGGTGGCAAACGCGTACTACCAGTCACACCTCTGTCCCCGCTCGATTGGGTGTCTATCATTCGCTGCGGAATTTCATCCTCCGCCATAGACTCACTGACCAAATTCACCCGTCTATCTCAGGCCGAACTGTCCGCGGCGCTGGGAATTCCAGAGCGGACCTTGGCGCGTCGTAAACGCGAGGGCGCATTGAATAGCGAGGAATCCGCCAAGCTGATTCGTCTAGCGCGCGTGATCGAGCGTGCTGAAGCGGTCTTCGAAGACTTCGACGCGGCCATCGATTGGCTCAAATCGGTCAATGCGTCCCTCGCCGGGGCCACCCCTTTGAGTCTTCTTGATACAGACATTGGCGCCGAGAGCGTGATGGACACCCTGGGACGGATAGCGCACGGCGTCTTCGCCTGATGTTGACCGTCTGGCGAATAGTGACCGCGCGTTTCATGGATAGCGCTTTCTCAGGTGAGGGGGCAAGGCGTTACAGCGGCCGTTGGAACCATAAGGGAGTCCCCCTGGTTTATACCGCCGGCAGTCAGTCACTGGCGATACTGGAGATGTTGGTGCAAGATGAGCCTTTACGAGCCCGATACTATATGATTCCGGCGCAGATTCCGCCAGACTTGAAGATCGAGTGTGTGAATCTTGACCAGCTTCCACTGGACTGGCGTGAACACTCGGCCCTTGAAAGGCTGCGAACGATCGGCACAGAGTGGGCGACTCAACTGTCCAGTGCGATACTGGCGGTATCGAGTGCTGTAGTACCGACCGAGACCAACTACCTGCTCAATCCAAGGCATCCCGATTTCGCGAAAATCTCGCTAGGTGAACCTCGAGAGCTTGTCACCGATCTACGGCTGATTAAAGAGCGTAGGTCAAACCGGGGGCAAATGGACAGCACCGACAGCAATACCGATCTAACTCTCTGAAGATGCGAAGGTATCTACATGGACGAGGATATCGCCACAACCGAAGTCTTCCAGCTAGGAGAGCGTTAAAAAGTTGCGGGTGCTATGCAGCCAGTCTTTGCTCCTCCGGTGCCATTTGCCTGAATTTGGGGAACCACTTCTGAAAGGTCGAATCGAGTTCGTCATTCAGCACATGGGTTCGAACCTGTAGCAGCAAATGGGTACCACGTTTCGTCCATTGCATCTGCTGAGTCTTGACAAACCGTTTGCTCACGACTTGGTTGACCGTGGACTCGACAAACCCCGTCGATATCCTTTCCCCATAGCGATAACGCTCGCCGCAGTTGGGGGTACTGGCAGCGTTTTCCTCAACATAGTTGCTCAGTTCCTCGAGGGCCTTAGCGAGTTTTCCGGCGTTCTTGTGAGGCGGGTTTCTGTCGTCGAATCCATCCATCATCAACAAGTCTGAGAGCGAATCGGCCGTCCTCAAGGCATAGATGACATCGCCATGCCAGAGGTACCATTTCAGTCGATCGAGTTCCAGGAAAACTTCGATGAATCACAGAATCTCGTCGTTGCTCTTCTTTGGCAAACCCCGTGCAAGCTGCATCATGACCGTAATTCGCATCGTGATATGAAACCAGTCGAGCAGGTGTTCTAAATTCGGGTTGAGGTACGCTTGCAACTTGCGCACCGTATCGCCGCCATCAGAGAGAAAGGCGATTTGTTGGCGCGGCTGCATCCCTTGTGATTTAAGCACCTCAGATAACCGTCGCTTGGGTTTCTGGTCGTAGCTGTTGACCAGTGCGAAGCACTTGGCATCGCCTTCGGCGGTGATGCTTTTGCCGGCGATCACCTCGAAATGGCCCTGGCCGCCGGGTTTTCGCTCGCGGCCTCTGACGTAACCGCCGTCGAGGCCAACGGTGATCGGTCCATCGGGTTCGGGATACGCCTCCCATTCGTTCTGGCAACCGTCGACGAACAAGAACTGCTCGGGCCCCAGGTCCGCCTCCATGCGTTCGGCGATGTCGTGGAAATGATTGCGAACGGTGACGTGATTGAGCGTTTCGTCGATGGGTAACTGTAGCGATCTGCAAACATCGAGCGCTGAGCCTGCAAACATCTCCGTTTTCGGCCCAGATTACCTGACAATATCCGGGGCTTCGAACCCCGTAAGGACAAAAACATAAACTCTTGTGTATCGGAATGCGGCTCCGGTCTTGTTGAGACCGGAGCGATGACGTTAATCGTCAAGACTTATGAACAGCCGCTTACTCGACTCGCACCTCGATCTTACGCGGCTGATACTGTTGCCGCTTGGGGATGCGCAGGCTCAGGATGCCGTCTTTCAGGCTGGCCTCGGCCTTGTCCCCATCCAGCTCTCTGCTCAACGCGAAGCTGCGCTGATAGTGGGTGGAGCGGACATCCGCATACAGCGGTTCCATGCCCTCGGGCATGGCGATATCCGCTCTGCCCTCGATAGACAGGGTGTCGTTGTCGATCTTGATCTCAAGACGATCCTTGGCTACCCCCGGCATATCGGCCTGCACGGTGATGCCGCTGCTGTCTTCGAAGATATCCACCGGCGGCCGTATCGCCCGTTCACTCTTGTCCTGTTGCACGGCCTTGGATTCCTGGCTTACCACATCTTTGCTTGTGTTCATTTTGTCTACCTCCCGCTGCTCATTTCACTTCGATCTGGCGCGGCTTGGATGACTCACGCCGCTTGATGGTGATGCGCAACACCCCGTCCCGATAGCTGGCCTCTACTTGTTCGGGGTCCACGTCCTCCGGCAGGCTTACCACCCGGTGAAAGGGGCCATCGAAACGCTCTTTGCGATAGTAGTTGGCTCCTTCTTCGGTGATCAGCCGGCGCTCCCCGTCGACCGTCAGCATATTCTGCTGAATCGAGATATCCAGACTCTTGGGATCGACGCCGGCGGCAAACAGGTAGACATCCACCTGATCGGGTGTGCTGCCGATGTTGATCGCCGGATACGTGCCCCTGGCCACCGCGCGGATGCCGGTTTGCCCGGGCCCTCTGCCGAACAGTTGATCCATTTCCTGTTCCATGCGACTGAACTCATCGAACAGGCTGCCTTCAAGACCGCTCAGTTTCGTGAACATTTCGTTACCTCCTATTGATGATGATTGGGTCTTACCATAACTTGTGCTTTCCATATAGGGATCAGGTTTTTCTTTTCAAGTGCGGCTGTATAAATCGCTGACGTGACGGGTAAACCGGCAGGTTTGCAGGTCGGACCAGCAGCACAAGGCTTGCCGGTACAAGCGGCAACCTCCGGCAACAGCGAGTGCGCAGGCAGGTGACGAAGCACCCATGACCTGCGCCCACACGGCATCTGGGCAAGGTGAAGTGATCATCCTTTCTATAGCTAATAATATAGTATATATTTTAACTATTTTAAACATAGTTTGATATATTTGACTATTATTATAAATAATAGCTAAATATAACTATTGAGAAGAACAGGAATGCAAGCCATGCAACGCAGTGGGGTCATCACAGGCGACATTGTCGGTTCGCGTAAGATCGAAAATAAAAAAGCCCTGCTCGAGGCGCTGCATGATGCGCTGGATGTGTTGACGCAACGCTTCAGGGCGCGCGCGGAGATCTATCGGGGTGACGAATTCCAGGTCTTGATTCCCACTGCCGCCGATAGCGTGCTGGCCGCGGTCCTGACCAGGGCGGCGATCATCTCCCACTCCCCTTCGAAAAGGCAGCCCTGGGACGCCCGGATCGCCATCGGTATTGGCGCGATCGATCCCCCGATGCAGAGGGTCGCCGAATCGAGTGGCGAGGCCTTCGTGTTATCCGGCAGGGGGCTGGACGAGATCAGCCAAAGTGGTGACCGAATATGCATATTGACCGACTCGGTGGGGCTCAACCGACAATTGGCGCTGTTGACCCGGCTGGTCGATGATATTATCAGTCACTGGTCGCACTACTCGGCCGAGGTTGCCTACTACAGCCTGCTCTATAATGAGTCGCAGCAGGCCTTGGCCAAGCGGCTGGGGCGATCTCAACCGACGATCCACACGAGGCTTTCCACTGCCAAGCAGGAACTGGTCAGGGCGTATATCGATTACACGAGCGAACTACTGTCACAAGAATGGAAACCATGACACCCCATGAACTGCCGCTGCTGCTGGCCTTGATCCTGGTCCATCTGGTAGCCGATTTCTTCATGCAGACCAACACCTGGGTGGTGGAGAAAAACACCCGCCATTACCGTTCGAAATTTGTCTACCTGCACAGCGCGATTCACGGCGTGCTGTCATGGGCTCTGCTGTGGGTCGTATTGGCGGATGCGCACCTGAGTCTCAGCATGGCTGCCGTGATCGGCTTGAGCCATGCCTTGATCGATATCGGGAAATCCTATACGCCACGCGGCAAATACAGCTGGTTTGTTCTGGACCAGATACTGCATCTCAGCGTAATCCTGCTGGTGTGGCTCTATTTGACCGATCAGTGGCTGTTGGCGCAACAGGCATGGACCTGGCTGATCTCCCCCAAGCCTATGCTCGTGCTGGTGGCCTATATCGTGGTCATGCGGCCGCTCTCTTTCATGATCGCCATCGTCATCGGCCGATGGAGCCATGAAATCGACAACAGCGGTTCCCTGGCGGAGGCCGGGGCCCGCATCGGTCTGCTGGAGCGTTTCCTGATCCTCACCTTCATCCTGATCGATCAGTTCTCCGCCATCGGCTTCCTGCTGGCGGCCAAGTCGGTATTGCGTTTCGGCGACCTGCGCGAGGCCCACCACCGCAAGCTGACCGAATACGTGCTGCTCGGCACCATGCTCAGTTTCGCCACCACCATCAGCCTGGGTCTGCTGACCCAGGCGGCCTTGTCCGTGCTGTAAGCGGCTTTTTTGAATACCTGTTCAGTATGTCACCCTTGGCCCGGAAAAGTTAAATGAGCCGGTTATGGACAGGATGATGAAAATAACAAGGCTTACCACATGGATCATACCGTCATTGCTTATCCGCCTGGGTCTGCAGCAGGACGCCTTGGCAAATGACCTTTCAGACGCCGTCGGCATCCAGACGCAGCACAGCACGCCACGATACACACTCATCACATAGGCAACGGATTCCGCCACACTGCGCGAAAGAGTCCAGGCGCGCTCCAACCAAATCTAAAGGGATACCGGGGCCTTGCGGAGTGATCCTGAACAGGCTATCCGCCTGGACGAGAGAGGATTTATCGCGGCTGTTCCAAAGAGTGCCAGTGCGACGATAGGTGATACTGAGATAACACTTTACCAACTTTTTACTTGAGTTCAATCGAAAAGTCTTTTAGGTGCATTAATATCTTTAATGACATTCAATACCCGACCAACAAACTTAGTTATTGCCTTTTATTGTGTGATTTGACATATTCTGGACCTAAATAATTGTCTGACGCCAGACAGTATCGGCAGTCAAACCAAATCTATCCCGGGGATATTCATGGTTACGGCGAATACGCATGGCGGTCCAGATGCTGTATGGGTTATTCAACCAAACAGGAACCTTTCTTGGCACAAGACCAAGCTGGTCTTTGCCTTTCTTGCGCTTTGTCTAGCCTCGGTTGGTTACTATTTTTTCACCCTGGGCGCCTGGCTGGTGGTCCCTTTCGTCGGACTCGAATTGCTGGTCATTGGCCTTGGCCTCTACCTGCAGTGCTTGAACGCCCATCAGCGGGAGATCATCCAGATCGGTGAAAACACGATTTCAATCAATGACTGCAAGGGTAATCAACTTGCCAGCTTTCCCAGGGCCTGGCTGAAAGTCGTCCAGACCCAGGATCCCAAGGGCTGGTATCCCAGCCGACTCTTCATCGGTTCACACGGCAAGTATGTCGAAATCGGCAAATACCTCGTCGAAGGCGAACGGAACAGTCTCGCTGACAATTTACGCTGCGCAATACAGGGTGCTTGACAAGAATGACAGACCACCGCCTAAGAAAACACCAGACTTCCACCTTCCCTGCCGCTCGCCGTGAAGATCGCCATGCCAACACGCTGAAACAGCTCGGTGGTTACGGCCTGGCCATGATCGGCCTGTTGACGGCCTCGATCGCCCAGGCGGAATACGGCATCAATTTCCCGGAACCGGCCGCCGGGGTGGCGCGGGAGATCTATGACATCCATATGCTGACGATGCAGATCACGACGGCGCTGTTGATCATCGTGTTTGGATTCGTCTTCTACTCCCTCTATTTCCACCGCAAGAGCCGGGGCTATCCGGCGGACCAGAATTTCCATAACTCCTGGTTTGGGCAGTGGTCCTGGGTCATCGTGCCGGTGCTGGTGCTGGGCGTAGACCTGACTATCGCCGGCAAGGCGGATGCGGTGCTGAAGCGGGTCTGGGAGGTGCCACAAGAGGAAAACCTCCTGGACGTCAAGGTCACCGGTCATCAATGGTGGTGGGAGTTCGACTACCTGGATTCTGGTGTCAAGGTGGAGAGCCGCTACACGCCCAAGGAGGAGGCCGGCGATCTGTATCTGCGAGAGGTGGACAACCGCCTGGTACTGCCCACCCACACCAAGATCCGTTTCCTGCATACCTCCGCCGACGTGCTGCACGCCTTCTGGGTGCCCGAACTGGCGGTGAAAAAAGACGCCATCCCCGGCTACGTCACAGAGACCTGGGCCTCATTGGATCGGGAAGGGGTGTTCCGTGGGCAGTGCGCCGAGCTCTGCGGCACCTGGCATTCGCGCATGCCGATCGTGGTGGAGGCCGTTTCACCCGAGCGCTTCGCCGCCTGGACCGACGAGCAGCAGGCCATCAAGCTGGCGGCGGCGGCCGAGGCCAGGGCGGACAAGGCGTGGAGCAGAGATGAACTGCTGGAGAAGGGCAAGAGCCTCTACGAGAGCAAGTGCGCCGCCTGCCATCAGGTAACCGGACTCGGCCTGCCCCCCGCCTTCCCGGCCCTGAAAGGCTCGAAGATTGCGACCGGTCCGGTTGCCGACCATTTGCACATTGTCATCAAAGGCAAGCAGGGCACCGCAATGCAGGCCTGGGGCACCTTGAACGATCTTGAAATCGCGGCGATTGTGACCTACGAGCGCAACGCCTGGGACAACAACACGGGTGATGTCGTGCAGCCTGCAGACGTCAAACAGGCACGATAGAGGAGAACTGACACATGAGTAGCACAACCCTGACCCATGATGAGGCGCATCATCACGATGCCCCGAAAGGCTGGCGCCGCTGGCTGTTCAGCACCAACCACAAGGATATCGGCACCCTCTATCTGATATTCGCCCTGACCATGCTGTTCCTGGGCGGCGCCAGCGCCATGCTGATCCGCCTGGAGTTGTTCCAGCCGGGCATCCAGCTGTTGGCTCCGGATCTCTATAACAACCTGGTCACCAATCACGCCCTGATCATGATCTTCGGCGCGGTGATGCCGGCCGCCGCGGGCCTGGCCAACTGGATGATCCCGATGATGATCGGCGCCCCCGACATGGCGCTGCCGCGCATGAACAACCTGAGCTTCTGGATCCTGCCGGCGGCCGCCACCATGCTGGTGCTCTCCTTCGTGGTACCCTTCTTCCCGGGCGGCGGCACCCAGATCAACACCGGCTGGACCCTCTATCCGCCGTTGTCGGTGCAGGTCGGCATGTCGATGGACTTCCTGATCTTCGCCATCCATCTGCTGGGCATCTCCTCGGTGCTGGCCTCCATCAACATCATCGTCACCCTGCTCAACATGCGCGCCCCCGGCATGACCCTGTTTAAGATGCCCATCTTCTGCTGGACCTGGCTGGTAACCGCCTTCCTGCTGATTCTGGTGGTGCCGGTGCTCGCGGGCGGCGTCACCATGCTGCTGTTCGACCGCCATTTCGGCACCAGTTTCTTCGATGCCGCCGGCGGCGGCGATCCGGTGCTGTTCCAGCATCTGTTCTGGTTCTTCGGGCATCCCGAGGTGTACATCCTGCTGCTGCCCTCCATCGGCGTGCTCTCCCATGTGATCCCGACCTTCTCCCGCAAGCCCCTGTTCGGCTACCACTCCATGGTCGGGGCGATGCTGGCGGTGGCCACCATCGGTATGGTGGTGTGGGCCCATCACCAATACACCATCGGCATGTCCCTGGGGGCGGTCACCTACTTCATGATCGGCACCATCATCATCTCCATCCCGGTGGGTCTGATGATCTTCAACTTCATCGCCACCATGTGGCGCGGCGCCATGACCTTCGAGACCCCCATGCTGTTCGCCGTGGCCATCGTGCTGATGTTCACCTTCGGCGGACTCAGCGGGGTGATGCTGGCGGTGGTGCCCGCCGACATGCAGTATCAGGACAGCATGTTCGTGGTGGCCCACTTCCACTATGTGCTGATGCCGGGTGCGGTGTTCGGCCTGTTTGCCGGGGTCTTCTACTGGCTGCCGAAATGGACCGGGCACATGTATGACGAGCGCCTGGGCAAGATCTTCTTCTGGACCAACGTGATCGGCTTCAACATCACCTTCTTCCCCCAGCACTTCCTCGGTCTGGCGGGCATGCCGCGGCGCATCGTCGACTACAACATGATGTTCACCGAGTTCAATGTGGTCTCCAGTATCGGCGCGATGATCTTCGGCCTCAGCCACCTGCTGCTGCTCTACATCATCATCAAGACCGTACGGGGCGGCAAAAAGGCCGAGAAACGCTCCTGGGAAGGCGCCAAAGGACTGGAGTGGGAGCTCGACTCACCTCCTGCGTTCCATACCTGGACCGTGGCGCCGCAGATCAAGTGAATATGGAAAGGTATGATGACAATACCGCGAATATCAATCACCTGAGTTGAGAAGAAAGAACCTGCGCCTGGTCTGGCTGCTGGTCGGCTTCGCTCTGTTCATCTTCGTCACCTCCTTTCCGTTCTGGACCGGACTGTTTCGCTCTGATCGGCAATCAGGCCGCGAGGTGACCATGCAGACGACTGATACCCGACGTAAAAACAAACGCACCACCCTGCTGCTGGGCGGCATGGTGGTGCTGATGTTTGGTTTCGGTTTTGCCATGGTGCCCTTGTACAACCTGTTGTGCCAGGTCACCGGCACCCAGTCGATCGCCTTGCGGGTCGGGGCCGGCAAGGACCAGGTCGTGCCAGGCGGGATCGACGCATCCCGCCTGGTCACGGTGAAATTCGATACCACGGTGCACCCGAACCTGCCCTGGGATTTCAATCCCGCCCACGCCGATGCATAAAGGTTCACCCCGGCCAGATCTACCAGGTGAACTTCGTCGCCAACAACCGCAGCAGTTCCACCATCGTCGGCCAGGCGATCCCGAGTGTGGCGCCCTGGCAGGCGACCGCCTATTTCAACAAGCTGGAGTGTTTCTGTTTCAACCGTCAGACCCTGGATGGCAAGCAACGGACCGAGATGCCGTTGCGTTTCATGGTCTCCAGGGACCTGCCAGCGGAGATCAACTCCCTGACCTTGTCCTACAGCTTCATGCGCCTGAATCCCGGGCAGAAGTTAGAACCAGGAAGTCGAAGCACCTCCCATCATCGTAACCACCATAAAATAACGACCCCACATCAATTAATTGTATTGACAGCAGAGGAACAGACTCATGTCGGCAGAGGCACATAGCAGCGATTACTACATACCGAATCCCAGTCCATGGCCGATCATCGGCATGGTCTCACTGCTGACCACCCTGATCGGCACCGCCCTGGCCATCAACGGGGTCGGCATCGGCAAATTTCTGGTCATCGGCGGCCTGCTGCTGTTCGCCTTCCTGCTGTACGGCTGGTTCCGGGACGTAATCGGGGAAAATCTCAGCGACTGCTACAACAAGCAGGTGGATACCTCGTTTCGCATGGGCATGTTCTGGTTCATCGCCTCCGAGGTGTTCTTCTTTCTGAGCTTTTTCGGCGCCCTGTTCTACATCCGCACCATCGCCCTGCCCTGGCTGGGTGGCGAGGGTTATCTTGGCACCTACCAACGAATTCCTCTATGGTGGCGGCTTTGTACCCGACTGGCCGTCTGCTGGCCCGGCGGATCTGGGAGGAGGATTCACCGCTATGGGTCCTTGGGGTATACCGGCAATTAATACCCTGCTACTGCTCAGCAGTGGCGCCACCATCACTTGGGCACACTGGGGACTGAAGATCGATAGCCAAAAACAACTGGTATGGGGACTAGTCGCCACTATTGCGCTGGGTTTGTTATTTGTTGGTATTTCAGGCATATGAGTACATACACGCCTACACTGCACTGAACCTGAGGCTTGGCTCAGGCGCCTATGGCTCTACCTTCTACATGCTCACTGGCTTCCACGGTTTCCACGTCACCATGGGCGCCATCATGTTGATGGCTATCCTCGGTCGCGCCATGAAAAGCCATTTCAGTGCCCACAATCACTTCGCCTTCGAGGCGGTGGCCTGGTACTGGCACTTTGTGGATGTGGTCTGGCTGGGATTGTTCGTGTTCGTCTATTGGCTGTGATGCAGCGACATCTAAGAGACGCTGTGCGGCTCAATGAAACCAAAGAAGTAACCGGCCATGAGTAACGAGAACAACACGAACGACAGCACGATCCTGATCGTCAGGGCGCGCACCACCCGGGTTCGATCGCGGCTGCCATCGTCTTTAGCCAGATAGTACATGCCCTCGAACAGTGAGAAGACAATGATGATGAGCACCAGAATGACTGGCAGTTTGAACATGAGTTCCATGACGAATCCTCCATTCCGATTCAGGTCGTGTTGTTATCGGCCCTGTTCGCGAACAGAGCCGTAGTACTCTAATATAGTTCAGTATGGCGACTACCTCCCTCCAATTTCGACTCCAGGCTGTCCCTACAATCGTCATGGTATTGCTGACGCCGCTGTTCGTTGGCCTGGGCATCTGGCAGCTCGATCGAGCCGACCAGAAACGGGCCATCGCCCATGCCCTGGAGGTTACGCCGTAAACTGCCGCCTGCAACGTTCGGCCGCAGCGTAGCGGATGCCGATCAGCTGGAATATCGCAAGGTCATCGCCAGCGGATGATTTCCTGACCGACAAGACGGTGCTGATCGAAAACCGCAAGCACCAGGGAAGAACCGGCTTTCATGTCATCACCCCGCTGCAGCTGGCTGACTCGGATCTGCTGGTGCTGGTCAACCGGGGCTGGATTGCCGGACAACGCACCGACCCGCAAATCAACATTCCACAGCCGCAGGGAGCGCTGACCATCGAGGGGGAAGTGAGCATCCCGCAGCCACCCGCCCTGGAGCTGAGCCTGCAGCTCAGGAAACCGAGACTCTGCCGCGCTGGCCCTTCCTGACTCTGGAACACTATTACAGCCTGGTCCGGACTGGAGGTCCTGCCCTTCCTGATCCTGCAGGCGCCGGACGCTTCCGCGACTTCGTACGCCAATGGCCCGAGCCTCGTGCCGATGACGCCATGCACATCGGCTATGCCGTGCAGTGGTTCGCCTTCGCCCTCATCACCCTGCTGATCTGGCTGCGCCTGTCCTTGCACAAACCAGTCCGAGCCAAGCCCATGCTGAGCCAGGCGGAAAGTCAGACCAGACAACGCAACAGGCGCCAGCTGTGGCTACTCATTGCCCTGTTCGCCCTGCCGCCGATCGCGGCCTGGCTGTTCTACTTCAACCCGCAATGGTTGCCAACGGGACGCACCAATTTCGGCAGCCTGATCGAACCGCCCCGCGCCATGCAGCCAATTCACCCTGCAAACCCCGGACGGAGACCGGTTCGATTGGCACGGCCTTGCGGGACCGGTGGACCCTGACGCTGCTGGCCGAAGGACAGTGTGATGCTGCCTGCACGGAGCAACTGATCAAGCTTCGGCAGATCCGCCGGGCCATGGGGGCCGACCGCCAGCGCATCGAACGGCTGCTGATCCTGCTGCCGGATGCGGCCGGCAAGCTCGAGCTGCCGTCCCTGGACTGGCCTGGAAGGGACCCGTCTTGCGCTTGCCGCGACCGCTGACAAACCGGCGCTCCTGCAACAGTTTACGGTTCCCCGGAACAACCTCGCCAGCGCGTTGTATTTCTCATCGATCCGCGGGGCGATCTCATGATGGCGCACGATATGTCGCACATCACCTCGAAGCAGATCCTGCAGGATCTGGAAAAATTACTCAAAGCCTCGCAAAGCTGGGTTAAAGGAGGACAGTATGGCCACCAGTGAAATCACCGCACAGGAGACGCTCACCTACTCCTGGCAACACTACTACGAAATGACCAAGCCCAAGGTCGTGCTGCTGATCGCCTTTACCGCCCTGGTCGGCATGTTGCTCTCAACCGACGGTCTGACTCCCTGGCAACCGCTGCTGTTCGGGCTCATCGGCATCTCCCTGGCGGCCGCCTGCGGCGCCGTGATCAACCACATCATCGATCAGCGCATCGATGCGGTGATGGACCGCACCCACTGGCGGCCCTTCCCCAGCGGCCATATGGACACCCCCCATGCGCTGGCCTTCGCCCTGCTGCTGGGCGCTGTCTCCATGCTCACCTCTGATCCTGCTGGTGAATCCCCTGACCGCGCTGCTGACCTTCTGCGCCTTGATCGGCTATGCGGTGATCTACACCCTGTTTCTGAAACGCAATACCCCGCAGAATATCGTCTGGGGCGGGCTGGCCGGCGCCGCGCCGCCGCTGCTGGGCTGGTGCGCGGTGACCGGCGAGGTCACCACCGAGGCCTTTCTGCTGCTGCTGATCATCTTCGTCTGGACCCCGCCTCACTTCTGGCCCCTGGCGATCCATCGCCGGGACGATTATGCCAAGGCCAAGGTGCCCATGCTACCGGTGACCCACGGTATCGACTTCACCAAACAACAGGTGTTGATCTACTCGGTGATGCTGCTGGCGGTCTCCCTGCTGCCTTTCGTGATTCACATGAGCGGCTACCTGTATCTGGCCGGCGCACTGCTGCTGGGCTGGTGGTTTCATCTACCACGCGTTCAAACTGTGGCGCAGCGAAGGCAGGCAGCATGCCATGCAGACCTTCGGTTATTCGATCCTCTATCTGAGTCTGCTGTTTGCCCTGCTGCTGGTCGATCACTACCTGGCGCCGCTGCTGCCGGTACTGATGAGATGATGCCGAGGATCTCTCGAAGTGTGTCTAGGCTGAATCAAGTTGGCGTGGGCGCCGCCCACCGCGCTAAGCATGTTCAAACCGCACAGGTTGGGCGGTGCCCAGCTGACACGTCTAGTTGAGCATCGACCGCTTGCCTGCCTTGCCAGAAGGCGCGCAGCATGATCCAGACGAACAGGATGCCGCCGATCACCGCCAGCAGTCCGCCCAGCCCCATCACCCCCATGGCCAACTGGGTCGACAGGCTGTCGAGACCCTGGGCAGCGCCCGGCGGTCTTGCGCTGGATGCCCATGGCGCCGGATACGGCCAGGCCGATAATGTGCAGCAGTTGGCCGAAGCCATAGATCCAGGGTTGCCAATCGGCGAGGCGCCCGCGCACCGCCCGGTAGCCGAGCCGGGGCAACAACAGATAGGCGAGCCCCATCAAGGCCAGGGTCACCCCGACGATGGAACCGTGGTAGTGGGCCGGAATGATGGTGTTGATGCCGCTGATCCACAAGGCGATGAAACCGCCGGAAAAGAACAGCAACAGGGACATCCACAGGCTGCGGCGCAACGGCCGGCCGAGGGCATCCGCCTTGGCCGCCTTCCGCAAGCCGAGCAACAGGATGAGCCCAACGGGAATCGCGGCGATGCCCCCTCCAAACTGCATCAGGCGGATGAAGGCGCTGCGCGATTCGAGCGTCACCGTGGCATACAGGAGGTAGATCAGGGGCGTCAGCAACACCGGCGCGACCCCCAGCAACAGCAACCCGACGAGCCAGCGGCGTTGCACCGGCATCACCACCCCCGTCTGCCAGGCCAGCCAGAGCCAGGCCAGCAACAGCAGCTGGGTATAGGCGAACTGCAGGGTATGACCCGCGCCCCAGAACAGGTATTCGTAGAAACCCTGACCTTCGACACTCGCCGGTATCTGCAGCCAGGCGATGAGCACTGCAAACAGGGAGACGATGACTGCGCTGGCAATGGTCAATCCAGCGAGACTGGACAGATGCCAGGCGCCCCTGAAATCCAGGGCCCTCCAGGTGCTGAACAGCGCCACCAGGGCCTGGATCGCGATACCCAGGCCAAACAGCCCGAGCGCGGCGAAGAAGAAAGGCCGCTGCAGCACCGGTACGTAGTTGTTCATCAGCGGCGCCCCGTTACCGATGAAGGCCGCCGCAGCGACACCCAGGGCGCCGGCCAGCGCCAGGCCGAAGGCCAGACGCTGCAGCAGCAGGCGAGCGGCAGCGGCCGGGATCACCAGGCTCCAGACCACCCCGGCCATGGCCAGAAACCAGATCAACACCGATTGGTCCACGTGCACCACCAGGGCGGTGCGGAAGAAATCGACCCAGGGAAAGAAGGCATCGCTGCCCGGCGTGCGGGAGAGCACCAGGAGTATCGCGAACAGACCCGCCAGCCCCAGGGACAAGACCCCCAGTTGCAGCCAGCGCAGCGTCAGCCTGGCCTGATCCGGCGTCACCGGTTGGAAAATCTCATGGCTTGCTTCAGTAGATGGCTTCAAACTGATCCTACCTGCATGGGTTATTCTGATTGGAGCGAAAGCGTCCCATGCAGGCGCTGAAGATGCAAGCAACCCGCATCCTGCAATATCGGCTGGCGATCCTGACCTGTCTGCTGGCCTTTGCCGTGATCCTGATGGGCGCCTATGTGCGTCTGTCGGACGCCGGCCTCGGCTGTCCCGACTGGCCCGGTTGTTATGGCCAACTCCTGGTGCCCACGGATCAAGCCAATGCAGACGCGAGCTTCAGCGATCGCCCCTTGCACACCGGGAAGGCCTGGAAGGAGATGCTCCACCGCTACCTGGCGGCCAGCCTCGGGCTGGCCATCCTGTCGCTGGCGCTGCTCGCCTGGCGCCGGCGACATGAGGTGTATCAGCCCCTGTTGCTGCCCTCCCTGCTGGTGGTCCTGGTGATCTTGCAGGCCGCCCTGGGTATGTGGACGGTAACCCTGCTGGTCAAGCCGGCGATCGTCACGGCCCATCTGCTCGGCGGTTTCGCCACCCTTGTGCTGCTCTGGTTACTGGTTCTGCAACTCAGAACGGGAGGCCAGGGCCCATCTCCCGCCAGTTCAGGACAAACGTACAGGCATCAATGGCTCGCCCTGTCGGCGCTCCTTCTGCAGATCACCCTGGGCGGTTGGACCAGCAGTAATTATGCCGCCCTGGGCTGCAGCGAATTCCCCACCTGCTATGGGGGCGAATGGTGGCCGACCATGGATTTCAAGGAGGCCTTCGTGCTCTGGCGGGGGCTGGGGGTGAATTACGAGTTCGGAGTACTGGAAAACGATGCTCGCACTGCGATTCACATGAGCCATCGACTGGGCGCCCTGTTGACCCTCGTCGTGGTCGGCCTGTTGGCCCTGCGACTGATCGGACTGACAGGGGCAACCCGGTTGCGCCAACTGGGCTGGCTGATGTTGGGATTGTTGCTCATCCAACTCGGCCTCGGCATCACCAATGTGGTGGGACATCTACCCCTGCCGATTGCCGTGGCCCATAATGCGGGCGCGGCGCTGCTTTTACTGAACCTGATTACGACACTCTGGATATCACGACATCATGCATGAACAACTCATGACCAAAACGCATCATTCGATCAAGCACATCGCGATAGTCGTTGGCGGTCTGCTGGCGATAGTGGCCGGAATGGTGACCTGGATGCAGCTGTGGACCCCGCCCGTAACTCGCACACCGCCCATGATCGCCACCCAACAGGCCACCCTGTTGCCGCAATTGAAGATGCTGCCACCCTTTTCGCTGCAGGATCAGCTGGGTAAGGCCTTCGATAATCAGCGTCTGTTGGGGCAATGGACCTTTCTGAATTTCGGTTATACCCATTGTCCGGACATCTGCCCCACAACCCTGGCGCTGCTGGCCGACCTGAACAACCGGCTGCAGTCGGTCAAGCAGACGCCCCCCCTATCAGATCGCTTTCGTTTCCATCGATCCGGAACGGGACTCACTGCAGCGGCTGGCGGAGTATGTCAATTACTTCGCACCGTCGTTTCTCGGTGTCAGCGGGAGCGACCCGGCGTTGCAACGGTTGACCCGACCCCTGGGCATCCTCTACGAGAAGGTGCAGACCCCGAACAGCGCCATGGGTTATGTGATGGATCACTCCGCTTCCATCATCCTGATAGATCCGCAGGGCCGGTATTACGCCCTCTTCAGCCCGCCGCACGAGGCCGGTATGATGGCGGACGACTTTCTTGCAATCACGAATAGTTACTAACCTTCTTATTTTTTTAATGCCATTTAAAATGGCGTGATTAAATATGCACTATTTCCATTCAAAATAATAACAAGTACATTCAGGCAGTTATAGTTAATATAATGAGTTTGCTTTTTTACAATAAACAAAATATAAATAATATTTGTTTTTATTCTGTTCTGACTTTACCATCGAAATTCGAATAAACTGGAACACACAGCAGTAGATGTGTTTGTCGATAAATCACGAGGTCACCAATGACACAAATATCTGTTGCTGTTCAGGAGAATCCTGTCATGCCGTCTAAAATTAACGAAATCTCCCTCGACCACCCCTGGCAGTGGATTGGCGCGGGATGGAACGATTTCAAGCGCGCCCCCCTGCTCAGCGTTGCCTATGGCATGATTTTTTTCGTTGCCAGTATCCTGTTGACGATCCTGGTTCTCTCCAGCAACTTATTCTTTTTGGTGCCGCCCCTGGCGGCCGGCTTCTTTTTGGTCGCGCCCATTTTGGCGGTGTTTTTGTATGACACCAGCCGCAAGTTGAAAAACGGTGAGACCCCAAGTTTCGCGGACACCTGCAGATCCTGTCAGGACAATCCTTTCGATCTGGTTGTGATGGGCTTGGTTCTGATGGTGGTGCTGATCTTCTGGATGATGATCGCAAACCTGGTTTTTGCCATCTTCTTTTCAAATGCCGTGTTGACCTTCGATAACTTCCTGCCCACCCTGTTCCTGTCCGGTGACAGTCCTGTATTTCTGGCGGCGGGTATCCTGTCGGGAGGTATCATTGCCCTGGGCGTATTCACGATCACCGTTATCTCCATTCCGATGTTGATTGATCGCAAGGACACCAATGTTTTGCAGGCCATCTCGACCAGCTATCATGCAGTGCTGAAAAATCCCCGCCCCTTGATGTTGTGGGCCGCCCTGATCGTTATGTTCGTGTGTCTGGGTTTTCTGACCTTCTACATCGGCTTTGTCATCTCGATGCCGGTGATCGGTTACGCCACCTGGCACGCCTACCGTGATCTGGTAGCGAGCGAGGAAAGCGCCTGACGGATCGATCCTTCTCTTCACACACCAAGCCCGGGATCGTGACTCCCATGGCCCTGGGCTTGCCGTTCATTTTGTTTGGATTGCACCCGGTCACCAGGGTCATTTGACAGGCAGCCTCGGCGCTGACAAGGATTTTGTCATCTTGGAATCCGGTAGAATATACACCGATAAGGTCAGCCACAGTTGCCGACCGGTACTCAATCCCGCCCCAGGTCATGGACCCGCTGATGACTGTCGTGCAGCATCCCGGCATCCCGGCTGCACAGGGTGACATGGCCGATCTTGCGCAGCGGCTTCGCCGCTTTCTGATAGTCATGCAGATGCGCGGCATCGATCGCGACCAGCGCCGTCCTGTCCGGGAACCTGCCGATGATATTGCACATGATGCTGGGGCTGTGCGCCCGGGTCGAGCCGAGGGGCCAGTCTAGCACCGCCCGCAGGTGATTCTCGAACTGGCTGATATCGGCCCCATCGATCGACCAATGGCCGGTATTGTGCACCCGCGGGGCGAACTCGTTCGCCAACAGCCGCTCCCCGACCTGGAAAAACTCGAAGCCCAGCACCCCCACATAACGCAATTCCGTCATGACCCGTCGCGCATACTCTTCGGCCAGCGCTTGCATGGGATCATCCAGACGTACGATCGAGGTGTGCAGGATGCCCTTGTGATGGGTGTTTTCGGTGACCGGATAACTGCGCATTTCTCCCTGGTGACTGCGCACAGAGATCACGGAGATCTCCCTCTGAAATGCCACCTTTTCCTCGGCGATGAGCTGGGAATGCCGCAGTTCGCGCCAGGCGGCTGCGGCCTGATCGAGGGTTCTGATATGGGCCTGCCCGCGACCATCGTAGCCCAGGCGGCGGGTCTTGACGATGAGCGATCCCTGCTGACGGCGCATGGCCTCAAGCAGATCGGCCTCGTTATCGATAGTGTAATAATTGGCCAGCGGGATATCGAGTTGCTGGAGAAACTGTTTCTCCAACAGACGATCCTGGGATTTCAACACCGCAAGCGCCGGGGGGAAGAGTTTTTCCTGGGGTAGGCTGTTGAGCGCCGCTCCCGGGATGTTTTCATTCTCCAGTGTGATCACATCGACCCGCTCGGCAAAGCTTCGAAGTTGCAGCAGGTCGGTGAATTCTGCACAGACGAATTCACCCAGCACATTGGCGCATCCGTCCGGATTGGGGTCGTAAAAGGTGAAATCCAAGCCCAAGGGTTTACCGGCCAATGCCAACATCCGGGCCAGCTGACCATTTCCCAGAATACCGACCTTCATCATTCGGTCACTGGAGTGATGCGTGGATCCGGATCAGACAACACCCTATCGGTCTGAGCCTGGCGGTAGGCCTGCAGCCGTTCCCGTATCTTCAGATACTTATTGGCCAGGATGCTGGCCGCCAGCAGCGCGGCATTGCTGGCGCCCGCCTTACCGATCGCCAGGGTGCCGACCGGGATACCGGCGGGCATCTGGGCGATGGACAGCAAGGAATCCACGCCATTGAGGGTATGGGATTTGACCGGTACCCCCAGTACCGGAAGGCAGGTCTTGGCTGCGACCATGCCGGGCAGATGCGCCGCCCCGCCGGCGCCGGCGATGATCACTTCCAGACCCCGATCCATGGCGTTGGAGGCATATTCGAACAACAGGTCGGGGGTGCGATGGGCTGACACCACGCGCACCTCGTAACCGATCTGCAGCTGTTCCAGAATGGCTGCGGTATGCTGCATGGTTTCCCAATCGGAGCGGGAACCCATGATGACAGCAACAAGCGGATTCACCATTTAACCCTCCCGTTCTTGTATCCGGCCCGGGACCCGAGAAACAACAGGATAAGATAAATTTTCATCGGTAACAAAGCGCCGAATTATCCTTGACAAACGTAAAAGTATACTCGAATCGAACGTCCGCCTCTATCTCGATTCCTATGCTTTTTTCCACCGCCATCGATCCGGTTCGATGGCGTCGCCCTGTGCGTTGTGTAATCCGACGCTCCGATTCCTGGCTGGCAGCTATCCTGGGGTGCCTGCCAGTTCGCCTCCCAAGGGCCGGTCTGGGTGGCAGTCACGCACGGCTACCAGTCATCTAGGCGTTACACCAACGGGGCGCGTTCATGGTTTTCCAGCCTGCAGGGCAGCGATGCGTTCCTCCAGCGGAGGATGGCTCATAAACAGTCGCTTGAAGCCATCACCCAGTCCACCGGCGATCCCGAACGCGGCAAACTCACCCGGCAGATCCTGCGGCTCATGAGCCCGTTGCAAGGCCCGCAAGGCGTTGATCATCTTGCCCCGGCCAGCCAGGGCTGCACCACCGGCATCGGCGCGGAATTCACGCCGTCGCGAGAACCACATGACAATCATGGATGCCAGGATGGAGAGTAAGACCTGGGCGACGATCGAGGTGATGAAATAGGCTGGCCCGTAACCCCGTTCGGTCTTGAACACCACTCGGTCCACCACGTGCCCGACCACCCGGGACAGGAAGATCACGAAGGTATTCACCACCCCTTGCAACAGACCCATGGTGACCATGTCGCCGTTACTGACATGGGTGATCTCATGTCCCAGCACCGCTTCGACCGCGTCGGCGTCCATGCTCTGCAACAACCCGCTGCTGACCGCGACCAGGGCATTGTTCCGGCTCATGCCGGTAGCGAAGGCATTGGGTTCCGGCGACTGGAAGATACCCACCTCCGGCATGCCGATACCAGCCTGACGGGCCTGGCGTTCGACCGTCGCCACCAACCACTGCTCGGTGCGGTTGCTCGGTTGATCGATAATCTCTACCCCCATCGAGCGCTTGGCCAGGAATTTGGACATCGCCAGGGAGATGAACGAGCCCCCGAAACCGATCACCGCCGACATGATCAACAGGGCCTGCAGATTGAGATCGACCCCATTCGCGGCCAGGATGCCTTCTATACCGAAGGCCTGGAAGACCAGACTGACGAGCACCAGGACCGCGGCATTGGTCGCCAGAAACAGAAAGATTCGCAACATACTGTGTCACCTGCTCAAACCATGAATTACTCCTAAGGTATAGATTGTGTCCGCTGAAAATAATTCAAGGTATGACCCCATCCCGACCCCCAAGCTTTTCTCAGTGGCAATCCGCAGTTGAGTGAAGTAGTCTTTGCGAAACATAAACTTCGCTTGACTCGGCGAGTAAAGTGCATATCTGAGGGGAGTAAATCTTGCAATACAACACCGAAAAAATGCGCCCGCCGGAAAGACCGCGGTAAATCCGATAGCCTTGCACGGAATAAAGAACCATTTACGCCAGCCGGACGACATCACCTGACCACAGCAACTGAATGAGAGGGCAAGAAAGCGATCATGGAATACAGCATCAAGACCGGAGACATCACTAAACAACGCACCGCCTGTCTGATCCTGGGGGTATTTTCCCGACGTCAGCTTTCCAGCCTGGCGCAAGAGGTGGACAAGGCAAGCCAAGGTCAGCTGAGCACCATCCTCAAACGGGGCGATCTGGATGGAGATGCCGGTCAACAACTCATGCTGTATGACGTACCGGACGTTCAGGCCGAGCGCATCCTGCTGGTTGGCCTGGGCAAGGCCAATGAACTGGACAGGAAACAGCTGCGCAAGGTGTTGACCGATGTGATCAAAAACCTGGATCAGGGGCATGCCATCGAAGCGGTCAACGGGCTTGCAGACCTCGAACTCAAGGATGCCAATCTCTACCAGACGGTCCGCGACAGCGTCATCACAGCGGAAGATACCCTGTATCTTTACGATGAAACCAAGCGTGAGGTAAAAAAACCCAACCGACCGCTGAAACGCCTCAACCTGTTCATCGCTGACCGGGGTCGCCTGAAAACCGCCCAGAAGGCCCTTACCCACGGACAGGCCATGGCCAACGGCATGCACTTGACCAAGACCCTTGCCAACCTGCCGGGCAATATCTGCACGCCCAGCTACCTGGCCGATCAGGCCCGTAAGCTGGGTCGCAGGAGCCGCAAGCTCAAGGTCCAGATCCTGGATGAGCCACAGATGGAAAAATTGGGCATGGGCGCCCTGCTCTCGGTCTCCCGCGGCAGTCGCCAGCCGGCCAAGCTGATTATCATGGAATACAAGGGCGGCGCGGCCGCCGCTAAACCGATCGTGCTGGTGGGCAAGGGCCTGACCTTCGATGCCGGGGGTATCTCGATCAAGCCCGCCGCGGCCATGGACGAGATGAAATACGACATGTGCGGCGGCGCCAGTGTATTCGGCGCCCTGCAGGCTTGTGTCGAGTTGGACCTGCCGTTGCACGTAATCGGCGTGGTGCCCTCCTCCGAAAACCTGCCGGATGGTGATGCCAACAAACCGGGCGATATCGTCACCAGCATGTCGGGACAGACCATCGAGGTGCTCAATACCGACGCGGAAGGCCGCCTAATCCTGTGCGACGCCCTGACCTACAGCGAGCGCTTCGAACCGGGCACGGTGATCGATATCGCCACCCTGACAGGCGCCTGCATCGTGGCCCTGGGCGATCAGGCCTCAGGTCTGATGGCCAACAACCAGACGCTGGCCCAGGAGGTGCTGGAGGCCGGTGAGCACACCCGGGATCGAGCCTGGCAGCTACCATTGTGGGACGACTATCAGGAGCAACTCGACAGCAACTTCGCTGACATGGCGAACATCGGCAGCGGCAAGGGCGCCGGCACGATCACCGCCGCCTGTTTCCTGTCCCGCTACACCAAGAAATTCCAATGGGCCCATCTCGATATTGCGGGTACCGCCTGGTTGAGCGGCAAGGCCAAAGGGGCTACCGGCCGGCCGGTTCCCCTGTTGACCCAGTTCCTCTTGCAACGCTGCAGCCAGAGTGAGTAACGCATGACCCAGGTGGATTTCTACATACTCGATGAACGGGCCCCCGGTAACCGCTATCTGCTGGCCTGCCGGCTCGCCGAAAAGATCTACCATCAGGGCCGCCGCATCTTCATCAATACCGCTTCTGAAGAGGAACAAAGACACATGGACCGGCTGCTCTGGACCTTCCGCCAGGGTAGTTTCGTGCCCCACGCGAAGCCGGACAAGGCCGATCCGTCCACCACCCCGGTCATCATCGGCAGGCATGGAGAGGCCGGGGCTGAAAACGATGTAATGATCAATCTGGCGCCCGAGGTGCCGGTTTGTTTCAGCCGTTTCGAGCGTGTCGCGGAGCTGATCGACAGGGAAGCCCCAGTGAAGGCCGCCGGTCGGGAGCGCTTTCGTTTTTATCGGGACCGGGGCTATCCCCTCAACACCCATGAGATCAAATAGGATGAGTATGCAAGACGCAGACGAGATACCGGATGAGCCCCCCATACCATTACTGGAAGATGTGGTTGACCCCGAGGTGTTAGAAATCCTCGATATCCCGAAGGATGCTGTTACTCTGTCAAGCTCGGATCATCAGTCCATCACCCAGGCCCTGCGGAAGAAAATCGCCGCGCAACTCAGCCAGGAATTGGGATCCATCGTCGCCACAGCGGTAGAAAATGCGGTCGATCAAGTCACCTTACAGGTCAGACAGCTATTACTGGAGGAACTGCATGGTTCATTGGAGAGCCACATCCGTCAATTGATCGAAGCGGCAGTAGACAGGGAGTTTGATAAGCATCCCTAAGCCTGTTAGAACTTACGCGAGGGGATTTTGCCCCGCGCTGTTCCACCCAAGGGACGCCTTGAACCCGTCCATGGAGGCTCGACGACAGCATCCATGCTGGAGACGCCCTCGGGCCCAAGACCACGGGACAACGATAGAACTTGCCCAGTTTAGTTGGCAAAGCGCCATTGTCCCTAAGCCGATACGGCTCCACCGGGATCAGCTTGCCGAACGGCTATGCATCCGTCAGCAGATGTGCCGCCGCCCGGTCGATCAGCCAATCTCCCTGCTGCGCCAGCGCCACCGGCAAATCACCCTCTTCCAATGCTCGCCGCACCGCCACCGCCTTATCCGCGCCCGTGACCATGACCAGAATCTTGCCGGCGGCGCGAATCACCGGAGGGGTGATGGTCAGGCGCTGCGGTGGCGGTTTGCTGCCAACTACCGGCAACACCAATCTGTCGGTTTCCGCGAGGGCCGGTGAGTCTGGAAACAATGAGGCGGTATGTCCATCCTGCCCGGTGCCGAGCAGCAGTACGTCGATACAGGCCGGCAGTATGGCCGCGTAGGCCAAGGCGGCCGCCGCGGGATCGTCTTCACCCCGCATCCGGTGGATCTGCAGCGCATCCGCCGTCCCCGCGGGAAACAGCGCTTGCATGATCACCCGGTAATTGCTGTCCGGATGATCCGGCGGCACACAGCGTTCGTCGCCGAAATAGAGGATTAGCCGGTTCCAGGGCAGACCGGTCTGCGCGAGGGCCCGGTAGACGGGCAAGGGGGTGCCGCCACCGGCCAACATCAGATGGCAGAGATCACGCACCCGCAAGACTTCTTGCACGGTCTGCGCGATCCAATCGACCGCGCTGGCCGTGAACTCCGATTCGTCTACGATCAAACGTCTACCTTGCATCAATCCTCTCCTGCGATATGGCCGCTACGCTAGTGCAATTAAACCGTCACTTACCGGCCTACAGCAAGCTGCGGGCGATTATTTACATCCCGGAAACCGGGTCTGCTTTGATAAACTAATATGCAACAGTAAAAACAGCGCAGGCGTGTAGCGTATAACGAGAACAGAATACAGTTCATGCGTTGTGCAGACCTGCTGTGTTTGTCGACCGCCAGATGCTATAAAGAGCCAGTGCCTTTATCCCACTCAGGCCTGCCTGGAATTAAGATTATCGGCCCAGTCAGGGTTCAAAGCAGAGCAAATACCTGCACCCTGGCTGTAACGGTGAGTGCATCGGGAATCATCCGATCCCCACACGGAGTGCAGGCAAATAGCCAGGAACCAATAAAACAGGGAATGTCTAGTTGTATGTTGATTGTATCAAATTAATTTCAAGGTCGGATAAAAGTGTATCAGAATATTAAAATCGGTGTTTTCGTCGATGCGGAAAACATCCGCTACAACGGTGGTTATCAACTTCGCTACGACATTCTGCGCCGGTTTGCCGCACGTTACGACGGCAGCCTGCTCAGACTGAATACCTATCTCGCCTTCGATAAGGAACGCGCCAGGGAAGACTCTGAATATGCCAAACGGGCCTATTCCTATCAGCAGATGGTGCGGGACTTCGGCTGGAAAATCATTGTCAAGGAGGTCCGCCGGTATACCGATGAGGAAGGCAATGTCACCACCAAGGCCAATGCGGACCTGGATATGGCGGTGGATGCCATGATCCAATCGGCGAAACTCGACCTGGTACTGCTGGTAACCGGCGACGGCGATTTCCTCCAGGTGGTAACCGCCCTGCAGGATCGGGGCTGTCGGGTGGAACTCCTGGCTTTTCGCAATGTTTCACAGGAACTGCGCCGGCAGGCGGATGATTACTTTTCCGGCTTTCTCATTCCGGATCTGTTGCCGATCTCCTATGAGCCGAGAAACGAGTGGGGTGAGGTGGGATCCTGCGTGCGCGGGGTCTGCTCGAAGTGGTTTGCCGACAAAGGTTATGGATTCCTTCGCTTCATGAGAAAGATCGATGCCAATCAATGGATCATCGATCCGCGCGACAGCGATTCTCCCTATGCCAGTGTATTTTGCCATGCTAATGAGCTGGCGGAGGGGGTGACTGACGAAGTGCTGATGAATCGGGACTCCATCCTCGAGTTTTATATCGAACGCAGCGACAAAGATTCCGGCTTGGTCGCCAACAACGTCCGCCTGGTGCCGACGCATGGCAATAGCGATCTCTAGTTCAGAGCCATTGGCACTTACAGGTCAGCCAACGGACTTTATAGAATCGTCGTACGATAGCGCCGGGTATCGCCGGGAAGACGGACGATAGTGCCGCTGCGCAGGGCATAACCGCCCTCCTTCACATCGGTAAAATAGAGTTTCAGGGTCTCCTGGATGACCGGGAACGCAATTGCTTCCCAGGGGATCTCCTCTTCCCTGAACAGACCAACCTCCAGACTCTCCTTGCCCGGCGAAAAATCCAGGTCCAGCAGCCGGCTGCGAAACAACATATAGACCTGATCGATGTGGGGCAGGTTGAACAGGGAGTAGAGGCTGCCTACCTCGACTCTGGCATTGGCCTCTTCCAGGGTTTCGCGGGCCGCTCCCTCCTGGGTCGTCTCGCCGTTTTCCATGAAGCCTGCCGGCAGGGTCCAGAGCCCATAGCGCGGTTCGATGGCGCGCCGACACAACAGAATCCTGTCTTGCCACTCCGGAATGCAACCCACCACCACCTTGGGGTTCTGATAGTGGATGCTCTCACAGCTGCTGCAAACATAGCGAGGACGGTCATCCCCGTCCGGCACCTTGAACTCGATCTCTGCACCACACAGACTGCAATATTTCATCATCTCACCTGCTCTTGCTTGCTGCTCCATTCTCTCGATTGCCTGGGCAAGAAGCAATCCGTTAAATCAATAGAGATGCCAAGGCTTGAGGCCGTTGACCGCTTATCCGATGACAAACATAGTTTTTACGGTATTGATCGGATGAATCCGGTAAAATCCGGCGTCGTATTATCACCGGAGCAGCCCATGCAGGACGAGAGACAAGAAACCGCGGATATTCAGGAAACCATCGCCTCCATCGACCTGGGATCCAACAGCTTCCACATGATCGTGGTTCGGGTGCAGGAGGGAAATCTGCAGGTGATCGACAAACTGCGGGAAATGGTGCGCTTGGGCGAGGGGCTCACGGCGGAAAAAAACCTGGATCCGGTCGTGGCCGAGCGCGCCCTCGCCTGTCTGGAACGCTTTGGCCAGCGCCTGCGTACCTTACCGCGCAACAATGTGCGGGCGGTGGGCACCAATACCATGCGGCAACTCAGTGTCTCGGACGATTTTCTGGCCCGGGCGGAGCGAGCCCTCGGCCATGATATCGAAGTCATCGCTGGCCGCGAGGAGGCGCGCCTGATCTATCTGGGAGTCGCCCATGGATTGGCGGCAGGCGATGAACGCCGCCTGGTGGTAGACATTGGCGGCGGCAGTACCGAACTGATCATCGGTGAAGGCTTCACCCCCGATCAACGGGAAAGTCTACATATGGGCTGCGTCAGTATCAGCCAGGGATTTTTCAAGCAAGGCTTGATCACCGCCAAGGCGATGAAACAGGCGGAACTGGCCTGCGAGGTGCAACTGCAACCGATCAGCCAGGTGTTTCGGGAGGGTGGCTGGAAGCGGGCAGTCGGCAGTTCCGGCACCATCAAGGCAATCCGCGAAGTGGTCATCGAGGAGGGCTGGAGCGAGGCCGGCATCACCCTGAACGCGCTGGAGAGGCTCGCGCGCGCCCTGGTGGATGCGGGTTCCTTGGACAAACTCCAGCTCAAGGGGCTTGCGGAGGAACGTAAACCGGTGTTTCCCGGTGGCGTGGCTGTGTTGCTGGCGGTTTTCCGAAGCATCGGTATCGAGCGGATGCAGATCTCCGATGAAGCCCTGCGTGAGGGCCTGATCTATGACATGCTGGGACGCAGCCGCCAAGAGGACGTCCGGGATCGCACCATCAAATCCCTCTCGAGCCGTTATAAGATTGACGAAGCCCAGGCTCAGCGGGTCGACCAGACCGCTCAGGCTCTGTATAACCAGACCATCAAGTCCTGGGTTCAGACCGACCACGAGTTAGCCTTGATGATTAGCTGGGCGGCCCAGATCCACGAGATCGGTCTGGCAGTCTCCCACAGCGGTTTCCATAAGCACGGCGCCTACCTGATCGAAAACTCGGACCTCTCCGGCTTCTCGCGTCAGGAGCAACGTTTGCTGGCCGCCCTGGTGCTAGGCCATCGGCGTAAATTCCCCACTGCCGCCTTCGAGTCACTGGCCTCGGAGCAGGTACTGGGCGCACAACAGCTCTGTGTTCTGTTGCGCCTAGCCGTGCTGCTGCATCGAAGCCGTTCCGCCACCCTCAAGCCCCAGGCTCTGCTCGAGGCGAAGGGCGAGCGGTTGAGCCTGGAGTTTCCCCAAGGCTGGTTGGAAAATCATCCGCTGACCCAGATGGAGCTGGAGCAGGAGGCGGAAAATCTTCGCCAGGCCGGCTTTCTACTGAGTTTTCGTTGAGCTGGTCGGCTCAGTCGAGATAGTGGCGTATCAAGGCAACCATCTCTCGGGCTGGCGTCCCATGGGGAATCACCTCAACCAGCTTTCCCCTGGGATCGATCAGATAGGTCTCCGCGGAGTGGTCGATCGAAAAACCGGTCTCTGAAACCTGCCGCACTCTGCGGTAGGCCGCGCCATAGAGCCTGGCCACTTTGGCCAACTCATCCGGGACGCCAGTGATACCGAGGATCTTGGGATGGAAATATTCTCCAAACTCCTTCAAGCGCTCCACCGAGTCCCTTTCCGGGTCCACGCTCACGAACAGACTTTGTACCCTTGAGATTTCTGCCGGGGTCAGGGATTCCAGGGCCAGACTGATTAAACCCAGACTGGTCGGACAGATATCGGACACCAGGTATAACCGAAATAGAGCAGCATGACCTGAACTGTTTTATCGGTTCAGACTTCCGCCAGATCACCCTTCTCCTGCAACCACTGGCGGCGGTCCGCCGCCCGCTTCTTGGCCAGCATCATGTCCAGGATCTTATTACTCTCGTCATCCGCCTCGATGGTGAGTCGCACCAGACGGCGGGTATCCGGGTGGATGGTGGTTTCACGCAATTGTAGTGGATTCATCTCACCCAGGCCTTTGAAGCGTTGCACATTGACCTTGCCGCGCAAATTCTCCGCCTCGATGCGGTCGAGGATACCTTTTTTCTCCCCGTCGTCCAGGGCATAGAAGACCTGTTTGCCCACATCGATCCGGTAGAGGGGCGGCATCGCCACATACACGTGTCCATCCTGCACCAGGCGGTGGAAGTGTCGCAGAAACAGGGCGCACAGCAGGGTTGCGATATGCAGTCCATCCGAATCCGCGTCGGCGAGGATGCAGACCTTGCCGAACCGCAGACGGCTCAGATCGTCGCTCCCCGGCTCGACTCCGATCGCCACCGAGATGTCATGCACCTCCTGGGACGCCAGCACCTCGGCCGAGTCCACCTCCCAGGTATTGAGGATCTTGCCCCGCAGCGGCATGATCGCCTGGAACTCACGGTCTCTGGCCTGCTTCGCGGAGCCGCCGGCGGAGTCGCCCTCCACCAGAAACAGCTCACTGCGAGCCGGATCCACGGTACTGCAATCGGCCAGTTTACCCGGCAATGCCGGACCCTGAGTGACCTTTTTACGGGTCACCTTGCGACCCGCCCGCATGCGGGCCTGGGCGGCATTGATGGCCAGTTCCGCAATCCGCTCACCCACGTCAGTGTGCTGATTCAGCCACAGGCTCAGGGCATCCTTCACCACGCCCGAGACGAATGCCGCACACTCCCGGGAGGAGAGGCGTTCCTTGGTCTGACCGGAAAACTGAGGGTCCTGCAGCTTCACCGACAAGACATAGCTGACCCGGTTCCAGACATCATCCGGGGTCAGTTTGACGCCGCGTGGCAGCAGATTACGGAATTCACAGAATTCCCGCACCGCGTCGGTCAGTCCGGTGCGTAGTCCGTTGACATGGGTACCACCCTGGGAGGTGGGGATCAGATTGACGTAACTCTCAGTAACCGACTGTTCGGCCTCCGTCAACCAGGCCACCGCCCAGGAGGCCGCCTCCGTATTCCCCGCCATGTCCCCGATGAAGGCCTCGCTCGGGATCAACTCGTAACCCTGTAAGGCATCCAGCAGATAGTCCCGCAGACCATCCTGGTAACACCATTCATCCTGTTCACCGGTCGTTTCGTCCAGAAATCGCACCTGCAGACCGGGACAGAGCACCGCCTTGGCGCGCAGCACATGGCGCAGTTGACGCACCGAAAAACGGGGGCTGTCGAAGTATTGTTCGTTGGGCCAGAAGCGCACCCGGGTACCGGTATTGTTGCGTCCTACCTTACCCACCACCTCGAGATCGGAGACCTTGTGGCCATCCGCAAAGGCGATGTTGTATTCCTGCCCATTGCGCTTGACCCAGACCTCCAGGTGCTTGGACAGGGCGTTCACCACCGACACGCCGACCCCGTGCAGACCACCGGAGAACCGGTAGCTCTTGCTGGAAAACTTACCCCCCGCATGCAGCTTGGTGAGGATCACCTCGACCCCCGGCATACCTTGTTGCGGATGGGTGTCCACCGGCATGCCGCGGCCATCGTCCCCAACCTCCAGGGAACCGTCCTTGAACAGAATCACCTCGATTGATCTGGCGTAACCCGCGATCGCCTCGTCAACGCTGTTGTCGACTACCTCCTGTGCCAGATGGTTCGGGCGGGTGGTATCCGTATACATGCCAGGACGCTTGCGTACTGGCTCCAGTCCGCTCAGGACCTCGATGTCAGAAGCATCGTAACTGCCACTCATGTTGCTGAATTTTCACCTACTTAAGAAGCCGATCAAGCGGGCAAGTGTACACATCGGCGCAACGGGTGGCGAGTATTGGAAGGCCGCAAGGATTGACCGTCATACACGGCTGAGTTAGCTTACCTGTCCTCAGACAGTCAAGGATCATGCGACGTGCCCAGAAAAAAACAGCCACTACCCTTCGAAGAGGCCCTGAGTGAACTTGAGAATCTGGTCGAGACCCTGGAACGGGGGGACCAGTCACTGGAGGAATCACTGAAGTCCTTCGAACACGGCATCGAACTGACGCGCACCTGTCAAAAGGCCTTGGACGAGGCGGAACAAAAGGTCCGCATGCTCAGCGGCGAGTCGGAACAAGAGGAACTGGAACCCTTCAAAGATGGCGACTAAGACACCACTCAAAGAATTCATGCGCTTCTGCCAGGCTCGTGTGGAACATGCCCTGAGTCAGGTTTTGCCCCCGCCCGAGACCATCCCGACCCGCCTGCACGAGGCAATGCGTTATGCCGCCCTCGGCGGCGGTAAACGCATCCGTCCGATCCTGGTATATGCCAGCGGGCAGGCGGCCGGGGTTGCAAGAGAGCGGCTCGATGCAGCGGCCTGTGCCGTGGAATTGATCCATGCCTACTCACTGGTGCACGATGATCTGCCTGCCATGGACGACGACGATTTGCGCCGCAACAAACCGACCTGTCATCGGGTCTATGGCGAGGCCATCGCCATACTGACGGGAGATGCGCTGCAGGCATTGGCCTTTCAGGTGCTCACCTCGAATCACCAGATGCACGCCAGCGTCGAGACGCGCCTGGCGATGTTGGAGACCCTGAGCCGGGCCAGTGGATCCCGTGGCATGGCCGGCGGCCAGGCCATGGATCTCGCGGCGGTCGGTCGGAACCTGAATATGGCGGAGCTGGAAAATCTGCACATCCACAAGACCGGCGCCCTGATCCGCGCCAGTGTAAGGTTCGGTGCCATGCTCAACAACGAGTTGGGCAACGCGCGACACGAGGCCCTGGATCACTACGCCAAATGCATCGGTTTGGCGTTTCAGATCCAGGACGACATCCTGGATGTGGAGGGAACCACCCAGAGTCTCGGTAAAACCCAAGGTAAGGACCAGGCCCAGGACAAGCCGACCTACCCCTCCCTGCTGGGTCTCAACGGCGCGCGTGAAAAGGCAGAGGAACTGCGCCAGGCCGCGCAACAGAGCCTGACCGGTTTCAACAGTGAGGCGGACCCGTTACGCTGGATCGCCGACTACATCACCGGCCGAAGCCATTGAGTCTATTTATATTTCCTGATTTTCTTATCTTTTTCTTGCATCCTTCCGTTTCGATTCGGATAATTGATTGTTTAACGCTGATGATCCGATTCGGGTTGTTGATCCCAAAATAACCCGGCGTTCTGTCAGTTGTCCTTTTCCGGACCTCCGGTTAACCTCGGAACGAAATGAACCAAGCAGTCAAGCACCGCCTATTTGTCGGCGCGGGAATATGAACATGTCGAAACAATCAGCCGCTGCAAGTGACCACATCGCAGATGTACAGAGCAGTAAGGATAAACGTCAGATCGCGATCAATAAGGTGGGTATCAAGGATATTCGACATCCCGTGCGGATCAAGGAACGCAATGACAGCGAGCAGCATACGATAGCCAGTTTCAACATGTACGTGAACCTCCCGCACCACTTCAAGGGCACCCACATGTCCCGCTTCGTCGAGATCCTCAACAGCCACGAAGCGGAACTGACCGTGACCTCGTTCCGGGACATGTTGTCGGAGATGACCCAACGGCTGGAGGCCGAATCGGGCCATATCGAAATGAACTTTCCGTTCTTCATCAACAAGACCGCGCCGGTTTCCGGGGTCAACAGCCTACTGGATTACGATGTGACCCTGATCGGCGAGATTCATAACGGCAATCCGTCGATCCATATCAAGGTCGTGGTGCCGGTCACCAGCCTCTGTCCCTGCTCCAAGAAGATATCCGAACGCGGCGCGCATAATCAACGTTCCCATGTCACCGTGCAGGCCCGCACCAACGGTTTCATCTGGATCGAGGAAATTATCGACATAGTCGAACAGGAAGCCTCCTGCGAACTCTATGGACTGCTCAAGCGTCCCGATGAAAAATATGTCACCGAACGGGCCTATGACAATCCGAAATTCGTCGAAGACATGGTGCGGGACGTTGCCGTGCGACTGAACAGCGAAGATCGCATCAGCGCCTACATCGTGGAATCCGAGAATTTCGAATCGATCCACAACCACTCGGCCTACGCATTGATCGAGCGGGATAAAACCATCGATCCGGTTAGCAACTGAGGATCACCCTCAGGGTAATATCTCCCCGGAAACCGCACTTCCAGCAAGCCCCATGGCGTTGCTGCGATTGCAGCGCGGCATGCCGAGCACAACAAAGATCATGCTTGTTCCGCCATCCATCCGGTCCATAGGCAACAATTACCCTTCTTTTCATCAGGTATTTGAACTAGAATTAAATTACGATTGACGCCATTCGATAGCTGTAAGGAATCGTCATGAACATCCGCATCAGTCATTCTCGGCGACGGACCTGGTGGTCTGATTCTCGCCAATTCCCTGAATCGAAACCGACAAAAAACCGACAAACCGTTGCAAATCACGGTGATCGGCCGCTCGGATATTCACACCTATCAAGCGGGCTTTCTGTTCTTGCCATTTCACGTGCGCGGCTACAGAGAACTGACGGATTTTCAGAAAGAAACCCGCAAGCTGATCTCGCCGGATATAGACTATGTCACTGACACCATTGTCCAGATCGATACCCAAGCCAAGACAGTCACAACCGAATTGAGCGGCACCTATCACTACGATTTTCTGGTTTCGGCCCTGGGGTCGCGTGTGGTGCCCGAATCGATCGAGGGTCTTGCAGAAAGGCTCGCGGCAGGCAAGCAGGTGCATACCTTCTACACCCCGGATGGGGCTGTCCGGCTGGCCAAGGCGCTGGATGAGTTCAACGGCGGTCAGTTGGTCATCAATATTGCGGAAATGCCGATCAAATGTCCGGTGGCCCCGATTGAATTCGCCTGCCTGGCAGAGTCGTATCTTGAGGAAAGGGGCCTCCGCGACAAGACCGAGATCACCTTGGTTACGCCGTTGTCCGGGGCGTTTACCAAGCCGGTTTGCAACGACCTTCTGACCGACTTGATCACGCGAAAGAAAAGGATCGGCGTAATACCCGATTTTCAGCTCGAAAGCGTCAGCGATAACGCGATTCGGGCTTTCGACGGTCACGAGGTGCCCTATGACCTGTTGGTCTCGATTCCACCCCATGAGGGCTCGGACCTGCTGTATGACGCGGGCCTGGGAGATATTACCGGCTTTGGCTTCACGGATAGACATACCCTGAAGTCGAGCGAGTCGGAATGGATCTATCTATTGGGTGACAATACCAACGTTCCAATCTCCAAAGCGGGTTCAGTCGCCCATTTCCAGGCGGAAGTGGTGCGTGACAACCTGCTCCGGGAGATCAATGGTCAGGAACCCCTGCCGGAAGCAGACGGTCATGCAAACTGCTTTATCGAGACGGGTCACCACAAAGCGATCCTGATCGACTTCAACTACGATACCCAGCCGGTACCGGGACGATTTCCGCCCATTCAACTGAAACTCGCTGCCCACCAACTGAACCTGGGCCCGATGAAACTGCTGGGCGAAAACCACATCAATCATTGGGGGAAATTGGCCTTCAAGTGGGTCTACTGGAACCTGCTGCTGCCCGGTCATCCGATCCCGTTCGTGCATTCACGCATGAGTCGTATCGGAAAGGACTTGAGTATCCTCGATAAGGCGGCCTAGGCGACACGCCATCAGGGTCTCTCCCCAGGGAGGTCTCTGGTGGCATTGAGTTTCTAGGGCCCACGCTTCACCCCCATCCCCACCTTCCCCCTCAAGAGGAAGGAGTTGCGAGGTGACCTTACACCCATCCGCTCTGTTGAGCTTTGTAACTATTCACTTATTTATTTTTAGCTGAAAGCCGAGAGTGTCTTGTTGCATGAGCGGTACAGTTCGCGCCAGATAAGCACTATATACCGTTAACAACTCAGTTGATTTTTTCTGTTACCGCTCGTCCGAGAATAGGTCGAATACGGCAGTTCATCTAACCATAATCCATGGTTCAGCCAGCAAGGATCACTCGCCCCTAGCACAGTTTGCCGTTATCTGTCCAAGCTTTTCTGACCCATCGTGATGTCGAACGATGCATCTTTAGAACTTGGTCAAGATTTAGTCGAACGGACATCGAGCTAACAGTTCTATTGGGAATTCCATCCCATTATTAAATCCCTTATTTCGTTAGATTACCCTCGTAGTCGCTGATGGCAGAGAGGAACCCCTGCTTGCATCAATCACACACAAACGCATAAGCAATCTGCGCCAGAATCCTAACCCTTTACTCTATATGTCAGGAGCACTCTTCATGAGGAATCAAATTAAATTCCGGCCAAACCGTATACCACGTTTCACCCTGATGGCGACAGCCATTGCATTGGGAACGCTAGCGAGCTTTTCACTCTCGGCCTATGAACTGGTCGATCTTGGGGTAGGCGTATCACCCAAAGACATCAACGGCAATCTGACGGTCGTGGGTTCCCGCAGCACGGCTCCCGCGACGAGCACCGCCTTCCGCTGGACCGCCGCTGGAGGAATCGAGGATATCGTGGCGGGGACGGTCGCCAACACGATCAACGACAACGAACAAATCGCCGGCAATACCCTGACCGGCGCCTTTCTTATGGATGGCGCCTCGGTGCTCGAATGGGATGGTTTCGGCGCCTACGGCATCAACGATACTGGCAGCTGTCTCCGGCGACAAGACCATGGTAAACAGCTACCGGCCCAGTCCGCTTACCCATTGCACCGGCGGTCTATGACGGAAACAATTGGACCGTATATGATATCGCCACTGTCTATTCGCGCGGCACCCGTCAGGGTGTCTATGCTGATCTCTACGTGTTGCAGGATATCAACAACGGCGGCTATGCAATCGGAACCTGGGTCGAACCGGACTGATGGGTTCCTCCCCGATCCTGATCGATACGAATGCACCCGTTAACAGTTCAGCAGATGTCACTTATCTGCCGATCCCGAACGGCGGCAAGGCGGCCGCAATCAATGAGTCAAAATATGATTGTGGGTACCACAGCCACGAATATGGCCACCAACAGCTATGCCTATGCGTATCTCTACGACGGTGTGAGCGTGCATAATCTGGGCACCTTACAAGGCGGGCTGACAAGCAGCGCCTCCGACATCAACGACGCCGGGAACCGTCGTCGGCAGCGCCTGGCTGGCGACCAGTTACAGCCACGCTTCAGGACCCCACCCAATACCGCGCCTTCATCTGGGATGACACCAATGGCATGCAGGATCTCAACGGGTTGGTGAACGCGCCGAGTTGGCTACTGACCTCCGCCGCGGCAATCAACGCCAACGGCGACATCGTAGGGACCGGCATCGTCAACGGCGAGGAACACGGTTTTCTGCTGACGGCTGGTCAGACCACACCCCCTCCCGCCGTCAATGAAGCCCCAATCGCCGTTGCCACCTCGGATGTCATGGCGGGGCCGGGCACCGCTTGACGGTCAATTTCAGTGGCGTCGATTCTGTGATCCCGACGGAACCATCGTCAGCTATGCATGGGATTTCGGTGATGGCAATACCGCCAGCGGGGAAAATGCTCTCGAATACCTATACCCAGCGGGGCATCTATGTCGCTGTTTTGACGGTTACCGACAATCAGGGACTGACCAGTACGGCCCAGATCGAGATCAGGGTGTTGGGGAGCCGATAGCGATCGAACAGGTCTTCCTCTCAAGGCGAGAACAACCGGCTTCGAGCGGCTTTGTACCCCTTGTAAATCGATTCCTGAACAAGGGACAGGGCAATGACAGAATGGCTGGCTTCTCAGCCTGTTTAAAAAGGCCTGGCTATTTGACTCAGTCAAGTAGCCAGGCCACTTCTTATTACCTCTCTTTCCCTGCCAATAACAATCTTGCGGTCAGGTGGTCACAGCCTGGATTGACATACAAGTCGCTCAGAACTTTTTCTGCAACAATAACAGTGCGCCCTGATTTTCCATCTTGACCTGATTGAGAAAACTCATGCCGAGCAGGACCTTGCCCGGCCCGTTCGCCTCGAGCACGAAGCCTCGTACCTGATTGAGGCTGATATCGCCCACCTGCACCTGCTCCAGCATGAGTTCATAGGCGGGCGTCGCCCCATTCGCGGTCCTCACCATGATCCGGGTACCTTTGAGTTTGTATGCTATGCCAAGGCGCTGCGCCTCGCCGGCATCCAGGGCGACCGCGGAGGCGCCGGTATCCACCAGAAAATTCACGGTACGGCCATTGATGCTCCCCACCGTGGTATAGGCGCCTGATGGATCACGCCAGATCTTGGCAAAGACAAGCTCCGGCTTGCTGTAGCGGGTACTGACATGGCTGCCGAGGGCATACCGGCGGCGCTCACCGTCAACCTCCAGTTCGGCTTCATGACTGTCGGCGGAGATCAACACCACGCCCTCAGGCGAAGGTTTATGTAATTTCAACAACCGTCGCACCCCATCGATCTTGACCATGGCCTGATCCGTGAACAGGGCCTCGACGGCTATCTGCTCCACCGCCCAGGCGCTGGCCGATACCCATAACCACGCAAACATGGCATACAGACGACTTCACTTAAATCACTCCCAGTCGTTCGATCAAGCGCCATCACCAACAAAGCATAGATTCCCGCCAGCAGGTCATCCAGCATAATGCCGAAACCACCTGCCACCTGCCGGTCGATGGTGCGGATCGGCCAGGGTTTGAGGATATCGAACAGGCGAAACAACACGAACCCGAGCAGGATCCATGGCCAGCCCGGCGGGGCGAAAGCCATGGTCAGTAGATAGCCGACGATCTCGTCCCAGACGATGCCGCCATGATCGTGCACCCCGAGATCCCGGGAGGTACGCTCGCACAACCAGACCCCCGCTACGAAACTGACCAGCAGCACCACCAGATAGGAGAACAGCGGCAGCGGCCGCAACAGCAGATAGAGCGGCACGGCCGCCAGGGTGCCGAAGGTGCCCGGTGCCAAAGGGCATCACTCCCGCACCAAACCCGAAAGCGAGAAAATGTATGGGATTGCGCAGGTCGAGACCGGGGATTTTGCTAGTCTTCGTCATCGTGGTGAAAATGCTCATAGCCTGGGCTGACGGGTTTCCACAAATGGCCGTCAGCTTGCAGACACCGCAGCCCTGGGGTGGACTCAATCCGACCAATCTGGGTGATGCTAAGGCCCAGTCTCTCGCTGATTTTGCTGATCTCCTGCTGCCGGGATGGCGCCAGGGTAAAGCAGAGTTCGTAGTCGTCCCCTGCGGTCAGGGACAGGGCCCAAGCGGCCTCGGACTCAACGCCTGCCTTGACCTCAGCGGACAGGGGTAGCCGCTCGAGGAGGATCTGCGCACCCCGCTCACTGGCCTGTAGAATATGCCCCAGGTCCGCCATCAATCCGTCGGATATATCGATCACGGCAGTGGCGAGATCTCGCGCAGGGCCAGACCCGCCTCGATCCTCGGTTCCGGCCTTTCAAGACGCGTCTTCAATCGACTCGCCACCAGACTCCAGGGTCTTCCCTGCCGGCGTTGCTGCAGGGCCAGGCCCGCATCCCCCAGGGTCGCCGGTGACATAGATCAGATCCCCGATCTCGGCGCCTGCGCGCCGCAAACCCGACCCTACTGGCAGCACGCCATGAGCCTGAATGGTAATGGTCAAAGGTCCCCGGGTGGTGTCCCCGCCGATCAATTGCACCCCATAGCGCTTCGCCAGGCCGGCGAATCCCCGGCTGAAGGACTCCAGCCATTGCGTATCGACTCGCGGCAAGGTCAAGGCCAGAGTCACCCAGGCCGGTGTTGCGCCCATCGCGGCCAGATCGCTAAGATTGACCGCCAGGGCCTTGTGACCCAATGCTTCCGGGTCCACGTCGGCAAAAAAATGCACACCTTCGACCAGCGTATCCAGAGTGATCGCCAGTTGCATCGCCTTCGGCACCCGCACCAGGGCGCAGTCGTCACCGATGCCCAGGACCACATCGTCACGCGCCACCGCCAGCTCGGCGAAGTAATGTCGGATCAGCTCAAATTCACTTAGTGACACTAATGCGGTTCCTGATCTATATCGCGATCACCGCCCTGACCCGCATGCTGACCGTGGATATCAAGACCATGACCAATGAAACGATCCTCACCCTCACCGGGGCCATCCTGATCCTGACCACTCTCTGTCCTGATACTGCGCTATTGCAGCACTAAACTGCATAAAGAAGGAGATGAAATCTAACCCTGCCGATCAGCCACGCGGTTTGTTTTTGGCCTTGATCTCTGATGCCCGGACCTTCTTTGCCACCTGATCCAGCACCCCGTTGACGAACTTGTGGCCCTGTTCCGCGCCAAATATCTTGGCCAGCTCAACCGCCTCGTTGATCACCACCCGGTAGGGTACCTCCGGATGATAGGTCAATTCATAGGCGCCCAGACGCAGCACCGCGCGTTCCACCGGATCGACACTCTCGATCGCTCGATCCAGGGCGGGCTTGAGCATTGCGTCCAGCTCCGTGAGGTGGGTGGGCACGCCATGCAGCAGGTCCTGAAAGTAGGGAATTTCGAACTTGTTGATATCCTGCTCTTCCAGAAACTGGTTGGCGATATCGGCAAGATCCTGTCCCGCCATTTGCCATTGGTAGAGGGCCTGCACGGCATGTCGACGGGCTTGACTGCGTTTGCGGCTCATCTACCGATTTGACGCAGCAGATTGACCATCTCGATGGCCGACAGGGTGGCTTCCGCCCCTTTGTTTCCTGCCTTGGTGCCGGCCCGCTCGATCGCCTGCTCGATGGTATCGACGGTCAACACGCCAAAGGCGATCGGCACGCCGTATTTCAGGCTGACCTGGGACATGCCCTTGACGCATTCGCCCGCCACATACTCGAAATGGGGGGTGCCTCCGCGAATCACCGCACCGAGGGCGATGATCGCATCATAGCCACCCTTGGCCGCAATCTTCTCCAGAGCGATCGGCATCTCGAAGGCGCCCGGCACGCGCACCAGGGTGATATTTTCATCCCTCGTCCCATGTCGTCTGAGGGTGTCAATGGCCCCATCCACGAGACTCTCTACGACAAAACTGTTGAAACGCGCCGCCACCAGGCAAAAACGCGCATCCTCCACGATCATTCCACCCTCTATCGTTTCGATAGTCATGCTTGCAACCCTGTGAATAAAAACTGGGGAATTGTAACCGATTTCCGGATTGGCTTACGTAATTTCACTCGGCTAGAGACACTCCACATATTCGGTCACTTCCATATCAAAGCCGGAAAGACCGTGAATGCTCTTCGGGGCGCTGAGCACGCGCATCTTGCGCACTCCCAGATTGGACAGAATCTGCGCACCCACGCCATAGGTCCGTAGTTCCTTACTGTTGTCCTTTTTGACGAATCCTTCACTGGTGAGTGGCTGCAACTGCATACCCATCATGCGTTGCACGATCTCACGGGGGGCGTCGTGGTTGCGTAACACTACGATGACACCTTCCCCGTCTTCATCGATCTGGCGCATGGCGCTGCGCAGCGGCCAACCGCATTCACCGCCCTCGGCATCGAACAGATCGCACAGGCTGTTTTGCATATGCACCCGGACCAGGGTTGGCCTTTCAGGGGCAGGCTGCCCCTTGACCAGGGCCAGATGGAGTTCATTGTCCACCATGTCCTGGAAGGCCACCAGGCGAAAGTCCCCATATTTGGTCGGAAAAAGGCACTCGCTGACCCGCTCTACCGTTTGTTCGTTACGCACCCGGTATTGGATCAGGTCGGCGATGGTGCCGATCCTGAGCCCGTGCCGCTCAGCAAATTTTTCCAGGTCGGGCCGTCGCGCCATACTGCCGTCATCGTTGAGGATCTCTACGATCACCGAGGCGGGTGACAGCCCCGCAAGGCGCGCCAGGTCACAACCCGCCTCGGTGTGACCGGCCCGGACCAGCACCCCGCCGGGCTGCGCCATAAGGGGGAAGATATGGCCAGGCTGGACCAGATCCTGGGGTTTGGCATCCGGCGCGACCGCGGCCAGCACGGTGGTTGCCCGGTCCGCCGCGGAAATGCCTGTGGTCACTCCGTCAGCGGCTTCGATCGAGACCGTAAAGTTGGTTGACGTGAGCTTGTCATCGATCGGGACCATCAGAGGCAGACGCAGCTGGCTGCAGTGTTCCTTGGTCAGGGTCAGGCAAATCAAGCCGCGGCCGTAACGGGCCATGAAATTGATCGCATCCGGGGTGACGTGCTCGGCTGCCATCAAAAGATCGCCTTCGTTCTCCCGATCCTCGTCGTCCATGATGATGACCATCTTTCCGTGCTTGAGATCCTGGATGATTTCTTCGGTGCTATTCAGAGCCATATGGACGACTGGTTGGTTATCAAAGCGAACCGCTAATTGTAACAGAGCGTAAATGGCATAACACCCTGAAATAGCCCGGACATTTGCAACCCGCCATCGCAAGACAAACCCGAACCAGCCCGGTTTTGTCGCAGATTGGCCCTGCGTGACCCATTGGTGACCTTTTCGTGACCCTGGCGGGAAATGGTTGCTGCAGAGTAATCATTACGGGGCAAGCCCGTATATCACTTAGAGGAAAAGAGGAGAACACCCATGCAAAAGACCTTCATCGGCTTTCTGATTTCCGCCAGTCTGCTGATCGCCACCTCTTCGCAGGCCCGAGAGCTGCGTGTGGAGATCACCAACTTAACCCATGCCATCTATTTCACCCCGCTGTTGGTGGCGGCCCATGACCATAAAACGGATCTGTACGAGCTTGGCAGTGAGGCTTCATACCATCTGCAAGCGATGGCCGAGGGCGGCGATCTCTCAGGTCTGATCGAAGACCTGGAGGCCGGCGGTGGTGTCTATGTCGCCAACCCGGCCTCCGGTCTGCTGGCGCCGGGCCAGAGTACGAACGCCCGCTTGGATCTGCGGGGATACACCACCTCCCGGCTCTCCATCGTCGCCATGCTGCTCCCCACCAACGATGGCTTTGTCGGTCTCGACGGATTGAGGATCCCCAGGGAAATCGGCGCCCATACCTACTACCTGTACGGGTATGATGCGGGCACCGAGGCGAATGACGAGATCATCACCGGTGGTGGCGCCCCAGGGGTGCCCGGCATCCCGGTCGATCCGGGCGGTAATGCCGGCAGCGGCGGCGTCTCTGAGGTAGGTCCCGACCACAATCCAAGCGTGCATGTGCATCGGGGGATTGTGGGCGACATGGATCTCACAGGCGGGACCAGTGATCTGGACAGCCGCATCCATCGCTGGCAGAACCCGGTGGCCCGCATCGTTATCAGGGTGACTCGCGACGGTCATCCAGCAAGATAATCGAGGGCGGCAGCATAGCAGCCCTAAACAATGCCTGACCTGCCGCCAGAACTGGATTGGTAGTAGGTGTTGAGTTAACCGTACCTGGTGGATGTCGCCAATAACGGCATCCACCAGGAGGGGTCAAGCCTGATTACTTGAGCACAGGACGGGCGTTCACCGGCTGCACCGGCCGATTATTGGGGTGGTGCATGACATGGGCGAAGGCCTCGACCTGTTCCGCGGAGACTGTGACTGGCTCCTTCATGACGATCCAGGTCACACCCTCGGTGCAAGGCGGCGTGGTCAGGGAACCATTGAAGCGGTAGTAGTCACGGTTTGCCGGCAGCAGGGCTCTGGCATCCATGGTAGCGGCAGGCTTTGCCTTCTGATCGTGCTCTTTCGGCATCACTGACCAGGCCTTGGCCAGTTCGCTGTTCTCCGCAGCTTCATTGAACATGACCCCGATCACCGCGATGTTGCCCGCCTGATCAAGATGGACCAGATGCATCTCCATGGGGTAAGACTTGCCTTCGATCGTATTCTCGCTCGGTGTATGGAAATGGAACTGTTTCAGTTCATAGGCATGGCCGTCCACCTCCAGGGTGCTGCCTGGGGTGTAGTTGACCTGGATCGCGTGACCATTGTTCACCACCTCGGTGCCCCCCGCCTGATATTGAATACCCAGGGGATTGAGTTCCGCTTCGATAAAACCGTGCAGGTCGATCGGTGCCTGATTCTTGCCGGTGGCGCAGATGTGATACGCCGGACTCAGGTCTCCCCAGTGCTCCGGACTCTCATGACCGGTGTAACCCCAATGGGCGCCGCCTGCCAGTACGGGATTGACCATGGTCAGGAACAGCGAAGACAGCAGGATTTTTTTCATTTGATTTTCTCCTTTAACTTTATTTTTTCTATGAATGTCTTGAACAGCGCCGTCCATGGTCCTGAAATGCATAAAATGAAGATTTTTGTCCCAATGGATTTATTGGTATGCATTTTTCTCTGCGTTCCACAGCCTTGTGGATAGGCAACCCCTGAAACGATTCAAAGGTTCCATGGCTGAAAATCAGCAGACTGATTATGCACCCAAATAGGAAAACATTTCCTGTTATTTATGGCATCAATCTGGATTCCGTTTTGTTGCATTGCCATGTATTGGCTCGCTTGAAGCATTTACCGACAACCACCATCACGCGGACGCTTCGTTTGCGCGAGCCCTCGACCCTCCTTTCCATTTACGGCTGTGCGGCGGCTGAAATCAAGCTCAGGTCTGCTCTTTGATCCATTGGTCGGCTAGCCATCTAGCCGGGTTGTTTTCTCGGTCGTCCCTTCGGTAACGGCGAGCTGCGGCGGCCGGAAAGCACCGCCATTTTCGCTTTGAACCGATCGCCGCCCAATACCCAGGCCTTGTTGGTGGCTTCTCTGATGGCCTCCAGATCCGCTCCCGCTATCTGCGCTCGGAATAACTGGCGATAGGCGGCCTGCCTGGCAGTCGCGCTTTGCCCCAAGCGACGGTATTGGGCGTGGGGCGTGACCAGTGCGTCGATCGCTCCCAGCGCATTGGCATGATAGCTGGACCAGACATAGTCCCGCGGATGCCTCACCAGCTGGGCTCGCACCGGATTGAGTTCCACGTAACGCATGCAGGTGAGCAGATAGGCTGCCGGTTCGATCAGGGTCGAACGGTAGCGACCCTCCCAAAGGGTGCCTGTCCGATCGTAGATCGCGTTGAAGTATTGCACATAGCGTCGACCAACCGATTGCATGAGCTTCGACAGACTCTCCTGATGTCCCGGAGTCACGAGCAGATGGATGTGATTCTGCATCAGGACGTAGGCGTGTATCGCACAAGCATGCTGTTGCGCCGATTCCCGCAGACAGTCCAGATAAAACCGGTAGTCCTGCTCCGTCCAAAAGATCGGTTCTTGATTGTTGCCTCGTTGGATCAGATGCTGTGGTTGTCCTTTCACATAGTAACGAGCCAGTCGGGCCATCTTGCAGTTCCTTTAATTTCCTGTTCGACGTAGTTCAGTGGTCTGTCCGGAAATACCCTTTTGACCACGAAGCACGACAAGATCAGGTGGAGAATCCATACTCAATCGATGGGATACACCCGATGCCCTGTTCGTTTATCGTGTTGAGTTACAGGGTTGCGGACGGACACTGCCCAAGCATAAACAGTTTCACCGGGCATGTCGACTCTGACCCTATAACTTCAAGATGCGCCCGGCTCGACGGAATAATTCACCTGCAGCCGATGATCCCCTGCGGGGGTTACAGATACTATATCCTCGGCGGCATTGGCGGTCTCGACACACAGCAAACGTTGGTAATCCTGGTCCTCCAGATCCCCCATGTCAGCCGATATCTTGGCCCAGGGATTCCAGACGACGGCCGTCGCGCTGCCGCTGGCAGCAATCCTGATCCTGCGCTCCAGAGATGGGTCATCGATGACCAAATCGCCAGCGATGCCGGTATAGATCCGGTCCACTTCACCGCCGATGGTCACCGCACCAGACTGGGTCTTAATGTTGCCGTCATCGACCTTATCCAGATACGCTTTGTCCTCCAGACCCAGCACCTCTACCCGGCTGATATCCCCGACCTTGAAATAGGTATGCAGGGCCTGGGTGATGGAAAAGGCCTGCTTGCCTCTATTGCGGGTGACCAATGCCAGGCTGAGAGAGGAACCGACCGTGATCTCCAGGCGCAACGCAAAGGCCTGCGGCCAGATCTCCCGGGTCTCGGGCGTATCCTGCAGGCCCAGTACCAGCTTGGTCTCAGCCGTGGCGGTGGTTTCCGATTCCAGCACCGACCACTGGCGATTTCTTACGAAGCCATGGGCCGGCCGTCCCAAGCCCTCGGGATCTGGCCCAAACCAGGGCCAGCAGATGGGAACACCACCCTTGATGGCTTTGCCCTGCTGATAGTAGGCCTTGTCGCTCAGGAACAGGAGATCTTCCGATTGCCCTGCGGGTTTGAAAGAGAGAACCTGACCGGCATATGCGGATATGAGCGCGCTGGCCTTGCCGTTCTGGATCTCGACAAACGGCAGTCCGGCCTTTCCCGCGATAAATCTAAGTTGATCAGCAATCCCAAACTCTGCATTCAATTGTTCAATATTCATAATTCGATACTCAAGAAATAGTGATTGTTCTTAACTTACTGATAAAGCCTGCCCTGATGTTTTAGCCAGCCATTTGCATGCCGGCCTTGCGGATCGTGGTGGGTCCAGTGAACAACCCCGCCCTTGACGTTCCATTCATATTCACCGGAAGAACTCCACCCTGTCGCCCTGTCTGAGCCCCTCGATGCGCGGAGCCAGATCAATGTTGTGCGAGATAAGCAGGGTCTGTCCGGAGGGGAGTTCGAGGATGAATTTCTGATGCCGACTGCCATCCAGGTCGTCTCTCAGGAGGGCCTTGACGGTGCCGGCGCCCACCACTTGAACATCGCTCTGCCGGTTTGCATACAGGGTCTGCAGTTGTTGGGGAGATGTTGCCTGTTCCGTAAAACCATGAAACAGGTTCGGGTTACCGGCAATGACCCCGTACAGCAGCAAACCCAGGATAAGCGCAGACAGCAGTTTTTTCATTCCTCGATCCCTTCCCGCGGGGTTGCCTGTAAGCTCGCCTCACACAATGGGGCCACAGACGATCGCCGCCGGCCTCTCATTTCACCTCTTCATCCTTCGCTTGCTGCCAGGGCCAACGCCCCTCGACCTCCAGATGCAGAGTGAAACCCAAAAAGGTTCGAATCAGGATGATGAGGCCCAGGATGGTGATGTTGGTCAAGGTGTCGGCGACCACTACCGTGCGGATGATGTCGCCGGCAATGAGAAATTCCAAACCCAGAATAATGGAACGACCCAGCTGGCGGCGGTAGACGCGATAGGCCACAGCTTCCGGTTGGCGACGAAAATTAGTCAGAAACCGCAACGAAGATGCTATCGACCCCGCAACGATGACCAGAACACCGATCGCCTCGAGCCCATATCCCGCCACGGAGATAATCTCTTTGAAATCCATCAATCCTGGTTCCCTCTGAACAAGACTCCCTCTTCAAGGATTTCGACATCGACCACGGTCCGTCACTCGACCTCAAGCGAACGGGTCTGGCAGATGCTCATTCTGCACGCCAAAGACGCCCAAGTAAAACTTCAGGTCACCTTGAGTTGCAACATCTCCTGACCCTCCTCGTCGGAAAGATGCACCGCGCAGGCGATACAGGGGTCGAAGCTGTGGATGGTGCGCAGGATCTCCAGCGGTTGTTTGACGTCCGCCAGTTGGTGATTATCCTGCAGCGCCGCCTCATAGGCGCCAGGCAGACCCGCCGGGTCCCTTGGGCCGGCATTCCAGGTACTGGGCACGACGGCCTGGTAGTTGGCGATCTTGCCGTCTTCGATGACGATCCAGTGGCCCAGGGCGCCGCGAGGCGCCTCCATGAAGCCCACCCCCTGGCATTTTTTCGGCCAGGTCGAGGGATCCCAGAGGGTTTCGTTGAAGGTGCGGGTGTCGCCCGCCTTGATGTTGGCCACCAGTTGGTCGTACCAGCCCTGCATGGCGTCGGCGATAATCTTGGATTCCAGGGTCCTGGCGGCGGTGCGACCCAGGGTGGAGAACAGCGCCCGGGTCGGCAGGTCCAGTTTGTTCAGGGTCATGTGCACCAGTTCCCGGGTCTGTTCATGACCCTTGGCGTACAGGGTCAGGACCCGCGCCAGGGGACCCACCTCCATGGGCTTACCTTTCCAGCGTGGCGACTTGAGCCAGGAGTAGGATTCATCCACATCGAGGTGTTGGTAGGGTGGCTTGGGACCGGTATAATTGAGCTTGGTCTCGCCCGCATAGGGATGCAAGGGCACCTCCTTACCCCCTGAGTAGTCATACCAGGAGTGAGCGATATACTCCTGAATCTCATCCGGATCGTGCATATCCAACGGATGTACGGTGGAGAGATCCCGGTCGAGGATGACGCCGGCGGGCAGGAAGTAACTGTCCGGATCATTCATGCTCTTGCTGGGAAGGTCGCCGTAACAGAGGAAATTGCCCAGACCCTCGCCCCGCTCACCCCAGTCCTTGTAAAAGCCGGCGATCGCCAGGGTGTCCGGCACATAGACCTGATCGGTAAACTCCCGCATCTTGTCGATGACATTCTGCACCTGGGCCAGTTTCTTGGCGTTGATGGCGGAGTCGGAGTTGAGATCGATCGGCGAGGCGACGCCGCCGACGAGAAAGTTGGGGTGCGGATTTCTGCCACCAAAAATGGCGTGCAACTGCACCACATCCCGCTGCCAGGCAAGGGCTTCCAGATAGTGGGCCACCGCCATCAGGTTGGCCTCTGGCGGCAGTTTATAGGCCGGATGCCCCCAATAGGCCTTGGCGAAGATACCCAGCTGACCGGCTTCCACAAAGCCCTTGAGCTTCTTCTGCATGTCCGAGTAGTAGCCGGGCGAGGACTTCGACCAGTTACTCAGGGACTGAGCCAGCGACGAGGTCGCGGCCGGATCGGCCGACAGGGCGGACACCAGATCCACCCAGTCCAGGGCGTGCAGATGATAGAAATGCATCACATGGTCGTGAATGTACTGAGCGCCGATCATCAGGTTGCGGATCAGTTCCGCGTTGTGCGGAATCGGATAGTCGAGGGCATTTTCGACTGACCTGACCGCCGCGATACCGTGCACCAGGGTGCAGACCCCGCAGATCCTTTGAGTAAACGCCCAGGCGTCCCGTGGATCCCGGCCCTGGAGAATAATCTCGATGCCCCGCACCATGGTGCCGGAAGAGTAGGCGGAGGCAATCTGCTCCCCCTCCATCTGGGCCTCGATGCGCAGGTGCCCTTCGATTCGGGTAATCGGATCAACGACGATACGTTCGCTCATGTTCACTCATCTCCTGCAGCTGCAGTCTCGGCACTCAGCGGTGCAAAACGGCTACTCTTTGTCTTCCACCAGGTGTTCCGCCAGCAACTCGGTCAAACCCACCACCGGCAGCTCCATCCGGTACTCTTCAAGGCCATCTTCCAGCATCAGCCGGCAGTTGGCGCAGGCGGTCACCAGGGTGTCCACCTGGAGTTCGTCCAACTGGCTCTTCTTGCGGGCGAAGACCTTGATGCGCAGCTCATCGGCCCGCTCATTGGCGCTGACCCCACCGCCGCCGCCGCAGCACCAGTTCATCTCGCGATGGTCGCTCATCTCGACGAAATTGCTGGCGATCTGTTTCAGCAGATTGCGCGGCTGTTCCAGCACCCCGCCCCGGCGCACGATCTGACAGGGATCATGAAAAGTGAGCCTGGCCTCTTTAAAGCCCTCGGTCTTCAGGCGTCCGCTGGCGCGCAGCTCATCCAGCAGTTCCAGGATGTGCACCACCCGGAAAGTAAAGGGCCTGCCGATCAGATTGGGCCCCTCCCAGCGGATCGCGGTATAGGCATGCCCGCATTCGGGACTGATGACATACTTGACCTTGAGTTTTTCCGCCGCACTCACCACCCGGCTCACCAACTCCCTGGCGATGTCGCTGGAACCGATCTGGATGCCCGAGTTGGTGGCCTCGAAGGCCTCGGAGGCGATGGTCCAGGAGAGACCCGCCTGCTTGAAGATGCGGGCCAGGGCCTCGATGTACTCCGGGAAGTTCATGATCTCCATGGAGGAGAGCAGCGCCATATAATCGGCCCCTGCCACATCCACCGGAATAGGCAGACCGGTATCCGCCTCGATATGCTTGATCTGGGCGGCCACGGCGGGGTATTTCACCCCCATCGGGCTGCCGATCGTGATGGCGCGCCGACTGGCCCCCTTCATGCCCTCCGGCGCATAACCGGCCGCCACGAACCCCTCTCGGGTCTTACGCACCATATAGGCGATATCGTTGCCCACCGGACAGACCATGGAACAGCGTCCGCACAGGGTGCAGGAGTCGTAGACCAGGGTCTCCCACTCCTCGAGCAGCGCATCGGTGACCGGTTGCACCAGGCCGAACACGGATTTGAATCTCCCCCACAGGGTGTATTCCTGTTCCCATACGCGCCGCAAGGGCTCCAGCTTGTGGATCGGGGTGTATTTCGGATCGCCGGTTTCGGTATAGAACAGACAGGCCTGGGCGCACATGCCACAGTTGACACAGCTCGAGAAGAAGGACGCTATCGGGGCATCCAGCTGTTCACGAAAGGCATTCAGTCCTCTCTCCAGGGTTGCACCGCTCATGACTGTACTCCTTTGCGGCCCGCGATCGCACCGTTGAACCAGCGGGCAATGAGAAAGGTAATCGCATGCATCAGCTTGGTGAAGGGGAACACCACCAGCAACAGCTCAACACTGAGAATATGCAGACCGAGCACTAACGGATAGGGATTGAGCATACGATGCAAGGCGAGATAGCCGGTCAGCAGCGGTAGAAAGGTCACCAGCCAGACCAGGTAGTCTTCCGGTCCGCTGAGAAATCGTTTGACTGGATGCAACAGCCGATCGATCAGCATGGCGACCAGGGTGACGAGGGTGATCACGGCTACCGCATCCACCATATAATTCGACAGACCAGGCCATTCTATGCCGAGTGTCCCGCGGATCAGCTCGATGTGCGGAATAAACAGGAACAAGGTGATGAGAAAGCCGATGTGCCAGATGTAGCCACCGATCACGGTGAAGGGGGCCCGTTTGAAAGAACCGGGTTCCGGCAAGTTGCGGGTGAAGACTGTTTTCAGCCCGGCGCTGAATTCACTGCCCTTGGCTTCCGCATAATCCGGTTGGCGCCCAAGCAGGAGAATCTCGAACAGACGAATGATGATCCCCAGCACAAAGATGGTCACTGCCACATCAAAGGCGGGGCCTTTTACCCATAACAGAAAGTCGATAGGAGTATTCATGAGGTTCTATCCAGATCTTCTATTGTTACAGTTTCATGTTTACCGGCCGCTGCGGCCTGCTGACGCCGGTTCAGCACCCCGATCGCAACACCCGCCGCCACCCCGGCAGCCACCCCATACCCCAGATTCCGCGACACCTCACCGGTGGGTATGGAGAGGGCGTTGTAGAAGCCGCCGGCATCCCAGAAGTTCGGCTCCGAACAGCCCAGGCAGCCATGGCCCGATTCGATCGGCCAACTGGTGCCGCCGTTCCATTTGGCGGTGGCGCAGGCATTGTAGGTCATTGGCCCCTTGCAGCCCAGGCGATAGAGGCACCAGCCCTTGCGGGCGCCTTCGTCATCGAAGGTCTCGGCGAACAGACCTTTGTCATAGAATGGCCTGCGATAACAACGGTCATGGATGCTCTGCCCATAGAACACCTTCGGGCGACCCAGCGCGTCCAGTTCCGGCAAGCCACCGAAGGTCAGGAAGTGAGCCAGTACTCCGGAAATCACGATCGGAATCGGTGGACAACCCGACACGTTCATGACCGGCTTGTCCTTGACGATCTCCGAGACCGAAACCGCCCCGGTGGGATTGGGAGCCGCATGGGGCAGACCGCCAAACGCCGCACAGCTACCCACCGCGATCACCGCTGCGGCACCGGCCGCGGTCTCCTGTAACATATCCAGGTTGCTGATGCCCGCAATGGTGGAATAACCCGGATCACCCAGCGGGATGGAACCGTCCACTACCAGGAGATAGTTGCCCTGATTTTCATGCATGGCCGCTTCCCGCGCGGCCTCGGCTGCCTCACCGGCGGCGGCCTGCAGGGTGTGGTGGTAATCCAGCGAAATATGATCGAAGATGAGGCTCTCCAAAGTGGGGGCATGGCTGCGGGTCAGGGATTCGGTGCAACCGGTGCACTCCTGAAACGAGAGCCAGATCACGGAGGGTCGCCTGGCCTTTTCCAGCGATTCGGCAATGGCCGGCACCATGCTGGGGGGCAGCGCCATCAATGGAGGCGGTGGCGGCACAGAATTTCAAAAATCCCCGGCGCGACACTCCCTGCTCGCGCAGGCTTTGTCCCAGGGTTTTGCTTACGGTAGATTGTTCAGCCATCACGCCCTCCAGGGTCTGTCAAACCGGCGTCGGTGGAAGCTGTATTGAGTTGACCAACCAGCCGGTCAATGGATTCTGCGAGGTCTTCAGAAGGGGTCTGAAGGATCGTCGGTATGCGGGTCACTTCGATCTGCCAGGCGATACGCTCGCCAAGCGTATTGTTGTGTTCCAGGAACCAGACACCAGGATAAGCCGTTTCCCAGATTTCACTGTTCCCCAGCGCATGCAACTGGACTGTCACCTCGCCCCGCCCCAGTATCTCCTGCAATTGTTCCGCATCCCCGGGACCGAAAGGTATCGCACCCAGATCTATGGTAGTCGGTTCAGCGTCTTGTTGGAGGCGCCGCAGGGCGTGCAGGATCTCATGCAGTATCGGAGTTGCATTACCATGACTGGCGGGTGGACCGGCAGGGCTTTCCGTGCGTATTTCGATGTCCTGCAATTTTTGCATATGACTATCGCAAACAAAATTTCACCCGATAAGATTATCCTTATCCGTAGGATTTGGTACTGATCTGGATCATGGAATATGTGAAAATAATGTTATTTTCTAATAGATTAAATTTCTTAATCCCTGCCAACCCCATATCCCCACTCATCCAGTATAGCCAGGATCGCCTGTACAGCCCGATCCATTGCAGGAAGTAACTCCGGACTGGGCGCATCACCCCAATCCATGCGGCAAGGCTCGATCCCAACCAGACAGTGCTGTTGCGGAAATTGTTCGGACAACCTGGCGATATCCAACAGATCGGTCAGACTGACTTCGTGCACACTCTGGCGGTTGCCCACTAAATACCGATCCATCTCGGTGTTTCTGAACACCTTGACGGTACCTGGCGGGCTGTCCATGCGGGCGGCATCCACCACGATCAGACCATCCGCCCTGGCGATCGGCTCCGCCAGGGTAAAACTCAGGGTGCCGCCATCCAGAATCTCGACGGCCGGATGAGTTTCCAGCAACGGACGCAGGCGCTCCACCACATGCACGCCTATCCCTTCATCCATCAACAGGGTGTTACCTATGCCTAGGATTAAGACCGATTCGATTGACAATTCCGTACTCCTTGCCAGAATGGAAGCTAAATATGCTGCTTAATAGGTTACACCATGTGTCTCGGTATCCCCATGCGGATCAAACAGATTGACGGGTTCAATGCACGCTGCGAGGCCAAAGGTGTCGAGCGGGACGTCAATCTGTTCATGCTGCAGCATGAAGAACTCAATCCGGATGATTTCGTGGTGGTGCATGTGGGCTACGCGATTCAGAAGGTCACACCGCAGGAGGCAAGGTCGGCCTGGGAGATCTATGACCAGATGCTGGCCCTGCAAGAGCCTCCGCCGCATGCATGAACTGTCGGTCTGCCAGGCACTGCTGAAACAGGTAGACGAGATCGCGCAACGCGAGCGGGCCAGCCAGGTGACTCGCATTTACTTGCGCATCGGTCCCCTTTCCGGGGTGGTGCCGGAACTGCTCGGACAGGCCTTCAGCATCGCCCGGGCAGGCACCATCGCCGCACAGGCGGAGCTGCTGACCGAATCTCAGCCGATCCGGGTGCGCTGCAGCCAGTGCGGCGCGGAGAGTGAGGCGACTGTCAGCAGGCTGCTCTGCGCGGCGTGCGGGGATTTCCGCACACAGTTCGATCAGCGGCGATGAACTGCTGCTGGCCAGTGTGGAACTGACTCGGAACGAACAGGTCGCTTTGAGCTGAGAGTCAGTTCAGCATTAGCCCAACCGATTGGAGACCCTAGATCATGTGCGATACCTGCGGCTGCAACGTCACCGACGCCAACCGGCACCTCGTGGAACAAGGCGGCAAACACGCCCACACCCAGGACGGCCAGGTCGCGGTGGAAGTACTGAAAAATCTGCTCAGCGAAAACGACCATCAGGCGGCCCACAACCGGCAGCATTTCGATCAGCATGGCGTCCTGGCGATCAACCTGATGTCCTCGCCGGGCAGCGGCAAGACCAGCCTGCTGGAGGCCACCATCGATGCACTGGGCGACAAGCTTCGGATCGGCGTCATCGAGGGCGACCTGGAAACCGAGAACGATGCGGAACGGATCCGCCGCAAAGGGGTCGATGCGGTGCAGATCACCACCGGCACCGCCTGCCACCTGGATGCCCACATGGTGCATCAGGCCCTGCACCGGATCGAGCTGGAGCCGCTGGACCTCCTGTTCATCGAGAATGTCGGCAACCTGGTCTGCCCGGCCAGTTTCGACCTGGGTCAGCATCTCAACGTGACCCTGCTGTCGGTGACCGAGGGGGACGACAAACCGGCCAAATATCCGGTCATCTTCCGCGCCGCGGACAAGGTGCTGATCACCAAGGCGGATCTGCTGCCCTACCTGGATGACTTCAACCCGGAGCGGGCGGAAACGGCGATTCGCAGTCTGGCCGTGAGCGAGCCCGTGTTGCACCCTTTCAGCGCGCAGCAGAGAGAGTCTGGATACCTGGCTACACTGGCTGGAGCACCAGTTGGCGCAGCAGGCGGAGCGGCGCGCCCGGGGCGAGACCAACACCCCCAAGCTGCAGCCGGACGGCGCAAGCCTGCATGCGCATGGCTAGCGGCGTGCGCTGAAACTGGCCGCTGATTCCGCATGTCCCTGAACGCCAAAGCCTGGCTGCAACGCATCCATGCCCTCGCGCTGCCGGAGCGTGTGCGCATCATGAATGTCTGCGGCGGGCATGAACGCTCCATCTCCCAGGCGGGACTGCGGGTTGCTTTGCCCCGGAACATCGAACTGATCCCCGGCCCCGGCTGTCCGGTCTGTGTGTGTCCGGAAGAGGATATCTACCAGGCCATTCAGCTGGCCCTCAAAGACAGGATCATTCTGACTCGCCTTCGGCGATATGCTGCGGGTGCCGGTGAACGTGCCCAAGGAGGAACCCCGATCCCTGGATCAGGCCCACGCCGCCGGCGCCGATGTGCGTCCCATCGCCTCCCCCATCGAGGCCTTGCAGATCGCAGTTGCGAACCCGCATCGCCAGGTGGTGTTCTTCGCGGCCGGCTTCGAAACCACCACAGCCCCGGTGGCATCCCTGCTGGTCCAGGGCATCCCTGATAATCTCTCGCTGCTGCTGTCCGGCCGCTTGACCTGGCCGGCGGTGGCCATGCTGCTCGACTCGGATACCCCCGGGTTCGACGCCCTGGTGGCGCCCGGCCATGTGGCGACAGTCATGGGGCCCGAAGAGTGGAAATTCGTGATTGCACGGCATCGAATCCCCGCCGCCGTGGCCGGCTTCACCGCCGAGAGCCTGCTTGCCGCTACCTACTCGGTGCTGCGGCAACTGTTGGACGAACGGTTGTTTCTCGACAACTGCTACCCAGAGCTGGTCAGACCCGGCGGCAACCCCATGGCGCGACAGCATCTGCAAACCGCCATGGACGTGACTGACGCCAATTGGCGGGGCATCGGCACCATTCCCGAATTCCGGTTACCAGCTCAACCGAAGCTATCGTCAATGGGATGCCCGCGAGCATTTTCCCGATTACGCCGGCGAGACCCGGCGCCGGGCGGGCGAGATGCCGCCCGGCTGCGATTGCGCTCAGGTGGTGCTGGGACGCAACTACCCCAACCAGTGCCGCATCTACGGCAAGGCCTGCACCCCGCGCAACCCGGTGGGACCTTGTATGGTTTCGGACGAAGGGGCCTGCAGAATCTGGTGGAGTGCAGGCATCAGAGCCTGATGTTGATCCTGCCAAAAACCAATTCATCCGGCTGATGGTGAAATCCTGCGAGATGGCTGTCAGCTCGATGATGGTAGCCGGCCTCGACTGCATTTCAATACGTCCTGCATCGCTGCGCCTCTAGTCTGCCCGGTGCGTCAGATCGAGACAGTCCAATAGGATGTCGCGGAAGAATCATTGCCTTCCCGCCATCTCCTGGGCCCATCACCCTGCGCTTACCCAAACCATGCGCATATGTCGTTTAGGTCAGCGAGTGGTGTCTGCTGCATCAATACATTAGCTTCGTTCTTAAAGCGTCGTATTCTCAAGTCGCTATAGCATCAAGTTGATGCTGAATCACCGATGGTTCGAGCCCGCTTCGAATGACCCTAACCAACGATTTACCTGTGCCCTTAAGCCTCAACACAAGATAACAAAAAAATTAGATATACTTTATATCTTATTGTTATAAATAATTTATTAATATACATATCAAGTTAGAACATCGCCTTTTCATCCGATGGAGTTAATTAACATAGCTGGCCCCTATCGAAAATCCCTGCTTGACCCTGCAGGATCTGTCAGGCCAGACCATTACGCAAGAGAACTTCGGTGATGCGGCTAGCGCAGAAACCTTCACCGTGCAGGCCTCTAGCGGCAAGCTCTGGCGGCGCAGCAAGGTCACCTCCTCCTATGCCGAGATGGTCGGCATCGCCCTCAACTGGTGGGGCGATTTGAGTGATCCGAATTGCGAGAACGGCTGCTCAAAGCAACAGGACTACTGAGCCAGCGTGGTCGATCAGGGCGGCGGCATCCACCAACTCAAGGTGACCGACAGCCTGACCTGGGGCGGTCAGGGCGGTCCCAGCCTCACCGATATCGCGGATGTGGATATTACCCCAAACAACGACTGGAATCAGCGCTGGCTGTGGGCCGATACCTCGGGGGGCAGCGTGGTGTTCAAATCCACCAGCGCCCTCGAACCGGTGGTGTTTTTCAAGTAAGAGCAGGTCCCGCCCGGCGAGCAAGATCTGCCCACCCAGCTCTACTGTGTCGGGCACCACGCCCTGCACCAATGCCGGCCTGAGTGTGGACAACATCAGCCTCACCCTGCCTAGCGCTGTCTCTGGTACGGTCTCGATCAGCTGGAGCGACAAGCCCCTGATCACGGACTCTCCCGCGGTGATCGAGGGCGTAGTCCAGGCTCAGTAACCGCGAATCCTGACCAGACCGGCGCTGCTCAAACGAGCACGCCGGTTTTTTTATGCCCATAAATCATGTTCAGGTTGATTGTAATTAAATTATATTACTTATTGTAATATAAATTTTTTTATTAGTTAAAATATAATTGGTCCACACATCCGCTGCGGAACTTGAAACCCAAGCCACAGGTCAACTGTCGTTTATTGTATATGTACCTGGCCTAACAGCTAGGTTTTTTATGGGTCATCTCGCACAACAGTTCACGGCGGCTACTTCCAGGTGGCTGGCGAAAGAGGGTCCGCCTTCTAGCTCGCCGCTGTGCGATTTCAGCCGGCTCAGTTACGAGCTGAGACCGGGCGACGTGTTATTGGTGGAGGGCCGCAGCCGGGTCAGCGAGGTGATCAAGGCGATCACCCAAAGCACCTGGACCCATTCCGCCCTGTATATCGGCCGTCTGTTCGATATCGGTGACAGACAGCTGCAGGCCAGAATCCGGGGCGGTTACGAGGGCGATCCCGGTGAACAATTGTTGGTGGAGGCACTACTGGGAGAGGGCACCCACATCTCACCATTATCCAAATACCGTCTGCAACATGTGCGTATCTGTCGCCCCGCAGGACTGGAGCCCAAGGACGCCCAGCGGGTAATCGATTACACCATCCGCCATCTGGGCTGCAACTACGACCTGAGACAGCTGCTTGACCTGGTGCGCTTCTTTTTTCCCTGGAGCATCCTGCCAAGGCGCTGGCGCTCCAGCCTGTTTGAACACAACGCAGGCGTGCCGACCAGGACCGTCTGTTCCTGTCTGCTGGCTGCAGCCTTCAATTCGGTCAATTTCCCGATTCTGCCGTTCATCGACCGCCGCGCGGATGGCAGCGTGCGTTTCTTCAAGCGCAATCCCCGCTTGTTCACACCCAAGGACTTCGACTACTCGCCCTATTTCGAGATTATCAAATACCCCTTCATGGGGCTGGACGACGCGGGCATCTACCGCCGTCTGCCCTGGTGTGATGATCGCATGATGTACAACGACGATGCGCTGCAGTTTGCCGCGCAGGCCCGCGGCTACTGCGAACCCTGCAACCCCGCTGGCCGCGTGTCAGGCTCGCGGACCGTGCAATCCAATGCGGCCGTTTCTGCAGCGAGGTTTCTGGACAGCACCCTCTCGCACGGACCACTCGAGGACGCGGACCAATGACCCTGATCGGCTTATTGCTTCTGCTGCTTGCCCTCGGGTGGATGGCCCATCAGGCAGTGAATGTAATCGTCTGGCTGACAGTGCCGCCCTTGCTGCTGGTCTTTCTGCAGTGGCAACAAATGCTGCCTGTCTTTCTAGCGCTGTCGTTCTGGCTGCTCTACGCAACGGCCTTGTTCTTCTACCTGGCGCCAGGCCTGCGTCGCCGCTGGCTGACCAGACCCCTGCTCAGCCCATCTTTGTCACGATATCCGATATTATCTCTTGATAACAGCACGTTGCGGATTCCTTGCCTTTGTTATGGCACTACGGTTTGTGATTTACGGTGTGACAACAGTCTTCTGTGTCTTGCCCGGATTCCATGGCAGTTCCAAGGCCCGCAGCAGTATTTGCTGTGAGGCATTGGGGTAGTTACTCTTACGGATGTGAATCTGTTCGCCGTCTTCACCACGCACACTGGCGGTCGTGCGCATCTGCGTGCCCAGGGTGGTACGGATCGTCTCCCAACTGTCGTTGATGCCCTGGGTCTTGAGCGTGAGCCGAATCTGGTGCACCAGGTTGTAGGCCAACAGGGTAATGAAGATGTGGCCTTCGACACGATGGGTCTTCTGATGGTAGACCGGGCGCATCCCCAATTCGGATTTGAGGCTGCGGAAGACCGCTTCGAGGTCGGTCAACATCGTGTAGGTGCGCCACAGTTGCGCCTCGTCCCATTCGCTCCGATTACTGCGCAGGCAATAGACGCCGGGATAGGCGTCGGGATCTTCGGCACGCTCTATCCGACGATAGTGTAAGGCGATGGCCTTTTTACCGCTTGTATCGTGTTCGGTGGTGATCGCGTAGTCTTTCGCGGCCCGGGAATATTTCTGCCGCAACCGCCCGATCTTTTCGCAGACCTTCTTGGCGCTCTTGAGCCGACGGGGTTTGTCCAGCCCTTCGGCAAGGTGTTCAAGTTCCTGTTCGAATCGTGTTGAGAAGCGTTCGTTGATTGCGCTCTCCTTGGCCTCCCGGCGCTCGGAGTGGCAATACAGTTCGATCTGCCCATCATCGCGCTCGATGCGCATAGCGCGTACCGCCTCATGCTCACCGCCGTTGACGAGGACTGCTTTGTCGTCATCGAATTCCAGATGGCGTTTGCGGCTGGGCACGATGTAGGGGTAGCCCTTTTCCTGGAGCCAGGCGACATTCTCTTCCGAGGCGATGCCAGCGTCCATGACGATGGTGGGCGGGCCGCGTAGATCCAGCGTGTGCTGTGGTGCGTCCTGGGTTCGCGCTAGCGGCTCAGGGTCATTGCCTTGCGGTTGCCCGGCATCGGCAGGTGTACGCAGGTGCTCGATCATCTGTTGCAAAGTCCCCGGCTCGCTGACATTGCCCGGGAAGATCCGGCTGCGTCGGGAAAAACCGCTGCCGTCGAGCATCAACGCCAGCGTCACCAATGGGCCCAAATCTAGGGTAGCTGTCATAAGGGGCAATATCAGCACTGTCTAATACAACGATTGGTGCAAACATCCGCCAACTCGCTACAATCGCGCGCTTTCGCCAACTGGCATCAAGCAGGTGGGAAAGCACATGAAACGAAACTGGTCGGATGACGAACTCGCCGAACAATGGTCACTCAGCCCCGAGGAGCTGGCACTGTTGCCCAACCGCGTCGGGCACAATCGGTTTGGTTTTGCCGTTCAGCTGAAATTTTTTCAGATCGAGGGGCGGTTTCCAAGATCGCCGCGGGAAGTACCGGCTGCGGCGCTACGGCACCTGGCCAGCGAGCTCGGTCTTTCGATTAACCTCTTTCAGAAATACGACTGGCGGGGTCGGGCGCGAAAAGAACATCGCGCCGCTATCCGCGGGTACCTGGGTTTTCGCCCATTCACAGCGGCTGACGGCGCCCGGCTGGATGAGTGGCTTCTCCACGAGGTCATGCTGTTCGATCAAAACGTCCAGAGTTTAACCGAGGCCGTGCTCGAGTGGTGTCGCGATCTCCACATCGAGCCCCCGTCGCCGAAGCGCATCGAGCGACGGATCCGTTCGGTGCTCCATCGCTACGATGCCGAACTCTTTACCATGATTGCGGGCAAACTGCCCGCCGAGACATGCGCTCGGATTGACGCCTTGTTGCAGCCCACAGGAAGCGCGTAGACGGCGGTCGGCGACGATGGAGATGAAGAACCCGCTGTGGGTGCCAGCCTGTTCAGCCGGCTCAAGACCGATCCGGGTCCGGTTGGCCTGAACAGTGTACTGAAGGAACTGGCCAAGCTTGAACAACTCACGGTGGTGGGTCTACCCGCTGATCTTTTCGCCGACATACCACCGAAACTTGTTCACCACTATCGCCTTCGGGCCACGACCGAACCGCCCCGCGAGATGCGCCTGCACCTGGCGCCGGTGCGATATACCTTGATGGCGGCGTTTTGCTGGCAGCGGCGCCAGGAAGTCATCGATGGGCTGGTCGAGCTGTTGATTCGGATCGTTCACCGCATCGGTGTCCGCGCTGAAAAGAAGATCGTGAAAGAGCTGCTCGGCGATATCCAGCGCATCCATGGAAAAACGACGCTCCTGTTCAAAATGGCTGAAGTGGCGTTGAGCAACCCCGACGGCACGATTAAAGATGTACTCTATCCCATTGTCAGCGAGAAGACCCTGGAAGCGCTGGTCCAAGAGTATCGTTCCCAAGGTCCGGCCTATCGGCAACACGTGCATACCTTCAGATGACCTGATTTCGAGGAATTTACCCCGAGCCCAATTTCAGCACGAGACGTAGATTTGTACGCGGAAAAACCGTCTCGGTTGCGTTGAGCTCCTCGCAGAGTTTCTCAATCACCTGATTGGTCGCGACGTTCGCGCCGTGGTGCAGACGTACCGTCAAAGTGCCCGCTTCGGTGTCCGGCAACAGATCGGCCTCGGTGGTGTAGAGGGCGCGCAAGAGTCGGCGTGCCTCATCGGGTCGTTTGAGATGCTCGCGCAAGCTGTTGGCCATCGCCGTCTCGGCCCGATAAGCGATCATCTTGAGGGTGTCGATCAGGTGCTTGGACTGAGTGCTGAGCCGGCGGAAACGTGCCTCCTCGGGTAGCTCATCGACGCTGACATGATGAGGTGTTTCCTTGCGCTTGGCCTTGAGCGCCTCGAGCTCGCGCTGCAGGTTCTCGATCGCCTCTTGCAAGACAGCTTTGCGCTGTAGGAACGGCTCGACATGCTTGGGTTCAATGGGCTCATCGAGGCTCATGGCGGCGAACTTGGCCAAGCGGCGGGTGAGCTTGCCGGTGAGCGAGCGGACTTTCCCATCGAGGTGGCGATAGTCGGGGTTGACCACCCGTAGGGGGTCGGAAATCACCTCGGTTCGATAGTCCGTCAAGCGGTCTAAGGCGAAGTGTTCACGGGCGTACTTGAAGAAATTTTCCTGCGACCAGCGAGCAAACATCGCCATGGCCAAGGGCGCCACCTCGCCGCGATAGTCGGTGCACAGGATGGCGGTTTGGTGACCCCGGTCGGTCAGCTTGCGCAGCTCTCGAACCCATAATCGGTTACTCAGGCAAGTTCCCCGTTCGGCCAGGTTCATGGTGACGACCTCGCCACTGGGCAGGCAAAACTGGCTTGGGGTAAACGCCTGTTCAGGCCAATCCTCGCCGGGGAATTTGTGATAGGTCAGACAGGCGATGCGCTGCGCCTTCATGCGCTGCAGAAAGTCCGGGGAATAGCCCTCGCGGTCGAACACCAGCGTGAAACGATGGCGCAGCGGATCGTTGTCGAGTAGCTCGGGGTCCACTGGCACCGGTAGGTGTTGGTCCAGTCGCGGGACAATTTCCTGCTCGATGACCTGAATCAGTCCAGGATCGACCGCCTGGTTGACGACGAAAAAGGGCTGACCGTCCATGGCGTTGACCCAGTAGTCAGTGGTGGCACGCAAGCACAACCGCTGGCGAGCCACGTAGTGACGTGGCAGCTTCGTCTGGTGGCCGTTGTAGACGCGCACATGTCCGTCGACATAGAGCACACCACTGTGCTCGGGGGCAGCGGCCATCCAGCGCTCACACAGCGCGGCGCTCCATTGTTGCGGTGCATCCTCTTGGGCCAGCCGCTGGATCTTGGCACGCAGGGTGCGCACTTCCGGCACCCGATCCAGGCCCAGCAGGTTGCCCCACTCGCCCGGGGCCTTGTAGCGTAAGGCCTCGATCGAGTCGAGCCGTGCCAGTGCCATGAAGGCCAGCAGCAACAACAGGCTGTCCAGGCCATAGTAGCCTTTGGGCAGTTGCAAGTAGCGCTCTACCCCTTCGAGCAGGCCAACGGCGAGCAAAGCCGGCAGCGCACAGAGCAGACCCCCATTGGGTACGTCCAGCGCCGGGGTAAAGTCCGGGACCACCGCATCGAGTTCGCCGACGCTGGCGGCCAAACGTCCCTCGACATCGGTCGCTGCCACGCCCATCGAGGCAACCCGATCGGTGGCCGAGCGTTCGCTCTTGCTCGTCAGTTCGATAGCGTTTTTTTTACCGCTTTGTGCAAACGCCCTGCACCGACTGCTTTGCGCAGGGTCAGAAGACCTGATCTCGCCCTCCAGCTTTCTTGTAAGGCCCTGGCAAAAATCCTTATAGAATTCAATAGAAAACAAGCCGAGTACCGCAATAGGTACTGAGCCACCTTTGGCAGGGACTGGTATTTTGCGATGATACCGATTCCGGCGCGCGCTGGTGCGCGTACCTTTGCGATTTCCCCTACTGGTGGGCTCCAAACCGATGGCACAGATGCAACTTCCGATTTTTCCCGCCGGAGTGACCCACATCACCTCGGTGCTGGTGTTCAGTAAGCAAGATGGGCGGGTGACCTACTTCAACGGCACTCTGCCTGTGTTCGTTCATGATGAGCAGGACATGGCCTCGTTTCGCATGATCACTGCCCAGTTCTGCGTCACCGGCAATGCCAAACAGGCGGACATCGTGCGCGCCTTTGGGGTGACGAAGATCAGCCTGAAGCGGGCGGTGAAGCGCTACCGCGAGGAGGGACCGAAAGGGTTTTACGTGCCGCGTCAGCGGCGCGGACCGGCGGTGTTGACCCCGGCGGTACTGGCTGAGGCCCAGCAATTGCTCGATGACGGCCTGGAGACCCCGGAAGTCGCCGATCGACTGGGCATCAAGCGTGACACCCTCAGATGACCTGATTTCGAGGAATTTACCCCGAGCCCAATTTCAGCACGAGACGTAGATTTGTACGCGGAAAAACCGTCTCGGTTGCGTTGAGCTCCTCGCAGAGTTTCTCAATCACCTGATTGGTCGCGACGTTCGCGCCGTGGTGCAGACGTACCGTCAAAGTGCCCGCTTCGGTGTCCGGCAACAGATCGGCCTCGGTGGTGTAGAGGGCGCGCAAGAGTCGGCGTGCCTCATCGGGTCGTTTGAGATGCTCGCGCAAGCTGTTGGCCATCGCCGTCTCGGCCCGGTAAGCGATCATCTTGAGGGTGTCGATCAGGTGCTTGGACTGAGTGCTGAGCCGGCGGAAACGTGCCTCCTCGGGTAGCTCATCGACGCTGACATGATGAGGTGTTTCCTTGCGCTTGGCCTTGAGCGCCTCGAGTTCGCGCTGCAGGTTCTCGATCGCCTCTTGCAAGACAGCCTTGCGCTGTAGGAACGGCTCGACATGCTTGGGTTCAATGGGCTCATCGAGGCTCATGGCGGCGAACTTGGCCAAGCGGCGGGTGAGCTTGCCGGTGAGCGAGCGGACTTTCCCATCGAGGTGGCGATAGTCGGGGTTGACCACCCGTAGGGGGTCGGAAATCACCTCGGTTCGATAGTCCGTCAAGCGGTCTAAAGCGAAGTGTTCACGGGCGTACTTGAAGAAATTTTCCTGCGACCAGCGAGCAAACATCGCCATGGCCAAGGGCGCCACCTCGCCGCGATAGTCGGTGCACAGGATGGCGGTTTGGTGACCCCGGTCGGTCAGCTTGCGCAGCTCTCGAACCCATAATCGGTTACTCAGGCAAGTTCCCCGTTCGGCCAGGTTCATGGTGACGACCTCGCCACTGGGCAGGCAAAACTGGCTTGGGGTAAACGCCTGTTCAGGCCAATCCTCGCCGGGGAATTTGTGATAGGTCAGACAGGCGATGCGCTGCGCCTTCATGCGCTGCAGAAAGTCCGGGGAATAGCCCTCGCGGTCGAACACCAGCGTGAAACGATGACGCAGCGGATCGTTGTCGAGTAGCTCGGGGTCCACTGGCACCGGTAGGTGTTGGTCCAGACGCGGGACAATTTCCTGCTCGATGACCTGAATCAGTCCGGGATCGACCGCCTGGTTGACGACGAAAAAGGGCTGACCGTCCATGGCGTTGACCCAGTAGTCAGTGGTGGCACGCAAGCACAACCGCTGGCGAGCCACGTAGTGACGTGGCAGCTTCGTCTGGTGGCCGTTATAGACGCGCACATGTCCGTCGACATAGAGCACACCACTGTGCTCGGGGGCAGCGGCCATCCAGCGCTCACACAGCGCGGCGCTCCATTGTTGCGGTGCATCCTCTTGGGCCAGCCGCTGGATCTTGGCACGCAGGGTGCGCACTTCCGGCACCCGATCCAGGCCCAGCAGGTTGCCCCACTCGCCCGGGGCCTTGTAGCGTAAGGCCTCGATCGAGTCGAGCCGTGCCAGTGCCATGAAGGCCAGCAGCAACAACAGGCTGTCCAGGCCATAGTAGCCTTTGGGCAGTTGCAAGTAGCGCTCTACCCCTTCGAGCAGGCCAACGGCGAGCAAAGCCGGCAGCGCACAGAGCAGACCCCCATTGGGTACGTCCAGCGCCGGGGTAAAGTCCGGGACCACCGCATCGAGTTCGCCGACGCTGGCGGCCAAACGTCCCTCGACATCGGTCGCTGCCACGCCCATCGAGGCAACCCGATCGGTGGCCGAGCGTTCGCTCTTGCTCGTCAGTTCGATAGCGTTTTTTTTACCGCTTTGTGCAAACGCCCTGCACCGACTGCTTTGCGCAGGGTGTCACGCTTGATGCCCAGTCGATCGGCGACTTCCGGGGTCTCCAGGCCGTCATCGAGCAATTGCTGGGCCTCAGCCAGTACCGCCGGGGTCAACACCGCCGGTCCGCGCCGCTGACGCGGCACGTAAAACCCTTTCGGTCCCTCCTCGCGGTAGCGCTTCACCGCCCGCTTCAGGCTGATCTTCGTCACCCCAAAGGCGCGCACGATGTCCGCCTGTTTGGCATTGCCGGTGACGCAGAACTGGGCAGTGATCATGCGAAACGAGGCCATGTCCTGCTCATCATGAACGAACACAGGCAGAGTGCCGTTGAAGTAGGTCACCCGCCCATCTTGCTTACTGAACACCAGCACCGAGGTGATGTGGGTCACTCCGGCGGGAAAAATCGGAAGTTGCATCTGTGCCATCGGTTTGGAGCCCACCAGTAGGGGAAATCGCAAAGGTACGCGCACCAGCGCGCGCCGAAATCGGTATCATCGCAAAATATCAGCCCCTGCCAAAGGTGGCTCAGTACCTATCGCGGTACTTGGCTTGTTTTCTATTGAATTCTATAAGGATTTTTGCCAGGGCCTTACAAGAAAGCTGGAGGGCGAGATCAGGTCTTCTGAACTTCATCAAGCCAGGCGTGAACGTTCCGGTGGAGATCGGCAGGCCTGGGGACGAAAATTTCCAAACCGGCTTCGACAGTGTCGACAATCTGGCCGAAGCCCCTAACGGCGATCTTGTGATGATCGAGGACAACATTCCTTCCGATCTCTGGTTTGCGAGTCACAAGACCAATGATTTCGGCGCCGCCAAGAAGGTGAAGCTGTTCGCCTCTCTAACCGATCTTGAAGCGGAGGGAACGGGTATCTATTTCAGCCCTTTCAACCCGCATACTCTGTATGTGAACATCCAACATTCAGCGGCTGATGACGGTGACGGCATCTGGGCGATCAGCCGCAGAGGCGATTCTAACGCAGATGATGATGAAGAGGATGATAAATAAAATAAACTAGATCAAATAATAAATAATTAAGGGCCCTGACTAATCAGAGGCTCTTTCTTTAATCCTGTTGTTCCAAATTTTATGCACGGTAGAGGACTTTATGGCCCCTTTTTTAACAGTCGCGGAACCTTACGTACCTTATCGAGCAGGTGCAGCAGACTCTGATAGGGGTGTCGATAGATCATACGCGGACCGGCATAAACCATCACTTCCTTCACTCTCTGACGCTTCTCCTTAGCATAACAATGGACCTGGCAGTGATTACAGGCCGGCTTGGCCTCCTGAAATGGGCAGCTTTCCAGACGACGCCAGGCATAGTCCAATAGTTGGCTGCAATCATCACATAGTGCATTGTCGCCGCTATGATGATCCGTGCAGAAGATCCGCAGCATCGATCGGACAGTCTGTTTCTCCCGTTCGATACGACGACCAACAGTAACCAAGTTGAGCTTTGAAATGCTATGTGTTTTCCAACTCATGGTATCTCTTTGCTGTGAACAAGCGAAAAGCGTCATTACCCATTACCGTGTATAGCCAAATTTAAACATACCGGGTTTGCTCAGCAATTGAGCAGGATCAAGCACCCACAAGCACTGTTTGTTCAGGGAAGCTTACTCAGCATGTCTTTGGCAGATTTACCCGGCTCAGTTTCCGGTCCTAGCTCAATAGCCCGCTTGAAGGCTCGTTTGGCCGCATCCTTATGCCCTACACCACTCTGCACAAATCCAAGGGTCAACCAGACCCGTTGGAATTCCGGTTGCAGTTGTGTACCGCGTTGGAGTATTTCCAATGCCTCTGTCGAACGACCCAAGTAATGCAGATTCAAGCCCAGATTGTTATAAGCACTGGCATCATCGGGCGATAGTTCAATAAGACGCTGATAAAGTGCTGCCGCTCTTGCATAATCTCCTCTCTGAAATAGTACATTTGCTTGCTGGTTTATTTCTGCAGGATCGTCCGAGCGAGTTTGATCGTTATACACCTGCAATTCACGGATAAGTTCCTCGGTGGATAGATCACCCATCTTGAAAGTCCCGGGTTGGGAGGCATCGATACTGTTTGATTGGACATCCAGGTAATAAGCGCGTGTCATGGTAAACACCAAGACACCCGCAAGAATCTGGATCAGTGCAGCGATTGCTATCCACTTGAGATCTAGTTTCATATTTGAGTTATCTTTTTTTGCCAAAAGGTATACAAAGGTGAATCAGGGTTTGGAGAACAGTTCCTTGTTGAATACTTCTATTTCCGCCTGCGTTGCCGCCATTCGGTATAACCTTCCCACAGACCCGTAAAAAACTGCCTGGCATTTGCACCCAGGGTGCGATTGTTATATCCACCCTCCTGGATGATGAGGGTGGGGATACCCAAGCAACCAATCATCTGTCCATTCAGGCGAAAATCTTCAGGCAATAAAGACCAAGTGCCAGTAGGGTCATTTTTACCGGTATCCAGGCCGAGGCTGACAACAATATATGCCGGTTTGAATCCGTTAAGTTTCTTTACAGCGGCGCCCAGGGTCTTGCGATAGCGTTCGGGCGTAATCTTCTCAGGTAGTGGATAATTGATGTTAAACCCCTTGCCTACTCCTTCACCGATTTCATCCTCAAAACCGCTGAAATAAGGATAAGAATCATTGGGATGCCCATGGATGGAAATGGTCAGAACGTCATCCCGTCGGAAAAAGATATCCTGTGTACCGTTTCCATGATGAAAGTCCACGTCCAGCACGACAATCCTGCCGTAGTCAGAGAGGTAATTCGCAGCAACCGCGGCTGAATTGAAATAACAAAACCCTCCAATTGCCCGGCGTTCGGCATGGTGTCCAGGCGGACGTACCAGGGCATAGGCGAATTGCTTACCACTGATAATCTCCTCGGCAGCAGTCATGGCACAGTCCACTGCACCACGGGCGGCCAGGTAGGCATTTCGATTGATTGGGGTGAACGTATCGATGCAGTAATACCCCGCACGAATCTCCATATCTTTGGGAGGGCGGGTATGATTTCGCATCGGAAACACAATTGGGTAGGTTGACTTACCCACTGGCATCTGTGCGCAAACCCGGCGGATATAGTTGAAGAAATTCTTATCATGCACGGCAGTAATATAACGCTCGGAAACCCTACGTGCCTTCAGTTCGCGAAACAACCCGGTTTTTTCCAGTTCCTTGAGTATTGAGGAGATCCTAACCGGCGCCTCAACATAACCACGGTCCTTGACATGATGAATATCATGCCCGGTATTGACGACGATGGGGATGACGGCTGTTGTTTTTACGTCTTTATTACCCGTTTCCACCTTCCGTTTACTGTAGCGAGGTTCACGCAGACGTATCGGATCATCTTTAAAGGTATTGATCACGCGTCGCATGTAGGCCTGATCCTTGCTGAGACCGTATTTACGTTCGAGGATAGCACGAGCAATCCTGCGTATTATCTTTCCAGATATCTGTTTTTCCTGACCAAGCGCATCCAGGACGAGAAAAAAGAGATCATTGTCATCCGATGTCACAGGCGTATTGAATGCTTCGTTCAATATCGGGCGAGCGCCATAGCGTTCATAAAATCGCAGCCGTGCGATATTCTGCTTCAACAAATCGGGATGCAGACATAAATGAGGCTCATCCGGCAGTACCTCGAAGATGAGGCCAATCGCCCCGAGATCCATCGCCTCTTGCCTGACTCGCTCATAGAGGACGCTGCCGATTCCGCCTCCAGTCTGACCAGGTGCGGCAGAGATGAATTCGAGATAACAGAAATTATAGTCGTTGAAATGCAGCATCAGGGCAAAACCCTTGATGTGATTTCGCTGATCCTCTGCCAAAAAGATCACCGAACGAAAAAGATATTTGACCGGATCGGATAATTGACCAGGCAGTTTGTCGATATCCTTTTTCGTGGCAAGCGGGAACTGCTCTTGCAGGATCGCCTTGATCTGTGTAATTGCGTCACGATTAGCGCGGGAGACAGCATCATGTATCTTGCGGATGCGAAACATAAATCATTCATAGAGGGTGTCAAATAAACTGCTTAGTATAAATGCGATTAGCGTTTACAGAAAAGCATTTCCGGCAAACTCAGGCAGGACGAATTTTGCAGATGCAGCTGGAGTATGCCTAAAAACAACTCGCCAATGGATTTTTAATTGATTGATTTTATGTGATATTTATCCTTTCTATCACGCAATACTCAAGTCGAATCGCATGTTCAACTGTTGCAAGTGGAAGGCTGTACAAGTATTTCGAGTATTTTCCTCAAGAACAAGATAATGAACATATCGATTTCATACTATTTCCGATGCGCGCGACGGCTCATGCTTCATTGGAACGTGCAATCGAGTTAGGTATTGAAGGTAAGCAGGAAGAGATTGTACAAATAGCTCAATATATTACCTTCGGTTCCACGCACTCTTATATCGGTATCCGGGATGCATTTTCTGAATGGCATAACCTTACTATTACTTTATCAATTGTTGGGTGAATTCATCGTGCTCTTCCTCAAGCTGCCAGTACCTGGTCCTGTCCTGGGTATGATCATGCTTTTTTAACTCTCTCTCTGAGAGGGAGCAATGCTGCAGCCCTGGATACAGCCTCATCAGCGTTGTTGACACATTTCTCGTTAATCTTTGTACCTGCCTGTGTGGGAATGATGGTTCACTCCGATCGAATTATTGAAGAATGGCTACCCATCACAATTACTCTGCTTTTAAGTACCATCATTACAATGATGGCTACCGCAGGGATCATGTGGATTGCCAAATATTACTTTTCAAAAGAGGCGGAAAAACATGACTGACGTTAACTTAATAACGATTTGGGTCTATCTTTCCGCGTCTCCCTTAGTCGGACTCACCATGACCCTGGTTGCCTATGCCGTTGCTTATCATATCTTTCTGCAAATACCAATCCATTGTTAAATCCCGTTATACAGCGATTACCATGTTGATTTGTTTCCTGTTGCTGACAGACACCTCATATGAGGCATATTTTGCGGGAGGTCAATATGTTCATTTTCTGCTCGGACCAGCAACCGTCGCCCTGGCTATTCCCTTATACAAGCAATTTCTAAAAACTTAACAACTACCGGCTGAAGCCGGTAGGGTTATCTTGCGGACTGAAAGTCCGGATACGGGGCGGATAGCCCCGTTCATTCTCCCGGTTCTAGCTCTATCTTGAATTCATCATTCGGCTTCGGTTCAAAATGATGTTCTAAATACTCCTTGATCATCTCTTCCGTCATCTGTCCCACTGTTGCACAGAAATAGCCTCGTGCCCAAAAATGCCTACCCCAATAAAGCTTCCTGAGGGGAATGGCACTTACTTAAGCTTCTTAGGATGACCATTTTTCAAGATTTCCTCCCTGGCGATCTGTCGTGGCTGCATCAGTAGCGGAAAGGGTTTAGGTCTTCGTTTGACGGCCCTGGGTTCTATACGTCCTGGACGGTTTCCAACCTTTTGTTGGGCAATCAGGATGAATAGGTAGGCCAGTTTTTCATCGTCATTACTCCCGATACCACTCTGTCTCCAGGCAATCCACAACTGCAGGGTATGTTTGAAACTGAGTTGGCGGGGTAACACATCGGCTAATAAAGCGGATTGAGCCATCAGTAACCGGATTAGGTTGTAGGCCAACAGATAGACCCATATCTCCTTCTCGATCATCGCTGGCGTAAGGCAGCTTAGCGTCTCCATACCCAGGGTCGTTTTGATGTTGCGTAGATCCAGCTCCACATGCCAGCGGTCTTTATACAACATCTTTAGGTCAGATTTGAGGGTCTGCTTCGGACAAAGTAGCGTCGTCATCAGAATCTTGCCGCTGGCCTTCAGTTCCCGCACCGTCAGCGTGTCGGGTGATTGATCGAACTGTGCCTGGTTCATCCAATCAGGTTTAATCTTGGGCTTTTGCAACTCAATCAAGTGATCACGCTGACCCAGCTTCTGACCTCGACGAAAGTCTGTGCTGCGTCGTCGTGCACCCTGTTGTTCAAACACCCCATCCACTCCCCGCGCCTGCAATGCACACAGCAGGAAATAGGTGGCGTATAAAGCATCGCCCAACAAGATGTCTCCCGATTCCAGGGTGTCGAGTATCGATCTGAGCAGGGACTGCTCATCACTTCCCTTGCCTTTACAAGGCCCCATGGCCGCATTGAGTATTGCACCGCTACCCAAGCAGTGTATGCCCACCAATCGGCACTGGGGAAAACCCAATCCAGGCTGTTGGCTACTGGGTTGAGGATAGGCTTCCTGATTGACTGGCGTGTCTGGCAACGTCACCGTAGCTCCATCCACCAGCCGTACTGGCCGGCCTCGCCAATGCCACGACTCCGGGGTGTGCTGTGCCATATGACGTCCCGTATAAAGGGTGAGTGAGGTGACCATCTCCATTGGCAAACGCTTACGTGCTTGGCAGTAAGCACCCGTATGTGTACTACAAGGGGTCAAACCACCGAGCAATCGTTTGATTGATGCATCATTGACCGCATACTGGCATGAGCGATCTGTGCTCATGACTTGCGCCAGAAACATCGATAATGTTTCTGTGGGAGGAAACAGACGTTCCCGATGGTCGGGTAACAAGGATTCCACCTGATCCAGAAACGCGGGTCCAGTCAACAAATTGAAGAAGGTGTAGGAATCGTTGTTTGCGGCATGGCCGCGAAACCGTTTTTGTTGATGAAAGCTGGCATGTTGATTAGGATGCATAAAGGCTGGTTCCTGGGTTGATTCGTGTGGGTTTGGCGATTTGCATCTTATCACCTGAAACCGGTTATGCGGAGCTCCGCATAAGCTGTTTAATGCGGCGCATATTGTTATGCGGACTCTCGTCCCTGAGAGCCCAGGATTTCTGCTATTTCGAACATTCTCCACGCCGCATAATAGAAAGGGAGGTCAGGGAGGCAATAAGCTTGTCAGTCGCGCGGAAGCGCCCTGATCGCAGCTTTGGTGGGGTGACTGCCTCGAGCGCCTCCAGCTTGATGGATGGGTCAGCGCGAATGTAGATCTCGGTTGTCTGCATATTGGCGTGACCGAGCCATAGCGAGACTTTCCGTAAATCCTTGGTGGCTTCGAGGACGGTCAGGGCGCAACTGTGCCGTAGTACGTGGGGAGATATGCGTTTTGTCGCCAATGACGGGCAGTGCTTCGTTGCTGTGTGCACGTGTTTCTCCAGGATGTATTCGAATCCGGCACGGCTCAAAGGCTCGCGCCGGGCGTTGACGAACAGCTCTGGAACCGCAAGTGTTCCACGGACGGCCAACCACGCCCGCAACGCCCCGAGCGTCTGCTTCCACAACGGCAGAGAACGTTCCCTGCGTCCTTTCCCACGTACAAAAATACTGGCGTGAGGTTGTAGCGATAAGTCTTCGAGCCGAAGACCGGTAAGTTCAGACACACGCAAGCCGGCGGCGAAGCACAAGTGCAGCATTGCCCGATCACGGATACCCGCCCAGTCGATGGGTCGAGGCGCATCGAGAAGCGCTTGGATCTCCTCCGTCGTGAGGTGGCGTACCAGGCGCGTTTCGGTCTTCTTCATCGGGATCGCAAGGACGCCCTGGATCTGTTCCAAGGCCGATGGGACGCGATACTCCAAGAAGCGCATGAACGACTTGATCGCGGCAAGACGCACATTGCGTGAGCTGGCGGCATTTGCGCGCGAGACCTCCAGATCGTTGAGAAACCCGCTCACCAACTGGGCATCGATCTGTTCGAGCGCCAGTCGGGATGGCGCAACCTTCAGGTGTTTGCTGGCATAGTTCAGTAGCAGCTTGAAGGCGTAGGCATAGGAGTCACAAGTATGGGCGCTGGCTTGGCGTTCAAGAATGAGGCGTTCTTGAAAGAACGCGCTCAGGTGCGGGGCAAGGGTGGTCATGGCGTATCTCCCGTCATGTAGGCCTCGCAGCGCTCGGCAATGCTTTGCATGAGATCGGGAACCGCTTCGAGATACCAATAGGTGAGCGCCGCTTTGCTGTGCCCCAGATAGGTCGAGAGCATCAACATATGCCGGGTAATATGATCGCGCCCGTCTGGACAGCTCTGTAACGCCCGAACGCTAAATGCGTGCCTCAGTGAGTGGGGCGTAGGCCGGTGTTGCCCACGTCCGTGCGGCAATCCCATTTGGGTCACAACGGTCCGGAATGCCCTGTCGACATCCGCGCTGCGTAGCGGTTTACGTCGCAGCGAGATGAAAACGTGATCGTCAAAAGGAGCATAGGGCCTTCGTTGCTGCAAGTACCGTTCGAGTCCGGCTCGAGCGGTGTCATGCAACGCAACCAGCCGGCTCTTGTGGAATTTCGTAGCGCGGATCACCAGTCCGTCCGGCGGGATGTCATCGTATCTCAACCGAATGGCCTCGCCGACGCGCAGCCCCGTACAGGCCAGCAGTGCGAACAGCGTACGGTAAGTCTGCCGACGCAAGGTGCGGTACCCTGACTGAGCGGCCAGTTGGATGATCCGGCCAATCTGCTCGTCGCAGAGGATGTAAGGCGGCGGTCGCGGCCGACGTTCGCTACCGAAGACCGCAGGCGGTATCTCATGACGCTCGTCTTCTGCATGGAGATACACAGCAAAGCGCACAACGTCTCCCAATCGTCGCGCCCGTTGCCTTTGTGAAGAGGACTGCCGTGCCCATTCGATGGCAGTCTGTGCGTTCAGGTAGCATTGCCCTTTCGCATCCGCATAAGCGGCAAAGTCTCTGAGTTGAATGCCGGCCTGCTTGAGGGCAAATCCGGCAGCCCGGCGTACCGAGAGGTAGGATTGTACGGCGTCGGCTAACATGACGGTGCCTCCGGCCAGGGTTGCGCAATCTGCTGCAATGCCGTGACATCGATCTTGGCATAGATTTGAGTGGTCTCGATGCAGCGGTGTCGCAACAGCGCCGAAACCTCCTGCAGCGATGCCCCTTGCCGGAGCATCGAGCTAGCGACGGAATGGCGCAGCAGGTGTGCCGCACCTCGGCCCGGTCGTTCGATCCGGGCTCGACGTAGGGCGCGGGCCACCAGTACCGAAACGGCTTGATGCGATGCCAGCGCGCGGAAGGGCGCACGAGAACGCAGAAACAGTGCATCCGTGTGAACGCAAGGCCGGCCTTCTTGCAGGTACGACACGATCGCCTCGCCTACCTCCTGAGTCAGCGGCAGTCGTGTCTGACGGCGACTCTTTCCACTGACATGAATCCACGCACCCTTCCAGTCGATGTCGTGCAGGCGAAGTTGCACGATGTCGCCAGCGCGTAGCCCGAGTCGGGCGAGCAAGAGTAGAATGGCGCGGTCGCGCCGACCCACTGGCGAAGACAGATCGCAGGAGTCAATCAAACATTCCACGTCCTGCGGTGGAAGGTAGCGTGGTAATGAACTCAGGCGCCAGTGGGCCAGCACGGGGATGGCACCCAACAGACTGGCACGACAGCGGCCTTCGGCGATCAGAAACCGTAGAAACATCCGTAGCGCCGTCGTGCACCGCTTAGCCCCCGCCCATCCCGTGCTATGACTCTGCTGCAGAACGAAGTTGCGCAGGCGTTGGGCATCCAACGTGTTCGGGTCCTCGCCAAAGCACCGAATGAGCTCTCCAATGGGTATGCCGTAGTTGTAGAGTGTTCGCTCCGAGGTGCCTCGATGCTCGCGCATCCACTCACAGAACGACTGCAATAATACCGGTTGCGGGTCGGCTGGTTCGGATTCTCGAACGGCCGGTGTATCCACGCCCTGCAACCGTCTCAAGAACAGTCGTGCGCCCGTCAGAATAGCCACCGGATGTGCGCGAGAATACCGACCGCAGCGACATCGCTTAAGGTGATCGGCGAAGCGTGTAAGTACCGAGTTGTCCAGCTCATCGGTGGACAGGGCACTTTGACTTGCCCAATGCGCCAGATGTTCCGCTGATCGAATGTGGCGACGAGCTGGGATTAGCGCATATCCGCTTTCCAGCAGGTAATCGGCAAAATCTTCCAGCTGCGCCCCGAGCGGACTACAACGAAGAGCTTGGATCCGTGCCGGTGATTCAAAGAACTGTGACAGCATGACAAACCTCCTCTTTTAGCCTTGTTGGCATAGAGAAGGATGGCATTTTTATGCGGAGTACTTCGGTTCAGAACAGACTTACTTCTTGGAAAAATCCAATAGCTTCCTCCGATCCTGCATCGCTAGCTCTGCATAACAATATGCGCCGCATTAAACAGCTTATGCGGAGCTCCGCATAAGCTGTTTCAGGTGATAAGATGCAAATCGCCAAACCCACACGAATCAACCCAGGAACCAGCCTTTATGCATCCTAATCAACATGCCAGCTTTCATCAACAAAAACGGTTTCGCGGCCATGCCGCAAACAACGATTCCTACACCTTCTTCAATTTGTTGACTGGACCCGCGTTTCTGGATCAGGTGGAATCCTTGTTACCCGACCATCGGGAACGTCTGTTTCCTCCCACAGAAACATTATCGATGTTTCTGGCGCAAGTCATGAGCACAGATCGCTCATGCCAGTATGCGGTCAATGATGCATCAATCAAACGATTGCTCGGTGGTTTGACCCCTTGTAGTACACATACGGGTGCTTACTGCCAAGCACGTAAGCGTTTGCCAATGGAGATGGTCACCTCACTCACCCTTTATACGGGACGTCATATGGCACAGCACACCCCGGAGTCGTGGCATTGGCGAGGCCGGCCAGTACGGCTGGTGGATGGAGCTACGGTGACGTTGCCAGACACGCCAGTCAATCAGGAAGCCTATCCTCAACCCAGTAGCCAACAGCCTGGATTGGGTTTTCCCCAGTGCCGATTGGTGGGCATACACTGCTTGGGTAGCGGTGCAATACTCAATGCGGCCATGGGGCCTTGTAAAGGCAAGGGAAGTGATGAGCAGTCCCTGCTCAGATCGATACTCGACACCCTGGAATCGGGAGACATCTTGTTGGGCGATGCTTTATACGCCACCTATTTCCTGCTGTGTGCATTGCAGGCGCGGGGAGTGGATGGGGTGTTTGAACAACAGGGTGCACGACGACGCAGCACAGACTTTCGTCGAGGTCAGAAGCTGGGTCAGCGTGATCACTTGATTGAGTTGCAAAAGCCCAAGATTAAACCTGATTGGATGAACCAGGCACAGTTCGATCAATCACCCGACACGCTGACGGTGCGGGAACTGAAGGCCAGCGGCAAGATTCTGATGACGACGCTACTTTGTCCGAAGCAGACCCTCAAATCTGACCTAAAGATGTTGTATAAAGACCGCTGGCATGTGGAGCTGGATCTACGCAACATCAAAACGACCCTGGGTATGGAGACGCTAAGCTGCCTTACGCCAGCGATGATCGAGAAGGAGATATGGGTCTATCTGTTGGCCTACAACCTAATCCGGTTACTGATGGCTCAATCCGCTTTATTAGCCGATGTGTTACCCCGCCAACTCAGTTTCAAACATACCCTGCAGTTGTGGATTGCCTGGAGACAGAGTGGTATCGGGAGTAATGACGATGAAAAACTGGCCTACCTATTCATCCTGATTGCCCAACAAAAGGTTGGAAACCGTCCAGGACGTATAGAACCCAGGGCCGTCAAACGAAGACCTAAACCCTTTCCGCTACTGATGCAGCCACGACAGATCGCCAGGGAGGAAATCTTGAAAAATGGTCATCCTAAGAAGCTTAAGTAAGTGCCATTCGGTTCAGAGGGACATAATTTTGAGGCCCTCACAATGTATGACTTTACCCCACAATTAGGATGTTTCTGGGGCTTGCATACCATCGTGACCCCATCTTTTCTCTTTGGGAGATCAACTTGAATGACTGCGTCATCAGCCCAATTGCACTCCTTAGCAGACTGAATGCATTTGCTCCCAGCATTACTAAGGGCATCAATAGTTGAAAGAAGAATCTTTCTTTTGTCTAGCAAGGCCGATGTTTCGTGCTTTTCGAATTGGTCCGGATATTTAACTACAAAATCAATATCGTTCGCTTTCTTTATATACTGAAGTTTCCTAATTCCATCATCGGACATCACCCGCTAACAGTATATTAGTCAGCACTAATGGGCGCGATATTAGTGTATGCTTACATACTGCTTGAGGGCTTACGACGTACCCGCGTGCTGCCGAATTTTTCTTCTAAAACAGTGCCTTAAGCGTGAACGGGGACACCTTTTCATGTATAATCAGCGTGTCTAAGCGACTGATTCAACAAAGAAAAAGGAGCCCCGCTCGATGTTCATTCTACGCGACCTGCTGACTCCACTCCAAGCCCTGTTTCCGGTCAGTGAGGAAGGGCTGCAACGGCGCACTTGGTTCGTCTGCACACTGCTGGCGATCATCGTGCCGTTCACCCCGTCACGCACTTCGAATCTGCTGCGCAGCCTGCGTACGCTGTTTGGTTTGAGCGTGGATAAGAGTTGCTACTACACCTTTATGGCATCGAAGAAATTGCCTTGGGATCAACTCTGGGCCGCGCTCTGGCGCCTGATCCCAGAACCCTTGACCGAGGGCCGCTTGTTGGTCGCGCTCGACGATTCGATCAACCCGAAAACGGGCAAGAAGATCTTTGCCTGTCAGCACCACTTCGATCACGCCGCAAAAACCAATCAGTGTCGCTATCCCTGGTCACAACAGATCGTCTCCATCGGCCTGTTGAAATCCATCAAGAGACGCTGGTGCTGTCTCCCCCTGGCCTTCGAGTTTTATTTCATGAAAAAGCACCTGCAGGCCAAGCCCGTTACCAAAGGGAAAAAGCCCGTGGAGTTTCGAACCAAGTTCGAGCAGGCGCTCGACATGTTCGCACGCTTGGCGGGCGTCTTCCCTACGCAGGCGGTGTTGGTGGTCACCGACAGTTGGTTCGGTAACAACGGATTGCTCAAGCCGCTGCGGCAAACCCTGGGTGAGCGCGCCCACGTGTTGACTCGGCTACGCGTCAACAACACGCTCTATGCGCTGCCACCGGCTAGCGGTAGGCGAAAGGGCCGTCCCAGGAAGTATGGCGCCAAGCTCGGTTCGGCGAGCGAACTCGCCGCAGGCTATCAAGCCCAGGCCAAATCCTATGAGGTGTCTTTGTACGGCAAGTGGCGCGAAGTCCTTGCCCATGACCAGGTACTGATGCTCAAGACGCTGCGCTGTCCGGTACGGGTGGTCTGGGTCTATCGGGCTAACCAGTGGATCGCGCTGGTAACCACGGACTTGGCCTTGAGCGTGGAGCAGATCATCGAATTCTATGGCGCTCGCTGGAAAATAGAAGCCGGATTCCGAGAGATAAAGCAAGAGATCGGAAGCAGTCAAAGCCAAACTCGCAATGCCTTCTCGGTTACCAACCATCTCCACTTCTGTATGATGGCGACGACCTTGGTGTGGATATACGCTGATCGCATCAGTCATACACCCACGCGGCGATACGCCACCCATGACAGAACCGATTTCGCCTTTGGCGATGTACGACGATTGATTTCCAGTGTTATTGCTAAACAGGGTTTTGATAGGCTTTGCGTAGCATCGAGCAAACCCAAGAAAAATCCTCTAATCGCTACCATCCTGCGGCTCGTGGCATAGTCGAACTAAGAAACTTCAGTTTATATATTCTAGCCTTCTTTTTGCGATTCGTTCCAAGATTAAGCGTTGATCATCCACGCGGAAGATATCTATCTCTGGATAATTGAGAACTTGGGTGTATGGCCGAGTTATTGCGAGAAATGATGTTGGAAACTGAATCGCTTCCCTAGGAAAGTTAGAAGCGAAGCTAAGCATTGTCTCTACGTCTGTTGGCAATGGAGTCTGCCCCCTTGTACCACTGGACCATAACGGTAGTTGTCAAGGAAGATGTCGCATTATTTAAGCCGCTTTGCCTTTATGTTTAACCTCCTTTTTGGTCGCTTTGTTTGGGTTTAAGAAGACGATATTTTCGTGTTCCCAGTTACGAGACGCTCCAGACCAACGCTCGGGATGTTGGAGCTTGGCTGTCGCGTAGAGCGTGTTGCGCTGCTCGAGGATCGCGATATCCTCACCACGATGACGCTGGCCCGGCGTGACGAACTTTAAGGCGCTGTGGCGGTGAACTTCATTGTACCAATGCTGGAATCCAGCGACCCATTGACGGGCCTCCTCAAGGCTGTCGAAGGGTTTGTCGGGAAAGCCAGGGTGATACTTCAAGGTTTTGAACAGGGCCTCTGAGTAAGGGTTGTCGTTGCTGACCGAGGGTCGACTGAAAGACGGCATAACGCCGAGACGCTGTAAGGTCGCCAGCATGGTGGCTCCCTTCATGGGTGAGCCGTTGTCTGAATGCAGGACCAGGGATTGAGCACCCACCCCTTCACGCAGATGGGCCTTGTGAAAGACCGTGGCGGCGTGTTCTGCAGATTCCGTGGCGAAGATCTCCCAGCCCACGATCTTACGGCTGTAGACGTCCATGATCAGGTAGAGGTAGAAGAACAGGCCTTTCACCGTGGTGGCCAAATAGGTGATATCCCAACTCCACAGCTGGTTTGCCGCACAGGCCTGCAGCGGTGTCGGGCGAGGGTGTCTGGGCGCCTTGGCCTTGCCGCGGTGGGCCAGCTGATCGGCCTCGCGCAACACCCGGTAGAAGCTCGATTCCGAGGCGAGGTAGTGGCCACGATCCGCCAGTATCGGGACGATCTGGCTGGGGGGCACGTGAGCAAATACCGGCGCATTGGCGATCGCCAGGATCTGCCGGCGTTCGTCCTCGCTGAGCTGATTGGCGGGCGCCCGTGACTGACCCGCCTGCCGGCGGCCATCGGCCTTCACCTCACCGGCCTCACGCCAGCGTTGCAGGGTGCGCGCTGAGATCGCCACCACGCGACAGGCCTCTGTCAGCCGGGCGCCGGCGGCACAAGCCTCATCAATACAGGCCGTCACTGCCTGTCGCTCCCGGAGTTCGATTTTTCGTCCTCGGGCTCCCCCCAGATCGCCTGCACTTTTTTTTGCAGTACCAACAGCGCCGCCGTTTCCGCCAACGCCTTGTCTTTGCGTCTCAGTTCGGCCTCCAACTGCTTGATCTGCCTGGTCTGTGCGCTCAGCGCAGCCCGATCGATCTTGGCAGACACCGTGGCATTGGCCTGCAGGCAGCTCTCGCGCCAGGCGCTGATCTGCTCCGGATACAGCCCCTGACGCCGGCAGTACGCGCTGAGCTCAACCTCGTTGAGGCTGGCCGTCTGCACCACGACAGAGAACTTCGCCGCGCTACTGAGTTCACCCGAGGGCGCCTGATGGTTGGCCGGGGTCTTCCCCAAGGTGCGTCGATGCTGGATGCGCCAGGCATAGAGGGTATCTTTCGGGATCCCCGTGTCTCGGGCCAAGTCTGGAACCGGGATATTGTTCGGCGGCAACATCTTGGCAATGAGGCTGGATTTAAACTCTTCAGAATAGTATCTCATGGTGCTCATTCTCAGTGGCAACTGAGGAAGGTCAGGCCAATCGCTCGGCGCCCGCTGGTGTCTCATGTCCAGTCGCCCTACGGGCTCCTTCCCATGAGACACCAGCGGAATCATAACCTCCCATCCAGTGATGCCCCCTTACTCAAACAAAGGCTCTCAAGGAGAGGCGACATCTATCCTGACACCGGGGGATAATGTTACCTTTACACTCTTATCTCTTACTATTTTCTTTAAACTTTTGTTAACATCTGCTGAGGCGGAGAATGCTCCCATATTTCCTTTGATGGATGCCTTAATTTCCTGCTGCTGCGTCTTGCTATTGGTGTTTATTTCAAGGACGCCAAATAGTTGTCCCCCTTTCGTTATAGATACAACAAACTCTGTTCCACAGATATTTCGAAATCTTTGATTTGACGATTTTGCAAGATCTGCTGCGTCTTTATGGGGTGTAGCTACAACATGATGTGATAATTCTACCGATTTATCAATTGGCATGATACACTTTCTCGAAATTACTTTAAGAAAGTGTACGCACATGACTGCCAAAATTACCTCTTGCACAGAGGCTACCCTGGTTATCGAAATAACGCTCCCGCTCACACGTTCCATGCTGGAGGGAGAGGGACACATTGAGCAAGCCCTGAACGAAGCGGGTACCTTGGCCACCGGTGAATTCTTAAAGTGCTTTGATACCGACGGCAGCCCCATCCAAATGGGCAGCACCAAACTGACGAGTAAAGGGCAGGTGGAAAAACCTTACCAGACACCCTACGGCGAGACGCGTGTCAAACGTCATGTCTACCAAAGCCCCCAGGGCGGCGCGACCTTTTGCCCCTTGGAACGCGATGCCCGAATTATCCAAGGGGCCACTCCGAAACTGGCGAAGTTGCTGTCGCATAAATATTCGAAGCTCAGCGTCGATGAGGTGAAGACGGATCTGCAAAGCAACCATGGACGGACGCTCTCAAGGGGTTATATTCAGAAGGTCTCAGAGACGGTGGGCGCGCTGGCCCAAGCGAAAGAAGAGCATTGGCACTATGCGACACCGGCCCTGGACTCACCGGTGGCCACGGTCAGTATCGGCCTGGACGGCACCACCCTCTACCTGCGAGAACAAGGCTACCGCATCGCCATGGTCGGCACCGTGGCGCTCTATGACAGTGCCGGTGAGCGATTACATACGACCTATCTTGGCGCCTCACCCGAATATGGCAAGGCCAGTTTTCTGGAGCGCATGCGCCAAGAAATCGCGCACACCAAGCAACTCTACCCGGATGCGTTGTATCTCGGTCTGGCCGATGGTGCCACGGATAACTGGTCATTTTTAAATCAACATACCACGATTCAAGTCACCGATTTCTGGCATGCGACCGAATATCTGGCGCAAGCCGGTGAGGCGCTGTTCCCGGCCAAACGCGATAGTGCCGGCAAAAAGCAGTGGCTGGATGAACGCTGCCATAAACTCAAGCATCTCAAGGGAGCGGCGGGACGGATACTGAAAGAGCTCGAAGAAAAGTTAGTGGGGAAATTATCCACAAGCAACCGTGAGAAGCTCCAAAAGGCTGTTACCTATTTCACTCATCAGAAAGCCAGAATGCGGTATTATTCGCTGGTTAAGCAGGCCTTGCCGATAGGCTCGGGTGTTACCGAAGCGGCTTGTAAAATGATTGTCAAACAACGCTTATGCCAATCGGGTATGAAATGGAATGAGAAAGGCGCATCCATCATACTGAGCCTGCGAACACTGGAGCGGTCTAATCGTTGGGAGCAGTTTTGGGGAAAAATCAATCAGTATGGCGCTGCTTGCTGAGTCTATACATCATGTTGTAGCTACACCCTCTTTATGAAGGGAAACTCTGCTTATTGTGTTTGCCTGATTTTTTACCTTGACTTCTACCAATATGTACACATTATAAGAGTTCATCTTAATTGAGCTTGAAAAACTTGCTTTTCCTGATGCTGCTCCATACTTTGCCGAAGCGGAAAGCCCTAGAGACTTTTCTAACTCTTCAATGTTCTCAATTAGCGACAAGTTATAAGATATCGCCTTTGCTCCACTTCCAGAGCTTATGTCGGGTTTTTCTTCAGTGCTCTTTTTCCACTCAACACATTCATCCAAAATAACTCCAAACGCTGGATCATATCCCGCACCTATAACTATTGGTTGATCTGTTTCTGCATTAACAACTGATGCAGCAGCATTTGTGGAGAAAAATGATAACGCCATGCATACGCAAAGAATGAATGAAGCGCATTTTATCTTCATGATTGCCTCCTTAAAATTGCTTTGACAAGTTCTTCCAAAATCTAAAATCATCTTTGCTTTTATGTTGAGATAAAGCCTCCAACTCACAGAACTGTTTAAGTTGTGCTCTATAGTGTGATGACAAACCCTGTGATGCCTTTCCAATAAGATCCCAAGGTTCTTGAGATATCTCTATTGCATCCAATGGACTTGCCCCGTCCAATAAAGACCGAAAAGGTGCTACACCCAGCAATATGTTTCCAATTCGTTGCATTTCTCCCATATCATTTTGCATCTCGGAGAACTCCTTGAATTCCCTTATCGTTCTTTCAGAAAGTTGGTATGCGTCAGCAAAACAAGTGTTTGAAGCTAACAGAAGAAGGAAAAATGCGCTGATTATTCTTGACTTCATGGGTGTTTCCTTTTTTTTTTGCCTAACGGTGATTATGTAGCCGGAAAAAATATTGTGATATACCGCCGGCACCAATATTGTAATATGCCGCATCCGTAGCAATTCTCATTTAGATTCACGGAGAGTGAAGCTCTGACTATTAGTATCCTGCTGTAGCTTATA
>CAVQUR010000020.1:0-215221 GCA_963716875.1 uncultured Gammaproteobacteria bacterium
CGGGATCGAGGGTGAACGGTCCAATCAGAGGGGCATCTTCCTTCCGCAACAGATCCAGCAGCGGCTGGTCGAGCCCCACGGTGTAGGCGCCGACCAGGGCAAAGATGCCTTCGGTGCGCAGGGCCAGTCGCAGGTTCTCCAGGGTCGCCTCGGCCGTGGCGCCGAAGGGGATCACCAGCAGCTCGAGCCGGCGGCCGAACATCCCGCCGTGTCGGTTCACCTCATTGAAGTAGGCGTGCATCACCTGGGCCATGGCCTGGCCGAGCTGGCCCTGGGGCCCGCCGAGGGGCAGCAGGGTACCGACCTGGATCTCGCTCGTCGCTCAGACCCGGGTCGAGATCCGTCTCCAGGCGTTTCAGGTAGGCCACCAGATCCGCCATGTCCTGCTCCGGCATCTGATACATGGGCATGGCCTGATCCAGCCGGTTGTCCGCCGGATCCATCCCGGTCGTCGAGCAGCTTGACGAAGCTCGTCGTCGTCGAAGGCCGGGTGGCGACGTCCATCGCGGCGTCCCTCTTCGTGTACATGGCCGTAGACCTTGGTCAGCTCGCTCCAGCGGATATCCGGCGGGATGATCCCGCCCTCTGGCCGGCCCCGCCCGTCCGGGCCGTGACAGCTGGCGCAGGGCACGGCGCTGGCCGGCAACGCCACCCCTTCCCGGCCCACCAGGGCGTTGATCTTGGCGCCACTGGGGCTGGTGCCGCGCAGATAGATCTGCTTGCCCCGGGTCTCGGCGGCGGTCAGGGCCAGGGCCTGCACCGAGGTGAGCGCTAAGACAACCCCGACCGCTGCGGCAACGAGAACCGCTGCCAAAGGCCTGCTGGCGAACTCATGTCGCGCATTATCCCGAACCCTCTTCCGCCAGAGACCGCAACTGCTGGGCAACGCCCCAGGGCGGCGTCATCGGCATCACCCGCGTCCAGTGGCGCGTGCGGTCGTTGCCGGCCAGCATCAGGGTGGAGTGGGCCTCGATCTCCTGCGGTGTACTGACCGAGCCTCTTCACGATCTGCTCCAGATTCTGTTTGTTCCCGGTCAGGAACAGCCAACGGCTCTCGTCCACGTTCATCTTCTCGGCGAAGGCCTTCATGGCCCCCGGCGTATCCCGTTCCGGGTCGATGCTGATGGAGACGAACCAGATGTCGTCCTTGCACCGAGTCGGCACCAGCAGCGTCTCGCACCTGGATCATCTTCTGGGTGGCCATGGGGCAGGCGTCCTTGCAGTTGGTGAAGATGAAATTGATCAGCACCACCCGGCCTTTGAGCACATCGCTGTAGAAGCGCATGGGCTTGCCGTTCTGATCCACCACCTCCAGGTCGGTAAAGTAATCGGCGCGCCTTCTCCTCCGCCGCCAGTTCCTCGGGCGTGGGCGCGGTTTTCCCGGACTCGGCGCCGACGGTGATCATCTTCGACTCTCCCGCATGTTGAGCATGGGGATCGACACCGCCCGCCGCGGCTATCGGTGGGTGGTTTTCATGTCCGCCCTCGCCGGCGCTGACAACATCCAGAGTCTTGAGGGCAAAGATAAGCGCCAAGACTAAGCCGGCGCCTGGTAAAAACTTCTTATTCATACTTATACAACTCCGACAATTCTTTCACTGTATCATCGCAGGGCGCCAGCAACAGGTCATACCGGCTTCAACCGTCGGCGCTTTGCCGCGCGACCTGCAGGGTATCCACCTGCTCCATGATCCGGTCCGGGTTGGGGAAACCGAAGAAGCGCGACCACTCGCCGGTGCGCCCGTCCCCCACCAGCACCATGGAGGGGTGGTTCTCGAAGTTCGGGGTGTAGGCCCCCAGCCCGTCCAGCACCTCGTCCATAGTGCGCTTCGGCCCGGTCAGCCAGATCCAGCCCTCTTTCGCGTCGTGCTTGGCGGCGTAGATCTTGAGCCGCTGGGGCGTGTCCCGGGTGGGATCCACGCTCACCGAGACCAGCAACACCTCCTTGCCCAGGCGATCACCGAGCTTCTCCTGCACCTGGTCGAACAGGGCCGAGAGCACCGGGCAGACGGTGGTGCAGTGTGGTGTAGACGAAGTCCATCACCACGATGCGGTCACCGATCACGTCACTGACGAACTTCACCTCCCGGCCGTCCTGATCGACCAGGGTCTTGTCCACCAGATCGACATCCGCCGACTTCGCCGCCTTAGCGGGCTTCTTCATCATCGCCTTGTGCGCGGCGTGGGGGTCGGCCTCACCGCTTATCTGCGGATGCTCTGAGTGATCCATCTCCTGCATCATCGCCTTGTGTCCGGCATGGGGGTCGGCCTCACCGTTCATCTGTTGATGCTGGTCGTGGTCGCTCTCCCCGGCGCTGACGCCCATCGGCGCCAAAGCAAAACCAAGGACGAGAGATAACAGGCTCGCGCCTGAGAATAACTGCTTATTCATATTTACTACTCCGAGCATTTTCTGGTTTTTCATTTTTCTCTAATTTCTCTCGAACGGAATCAGCACCTGGACCTCCGCCTCCGACAGCAAACGCGCGTTCTCCTGCTTCACTGCTGCTTCCATCCTCTCCAGGCGGATGTGGTCTCGCAGTTGCTTCGCGGATCTCGTCCAGCGGCAGCAGGTGCGCCTCCTTGCGTTCCTCCAGCTTGATGATGTGCAGCCCGAAGGGGGTCTCCACGATACCCGAGAGCTCCCCCGGCTGCAGGGCGAAGGCCGCTGCCTCGAAGGCCGGGACCATCTGGCCACGCTGGAAAAAACCTACGTCGCCGCCGTTCATTCGGGTCGAGTCTTCCGAGTATTCTTTCGCCAGCGCGTCGAAATCCTCACCGGCCCGGGCCTTTTCCAGGATGGGAACCATCTGCTCGCGCAGGGCAGCCCGGTCGTCAGGCTTGCCCAGCGGCTTCCAGGTCAACAGGATGTGGCGCACCCGCACCTGCTCCGGAAGAGTCAGCCGAATTTCGTTGCCCCGGTAGTAAGTCTCCAGCTCTTCGTCCGTGACCTCCGCCGCCTCGGCGCGAATCTGATCCAGGTACTTGGCGGCCCCGATCATCCGCCGCAGGTGCTCCCGGTAGCCCTCCGGGTCGAAGCTCTCGGTCTCCAGCCGACGGATGAACTCCTCGGGGGTCTTGAAGGGCTCACTGACCTCGGCCCAGGCTGCGTCCACCTCCCGGGTCGTGACCTCGATCCCCTTGGCCTGCGCCGCCTGCCGGACCAGTTCCTGCTCGATCATGAGGTCCATGGCTTCTTTGCGCAGCCGCTTCATCAGCTCCAGCTGATCACCCCGGGCACCGACGGCGACTCCCTTGGAGTTCCGGTACTCCACATAGAAGGCGTTGAAGCGCTGGTTGCTGATCTCCACTCCGTTGATCCTAACCGCGTTGCCCGGGTAGATCCCCTGGGCCGAAACCCAACCGCAAAACGCAAACAGGGCCAGGGTTGCCAGGAAGCCGATCCGTCTTTGCGCCCTCATGCCCCGTCCTTCGCCTTGGCCGGTGCAGCCGTGTCCTTATCCGTCTTCGGTGCCGGCCTGCCCATCAGGCTCAGGAAGGGCAGATCCGTGTAGCTGAGTTTGGCTGATCTGGATCCGACAAACACATAGTAGGTCGATGCATGGTCGATATTGACCCTGGCCTCGTACAAGCCATCCCCCAGCGCCTGGGCCGGCACCACGGTACGCCCGCGCCCGTCGGAGCGGTAGTAAAGCACGGTGACATCGGGGATGTCGCTGGCGGGCTCGCCCGTTTGCGGATCCGTCAGCCTGAACTTCACATTGGCGCTGCCACCCACCTGTATGCGTCGCTCGGTGACCTGAAAGTCGAGTGCCATTTTCGCGGTGCTGGCCTTTACATCCGGATTGGGCACCACCTCGGCGCTGAAGCAGTGCAGGAAGCGTGGCGTATCCATCATGAAGGCGATGTCGTAGGTGCCCTCGACGGGGATTTTCACCTGGCCTGAGTAAACACCGGGAACCCGCTCCCCCAGGCTGCGGTCCACGATCTCGATGGCGCGCGATTCGTGGCCGCGGTTGCGGAAGGCCCCCATGGGAGCCCCCATGCCCTCCATGTAGTAGGAGACCGACCCGTCTGCCTGATTGACGATATAGGCCGCGGCCTGCTTGACCGAGGGTATCATGCTGTCGGCAATGCTGATCTTCGCCGCGGCACCTGGTGGGGTCTGGCCCGCAGTGATATAGGTTACCGGCGGCGGCTCGGCCAGATCGAGTTCCGACAACGGGATCAGGCCTACATCCTGAGTGCCTAGAGACCGTACATAGCCGAAGGACCGGGTGAATGCCACCTGATAGGGCTGCTTGCCGACGCTCAGGGTCTGTGCCAGCCGGTCGGCGGTAGCGTCCAGCACCAGGACCTCGTTTTCGATCGGGTTGACGACCAAACCCCAGCGCTCGTCCTGGGAGAAGCGCATCGGGCCCAGACCCGGCTTTGATTTGATGCGGGTGCGAATATCGAGTTTATCAGCGTCCACCACGGTGATCTCGCCGGTCTTGCCGTCGGCCACGTAGATGGCCTTGCCAAGGGTCGAGAAGGCCAGTGAGATCGGCACCTCCCCAGTCTTCAGGTCCTTGACCTTCTGCAGGGACTGCACATCGATCACCGACACCGTGCCCGCGTCCCGGTTGCTGACAAAGGCGTAGCGGTCATTCTCCGAGAAGGCGATCTCGTGATGACCCTTACCGGTAGGGATGAAGGTGATCCGCTTGAACTCCACCGCGTCGATCACGGTGACCCCACTCTGCTCGGCCCTGCTGGAGTTGTTGCCCACCCACAGATAGCGCTCGTCGCCCTGCAGCTCGACCCGGGTCGGGTTCTCGCCGGCATCCACCTCCGCCTTGACTTTGAAGGTCTCGGTGTCCACCAGAGCGACCTTCCTGGCCAGCGGCATGCTCACGAACATACGCTTCTGGCTCTCGGTCTTGGCCCAGTCCGCCCCCGGTCGGCTCAGATTGATCTGGGCGAACAGGTTGGTGACACCGGTGATGCCCACCGCCGGGTCGATGACCGAGATCGAGGCATCACTGTTCAGAATCAGCAGGAAATGGCTGTTGAGGTCGATCATGGGCCGTATGCCGACGATACCCTGAAGATAGGTAGCCACCCGATCGGTGCAGGTCATCGGTTTGTCTCCCTTGGCCTCCCAGGCCTCGGAGAGATCCATCCAGGCCGCCGGGTAACGTCCGTTGAGGGGCTCGCCGGTGCCGGCATCGGTGATGCGAAAGCTGACGTCGGCCCAGTCCGCGGCCATCACCTTGTCCACGCCGTCTCGGGTCGGCCGGGCGGAGAACTCCACCACCACCCCCTCGCGTTCGATACGGTTCGGCGCCTTCTCTTCGCTAGTCTCTGACGCAGCCGTACTAGCGGCCGTAGCGGTCGCAGAGGGTTCCGCGGTTTCTTTTTCCGCCCCGATGACAAGCTGAAAGCTAAGGAAAATACTCGAAATGCTGACGTATAAGACCAATCCCCCCCGCCGGAAGGAATTCAATATAACTGCCACAATGATACTCCTGTTCATCCACCCCGAAGTGCGAGGTACTGAAAATTTTGTTATCAAGAATGAGTGTTTGACGTTAGATTGCTTTGACTGTGATTTCAACGGATACGGGAAACCAAACAGTATCCTGTAATTATTCACGCTCTATTTATGTGTATTTCCACCGGAAATCAAAAACGAAAAAGGTGCAGCCTATCCACGCTGCACCCAGGTCAGGTTAATCCGCGGCCCGTCCGCTGGGCCGCAAGGAGTGCTACACCTCCGTTACTCTACCCTCAGGATACCGAACTGGCCGTTGCGGTTGCCGTTGGGCGCGTAGTCGCGGTACAGGTAGTCACCCGTCACACCGTCCGTGCCGCCGGCCGAGTCGAACAGGATCGGCCAGTGCCCGTAGACGTGGCCCATGCCTTCTTCGCCGCCCATGTACTTGGCCTGGAGGTTGTTGCCGAGTGCCATGGAGGGTACCGGAGCATCCGGGTCACAACGACCTTCCAGCAAGACCTCATTATCCTCCGAGGCGCCGGTGCAGACGTACGGATCCCGCTGCCAGACGTGGCCGTGCAGCATGAAGGTCCCGTCGCGGTCCGCCGAGGCACCGTTGAGCACGTGCATGCGGGCCGGCGCGCCAGCCGTGGCCGTGAATACCGGCGTCTGCGGATCGCCCGCCGCACTCACGCCTGGGATGGCCGGGATGGCGTTGGACTCACCCGCGACCAGCAGGTTGGCGTACATCTCATGGGCGTTGGGCACACTGCCGAAGCTGTTGGGCGTGCCCGCATTGCCGAAGGGCACGTCCGGTGGCAGCTTGAAGCGGAACCAGGACGGCTCCATGCCGTAGTTGAAGCCCGCATGGCCGCTGTCCTCCGCGCCCTCGCGGCCCAGTTCACCCTGGTTGACGTTGGCGATGGCGGTTCCGTCGGCCCAGCGCAGGTTGGTGATCTTGTGACCGATCGCCAGGGCCTCGCGGTAGTTGCCACCGGAACCGGCGTCACCCGCGGGCGAGCTCACCGTCACCTGGGCGCGGGTCAGGCGTGTCGCCGTACCCGTACCCTGGCCGTCGGGCACCTGGGTGTCCTCGGTCACCACGCGCACCGGCAGGTTCGATCACCAGCGCACCGAACAGGCCCTTCTGCGGCTGCTTGATGCGGTCCGCGGAAAGCAGGTTCACGCCGCCGAACTCGACCGGCGTGGCCACGAGATCGAACCGGTTGGGGTTGCTCACCCGCCCGGGTCTGCCCCAGGTCACCCGCATACCAGCGGTAGGTCTTTGCACCCCCCGGAGCAACCGGGCCCGCGGCGGCCGGATCGTTCTGACCGACCAGCACGCCGTCGTCGCGGCTCGCGTCATACTCCACGAGCTGCGGCGTGCAGGCCCACGTGGCTGGATGGCCGGATCAGGTTGTTGTTGAAGAAGTGCATCTCCGGCGGACGTATCGGGTTGAACAGGTCCCGATTGACCACCCACATCATGTCCTGCCACCCGGCCAGATCGGGCGCGACTGCGGGCAGGGCGTTACGCAGGGTGACCTCGATGCAGTCGCCCGCGTTGGCACGCAGGACCAGCGGCTCCACCGGCGTCCCGGGTTTCAGGCCGGACTTCGGATCGTCCGGATCCACCAAGTTCTCGGTCAGCACGTACATCATGGCTGTCGGATCGTTGAGCGGACCATCACCGCCGCGGAACGTCGTTATGACGCCGGCATCATTTACGTTGACGGTCGGCACGGTAGTGCCACGCCGGTTGTAGACCAGCGTGCCGCCGTTGGGATCCAACAGCCCGCCGACAGTCTGCTGACCGAAGGTGGTGGTGGGAAACTGCGGATCGACATCTCCAAGTTGCGGAATGGTGACGCCGAGGTTGTTCGGCAGTACGTCGTTGGCCAGCACCGCGGTAACGTCGTACTCCACCAGGTTGAGGATCTCGGTTGTGGTTACCTGGTTATTCCCCTGGCCCGTGGTGGTAGTGACCGCCGGGCAGACGCCCGCGAAGTCGTCAGCGTTGTTTATACGAGCAGCCTGTGGGTTGGTGTTGCCCGGCAGTCTGAACAGGTCACCCCGGTTGTTGGCCGTAGCACACGCAGCGTGCCCCAGGCACCGAGCCAGATGCCGTCGCGGGTGGCGTCGGTCGCGTACAGGTAGTCCACGCCGGTTCCCGGCCTGATCCGGATCCGGATTGACCGGCACCTGCAGGCTGAACTGCTCGGAGATACCGTGCGACTGGAAGTTGCGCCAGCCGGAGTTGGGCGACTGGCCGAAGCCGGAGCCGTTGGACAGCCACTTCAGGCCGTGGATGGTGGCCTGATGCTGCTCCTCGGTGGCGCCGATCTGGATCTTGATCTTGACCTCGTCACGCTCGTAGGCGCGCATGATCGGGGTGAAGGGGTCGCCCGGACGCCGGTCGCAGTTGATCAGGTCGCCGTCGTTGCCCTGGCAGTAGGGCGCCTGTCGGGTACGGGGTATTACCGAAGCTGGTGTTCAGCGCGGCGATGGCCCGGTCGGTGCGGCTCTGGAAGGCAAAGGCGAGGTCGCCCGCCTGCCCGGCCGCCTGGGTGCCGTTCTTGCCGTCTGGACCGACTGCGTTCGGGTCGAACACGCGCAGGCCCACCGGCTCGTTGCGGTAGTTGACCACGAACATCGAGCTGTGGCTGATGTTGATCGCCTCCGCGCAGGGCCGCGGAATGTCCGGATCGGCAGTTGCCGGCCGGTCCGGGGCAGCCGCCATTCGCCGTCACCACATCCGGGAAGGGCACCGACTTCAGCTTCAGCGGCGGATTGACCGTCTGCTGCCAGGTGTTGGCTAGCGCCGGCGCAGTCGCTACAGTGGCATTGAACGGATCCGGCTGGATGATATCCGTCTCCACCGGAACGCCAGTTCGTTGGCGCCGACGAAGACCCCCGCCTCGTAGGCGTGCTGGAAGTCGCTCATCTCGAAGTAGAACTCGCGGTGGTCCGGGATGTTCTCCGGCACCCACGTTCGAGCCGTTGGGGGCCGAAGCCGGCGGCAGGATGGCCGCCTGCCAGGTGGTCGGGCCGCCGTCGTCACGGGTACCCAGCACGGGACGCCAGACTCGTTGTGTACCCAGGTCGACCCGGCAGGCTCGGCGAGGATGGTCGAGTAGAGGCCGATCTGCTGGAAGGTGGACGGGCCGTAGTGGTCATGGGAGAACGTCAGTCCCAGGCCACGGTCGACACCGGCCACGTTGACGAGCGGATCGATCAGGATACGCTGGATGACGGTGCGCGCACCGAGATGGTCCTGGGTCGCAACGCCGGCACCGAAGAACGGATGTGGCAGTGCGTGCAACTCGGTCGCACCGATCGGAACATCGCTGCCCGGGTCACCGGTGTCGATGGTCGGCACCGGCGCCAGACCGGTCAGGTCGATGGGTGCCAGCTGACCCGGCAGGGTACCGGCGAGAACGACACAATTTAACGGATCTGCCACGCATTCGGCTGCCAGCAGGTTGAACTCGTTGATGGCGTGGATGCGCTCCTGCAACGACGCCGGGGGAGAGCGCGCCGTCCTCGTAGTTCCAGCCGTTGGCCGCACCGTCACCCGTGGTCAGGTCCCACTTCGGCAGGTGGATGTGCTGGCCGATGATGTCGGTCGGCGTGCGCACCTGGAAGTCGTCGAGCTCGAACTCGGCCGGCACCAGGTTGGTGTGCAGGATCTTGCCGCAGTCGAAGGTGTTGAAGCGCATCACCAGGGGTTCCGGCGGGCGCTGCTTGTTGATGGTCGGTTCCACGTCCTCCCACAGGGCGATGATGCGCTCCTGCGGATAGTGGTAGCCGACCTTGTTGAACACCGCGTCGATCTGCACGTTGGCGATCTTGTAGGTACGCGGGTTTTCGCCACTGAAGGCCGAACGCACCCCTGGTGTTGAAGGTCGTCGGATCACCATCGCCGTCGAACCAGTCACCGACTACGCCGGCGTTGAGCAGGGCGCCCTGATCGTCGATGCAGGGATCCTGGAACGGGCCGCCCGGTACGGGCGGCGCGCCGTTCATGCCGAAGCTGGCGTCAGTCGTACCAAAGTCTGCCAGGTTGTTGGCCGCGCTCGGGCGCTCACGCACGGCGTGAAAGGCCATGGAGACCTTCTCCAGGTCGGTGCCGATCTCGGGGAAATACACCGGCTGGGCCAGCTCGATCATCTTGCGGAAGTCGAGGCGGTTCTGGGTGTCGAGCGACAGCCCGCCGGAGACATAGCCGAGCAGGCCATGGCGCGGCAGACCGCCGTCCCAGCCACCGGCCTGGGCCGGGTTGTAGCCATTGGCAGTCGCACCGGCCTCGGTCAGCATGTCCAGCGGCGGGGTGGGCGCGCGCTGGCCGACGGTGCCCTGCGGGCAGGGGTTGGTTGCTGTGGGTATCGCCGCACTCGTTGCCGGCGAGCCAGAACGGGAAGCCGGGGATAACATCATCTTCAGTGCCGGCGATACCGTCCGGTCCCAACGCCACAGCACGGTCAACCACCGCCTGGCTGGAGTCAGGAATACCGTCGGGGCCAGCACGGCCACCCAGTAGACTGTGTTCGCCGCGGTCGACAGCCACGACAGTGACCGGGGCCGGCATCTGCGGCATGGCCTTGCCGGGCAGGGGCACGATGGCCGGGATCGGGGTGCCATCCGGCAGTTCGCCGTCGGGCAGCGCGCGGGCGCCTGCAGCCGGTTTACCACTGCGCAGCGCGAACGCAGCATCATGGAAGCCGTAGCGGTCATCGGAGACTGTCCAGAAGGGTGCCAGTCTCCATCACGTCATGGTTGCGGATGTGGTACCACATGCCCTGGGCGAAGTGCGGGTAGAAGTGGCAGTGGAAGATGGCGTCGCCCGCGGTCTTGTTGCGGTTGCCGGCGCCGCCGTAGGCCAGCTCGTAGGTGTGGCCGGAGCCGGGCATGATCTCCTGCGCGTCCAGGTAGTTGGAGTTGTCATCGTTGGGGTTGAACAGCCACTGGTGGTTGTGCAGGTGGAAGATGTGCTGCTCGAACGCACCGGCATGGATGTTGCGGATCTTGACGAAGTCACCCGTGTAGGCGTGGTGAACGTTGGAGGGGTCCTCCTGGTACAGTGCGAAGTTGCCCGGGATCGGGCCGTTGGCCAGGTTCACCGGGTCACGCCAGCAGGTCGGGCCGGCGATGGCTGCCGGGTCGCACTGCTCGATGCCGGTGTTGGCCGGGAAGTTGACCAGCATGCCGGGGTCGCCGACGGTCTGCGAGGCGAGGAAGAACTCCTCGTAGGCGCAGTCGGTGCAGTCGTGCATGGGGCCGGTGTGCAGGCGGTTGGCGATGATCTCGGAGCCGATGCCGCCAGAGCCGTAGTTGATCATGAACTGGTCCTTGACGCCGGCCAGGGTGTACTGGAGCACGGGGTTCTGGTACCAGGCGGGAACACCTGGGAGTTGGTCTGCTCGTCGTGGAAGATCGAGCTGAACTCGCGGAACGGCTCCAGCCGGTTGGACAGACTGGGCACGTTCTTGCCCACGCTCTCCAGCGGGTAGGTGCTGGTCGGAAAGCTGCCGTCGGTATTGGGGCCGGCGATGATGGCGTTGATGTCGCTGTGCACCAGTTCATTGGCGGCAGTCAGCATGTTGATGATCGGCAGACCGGCCTTGCCCTCGGAGATCCAGGGTTCGACGTTCGGGTAGAGGGTCTCGTAGTCGATGATCGGCTGGCCGCCAGGGTTGCAATCGACGCCGACAACCTGTCCGGCCACGCAGTCCGAGGGCACGGTGCCGACGGTGGCGAGACGCATTTCTTCCTCGGTGAGCTGGCCGCGATAGAGCCTAGCGCCCTTGGGCTGGACGTTCAGCTGGGCGAACATACCGATGGCGAGGTTGCCGCTGCTGGCTTCTGAGCCAATGGTGGCACCGTAGCTGTTGACGGTGAAGGTGCCCTCGTGCGGGGTGTAGAGGTTGTAGGTAATGGTCCCGCCAGGAGCCACCAGACTGACTCGTATTCGTGCCGAGCGAAGCTGCCGTCGCTTCTGAATGTTCAACAATTCCACGCCCTGGGCGTGGAAGCCAGCCATGCGGTCGGCCACCTGGTCATTGTTGATCAGGTTGTCCTGGATCGCATTGTTGGGGTTGTCGATCGGCGACAGCAGGTTGGGAAGTTGACGTTCAGGCAGTCACCCGCGGCCGAGCGAACCACCAGCGGGCGGGGTCGCTTGTCGGGGCGCAGCATCGACCTGACCGGGGGCAAGTACGCCGCCCCGGGACTCGGGGAGGCCCGTGTTCTTGTTCACCACGTCACGCCGCAGCGCGTAGGTGATCCAGTTCGGGTTTTGCGCACCGAGGCGATTGAACACGGTCGGATTGTCCAGTACCACCACATTGGCCGTGATCGTACGGCCGCATTGGGCCGCCTGGGTCACTGGGACGGCAGTCAGTATTGCGAGTAGTCCAGCTGCGTAAGCAGCCGAGCGGTAAATGCACACGCCGTTGCTCGGTGTCTCATTATCAGGCATTGGATCTTCTCCGGTGCTGTGATTATTGAACCTAGTGACCTTGTCGGTTTAGGTTTTCATGGAGTACAGCCCAACAGGTAACACCAGGAGGATCATTTACCTTGCAACTCCCCCACCCGTTGAGCTACTTTGCCTTGTTCCCGGCTATTGAATGATTACCAGTGGAATCCTGTCTGACTCCGCTGCTTATTCCCTTAAGGTCACGTGATGCGATTGTGTGGTATTTTTGTATGCTTCGATTACGCAACCATGGAAGAGCTGTCATTAAAATAACTGCAATCTCTTTCCATGCGAATGAGAATGATTCACATAACACCATTCCACAACCTGCCAAAGGATGGTTATCCACTAACCTAAAGGATAGGTCTCGACCTAACCCTGACCGAGTAGCTGGACGTGAAATCAGGGCCTCAGAAAAAATTAAATCATCCCAACTTACCGGTAAATGCTCCTGTATGACCGGCACTTCCGCCTTCCCTGGCGGTCGGCTTGCCTGGTTACCCGGCCATTGCCTGACATCCTGCCTCTCATGAATCTGTTCCAACCTTGGACTTCGTCTGCGCTGCGGAAAAAGTGATATTGAATAACGATGCGCCCCTTGCCACGGCTTGAATCTGGACAACCCTTCGGCGCAATTTTGGGACAATGCAAATTTTCGAGACCCTGACCAGAGGCACAAGTAGTCCTCCTGAACCAAAGGGACAGGTCATGGATGCATCAAGGGGTGTGCGGATGACGAGGACAACGGGATTCCAATCCTTGGTCACTCAAGCAGTCAATTATTCAGACAAAACCGTTCTGCAGGGCGATCTTGACGATTTGGCTGCGACTGGTTACCTGCAGTTTCGTAAACATGGATTTTACGTGGTATTTGACCGTGTGTTCAGAGATGAACAGCTCTTCGGCAATCTCGCGGTTGCGCTTGCCTGATACCAGTCCACGCAGCACTTGCTGCTCGCGTTGGCTTAGCTCCCGGCTGTGCGGTCCCCGTCGCTCCTGCCGGCGTCCGATCCGGCCAGTGACCAACGAGGTGATAACTGGATCGAGGTAAGATCCATTATTGGCTACCGTTCGAATCGCTTCAAAGAGCCGCTCTAGTGGTGAGGATTTAACAACATACGCGCTTGCCCCGCAGCGGATGGCTTCCACCACATGGCTCTCTTCTTCATTGGACGTGTAGATTATTACCCGTATCTGCGGATTTGTTTTCACTACCTCTGTGATGAGTTGATAGGTGTAAAGCTTGCATTTTATTTCCATACCAAGCAGCAGGATGTCGGGTTGGCGTACGTTGATCAACTCAAGACCAGCTGCAAAATCCCGGGTATCGCTAATGATGTTGAAATCCGGCTGTTTATTGATCAATTCACAGATACCATAGCGCATTGCCGGTTGTTCATCGATCACGATCAAGTTTGTACGCTTGTTGTTTATAGCCTGCGGCGAGTCGATCTCGCTGGATACTGAAAAGACCATCTATCTCCTCCCGAGCTATCCGATCTAACTTCATATCGGTTATGAGTAACAGATCACAGATCAATTCTTATTATTGTGCACTAGATTATTTTTATAATACTATACAAATAGGTTTTTAATTCATAATATATCTGGCATCTCGAACATAATCCTGCCGAAGTGGAAAATCAGCTGATTGAAGCAGTACCTGACCGCTCCATTATTAAAGTAAGGCATTGATAAGTAATAAGTTTATTTCAGTGGACTTGCTCACTAATCGAATCAATCACGCCAGGGGCTGAATCCCAAGCCCAGTTGCTGATTCAGGATCTTTGAGATGAAACGACGAGATCCATGCTAAGGCTTACCCAGGATCACAGTGTTCTCAAACGCGTTTCGCGTTGATATCGACAGAGACATTGACCGACGGGACTTGGCCAAATACGAGGATCCAGCCCTTGATACCAATGGCGGTCATGCATGATTGACTTGCATCGGACGTATGCAAGATAGTCTCTGGAATGTGGGTTTGTTTCGGTGCGAGTCTAGTGTGCTCAAAACCCACTGAGGGGCTCATTGCCATGGATCAATTTACGCGGGACATCATCGAATATCATCGCTCCCTCGATGGTGACACTCCAGTTGAAGTTGTTGGAATCGCTCCCAATTTTCAAACCATGTCAATAGCTTCCCTTAGCAGACACATGGCAGCAGTCTATCGGACTAGCAATACGCCAGGGACAGGCGGATATGCTGAATCACCAGGGCGATGATGCAGGAACCGGGACTCGGATGGATCAGGCCGCCTGCACGGGTATGGCGTGGCCCTGGCGGATGACCCGGTTGTGTTCGTCCAGATAGACCAGGGTCGGCTTGAACTGCTCCAGTTCCCGTTCATCCAACCCGGCGTAGGCGCAGATGATCACCCGGTCGCCGGGAGAAGCCTTGTGCGCGGCGGCGCCATTCACAGAGATCACCCTGGAGCCTGCTTCGGCCCGGATCGCGTAGGTGGTGAAACGCTCGCCATTGGCCACGTTGTAGATCTGGATCTGTTCGTACTGACGAATTCCCGCCAGCTTCAGCAGATCACTGTCGATGGCGCAGGAACCTTCATAATCCAGTTCGGAATGGGTTACACACGCTCGATGTAATTTGCATTTTAAAACCGTCAACTGCATGCCAGGCAGACCTTGATTAGGGATATTCCCGCTGATTATCCTTGATCTTTAATCACCTATCAATCCACCGTCACCCTGCTGACCGGCAGGTTGTCGATCAACCGCGCCCGCCCCAGATAGGCCGCGGCCAGCACCCGCAAGTCTTGGTCCCCCGCTTCCGGGATGGCCAGATCAGTGGCGCGGCGCACCGTAAAATAGTCGGGTTGCAGACCCGCCGCCATGAGATCCGCCCTGGCGTCCTGCTCCAGGAGCGCATAGTCGCAGCGACCCGCCGCGATGGAACGGGCGGTCTTTTGCAGGACCTGGTATAAGTGGGGGGCCAGATCTACGTTCGCTGCTGGATAGGTAAGCCGTTGCGCGAACTTTTGGCCAGACCGTCCGCTTCCCTGACCGTGGCTCACCGCTATGACATTCTAGCGGGATCGCCAGATCCTCGACCATCCGTCGAATGACCAGCAGCTGCTGATAATCCTTTTCACCGAAGATGGCCAGGTCGGGCTGGACCATGTTGAACAGCTTGCACACGACCGTGGCCACGCCAACGAAATGGCCCGGCCGACTCTCACCGCACAGGATATCCGAGAGGTCCCGGCACCTCGACCCGGGTCTGCTCGTCCGGGCCATGCGGATAGACTTCGTCTGCACCGGGCGTAAACAGTAGATCCACCTGTGCCGCCATCAACTTGTGGCTGATCGTCCTCCAGGGTCCTCGGATAACGGGCGAAATCCTCGCCCTCTCCGAACTGCATGGGATTAACGAAGATCGAGACGATACAACGGTCGCGTGCGCTGCCGGGACTGTGCGACCAGCGCCAGATGCCCGTCATGCAGATTGCCCATGGTGGGCACGAAACCGATCGTCTCGCCGGCCGCACGCCAACGTCGGACCTGCGCGCGCAATGCCGCTACGTCGCATACGATCTGCATCGCCGTGGTCATCGGTAGCTCTGCTCCCGGCTCGGAAAACTGCCGTCCCGGACGGCTTGGACATAGGCTTGCAGGGCCTGCTGAATGCTGGCTCCCTGCGCCAGGAAGTTGCGCACGAAACGGGGTGGCTTGGCATTCATGCCCAGCAGGTCATACAGTACCAGGACCTGACCGTCGGTCGCGGGACCGGCGCCAATGCCGATCACCGGAATGGTCAGCTGGCGGGTGATTTCCGCCGCCAGCGACGCGGGCACGCATTCCAGCACCAACAGGTCGGCGCCGGCTTCCTGAAGGGCGAGGGCATCCTCGCGGATGCTGAGCGCAACGGCGGCATCCCTGCCCTGCACCCGATAGCCTCCCAGCTTGTGCACCGACTGGGGCAACAGTCCGAGATGACCGCAGACCGGAATCCCCAGCATGGAGAGTCGGCGGACCGTTTCCAACTGGCTGGCGCCGCCCTCCAGTTTGACCATGTGCGCCCCGCCCTCTTTCATCAGCCGCCCCGCCGACTCGAGCGCCTGGTCAGGGGAGCGATAACTCATGAAGGGCATGTCCGCCGCGATCAGTGCCGATTGGCGTACGCGCGCGACATTGCGGGTATGATAGATCATGTCATCCACGGTTACCGGCAGGGTGCTTTCCCGCCCCTGCACCACCATCCCCAGAGAATCGCCCACCAGCAGTACTTCTACACCCGCCGCTTCCAACAGGCGCGCAAAACCGGCGTCATAGCAGGTCAGGCAGCTGATCTTGCGACCGGCCGCCTTCATCTCCAGCAGGCTTCTGACCGTGACGGTGGTGTCTGACATCGAAGGGCTCAATCCGGCATTGAAACGAGGACATAGAGCGGGATATTACCACGCCAAGCTCGGCTTCGCGGCATCAAAACAGGGATGGAACCGGGTTGAAACAGCGCCGCCCCGTCGTATCCCTGCAGATAGGCTTCCGGAGCAATTGAACCTCCCCCCCTGCATCGAATGGATCTCGGCTGCATTGCTGATGCGCAGGGGCATCAGCAAGAATTCACTGAAGCCGTCGAACACCGTCATCCGATACCATGGCCAGTAATCGTTCCAGTACGCCGAACCCGGGGATTTGTAGGTCCCGGGGCGCCACCTCCGCCAGCGGCAGCAACACGAAGGCCCGCTGCGGCAGGCGCGGATGAGGGATCTGTAAACGGGCGTTGGCGAGCTTAAGCCTGCCAAACAGCAACAGATCCAGATCGAGGGTTCTGGGCCCCCAATGGGGTCCCTGGCGGTCCCTTTGATGCTGATGTTCCAACTCCTGCAGGAGCATCGAGTAAACGTTCCGGCGCCAAGACCGTCTCCAGTTTCGCTACCGCATTGATGTAGTCCGGCTGATCCGGGGGGCCGACCGGCGCGGTTCGATAGAGGGAGGAGTGTGTTACACGGCAGGTTTCGGGGAACCGGGTCAATTCGACCAGGGCGCTTTTCACCTGTTGCACGGGATCGGCGAGATTACTACCCAAGCCGATATAGGCGGTCACCCAGGCGGAATCATTCATGCCCGGTTTTTTGGGTACTGGACTTGCGGCGGCGCGGTCTGCGTCCGCGTCTGCCCTGCTCCGTCATAGTCCGCTGTTCAGCGCCACCTTCCTGTTGGAAACGGGTCCACCAGTCGGCCAGTTCCTGTTCCACTTCACCCGACTTCGGCGCGCAGCAGCAGGAAGTCATAGGCGGCGCGGAACCGGGGATGAGGCAACAGGCGCTGAGGTCGCTTGCCGTTGGCGTTGTTCAAAACGCGGCTGCATATGCCAGATGTCGCGCATGGGATAACTGAAGCGCTTGGGAATCGACACCCGCCGGGCCTGTTCGGCGAGCACCTCGAGACTTGCCTCCTGGATCGCCTGGCTGGAATAGAAGGCCTTTCGCTGCATAGGCCTCGGCGCGGCGCCTCACCGGTTCCCACAGCAGCACGGCAAAGAGAAATGCCGGCGTGACCGGTTTCTGGGCCTGCAGTCGGTCGTCCGTATTCGCCAGCCCCCGATTGACGAACATGATCGGGAATTCGTGATCCTCGTAGGCGAGGGCCTCTTCAGTGGCCGGAAACAGCTGACCGAACAGATTGTAGTGGCGCAGCTTCTCGAAGGTATCCAGCGCCGCCCCACCCAGAAAAAGCTTCAGCACCTCCTCGAACAGGCGCGCGGCCGGCACCTCCTCGAGCAGCGAGGCCATTTCCGGTTAGCGGCTTTTCGCACACCGGGTCGATGAGAAACCCCAGCTTACCCGCGAAACGCACGGCCCGCAGCATCCGCACCGGGTCCTCCCGATAGCGCAGCGCCGGATCCCCCAACAGGCGCAGAATCCCGTTGCGCAGATCGGCCATGCCATCGGCATAATCCACCACCGAGAAGTCCTCGATATTGTAGTAAAGGGCGTTGATGGTGAAATCGCGCCGTTGGGCATCTTCCTCGATGCGTTCCGTAGATGTTGTCTCGCAGGATCATGCCGTTCTCGATCTGACGATCACCTTCCTCGTCATTGCCCGCCAGACTGCGAAAGGTGGCCACTTCGATGATCTCCCGGCCGAAATGGACGTGGGCCAGACGGAAACGCCGTCCGATCAAGCGACAATTGGAAAATACCTCCTTCACCTGATCAGGCAGTGCATTGGTCGCCACATCGAAATCCTTCGGTTCGCGACCCAGCAGCAGATCGCGGACCCCACCACCGACCAGATAGGCATCATAACCGGCGTTTTTCAGCCGATAGAGCACCTTGACCGCATTTTTACTGATGTTGGCCCGGGAGATGGAATGCTCCGAGCGTGGAATGATGATTGGGCTATTGATGGTTGCGATCCCCGGTGTCTGACCCGCAATGGCACGGGCCGGCAGACCCTGACAGCTTCTCCTGAATCCACTTTGCCACTCGTTTCAATGCAAGACACGCCTCGATGAAAAAAAATTCCTCAGGCCATTGAGCCTGACGGAAAGCACAGTATAATACCGCCTTTCGCAAGAATCTGCTCTCTTCGTCTAGCGGTTAGGACGCTGGCCTCTCACGCCGGTAACAGGGGTTCGATTCCCCTAGAGAGTACCAAATACGTCAACTGCAGGGATGGACTCTCAATGAGATCCAGGAGCCGCACTTCGTCAAAGTACGCCGCTGCATTCCTGCCCGGCAGTCCTTCAACCCATCCCTTCGACACCCGGTGTCAGCACAGCCCCTGTTGGGCGGCTGTGGTGGCGACGCCGTCCGCCGGAACGCGAGATCAGACAAGTCAGTGAGTGGTTCGAGCGCGCAAATCTCATCAGACACCCGGTACAGACTGGCCATGCCCCGCATAACGACAGTCCGACTGTTCATGCGGGTGGTAGCTAGCGGCCGCTTGCAAAAAAACGGCAGACTTTCCCGCCATGCAAGGTGAACTTCAATATCTCTCGCTGCCCAACGCCCCGGTCGGTGAGGCGGATGTGCTCATTTTGCCCGTTCCCTATGAACAGACCGTGACCTTCATGTCGGGCACCGCGAACGGTCCGCGGGCGATCCTTGCGGCCAGCGAACAGCTGGAGTTTTTCGAGGAAGACATGGGTTGGTGCCCCACAGAATACCTCAAGGTGTCGGTGTTGCCTGTGTTCCCCATCGATCCGGCCCAACCGGAGGAGATGTTTCACCGGCGACTCTTCGAATATACCACCCAACTGCCCCGGGACCCCCTGCTCATCGCGCTCGGCGGAGAGCACTCGATCACCCCGGAAATGGTCTTTGCGCGGATGCCGGATCGGGGCACGGTGGTGCAGATCGATGCCCATGCGGATCTGCGACCCGCCTATCATGGCTCAATCTACAACCATGCCTGTCCGATGCATCGCCTGCGGCAACGAGGCTACGAGCTGATCCAGGTCGGCATCCGTTCCCTGCATGCCAGGGAGGCGGCCGCGATCGCCAGTGATAGGGGCATTTCGACCCATTTCGATCGTCAGTTGCAACGTCCGGAAGGTTGGGTGAGATTGCGCCAGCAACTGGCGTCGCTGACCGGGCCGGTCTGGCTCACCATCGACATGGACGGTTTCGATCCGGCTCTGATCGGTGGGGTGGGCACCCCGCAACCCGGCGGCCTGAGCTGGCATCAGGGGTTGGAGATCATCGAGGTGCTGATGCTCAATCCGGCGGCCGATCTGCGCGGCGTGGATATCCTGGAACTGGTGCCCGAGCCCTCCCGGGTATCGGACATGATGACGGCCAAACTGGTGCAGAAATGCATGTCATACTGGGGCAAGGCGCAAGGTTTCGATAACCGTCCGGCCCGGGGTTCGCAAATCGGAGTACAAGATGAGTGAGCATCCCTGGACCAGCGCCGACGCCATTGACCTCTATCAGGTGCACGGCTGGGGCGACGGCTTCTTCAGCGTCAACCCACAGGGACATGTGGAGGCGATCATCGATAGCAACAGCCGCATCGATCTCAAACTGTTGTGCGACGATCTCGCCGAACGGGGCTTCTGGCCACCGTTGCTGTTGCGCTTCTCCGATATCCTGAAACGGCGCATGGCGGAACTCCATAGACGTTTTACCAAAGCCTGCATCGAGGCCGAGTATCCCGCCCGCTACTATGGCGTCTATCCGATCAAGGTGAACCAGCAACGCCAGGTCGTGGAAGAGGTGGTGGAATTCGGCGCTCCGTTCCATTGGGGACTGGAGGCGGGTTCCAAACCGGAGTTGCACGCGATTCTGGCCCTGCTCGACGACGTCAAGGGCCTCATCGTTTGCAATGGCTACAAGGACAAGGAGTTCATCGAGCTGGCCCTGATGGGTCAGAAGCTGGGCAAGCAGGTCTTCATCGTGGTGGAGAAGCCCAACGAATTGGAGCTGATCCTGAACAGCGCCAGACGCCTTCGCGTCGAACCCCTGATCGGCCTGCGCTGCCGGTTGTCCACCACCAGTCACGGCCTGTGGGACGACTCCGGCGGCGACAAATCCAAGTTCGGCTTGTCGGCATCGGAACTGCTCGACGCCATCAACCGGCTGAAGCAGGCCGACAAACTCGACTGTCTGCGCCTGCTGCATTTCCATATCGGCAGTCAGGTGCCCCAGATCAGCAGTATCAAGAAGGCCATGCAGGAGGCGGCGCGTTATTTTGTCGAGGCGCGGCGCTTGGGGGCGCCGATCGATTTCATGGACGTGGGCGGTGGCCTCGGCGTCAACTACGACGGTAGCGTCTCCAGCAATATCTCTTCGGTCGACTACAGTCTGCAGGAGTATGCCAATGATATCGTCTGGACCATGAAGCAGGTCTGTGACGAAGAAGACCTGCCCTACGCCGCACATCATCTCCGAATCAGGCCGGGCCCTGGTGGCTCATCATGCGGTGTTGATCGTGGATGTACTCGGAGTTACCCGGCGCATCAATGAGATGCCGCCGGTCGAACCCGATGACGAAAGTCCCCTGCAACTGAGACAGCTCTGGACCACCCTGAACGAGATCGAGAGCATCGCTCCCCGGGAAGCCCTGCATGATGCCATCGCGTTGCGGGAGGACCTCATCAAGCTGTTCGCCCTGGGCTATGCGAGCCTGGCCCACCGGGCCCAGGCGGATGACCTCTACTGGCGGCTGATCCTGCGTGCTGCTGCCGAGCCTGGATGAGGAGGAGATCGAACAGCTCGCCCCCGGGCTGGAGAACAAGATCGCGGACCGCTATTTCTGCAACTTCTCGATCTTCCAGTCCCTGCCCGACGCCTGGGCCATCAACCAGATCTTTCCGGTGATGCCCATTCATCGCCTGAATGAGGAACCGGACCGGCAGGCCATCCTGGTCGACATCACCTGCGATTCCGACGGCACCATACAGAACTTTCCGCTGCAGAGCGGTATCAGTCAGGTGCTGCCCTTGCATGCGGAGAAACCGGGTGAGACCTACCTGATCGGCATCTTTCTCACCGGCGCCTACCAGGAGATTCTCGGGGACCTGCACAATCTGTTCGGCGATACCCATGCCATCCATGTACGCATGGATGGCAGCTGGCTACGAGATGGAACAGGTGGTCGAGGGGGAAACGGTGGCGGAGGTGCTGGAGTATGTCCAGTTCCATGAAACCGTGCTCAACGATCGCATGCGCCGGCAGATCCAGGATGCACGCACCGCCGGACGCCTGACGGTGCGGGAAGCGAACGCCTTTCTGCGTTTCTATCAGCAAGGATCTGAAGGGCTATACCTATCTCGAAGAAGAGACGCCTCTGCTGCTGGAGGATTCGGATTAAGCACCGGCCAGGCCCTGTCGATCCTCGGGGGAACCGGGACCGAGCACATTGGACCCGAAAGGCCTGTCCTTCACGCGGTACAAACAATCAGGCGGATTATTGACTTCCGTGCACAGCGTCATCCTGAAAAAAGGCCGCGAGCGATCCTTGCTGCGCAGGCATCCCTGGGTGTTTTCCGGCGCCATCGATCATGTCGAGGGGGCGCCTCAACCCGGCAGAACGGTCGAAGTGGTTTCCCATGATGGACAGTTTCTCGCGCGGGGCGCCTACTCCCCTGCGTCCCAGATACGGGTTCGCTGCTGGACGTACGACGCACGGGAAACGATCGACGCGGCCTTTTTTCACAGGCGCATCGCGCACGCGATTGCAAAGCGGGAGTCCTGGCAAATCGCCGGCAAAACAACGCCTACCGCCTGGTTTCCGCGGAGAGCGACGGGCTGCCCGGTTTGATCGTCGATCGTTATGGCGAGTTCCTGGTCTGTCAATTCTTGAGTGCCGGGGCGCACCAGTGGAAGGCCGAGATCATACACCAGCTACAGGCGCTGCCCGATGTGGCCGGCATCTACGAGCGGTCCGATGTGGCGGTGCGCAAAAAAGAGGGCTTGCCGCTCACCCAAGGCGTGTTGTGGGGCGCAGCGCCGCCTGCACTGCTCGAAATAGCCGAACAGGGCCTGAAATTTCTCGTCGATATCCCACAGGGCCATAAGACCGGCTTTTATCTGGATCAACGGGTCAATCGGCAGTGGGTGCGAAACTCCAGCGCCGGCAAGGAGGTGTTGAACTGCTTTGCCTATACCGGAGGATTCGGCCTGGCCGCGCTGCAAGGGGGCGCCAGCCAAGTGACCAATGTTGAGGACGTGGCCGGGCTGCTCGAATTGACCGAGCGGAATCTTCAGTTGAATCAATTCGATCCGGGTCTCTGTGAAAACGTGAAGGCCGATGTCTTCCGGCTGTTGCGCCAATACCAGGAGGACGGGAGATCATTTGACATGATCGTTCTGGACCCGCCAAAATTCGCCGAGTCCCAAAGCCATCTGGCGCGCGCCAGCCGCGGCTACAAAGACATCAACCGGCTGGCCTTCAAGCTGCTGCGCCCGAACGGTCTGCTGTTCACCTTCTCCTGCTCGGGACTGATCAAGCTGGAGCTGTTTCAGAAGATCGTCGCCGACGCGGCCCTCGATGCCGGACGGGAGGGACAGATCCTGCAGTGGCTCGGTCAGGCTCCTGATCATCCGGTCAAACTGCAGATCCCGGAGAGTCAGTATCTGAAGGGCCTGCTGGTGACGGTGTGATTTCGCGAGCGCACGAAAACACTTTACTATGCGCAGTTGTAGGGTGGAACAAGCGCAGCGGTTCCACCAGCTTACTCGAAATCCATCCGATCCAGATGCGGCGGCTCTAACCCTATCCAATCAGTTGGATACCAATCTCGTTTTCGGGTAGCCGCAAAATAGAATGCAGATGATCGGGGAGAATCACGATCGCAACGATTTCGAAGGGATGCTTTTACATCGTGCAACGGAGACCTTCACGCAACCGATTGAGCTTCTCAAGCTCTTCGAAGAGCCGTTGCTGCGCACGGTCACGACAGTGAAGAAAAAAATACCCCTAGGGACAAAGGCTCGTCGATAGTCGCTCTCGGACGAGAATGGTGGAACCGCTACGCTTGTTCCACCCTACAGCGCTTATGGAATTGTCGTGGCCTCGGCAGGGTGAGGCGCCTCGGGCCGCAAACCTGGGTCGACGGCCATTTCCGGAAGCCATACCCGGACCGATTGATGGTCAACATGGAGTCCATGCCTGCCGAGTATTGTGAGTCGCCGCAAGTAATCTCGAGCCCGCTCCTGACGATCCACCATAGTTTACAGTGGGGCATTTTGCCACGCTTGATTCCGGATACGACGCTGTTAAAAAAAGGTTGAAATGTTAAAGTGGCCTGGAACAGAATTGAGAGGCAATTATCGCTTATGTTCACCACGGTCAGATTCATCGTACTGGCGGTTCTGGCGCTGATCCTCGTGGTCTCCGCCTGGTCCAAACTGCGTTTTCTCGACGAGAACAGCGACCAGCCACAGCGTTGGCGTCTGGAGGAGTATCCCGGTGCGAAACCGGGTTCCCACAGCCTGGGTGGAGCCCAGCGTAATCCGGGGGCCAATATACTTGCCTGGTATGACAGCGGTGGTTCGCGCCCATGGGGCGCTCCTACACACTGGTATATCCCAATCCTTTCCCCATGTTCCTCAGGAGCGGGCCATGCCCGCGAAATTAACTCAGGACAGGCGTGACGCGTAATCCCGATAGCCGAACCGGCGTACCACCTCGATCTCGCCGTTCTCGTGCTGCAGGGCGATCGCCGGGTGCTGCGACTCCGTTGAACATCGTGGTCTTGACCATGGTGTAGTGGATCATGTCCTCAAAGATCACCCGTTGGCCGAGCTGCAGCTCGTGGTCGAAGGAGTAGTCGCCGATCACGTCGCCGGCCAGGCAGGTGAGCCCGCCGAGTCGGTAGGTGTGGGCCTTCTCGCCGGGCTCACCCGCGCCGCGCACCTCCGGCCGATAGGGCATCTCCAGCACGTCCGGCATGTGCGCGGTGGCGGAGGTGTCAAGCATGGCGATGCGCACCCCGCCCCGCTCGATCAGATCCAGCACCGCTGGAGATCAGCGGGTCCGGTGCGCCAGGCGATGGCCGAGCCCGGTTCCAGTATCACTTCCAGGTGCGGGTGCCGTTCACGAAAGGCCTTGAGCACCCGGATCAGGCGCTCCACATCGTAACTCGGACCGGGTCATCAGGTGGCCGCCGCCCAGGTTCATCCACTTCAGATCCGCGCAGCAGATGACCAAAGTACCGTTCCACCGCCTCGATCAGGCGTTCGCTGGAATTCGCACCGCACTCGCACAGGGCGTGTACATGCAGGCCCTGCACACCGACGGGCAGACCCTCTGCCACCTCATCGGGAGGAATACCCAGGCGCGATTCCACCCCGCCGGGGTTGTAGAGGGCGGTGGCGACCTCGTTGATGAGGGGATTGACCCGCAGGCCGCAGGAGATACCGGCCGCCATGGCCTGGGGCGCGAAGCGCTGCCACTGACCCAGGGAGTTGAAGGAGATCCGCTCGGACAACTCCAGCAGGCTCGGAAATTCGTCCTCGGTATAGGCCGGTGCATATAGATGCACATGACCTCCGAAGCGCTCCCGGGCCAGCCTGGCCTCGTTGTAGGAACTGGCGGAACAACCGGTGAGGCTCTCCCGCACCAGCGGAAAGACCGACCACATGGCGAAGCCTTTCAGAGCCAGGATGATGGTGCAGCCGGATTCCCGCTGCACCCGGTCGATCAGCGCCAGATTGGCGCGCAGCTTCGCCAGCTCCAGCAGATAGCAGGGGCTGGGCGCCTGGGTCAGCGCATCACTCATGTGACGGGCAGCGCGTCGATATCGATATCACAGGCTACATCCCGCCAGGGCAGGCCGTGGTTGTTGAGGGCCTCCATGAAAGGGTCCGGATCGAACTGCTCCATGTTCCACACCCCGGGTTGCTGCCATTTGCCTTCCAGCATCATCTTGGCGCCGATCATCGCGGGCACCCCGGTGGTGTAGGAGACCGCCTGGGCATAGGTCTCGCGGTAACAGGCTTCGTGGTCACAGACGTTGTAGATATAGCGGGAGACCGGTTTTCCGTCCTTCTCGCCCTTGATCAGGCAGCCGATGTTGGTCTTGCCCTTGGTGCGCGATCCCAGGCTGGCGGGATCGGGCAGCAGCGCCTTGAGAAACTGCAGCGGTACGATCTGCTGGCCCTGGAATTCGATCGGTTCGATGCGGTCCAGGCCGAGATTGCCGATCACCTCCAGGTGTTTCAGGTAACTGTCGCCGAAGGTCATCCAGAAGCGCATGCGCTGGACCGGGATGTGCTTGGTCAGGGACTCCATCTCCTCGTGATAGAGCAGATACATCTTGCGCGGACCGATCTCGGGGAAATCGAACACCCGGGAGATCTCCATCGGTCTGGTTTCCACCCATTGACCGTTCTCGAAGTAGCGCCCGTTGGCGGTCACCTCGCGGATATTGATCTCCGGATTGAAGTTGGTGGCGAAGGCATAGCCGTGGTCGCCCGCGTTGCAGTCCAGGATGTCCACCGTGTCGATGCGGTCGAAATGGTGCTTCAGGGCATAGGCGGTGAATACGTTGGTGACCCCCGGATCGAAGCCGGAGCCCAGCAGGGCCATCAGGCCGGCCTCCTTGAAGTCGTCTGATAGGCCCACTGCCACTTGTATTCGAACTTGGCCTCGTCCCGCGGTTCGTAGTTGGCGGTATCCAGATAGTGGATGCCGGTCTCCAGGCAGGCGTCCATGATGGTCAGATCCTGATAGGGCAAGGCCACGTTGATGATCATCTTCGGTTCGATCCGGCGGATCAGGGCCACCAGTTCCGGCACCTTGTCCGCATCCACCTGGGCGGTCTGCACCTTGCCGCCACCCACCTCCGCGGCGATCTGATCACACTTCGCTTGGGTGCGGCTGGCCAGCCAGATATCGCTGAACACCTCCGGTAATTGCGCACATTTGTGGGTCACCACCCGTCCGACACCGCCGGCGCCGATAATCAAGACTCTGCTCACCTTATTCTCCATGCTGATGTTCGAGAAATTTCGGGCCCAAATTTTAAGCGTCTTGTAGCCACCCTGTCTCTTTTTTTCTCGCCTTAGACCGGATGCGCCGGCCGCATGGGAGGGGTTCGCGCGCTGGACAGGCATGCTGTCCCGTCAAGTCATGATCCATCCGCACCGGCTTACCTTTGGCAACAGGTGAGTTACGGTGAGTAACAAAGAACCGATAATTTGTTACTTATCGAAACATTAGTTGCTGTAAGTCAACTTTTAAGAAATAAATTAACTATATGTTTTATTTGACATAATTACGATGCTGTCCGAAAATCTCAAAGGCTGTACCAGAGCGCTATGGCAGGCGCCCGCAAGGCAACCCCACAGCGTCATGCCGGCCCGTACCACAAGTCGCCAACCACAACAATCAACTTCAGCGGAGTGATCATCCAATGAGCAAAGCCGAACAATATTGGAGCGCCAATGTACGCCTGGTCAGCATTCTGCTGACCATCTGGTTCATGGTCTCCTATCTCTTCGGGATCATCCTGGTGGAACCCCTCAACACGATCAAGATCGGCGGGGTCGGGCTGGGATTCTGGTTTGCCCAGCAGGGCTCTATCTATACCTTTCTGGTGTTGATATTCATCTACGTGAAACGCATGAACGCCCTGGACGTCGAGTACGACGTGCACGAAGACTGAGAGGCCACAACATGGATCTGCAAACCTTAACCTACATCTTCGTGGGCACGACCTTCGCCCTCTACATCGGCATCGCCTTCTGGGCCCGGGCCGCCACCACCGGTGAGTTTTATGCCGCCGGCCGTGGTGTGCACCCGATCGCCAACGGCATGGCGACCGCCGCCGACTGGATGTCCGCCGCCTCCTTCATCTCCATGGCCGGACTGATCGCCTTCAACGGCTATGGCGCCTCGGTGTTTCTGATGGGCTGGACAGGCGGCTATGTACTGCTCGCCCTGTTGTTGGCGCCCTACCTGCGCAAGTTCGGCAAGTTCACCGTGCCGGAGTTCATCGGCGACCGCTATTACTCCCAGACCGCCCGCATCGTGGCGGTGATCTGCCTGATCCTGGCCTCCATCACCTATGTCATCGGCCAGATGAAGGGCATCGGCGTGGCCTTCTCCCGTTTCCTGGAGACCGACTATGACACCGGTCTGTACACCGGCATGGGCATCGTCTTCATCTACGCCGTGCTCGGCGGCATGAAGGGCATCACCTACACCCAAATCGCCCAATACTGTGTGCTGATCTTCGCCTACACGGTCCCGGCCATCTTCATCTCGATGACCATCACCGGCAATCCAATCCCTCAGCTGGGTCTGGGCAGCGAGATGGCGGACGGCTCCGGCACCTATATGCTCGACAAGCTCGACCAGGTGGTGACGGAACTGGGCTTCAAGGAGTACACCACCCAGGTGATGGGGAGTAAGCTCAACATGTTCGCCTACACCCTCTCGCTGATGATCGGCACCGCCGGTCTGCCCCATGTGATCATCCGTTTCTTCACCGTACCCAAGGTCAAGGACGCCCGCTCTTCAGCCGGTTGGGCGCTGGTGTTCATCGCCGTTCTCTACACCACCGCACCGGCCGTGGGCGCCATGGCGCGTCTGAACCTGATGAACACCATCCAGGTGGGCGAGGTCGGCAGCGTTGCCGGCAATCTGGCCTACGCCGAGCGTCCCCAGTGGTTCCAGAACTGGGAAAAGACCGGCCTGCTGAGCTTCGAGGACAAGAATGGCGACGGCCGCATCCAGTATTACAACGACGCGAATCCTGAATTCAAAAAGAAAGCGGATGCCTGGGGCTGGAAGGGCAACGAGATGACCAAGGTCGACAACGACATCATGGTGCTGGCCAACCCGGAGATCGCCGGTCTGCCGAACTGGGTCATCGCGCTGGTGGTGGCCGGGGGCCTGGCCGCCGCGCTCTCCACCGCCGCCGGCCTGCTGCTGGCGATCGCCTCGGCCGTCTCCCATGACCTGCTGAAAGGGGTGTTCGTGAAGAACATCTCGGAAAAGAACGAGCTGATGGCCAGCCGCCTCGCCATGGCGGGGGCCATTGCGATGGCCGGCTATCTGGGTCTGCATCCGCCGGGATTTGCCGCCGGCACCGTGGCTCTCGCCTTCGGTCTGGCCGCCAGTTCCATCTTTCCGGTGCTGATGATGGGCATCTTCTACAAGAAAATGAACAAGTGGGGCGCCATCTGGGGCATGGTCTCAGGTATCGGGGTCACTCTGCTGTACGTTTTCCAGCACAAGGGCATCATGTTCATCCCCGGAACTTCCTACCTGGGCAACATGGGTGAGGACTGGTTCCTGGGCATCTCCCCCAATGCGTTCGGCGCGGTCGGTGCGATCATCAACTTTGCGGTAGCCATCGCCGTTTCGAAAATAACCGCTCCGCCACCGGAACATATCCAACATCTGGTGGAAGACATTCGTATCCCCAAAGGTGTGGGTATGGTGACGGAGCATTAAAAACGACTATGTGGTTGGCATAGCTGGAATTGCCTCGGTTCCGCAGTCGCAGGGCCGGGGCTTTTTAACATGTGTCCGGCATGACGCTCAGGCCGCCGTTCTATGCGAAGACTGGAACACCATGGCCTGCAATCAGCGGACTGAAGGGCGACACCAACAAGGCAGGGACAAGGGACCATCCTAAGCCAGGCAAGCGCCCTGTCCACCCCGGCTGATTCGAAATATTGAATCGGAATGCTTATCAGACCCTGGCTAAAAAACCAGCGTCAGGATGCACTATGCGACCTCTGGCAGACAACAAGTCACCGACCTTGACCTGGTCAAGATTACGCACCTCTTCACCGGCGACATGAGCGGCGACAATACAAGCGGTTTTTGCATATTCAGTCTGAGCGAGGAAACTATCCATGCCATCGAATACTTGATCCATGAAGCCCGCCGCTCTCATCAAGCACGCCAGAGAGCGACAGACAGAATCATCATCGTCGATGATACAGACAGTAGCGATGACAGATTCCAGCAAAACAGACCTGTGGATTTTATTGTCTGAAAGGTAGCCCATGGAAACTATGGTGACTATAGGACCATCGTCCTATATGCAACGATTCTTCGGTATCGAACGACACAGGTGCTGACGAATCTACTGTACGCCTGCAACCATGCCCTGGCCGGCCGTTCTGGCTGCTTCCCGGCGGTTCACTCCGCTATCCGGGGTTCCACACCGAGCTGTCCGAGAATCACGCCGGGCCGGTCTTGCGCTGGTCTGCAAAACCGCGCGTACTCAGCAGTGCCGGAAAAGGGGATGCTAGGGTGATAAGGCGCGCAGCTTCTCCGAATAGGTACACGCTGCTGACTCGTTCTCCGCTTCACCCAGGGCCGCATACAGGTTGCCCATGTTGGCTTGCGCTTCGGCTCGTTCCGCATTGGCCTGCTGGGCGGTGAGATATTCCTGCAGTGCTTCATCCAGCAACGCGTGTTGATCCGCCGAAAGATCACCAGTCGGAATCGTTACCAGCAGCACCCGCGCGGTCTCGATCCGCACGGCGCGTACCGGATCCTCCAGCATCGGAAACGCGAGACGCACCCGTATACTCAATGGCGCATTCTCCAGCGCACCCACTGCGGCAGCACGTACACCGGGGTCAGGGTCCGATAAACCCAGTGGTAACACATCAATCGTTCTGGCGCTCAGATAAGGTCCAATCTCGGCAAGTGCCGTCGCGCGGGCGATATCCGGGTTTTCCTTTTCGCGGATCAGTGCCGCCAGGGCGTTACCGGCGTCTGGCGCTTCATGCCGAGCGGCATGCAAGACCGTTGCGTAGGTCTGGAAACCCATGCGCGTATCCCCATACCAGGTTTTAACCTGCTGAGCGGCCCATCCGGCGTGCTTATCCTTATGGCAGTTGTTGCATGCATTGACCGTCCCGAGCTGCACCGATAGATCCGGGCGCGGGATGCGCATACTGTGATCATGCCGCGGATTGACCATGTAGGTTCTCCGTGGCATATGGCATTCGTCGCAGCTTGCCCCGTTTGATTTCTGTTTATGGAAGTGGTGGCTGGCCTGATCGTATTTGCTTGCCAGGTGACACTGCAGGCAGACGCCATTGCCGGGAGACCTCAGCGCGTTGCTGTGCGGGTCATGACAATCACTGCAGGTCACGCCGGCATGATCCATTTTACTCTGTAGAAAGGAGCCATAGACATAGACCTCCTCATCTATCTGGCCATCGGTAAAATACATATCCTCAGTCAGAAGGTTCAGATGACCTGATTTCGAGGAATTTACCCCGAGCCCAATTTCAGCACGAGACGTAGATTTGTACGCGGAAAAACCGTCTCGGTTGCGTTGAGCTCCTCGCAGAGTTTCTCAATCACCTGATTGGTCGCGGCGTTCGCGCCGTGGTGCAGACGTACCGTCAAAGTGCCCGCTTCGGTGTCCGGCAACAGATCGGCCTCGGTGGTGTAGAGGGCGCGCAAGAGTCGGCGTGCCTCATCGGGTCGTTTGAGATGCTCGCGCAAGCTGTTGGCCATCGCCGTCTCGGCCCGGTAAGCGATCATCTTGAGGGTGTCGATCAGGTGCTTGGACTGAGTGCTGAGCCGGCGGAAACGTGCCTCCTCGGGTAGCTCATCGACGCTGACATGATGAGGTGTTTCCTTGCGCTTGGCCTTGAGCGCCTCGAGCTCGCGCTGCAGGTTCTCGATCGCCTCTTGCAAGACAGCTTTGCGCTGTAGGAACGGCTCGACATGCTTGGGTTCAATGGGCTCATCGAGGCTCATGGCGGCGAACTTGGCCAAGCGGCGGGTGAGCTTGCCGGTGAGCGAGCGGACTTTCCCATCGAGGTGGCGATAGTCGGGGTTGACCACCCGCAGGGGGTCGGAAATCACCTCGGTTCGATAGTCCGTCAAGCGGTCTAAGGCGAAGTGTTCACGGGCGTACTTGAAGAAATTTTCCTGCGACCAGCGAGCAAACATCGCCATGGCCAAGGGCGCCACCTCGCCGCGATAGTCGGTGCACAGGATGGCGGTTTGGTGACCCCGGTCGGTCAGCTTGCGCAGCTCTCGAACCCATAATCGGTTACTCAGGCAAGTTCCCCGTTCGGCCAGGTTCATGGTGACGACCTCGCCACTGGGCAGGCAAAACTGGCTTGGGGTAAACGCCTGTTCAGGCCAATCCTCGCCGGGGAATTTGTGATAGGTCAGACAGGCGATGCGCTGCGCCTTCATGCGCTGCAGAAAGTCCGGGGAATAGCCCTCGCGGTCGAACACCAGCGTGAAACGATGGCGCAGCGGATCGTTGTCGAGTAGCTCGGGGTCCACTGGCACCGGTAGGTGTTGGTCCAGTCGCGGGACAATTTCCTGCTCGATGACCTGAATCAGTCCAGGATCGACCGCCTGGTTGACGACGAAAAAGGGCTGACCGTCCATGGCGTTGACCCAGTAGTCAGTGGTGGCACGCAAGCACAACCGCTGGCGAGCCACGTAGTGACGTGGCAGCTTCGTCTGGTGGCCGTTGTAGACGCGCACATGTCCGTCGACATAGAGCACACCACTGTGCTCGGGGGCAGCGGCCATCCAGCGCTCACACAGCGCGGCGCTCCATTGTTGCGGTGCATCCTCTTGGGCCAGCCGCTGGATCTTGGCACGCAGGGTGCGCACTTCCGGCACCCGATCCAGGCCCAGCAGGTTGCCCCACTCGCCCGGGGCCTTGTAGCGTAAGGCCTCGATCGAGTCGAGCCGTGCCAGTGCCATGAAGGCCAGCAGCAACAACAGGCTGTCCAGGCCATAGTAGCCTTTGGGCAGTTGCAAGTAGCGCTCTACCCCTTCGAGCAGGCCAACGGCGAGCAAAGCCGGCAGCGCACAGAGCAGACCCCCATTGGGTACGTCCAGCGCCGGGGTAAAGTCCGGGACCACCGCATCAAGTTCGCCGACGCTGGCGGCCAAACGTCCCTCGACATCGGTCGCTGCCACGCCCATCGAGGCAACCCGATCGGTGGCCGAGCGTTCGCTCTTGCTCGTCAGTTCGATAGCGTTTTTTTTACCGCTTTGTGCAAACGCCCTGCACCGACTGCTTTGCGCAGGGTGTCACGCTTGATGCCCAGTCGATCGGCGACTTCCGGGGTCTCCAGGCCGTCATCGAGCAATTGCTGGGCCTCAGCCAGTACCGCCGGGGTCAACACCGCCGGTCCGCGCCGCTGACGCGGCACGTAAAACCCTTTCGGTCCCTCCTCGCGGTAGCGCTTCACCGCCCGCTTCAGGCTGATCTTCGTCACCCCAAAGGCGCGCACGATGTCCGCCTGTTTGGCATTGCCGGTGACGCAGAACTGGGCAGTGATCATGCGAAACGAGGCCATGTCCTGCTCATCATGAACGAACACAGGCAGAGTGCCGTTGAAGTAGGTCACCCGCCCATCTTGCTTACTGAACACCAGCACCGAGGTGATGTGGGTCACTCCGGCGGGAAAAATCGGAAGTTGCATCTGTGCCATCGGTTTGGAGCCCACCAGTAGGGGAAATCGCAAAGGTACGCGCACCAGCGCGCGCCGGAATCGGTATCATCGCAAAATACCAGTCCCTGCCAAAGGTGGCTCAGTACCTATTGCGGTACTCGGCTTGTTTTCTATTGAATTCTATAAGGATTTTTGCCAGGGCCTTACAAGAAAGCTGGAGGGCGAGATCAGGTTCTCTGAGGTTTGGCAAGTAGTGGTCCAGGAACCGGTTTACCTACAACGCCCAAGGCAAGGTGAGTGAAGCGCAATTACCGGACGGCAACGCCATCACCTATGACTATGATGCGGCCGGCAATCTCGACACCGTTACCTATCCCATCGATGGCGCCCCGGCGGTCAGGCGGTATAATTACGAGAACAGCCTCATCCCCCATGCGCTCACCGGCATCACCGATGAAAACGGCCATCGCGCCATCACCAACAAGGCCTACGGCTACGACGCTGACGGGTTTCGCACCAGTAAAACCGACTGGAACGGCAACACCACCACCTACACCCGTAACGCACAGAGTCAGGAACTGAGCCGTACCGAAGCGGCCGACACCCCCGTGGCCCGCACCATCACCACCGACTGGCATCCGGATTTCACGCTGCCGATCCACATCACCGAACCGGACCCGGTCACCGAATTCACTAACGACACCGAAGGACGCCAGCTTTCCAAGCAAGTGCGCGCCGTGCAATAACAAAATAAGGGACAGCGACATGCCTCATCACACCAAACCATCCACCGGCGCACGCCTCGCTCTCATTGCCCTGCTTGGGTTCGGCCTGGGGCTGCCCGTCCAAGCCGGCCGTATCACCAGTTATACCTACAACACCCTGGGACTGGTGGAGACGGCTGACGGACCCCGCATCGATGTCAACGATGTCACCACCTACGAATATGACGCCCAAGGCAATCGTACCCTTGTTCGTGATGCCCTGGGCCATGAAACTCAGATTACCGCCTATGATGCCGCCGGATGGATCCACCTTGGTGTTTGTCTACGATGCGGCCAACCGCCTCATCGACTTGCGGGACGGTCTGGATCATCATAGCATCAGCTTTTTGTCGAGCGCTGCCCACGATCGTCACTCTCTTTCTGCTCCTGACGATCCGCGCTTTTCTGTTCCTGCTGCTGATAGCGACGCACCACTTTATCAAGCGCCTGGGTACGGGTATGGGTTTCCCGCCAGTCGTCCTTCTTGCTGCCGTGATCGACCTTGCGGTCCGCAACCACCCTTTCCTGCTGATTGATCGCCCCACCCAGTTTATCCAGAAAGGCGCGATACTCCTGTAATTGGGACGAGTTGATGCCTTTCCGTGCGGCCTGTTCGAAGCGTAACAGATATTCCTCATGATACTGTTTCAGCTGGACCAGTTTGGCCTCCTCCGCCAGCAGGTTTTTATGGGATTCCCCCATATGCCGGGCAGCCTTCTGCTCCCGGGACTGGGCAACCCGTTGCACGGGGCTTAAACGCTTGGATGGGGACATGATTGCTTATTTTCCTGGGTAGTTAATTGTAGTCCAGTGGCACCGGCAACTCCTTATCCGGCTCGGGTTCTTCGGGAAACAACGCTTCCAGTTGTTGCAGACTCTGCTCGATTGTGACCGGTGTCTGCATCGTCTGTCTGAGGAAACCGTTCAAGGCCGGCAGCGCGGCGATCGCCGTATCGATCTGTGCATCACTGCCCTGCTCGTACGCTCCGACGCTGATCAGGTCCCGGTTCTGCTGATAGAGCGAATAGAGATGCTTGAACGAACGCGCCGCTTCCTGGTGTCCGGAACAGGTGATATCGTTCATGGCCCGGCTGATGGAGGCTTCGATATCAATGGCCGGATAATGGCCCGCATCGGCCAGACGTCTGGAGAGCACGATATGGCCATCCAGGATGGCCCGGGCCGCGTCGGCGATCGGATCATTTTGGTCATCCCCTTCGGCAAGCACGGTATAGAAGGCGGTGATCGATCCGCCCCCCTTGTCGCCGTTGCCCGCCCGCTCCACCAGTTGCGGCAGTTTGGCGAACACCGAGGGGGGATATCCCTTGGTCGCCGGCGGTTCGTGGATGGCCAGCGCGATCTCGCGCTGCGCCTGGGCATAGCGGGTCAGCGAATCCATCAACAACAGGACCTGCTTGCCGCGATCCCGGAAATGTTCCGCAATACTGGTGGCCAGCATGGCGCCGTGCAGACGTCTCAGGGGAGGATTGTCGGCCGGAACCGCCACCACCACGGCGCGCTGCAGCCCCGCTTCACCGAGGATTTTCTCGACGAACTCTTTGACCTCGCGGCCACGCTCGCCGATCAGCCCGACCACCGTGACGTCGGCGTTGGTGTATCTCGTCATCATGCCGAGCAATACGCTCTTGCCCACGCCGGAACCGGCGAACAGACCGAGACGTTGTCCCCTGCCGACACTCAGCAAGGCATTGATGGCGCGCACACCCACATCCAGGGGTTCCCGGATCGGGGTACGGGCTCAATGGATTAAAGGTCTGGCCGGTGAGAGGACGACACTCGTCCGCGTGGATCGGCCCCAAACCATCCAGCGGTTTGCCGGCCCCATCGATGACCCGCCCCAGCAGATGGTCGCCCACTACCGCTTCACAGACACGCCCGGTGGGGATCACCCGGGCGCCCTGTTCGAGGCCGTGTATATCCCCCGTGGGCATAAGGTAGAGACTCTCTCCTCCGAAGCCAACCACTTCGGCTTCGATCTGCGAACCATTGCTGTTGACGATATTGCAACGGCCACCGATGGCTGCGCGGCAACCGACGGCCTCCAGGGTCAGACCCACCATGCGGGTCAGCCGACCCTCCACCACCAGACCGCGACTGTTGCCGAGTCGTTCCCTGTATTCACTGAGTCTATGGGCCCAGATGGATTGTCGATCGAGCTGGGGGAACGGTGGATTCATGGGGACTGATCCTGGCCATCATCCTCGGTGCGCGCGCCCGCCAGCAGGGGCGCAATCAGACTGGCGAGACGGGAATCCAGGGTGGCATCGATCTGTGAATTTTCAGTCACCACCTTGCAGCCGCCCCGCGTAATCACGGGATCCTCGATCAGACTCCATCCCACTTCGGCGTCAGCCAGCGCATACACCTCCCGGATCAAATCCGCATCTTCCGGATGCAGCAACAGCCGCACATTGCGGGAGGCCACCGGCAGGATGGAGAGGGCCTCTCTGACCACCCCGACAATCAGATTGGGGTCGCTCTTCACCTCACGCCGCACCAATTGCCTGACGATCGCAATGACCAGCTTCAGCAGCTCCTGTTCGACCCGGTTATCGAGTTCATGCAGCGGTTCGGCAAAGGTGGTGAGCAACAGTTCCAGCTGATTGGTATATTGCCGCAGCTGTTGTTTCGCTTGGGTCAATCCCTCCCTGTGACCGTATTCGAAACCCTCCTGTTTACCCTTATCGAAACCTTCCGCATGGGCTTTCCGCTGGATCGCCTCGAGTTCCGCCGCGGTCGGCGGCATTTTGGGCGCTACCGATCTGGCGTTGATCGTCTTCGGTCGCATTTCATCATGCATATCCGGCGGCAGCCAATGCCGTATGTCAGCGTCAGGATCATCTGGCAACATCTTAGACGAACTCATCGCCACCCCCCCCAAGCATCATCTCACCCGCATCCGCCAAGCGCCGCGCCACCTGCAGGATCTCTTTCTGTGACTTCTCCACGTCACTGAGTTTGGCCGGTGCCGCCGCCTCCAGATCATCCTTGAGCATCTCCGCCGCACGCTTGGACATGTTCTTGAAGATCTTCTCCTTGAGCCCCTCGTCCGCACCCCGCAAGGCCAGCAGCAGCTGTTCCGAAGCCACCTCGCGCAACAGGGTCTGGATACCCCGGTCGTCCACATCGATCAGGTTGTCGAACACAAACATGTTGTCTTGGATTTCCTGTCCCAGATCCGCATCGGACTCCAATATCTCTTCCATCAGCTTGCTTTCCAGCGCGCCATCCAGCAGATTCAGTATGTTGGCAGCGGCCTTGACACCCCCCAGGCTGGAGGACTTCACATTGCTGGCGCCGGCGAACTGTTTCTCGAGGATCTCGTCCAACTCCTTCAAGGCATTGGGTTGGATGCCATCCAGGGTGGCGATCCGCATCACCACATCGGTACGCACCCGTTCGGGAAACTGACCCAGGACCTCTGCAGCCTGATCCGCCTCCAAAAACGAAAGTACGATGGCGATGATCTGAGGGTGTTCCAGCCGGATCAACTCGGCCACGGCCTTGGGTTCCATCCACTTGAGCTGTTCCAGACCCTTGCTGTTGCGCCCCAGCAGAATGCGGTCGATGACGCTGCTCGCTTTATCCGCCCCCAGTGCGCTGGTCAGCATGTTGCGAATGTAGTCGTCGGAACCCAACCCCAGGGAGGTCTGTTTTTCCAGGGTCATCACAAAATGCCGCATCACCGCCTCCATGTGGTCGGTGGTGATGTCGTTGAGACTGACCATCGCCATGCCGACCTCCTGCACCTCTCTGGGCCCCATATGCTTGAGCAGTTCGGCTGCATCCCTCTCACCCAATGCCAACATCAGAATCGCCGCCCGCTCCACCCCGGTGATCTGTCCTATCACCGTATTTTCATTCTTTTCCCCCCTGACCGGAATGGTGTTGGCGAGCGCTTTATCTGGCATCTTCGGCAATCCATTTCTTCACCACCTGGGCGACCCTTTTCGGATCATCCGCTATCATGGTGCGCGCCGCATCCAGGGTCTTTTCATAGCTCCCCGGACCTGGCAGCTGCACGGTCTCGCCTTTGGGCAGGCTTGGCTCCGCTTCCCTGGCAGTCGTCAAATCTCCTTCCAGCCCTGCTTCGTCTGCATGCCGCGTTGCGGCTTACCGCCACCGGCCGAGTCAGTCTTTGCATGGTCGGTTTGAGTACCCCGAAGATCAGCAACAGCGCCAGTAGAATACCGCCGCCCTGTCTGACCAGATCCCAGAACCAGGGCTGTTCCCAAAAGGCCGGCTCAGGCAGTGGTTCCGGTGGCGCCGGGACAAAGAATGATTCATTGATGACGCGCACACTGTCACCCCGTGCTCGTTGAAACCGATGGCCTCCTTGACCAGATTGGAGATCCTGTCGATCTCCTCAGGTGTGCGCTGAATCTCCTTGGGAGCGCCCTGTTCATCCACGATCACCCGGTCATTCACCACCACGGCAACCGACAGCCGGCGTACCGTGCTGCTGGGAAGACGGGTATGACTGATGGTCTTATCCAGCTCATAGTTCCGGGTCACCCGTTTGCTGCTGTTGAGCGGCGAGCCTTTATCCCCGGCCGCACTGCCGCCGGCGACTTCCGGCGCCGTGCCGGCCGCGGGCGGTTGATTGCTCAAGGCCCCGGGGACCCCCTGAACCTCGCTCAGGCGGCTCTGTTGTTCATTCAGCTGTTCGGAGCGTAGCGAGGAGACTGTCCGGATTGAAATTCTCATGGGTCTGTTCGGTCACGGTGAAGTCGATCTCCGCGGTGACTTCCGCGCGCAGGTTATCCGTTCCCAGCAGCGGCGCCAGGATCTCCTCGATCCGCTGTTTGAAATGATTTTCGAGCTCTTTGGTGTATTCGAACTGACGGGTCGTCATGCTCATCTGTTGTGAATCTTCCTGCTTGCTCAACAGACGACCCTTGTGATCGACTACCGTCACACTGGAGGCATCCAGCTCGGGCACGCTGGAGGCCACCAGATGGGTGATCGCCTCCACCTGACCCTTTTCCAGCGTTGCGACCGGCATAGAGTTTCAATACCACCGAGGCGCTGGGCGCCTTGCGTTTGCGGATGAACACCGACTGTTTCGGAGTCGCCAGGTGCACGCGCGCCGATTCCACATTCGCCAGGGTCATGATCGAACGGGCCAGTTCACCCTCGATCGCCCGTTGGTACCGGGCATTCTCCACCAAGCGACTGGTGCCGAGTCCGGCATCCTGCTGCAGGATCTCAAAACCGATCGAGTCGCTGTGCGGCAAACCCTGGCCGGCAAGTTTCATCCGCGCCTCCTGCAGATCGGCGCTCGGCACCATGACCGCGCCTGTGGCCTGATCCACCCGATAGTCGATACCGGACTGCTGCAGGATCTGCACGATCTCGACGGCATCCTGCTGGGTCAGATTGCCGAATAACAGACTGTAACTCGGCGTTTGCGACCAGAGCACGACGGCCACGCCGATCGCCACGCTGGCGGCGATTCCGACCAGCACCGCGATCTGTCTGAAGATCGGGTTATCCTGCAGATGTTGACTGACCTGCAGCGTCTTACTACGGCCGTTGATGATTTCGGTTGCCATGGCTTACCTTGATTTCCAATCCAGCAGAATCCGGTCTATATCGGCATATTCATTACGTCTTTATAGGCCTCGACCAGTTTATTGCGGACCTGCACCATCGCTTCGAAGGAGAGACTCGACTTCTGTACCGCAAGCATGACCTGGGAAAGATCCACGTCACTCTGGCCGGTATCGAAGGCGGTTCTCAGGGCGCTCGCCTCTTGCTGGGTCTCATTGACCTTGTCAATGGATTGCCTGAGCAGTTCACCGAAACCCGCACTCTCGGGTTGTTCGCTTTGCTGCACCCGATTTTCCGCCTGGGCGGCCATCACGCGCATCTGTGTCAGTACCTGATTGATGTCCAAGTTGCTCATGGCTTCACTCTCGGATATTGCCTTGATTTGCTTGATGAGGCAGAATTCATACCAATTATCATCAAACTGGGAATCGATACCCCGGCGTCGCGCATGCGGGCTATCTTGTAACGCAATGTCCGCTCGCTGATCCCGAGCTGTTCCGCAACGCCTTTACGACTGCCCCTGCTGTGTTCCAGGGCATCGAGGATCATCTTTTCTTCCACCGAGCGCAGATCTTCGGGCAAGCGTCCACCGCTCACGGCAGGCAGCGACTGACACGCACCAGGCAGCGGTGCTGATGCCATTTCCATGGCATGACCCGCTTCAAAACAGAGCGCCTGGGTATCGATTTGATCCCCGTCCAGCAGAATCAAGGCCCGTTGCATCAGGTTGTCCAGTTCGCGTACGTTGCCGGGCCAGTGATGCTCCAGCAGTTGCTGCTGCGCCGCACGCGGAGAACTCGAGGAATGGCGCGACCATCCGGTAGATGCTGCAGCAGCAGATAGTTGGCCAGTGGCAGGATGTCATGCCGTCTTTCGCGCAGTGGCGGCAAGGTGATGGGAAACACGTTTAAGCGATAGAAGAGATCTTCGCGAAACCGGCCGGCCGCCACCTCTTCCCGTAGATTCCGGTTGGTGGTCGCCAGCACCCGCACATCCAGTTCGATCAACTTACGTCCTCCCAGCCGTTCCAGCTCTTTCTCCTGCAGGACCCGCAACAGCTTGGCCTGCAACGGCAGGCTCATCTCTGAGATCTCATCCAGCAACAGGGTGCCAGCCTGGGCCTGTTCGAACTTACCGGGTGCAGACTGATAGGCTCCGGTGAAGGCGCCCTTCTCATACCCGAACAGGACCGCTTCCAGCATGTTTTCAGGAATCGCCGCACAGTTGATCGCGATAAAGGGTCCCTGCCGGCGCAATGAATGCTGGTGAATATAGCGGGCGAAGACCTCTTTCCCCGTGCCGCTCTCACCGTTCAACATCACGGTCGCTTCGGTCTGCGCCACCCGCCGCGCCAACTCCAGCACCGCCCGGCTGCGTCGGTCTTCCACGATCGGACCAAGTATCGGCTCGTCGTTGGCCGGCAGGATGTTGCCTGCCACTTTGTTGATCAAGACCTCCGCCTCGAAGGGTTTGACCAGATAATCGACCGCACCATCATGAATCGCTTTAACCGCCTTTTCGACGGTGCCATAGGCGGTCATCAACAGGACCGGCAGATTCGGATAGGATCTGTTTGATCCGGCGCAGCAGACTATGACCATCCATGGGACGCATCTGTACGTCACTGACCACCATACCAACCGATTGTTGCGCCAGAATATCCAGGGCCGCAGCCCCTTCCGCCGCCAGTTGTACCGGATAACCGGCCAATTCGAGCGTGTCGCTGAGCGCTTCGCGCAGGGCCTGGTCGTCTTCAACAATTAGGACTGTCGCCATACTCATGACAGACTCCTTGCTTGGTTAATTTGAGTGATAAGGAGGGTTCGACAGCAGAGCGGACAACGCTGTCACTCCGTTGTTCGGAGACCCCAGGAAAGATCAGCTCGAACACCGCACCACCCGCGGCACTATCCAGCAAATGGATTTCGGCGTTATGACTGAGCAGCAGGCTCTGCACGACGGCCAGACCCAGACCGGTGCCTTCACTGCGGGTGGTGAAGAAGGGATCGAAGATCTGCTGCCGGTACTCTGCCGGGACGCCCGGACCATTGTCCTGAAATCTCAGGCGGATCTGCGGGTCGCTTTCCAGGATAAGCCGGATCCGGTTGGCCCCATGCTGCAGGGCATTGTCAGTCAGATTACTCAAGACACCTTGCAAGGCATCTCTGCGACCCGATATCCAGGGCTCCGACGGACCTCTGTTGTCCACTTCCAGTCTGACCCCGATCTGCAGCAACTCTGCTGCGCAGATTCTCAACAAATTCCTCGACCAGGGTAGCCAGGGAGAGCGGTTCCATGCCGTCGGAGGTCCCCCGGGCAAACGACAGGATGTCACTGATTTGACGTTCCATATGCTGCAGCCGAGTACGCAGCTTGGTGGTGAACCGGTGTCTTTGTTCCCGGTTGAGGTCGTCATTGGCGAGATGGGAGGCATACAACAGGGCTGAGCTCAACGGGGTTCGCATCTGGTGGGCCAGCTGCGCCGACATCTGACCCATGGCACCGAGTCGCTCCTGACGGATCAGCCGTTCCTGCAGCTTGCGCGTCTCGGTCACGTCCAGCATCACCATGATCAACCCGGGGACCTGCTCCAGGCGGCTGCTGGAGAGGCTGAGGATCTTACCGTTGCGCAGATACAGTTCATTTTTCGCCGGTTGCTGAGGTAGCGTCTGGGTCGCCAGCAGTTGCTGCCAATCCGCGTCCAGCCAAATGGCGTCCAGCAGTCGACCGGCCGCCGGATTGAACTGCTGCACTCGACCGTGCCCGGTCCAATAGGATCACGGCCGCGGGCAGGGTCTCTAGAAGACGTTCCAGACGATCCGCCAGTTGTTCTTTTTCCGCCAGTTGCAGCATGCGTTCAGTGCGCGCCGCCGCCAGCTCCTGGCTCAGTTCCGTCACCTGCAGTTGCAGTTCCCGATAGGAACCGGTCAACTCTGCGGAAAGCTGATTGAACAGATGGAACGCCGTCTCCAAGGACTCTCTGCGTTCCAATGTGGTCAATTGAGTTGTCACGGTAGCGCCCCCTGGATACTCTGTGAAGCGTTTCACATGATGCTGGAGCGAATTTCGTGCCAGATATATTTTTATATTCTAATCAAGTAGTTGTGAAATTTGACTCGACTATACAGTCAAATTCCCGTCGATTCGTGTTGACGGTGTAGCCCATATTTCCGCAGTTTTTCCACCAGCGTGGTGCGCCGCATGTGCAGACGCTTGGCCGCGTGGGCAACCACCCCTTCGGATTCATCCAGGGCCTGCTGAATCAGACTCTGCTCAAGGGTATTGAGGTGTGCCTTCAGATCCAGACCCTCATTGGGCAGGCGCGGAGCATAGACGGTGCTGTCCGGCACATCACCCCGAATCGTTACCTCGGGCAATTGCACGGTATCCAACCTGCCGACCGGTCTGAATTTCTCCGGCAGATCACTGATGTCCACCACCCCATAGGGATGCAGGATCGCCAGTCGTTCCATCAGGTTGGCCAGTTCACGCACATTGCCAGGCCAACTGTAGTGGGTCAAGGCAGCGATGGCCGATGGGGTCAGGCGCACAGAACCCCGTTTTTCATGTTCGATGCGATGGATCAGATCGTTAACCAATACCGGAATGTCTTCCACCCGGTCCCGCAAGGGAGGCATCTCGATGGGGAAAACGTTCAACCGATAGAAGAGGTCTTCCCTGAAATCCGCCTTTCTGAATCGCCTTCTCCAGATTGCGATGCGTCGCGGCGACTATCCTGCACGTTACAATGGATCGTCTTATTGCTGCCAACCCGTTCGAAGCTCCGCTCTTGCAGCACACGCAACAGTTTAACCTGCATCGGCATACTCATGTCACCGATTTCATCCAGGAACAGCGTGCCTTCTTCAGCCATCTCGAAGCGCCCTTGACGGGCGCTGATGGCACCGGTGAATGCACCCTTTTCATGGCCAAACAGTTCACTCTCCAGCAGATCAGCCGGTATCGCACCGCAGTTCACCGGAACGAACGGCTTGCCGCGCCGATCCGAATGAAAGTGCAGCTTACGGGCCACCACCTCTTTGCCAGTACCCGATTCTCCCAGGATCAGGACCGTGGCATCCGTATTGGCAACCTGCTCGATCATGCGGTTGATCTGGCGGGTGGCCCGACTGCTTCCGGAGAGGCTGCGAAACAGTTCGACTGGGCGCGCATTGTTGTCGTGTGGTGTATGGGCATCCAGAAAGACCTGCGCTTTATGCATCAAGGAAGCAAACTGATCGTATTGAGTCGGAATCCTGAGTATGCCGATAACGTTTTCATATCCTTCCATGCCCGTTGGCGGCTGATCTCCATCATATATCTCAAATACCGGTACCTGTGGAACTTTCCTGGCAAGTTGCTTGACAAATTCACGCCGTGATGGTGCGTCATAATCCGGGCCAATGAGGACCGCCGAGCAACCCACCGGGTTTGCATCGAGATGGTGTTTAATATCGTCCGGGTCATTCGGCAGTTCTAACGCGCCATCCATAAAGCTGAGGATACTTTCCATGTATTTCCGCCGGTCGGAACTCTCATCCATCAGATAGATGCACAATTTAAAAAACGTTTGATTCTCAATCTCCATTGCCTGCTCCATTAGTCATGGTTCCGTCTGCAAAAAATGTCAGGTATATCCCATTTTCAATCGGAAACGAGCAATGTCTGGCTGAGCCGAGGGATGTTCCTTTGCACGTGGATAAAGAGCCTGGTTTTTTCGCCTGGATGCAGATTCACTTTTTACTTTTGCTGCGAAGTTAAGCAGTAAATCGCAGAGATGTCAAAATTATGTCGCAATTAGATTTTATGACACTTTTTTCGACCAACCCAATGTATTGGTTAATATCTCGAACATAACACCCTCTGTAAATAGATTATTTCTTAGGAATTACAGGCATGGCCTTGCTCTCTACGAGCCCGGTAAAGAGACTGTATTGCCGATTTAATGACGAAAATCTTAGCTTAGTAGGTTGTTCGGTCTACCCGGCAGCCTGCCGGAACCCGGTTCATCGGTAAATCTCCATAAACTCTGTGTGCTGGAGAATCCGAAAATAATTTCACGCAGAAAAGATATAGTATTGCGAGATGTGTTTTCGCACCCTATGAAAGCTCTTTTCCGAAAAATTCCCGTAAAGCCAATCCCAGTCCTGCCGAAGTATCTTTGAATGAAGTTACCTTTATCACCGGCTGCAGCGCTGCCCACCCGGCTTTGGGATTTTCGTGCCAGTTTTGTGACTTATGCTGTATATCGTATCCATTCCATTAAAAGTTGTATCTAACGGTTTCAATCCATGCCAAAACTAACTCTTTCATTCAAAGGCCGTCTGCTCGATGTCTATCATCTCGATGAAGGCCAAACACTGATTGGGCGTGACAACGATTGCCAGATTGCCATAGATAGCCTGGCGATTGCGCCCTTTCATGCAGACGTTACCCTGGATATGGAGGGCTGCCGAATTAGCGTCTTACACAAAGACTTCCCGATACAGGTCAATCGAAACATTACGGAATCAGCCGAGTTGCGCCATGGTGATGTGATTCAGATTGGCAAACACACGCTGACGTTTGCCGAGGATGCCATTGAACTGGCTGGGGAACTGCCCCAGAAACTCTCTCAAAGCGAAGACGAAATAGACGAGTCCGACCAAGAACGCACAACAGCAAAAGGGATGCTGCAGATCATGAACGGAGATAATTTCGGGAGAATCATCCCCCTCAGTCGAAACATGACACGTATCGGCCGGGTGGGCGGGGACTGCGCCATGATCGCCAGGCGCGACTCCGGTTACTACATATCACATCTGGAAGGTACAAGCTCACCGCTGGTCAACAGCAAACCCATTGGCGATGAGAGTCAGCTGCTGAATGATGGGGACGTGATCGCGGTGGGGATGACTCAAATGCAATTCCATACTTAAACAAGAGTTACCCACACCTATCTGTGCCGTCTGGCGGAATTGAGCCTGGGTTGATCCGGATCAGTTGGAAACGCAGGGGGAGTCGCCGGGTTGACCGGTCGTTAAATCGCATCGAGCACATCACTCAAGCGTCCCACCGCAACGACCTCCAGTTCTCCTGGCGGCCGCTTAGGCGCATTCGACTGCGGCACGATGGCGCGTCTGAAGCCGTGTTTGACCGCTTCACGCAGTCGATCCTGCCCATTGGGCACCGGCCGGATCTCGCCGGTCAACCCTACCTCGCCGAACACCACCAGGCCCGGATGCAGTGGTTGATTCCGATAACTGGAAATCACCGCCAGCAGGACGGCCAGATCGGCAGCGGTCTCGGTGATGCGCACCCCGCCGACGACATTGACATAGACATCCTGATCGAACATGCCGATGCCGCCATGCCGGTGCAATACCGCCAGCAGCATGGCAAGCCGATTCTGCTCCAGCCCCAGGGTGACACGCCGGGGATTCGCCAGCGCACTCTCGTCCACCAGCGCCTGCGCCTCAACGAGCAGGGGGCGGGTGCCCTCGCGGGTCACCAGGATGACACTGCCGGGTACTGCTTCCGCCTGCCTGGAGAGAAAGATCGCGGAAGGATTGCTCACCTCCTTGAGCCCTTTCTCGGTCATTGCGAAAACCCCCAACTCGTTGACCGCACCAAAGCGATTCTTGATGGTGCGAATCAGGCGGAACTGGCTGCCCGCCTCGCCCTCGAAATAGAGCACGGTATCGACCATGTGCTCAAGCACCCGCGGACCGGCCAGGCTGCCCTCTTTGGTCACATGACCGACCAGAAACACCGCCGTGCCGCTGCGTTTGGCAAAATGCACCAGCTGGGCGGTCGCCTCCCTGACCTGGGACACCGAACCCGGGGCCGACTGCAGCAGTGCGGTATACATGGTCTGAATGGAATCCACCACCATCACTGCCGGCTGCTCCGACTCGGCGGTGGCGATGATACGTTCCACGCAGGTCTCCGGCAGCAGGCGCAGCACCGTCCGCCGGCAGGCCCAGACGTTGCGCCCGCAGGGCGATCTGCCGAGGTGATTCCTCTCCTGAGACATACAGGGTCTTGGTAGATCCGGAGAGCCGGGCCAGGGTCTGGATCAGCAGGGTTGATTTGCCGATCCCGGGATCGCCCCCGATCAGCACCACCGAACCGCTCACCAGGCCGCCACCGAGCACCCGATCCAACTCCGGGCTGCCGGTGTTACTGCGGACCTCGCCATCGGCCTGCACCGAGGCCAGGGAAAACACCTGGGATGCCACCTCGCCCGCATAGCCGGTGAAACGCCCCTGCTTGCCGCTGCCGGACGCCACCAGGCTCTCCTCCAACGCATTCCAGGCTTTGCATTCCGAACACTGTCCCGACCACTTTGGAAATGCGGCGCCACAGTTGGAACAGACATACTCAGACTTGGTGGATTTGTTGCCGCCTTGCGCCAAGCTCACTCTCCCTCGGCCAGGTTGAGGTCCGCGAATTCCACTCGCCCGGTGATGCCGCACAACAGCTCGTAGCCGATGGTGCCTGCAGCCTGCGCGATCTCCTCCACCGGCAATCCCCTGCCCCACAGGATCGCCTCCTCGCCGATCCGCAGATCCGGCAGCTGCCGGGCGTCCACCGACAGCATGTCCATGGAGACCCGCCCGACCAGCGGCAGGCGCCGGCCGCGGATCAGCACCGGGGTGCCGGAGCCCGCATGACGCGGATAGCCGTCGCCGTAGCCGGCGCCGATCACTGCGATCGGCATATCGACAGGACAGCGATAGGTGCCGCCGTAGCCGATCCGTTCACCTTCGCTGCAAGGGTTGACCGCGATGATGCGGGCCGTGGAAGGTCATCACCGGCAGTAGACCCTTCGCTCGATGCACGGTACTGTCATCGAAGGGAGAGACCCCATACAGCATGATGCCCGGACGCACCCAGTCCCGCCGGGTCGCCGGATAGGCGATCAGACCGGCGGAGTTGGCGATGGAGTGCTGCTTGAACATCGCCCAGGGGCAGACTGTCGTAAAGTCGCATTCTGACGCCGGGTGGTATCATCCGGGCGATCATCCGCGTTGGCCAGATGGGTCATCAGGTTCAACTCGCTGACCACCCGACAGTCGCTGCAAACGGGCGGTCATCTCCGGGAGCTGCGCCACCCGAATACCGAGCCGGTGCATGCCGGTGTCCACCTTCAACCAGACCACCACCGGGGACGGCAGGTCCAAGCTCTCCAACAGCTCGATCTGAAACGGGTGATGTATCGTCAACTGGCAACCCGCCTGGATCGCGGCGCGGACATCATTGACGCTGAACACCCCTTCGAGGATCAACAGGGGTTTTCCGATACCGAGTTCCCGCAGCCGCAAGGCCTCTTCGATACGCGCCACCGCGAAACCGTCCGCGTCCTCCAGACTCCGCGCGACCCGCGCGATGCCGTGACCATAGGCATTGGCCTTGATCACGGCCCAGATGCGACTCGTGGCGCCAGTTCACGGACCCGTGCGAGATTGTGCCGTAGGGCGGCATGATCGATGCTGGCCTGTGGCGCGAACTTCATTAATAGTTCTCGTCGGTGTAGATGTCGTCGATATAGTTTTCGAACTTGGTGTACTGACCGAGAAAGGTGAGCCGGGTGGTGCCGATCGGGCCGTTTCTTTGCTTGCCGATAATGATCTCGGCCATGCCCTTGTCGGGACTGTCTTCGTTGTAGACCTCATCGCGATAGATGAACACGATCAGGTCGGCATCCTGCTCGATGGCGCCCGATTCTCGCAGATCCGACATGATCGGACGTTTGTTGGTGCGCTGTTCGAGACTGCGATTCAACTGAGAGAGAGCGATCACCGGCACGCTCAATTCCTTAGCCAGGGCCTTCAGCGAGCGGGAGATGGCGGAAATCTCGCCGGTGCGGTTGTCACCCTCCCCCGGCGCCTGCATCAACTGCAGATAGTCCAGCACGATCAGGCCCAGATCCTTGTGTTCCCGTTTCAAACGACGGGCGCGGGCGCGCACTTCAGTGGGCGTCAGGGCCGGTGTATCATCGATGAACAAATTGGTCTCCGCCAACATGCTGACCGCCGATGAGAGCCTGGGCCACTCGTCATCCTCCAGCTTGCCAGTCCTGACCCGGAGCTGATCGATGCGCCCCAGAGACGACATCATACGCATTGCCAACGCGTCGCCCGGCATCTCCATGCTGAACACCGCCACCACCTGGCCCGACTTGATCGCCACATGCTCTGCGATATTCATGGCGAAGGTGGTCTTGCCCATGGAGGGGCGGCCGGCGACGATAATGAGGTCTGCGGGTTGCAGGCCGGAGGTCATCTCGTCGAAATCTTTGAAACCGGTGCTCAGCCCGGTAAGTGGCTCGTCCTTCTGGAACAGAGTTTCGATCCGATCGACCGCCCGGCTGAGCAGGGTCTTGATGGGGCTGAAACCACTGCCTCCCTTGGCGCGCTGTTCGGCAATCGCAAAAACCTTGCTTTCGGCACTATCCAGCAGCTCGGCTGAATTTCTTCCCAGGGGATGGAAGGCGCTGTCTGAGATTTCCGTACCCACCGAGATCAACTGACGCATGACCGAGTATTCACGCACGATCCCGGCATAGGATTTGATATTCGCCGCGCTCGGGGTCTCTTCCGCCAGTTTCACCAGATAGGCCAGACCACCCGCTTGATCGAGATCGCCGTTGCGCTCGAGTCGCTCGGCCAGGGTCACCACATCGAAAGGCTGACCCTCATCCGCCAGGGCGACAACCGCGCGCGAAGATCAGCCGATGTTCCTTGCGATAGAAATCCCCCTTCACCAGCATATCCGCCACCTGATCCCAGGATGCATTGTCGAGCATCAAGCCGCCCAGGACCGATTGTTCACCTTGGATGGAGTGGGGCGGAACCTTATAGGCTTTGGTATCCAACTGGGGATGGAATGGAATTTCTTCTGGATAGGCGGTTTCAGACATAGCGGAAATTGAGCATCCGAATCATTCAGGAACCTGCATTGAACCTGGTTCGTAGGAAGACAGAGAGTCTCATGGTACCTTGAAAAGCACCGAAACGGGATCTGAAACAAACACCAGTAACCCGGCCGGCAGATCAGCCGGCCCGGTATGCGGGTTACTGTTTAGAATTGGAGCCTAAGCTTCCGGAATGATACTGAGCTTCAGGGTAGCATTGACATCCGCATGCAGATGGACATCCACCTCATACTCTCCGGCGATGCGAAATGCCCCATTCGGCAGCACGACCTCTTTCTTGGCCAAGTCCACCCCAGCGTCATTCACCGCCCTGGCGATATCCGCGGTACCCACCGAACCGAACAAGCGTCCTTCATCACCCGCTTTACAGGCGATCGAGATGGCCATGCCGTCCAGCACCTCTTTGCGGCGTTCAGCCGCGGCGAGTTTTTCAGCGGCATCCTTCTGCAGTTCCGCGCGGCGGACCTCAAAGGTCTGCAGGTTTTCCTTGGTGGCGGCAACCGCCCGGCCCGAAGGAATCAGAAAGTTACGACCGTAACCACTTTTCACGCTCACGGTATCACCCAGATCCCCCAGGTTATCGATTTTTTGCAACAGAATAATATCCAATGAAATCACCCTATTAAAGGTTAATAGCTCACTTCAACCGGCAGAACGGCTTCGTTCGTACCGGGAACGAAAATCAATCCAAATATCCAGCAGCCCAACGCTTGCCAGGACCATCACCGCCTGGGGCGGCAGCAGAATCAGCAGCAGGTACAGTCCAACCAGCCAGATCATCCCCGCAGCCTGCCATACCGAGGACACCGTGTACCACCGCAAGCCCCTGGAAAAATAAAATGGCGAGCAGCAAGACCGCAAGATAGCCCAGCAATGCCGGCACCTCGGGGCTCGGCAGCAGCAACACTACCAGAGCGGGTAAACCTACGATACCGAACAGACCGTGCAGGCGAAATCCATGGAATTCAGTCCGAAATCCACCCGGATGTAAAGAGCAGGGATTGCCACCAACGGGCCATCAGCAAACTGAATATCAGTTGCAGGAAAATAGCGGCGGCCAGGACACCGCTCATCCATCCGGCCATTTGCTGCAGGACCGGATCGACACTGTCCTGACTCAGCACACCGGCCCGCACCAACTGTTCTGCCAAGGGCCGCAACTCGACCTGCCAGTAGGCTATCGGATCAGCCAGGAGTATATACTGTCCAATGATGGCCAATACGCCAAAGACCAGACCCGTTTGGATGCTGAGACTCAGCGAACGGCTGTTCCGCAGCACCAGCCCGAGCAGTAGAATCGGCATCCACTGAACGATCAGAAAACCCAGGGAAGGTAGCGGATTTCCAAAACTTACCCAGATGAGCAGACCACATGCCAGCGTCGCCAGCAGACTGACGCCCAGGCCGTATTTTGCCCCCTGGCGCAGGGTTACCAGACCCACGCTGGCCGCACTCAGAATCCCGAGCAAAGGAAGGATTAGCGACAGCAAGGCCAGTACGGTCGTTGCCATCACCGCCTGGGATGGCCCCCGCATGACAAAGGATGCCAACCCTTTCATCTCGGTATGCCAAACGCTTGATCAACAACCTTCAGTGTTGATCGGTGTAGGGCAGCAGCGCTAGGTAACGTGCACGCTTGATGGCGCTGGCAAGTTGACGCTGATATTTGGGTTTGGTCCCAGTAATGCGACTGGGTACGATTTTGCCGCTCTCGCTGACATAGGCCTTTAACAGGTTGAGATCCTTGTAGTCGATCTCGGTGATGCCTTCCGCGGTAAAACGGCAATATTTCTTGCGACGAAAAAAACGCGCCATGAACAATTCCTCTCGCTATCCGGTTTAATCAATCAGAAGTGGCTTCCTCAGACTCCACTTCCTCTTCGTCCTCGTCTTCCGACTCAGCCCTGGGGGCCTCATCACCACCCTCCAGACCCTTGCTGAGATGCGAAGTCTCCGTGATTGCTTCGTTACGGCTGAGGATCATGTTGCGCAGGACGGCATCGTTGAAGCGAAAAGCACTCTCCAGTTCGGTCAAGGATTCACGATCGCACTCGATGTTCATCAGCACATAGTGCGCTTTGTGGACCTTATTGATAGGGTAGGCCAGCTGGCGTCGGCCCCAGTCCTCCAGGCGATGGATCTTACCGCCTTTGGACTCGATGCCTGAACGGTAACGTTCGATCATCGCCGGTACTTGTTCACTCTGATCCGGATGGACCAGGAATACAACTTCATAGTGCCTCATTGTCTCTCCTTTCGGGTTAGGCAGCCTTCCACCGAAGTGGTAAGGCAAGGAGTGGCACCCGGATTACGCGGGTGCCGGGAAGCGGCGGATTCTACACACTACATGTGTTTTCCGCAACTTAAATGGAAGCCCGGGCAGCAAGCAAATCCTGGCCGAACAGGGAGGGTGTCGCAACAGGCGAAACCCGATGCGGCCCATGGAGGGGCCGCTATTTTCGACGGCTGCAAGCCGTTGAAGATGAAGGAAACGAGAAATCACATTTTTCGTTTCCTTATTGTTAAAGTCCCGAAGGGCATTTACAACACCCTGATGAGGGGGAAAAGCACAACCCTGTGCCTGAGCACCGGCGTTCAGCCTGTTGAACCTGTGCGCTGTCTTACCGCCTCATAGAGTGTCACGCCGGTGGCCACAGAAACATTGAGGCTCTCCACGGTTCCTGACATGGGCAGCCTGATCAGCTTATCGCACGGTTTCACGGGTCAGGCGTCGCAAGCCCTTGCCTTCACCGCCCATGACGATCGCCAGTGGCCCGTTCAGATCGACTTGATAGAGGGTCTGTTCCGCCTCACCCGCAGTGCCAATCAACCAGATGCCCTCGCCCTTGAACCAGTTCAGGGTCCGCGCCAGGTTGGTGACCTGAATCAAGGGCATGGTTTCCGCCGCGCCGCTGGCCACCTTGCAGACACTGGCGGTCAGTCCCGCCGACTTGTCTCGGGGTGTAATGACGGCCTGTACGCCGGCGGCATCCGCCGCGCGCAAACAAGCCCCCAGATTGTGCGGATCCTGCACCCCGTCCAGCACCAGTAGAAAAGGGCTCGTCTGCAGACGCTTCACGAGGGCCTTGAGATAGGGTTCGTCATGGACCTGGGGCAGGCGGATGCGGGCTACGACTCCCTGATGGTTGCCCTGCGGGACCAGCCGGTCCAACTCCTGGTTACTCGCCAGGTGCAACGGCGTGCCGGCAGGCCTTGATATCCTGCAGAAGCTCGCGGATACGACGATCCTGCCGTTTTGCGTCCAGCCACAGCTCGGCGACCCGATCACCCTGACTAAGGGCGGCACGCACGGCGTGAATCCCCATGATCAGCTGTGTCTCACCCACCATGCACTATTTTTTTCTTGCCGCGCCGACGCCTTTTCGCCTTGTTTTTTTTCTCTGCCGGGTTACTGGCTGGTGGGCTTTGTTCAGGCTTTCCGGCAGCAGTTTCTGGCCCGCGTTCCGCGCCTTCTCGTACCGGTCTGTGCAGCGGCCTCCGCGAGCACGAAATCGATTTTGCGATCATCCAGATTCACCTTGGCGACCCGGATTTGCATCGGGTCGCCCAAGCGCAGCACCTTACCCGTACGCTCCCCGGTCAGACGATGCCCGACAGGATCATAGTGATAATAGTCGTTGTCCAGGGCCGTGATGTGGACCAGACCGTCCACGTAGATCTGATCCAGCTCGACGAACACGCCGAAGGAGTTGACGCTGGTGATGATGCCATCGAAGCTCTCCCCCACCTTGTCCATCATGTACTCGCACTTCAACCAGTCGAGCGCGTCGCGGGTCGCCTCGTCCGCCTTGCGCTCGGTGCTGGAACAATGCTCGCCCACCCCCTGTAGTTCCGTTTTGCTGTAGTCGAAATCATCAGCCTTGCCATCCGCGAGCAGATGTTTGATGGCCCGATGCACGATCAGGTCGGGATAACGCCGAATCGGCGAGGTAAAATGGGTGTAGGCGGGAAACGAGAGGCCGAAATGCCCCACATTGTCGGAGCTGTAGACCGCCTGCGAGAAGGAGCGCAGCAGCACGGTCTGGATCAGGTGTTGATCGGGCCGCCCTTTGATCAGTTCCAGCAGTTTGGCGTAATCCGTCGCCACCGGTTTTTTGCCACCCGGCAGGCTCAATCCGAGTTCGCCGAGAAAGGTCCTTCAGGTCGGTCAGTTTCTCTTCGGGAGGACCCTCATGAATACGATAGAGGGCCTGAAGTTTCTTGCGCAGCAGAAAACGGGCGGCAGCCACGTTCGCGGCCAGCATACACTCTTCGATCAAACGATGGGCATCGTTGCGGATTACCGGCACGATCCGTTCCACACGCTTGTTGTCATTGAATTCGATGCGGGTCTCGGTGGTATCGAAGTCGATCGTCACCCCGGGCCTGGCGGCCTGCATGCAACACTCGATAGAGTTGATGGAGATGCTGTAGATGGGGCAGCAGCTTGGCATGCCGATTCGTCAGTTCGCTATCCCCGTCCAACATCGCCGCCACTTCGTCGTAGGTCAGGCGGGCATGGGAACGCATCACCGCCGGATAGAAGCGGGAACGGGAGATGGTGCCGGATTTGTCGATATACATGTCGCAGGTCATGCAGAGCCGATCCACCTGGGGATTGATGGAGCAGAGACCATTCGACAGGATCTCGGGCAGCATCGGTATCACCCGATCGGGAAAATAGACGGAGTTACCGCGCTTGCGCCCTTCCTGGTCCAGTGCGCTGCCTGGCGTGACGTAATGGGACACATCGGCGATAGAGACCAGCAGACCGCCAGCCTTTGGGCTTGAGTTCACAGTAGACCGCATCGTCGAAGTCCCGGGCATCGGCCCCGTCGATCGTCACCAGCGGCAGCTTACGCAGGTCCTGCCGGCCTTTCTTGTCGGCCTCCGCCACTTCGGGCGATAGCCCTTTGATCTGCGCTTCCACCGCGTCCGGCCAGGCCACCCGGATGTTGTGGGTGCGTATGGCAATATCGGTCTCCATACCGGGGCCCATGTGGTCGCCCAGGATCTCCAACACCCGACCGATGGGGGGCGTGCGCTTGGTGGGTTGATCGATGATCTCCGCCATGACGATCTGACCCTGCTGGGCCGCGCCGATCTCCGAGCTGGGAATCACGATGTCCTTGCTCAGGCGCTTGCTGTCGGGGATCACGAAGCCGACACCGGTTTCCATGTAGAGTTTACCCACCACGGTTTGGGTGTTGCGCTCCAGCACCTCCACCACCGCACCTTCCAGGCGGCCCCGGTGATCCATGCCCGTTACCCGCACTACGGCGCGATCGTCATGGAACAACGGCCGCATCTCCTTGAAAGAGAGATAGAGATCGTCGCCCCCATCATCCGGTTTGAGAAAACCAAAACCGTCCTGATGGCCGATGACCCGTCCGGCAATCAGATCCCGCTTGTTGACCAGGCAATATTGATTGTTTCGATTACAGACGAGCTGACCGTCCCGCTCCATCGCGCGCAAGCGGCGACGCAGGGCCTCCAGCCGTTCTTCGTCGTCCAACCCCAGCTTGGCCGCCACTTTCTGGAAGTCCATTGGGGCGCCATGCTCCGTACAGCGTTTCCAGAATGAACTCTCTGCTGGGAATGGGATTTTCGTATTTACGGGCCTCTCGCGAGAAATGGGGGTCCGCTTGTTGTAGGGTTGCTGTACGCTTGCCAGATTTTCGTCTTGCCACAGTGCTTAATTCTGTAGTTAAAAGCTCTATTTTACCAGTTTATTTAATAAAAACCCTATGAAATGGAGCCAATTCAACATTATTTCAGTATGCAAAACGAACTGCGGCGACCCTGGATGATCAGCGGCACAGTTTTCCATCCGGCGCTGACAATGTTGGGTGACGTCTGCTCTGATCTCGCAGCAAGCGGAATCTGGCTGAGGCCAATCTCGGATCTCTGACCGATCTGGCTAGTCTATGCCACTAGCTCAACGGAGGCACACAAGTTGCGCTTGTTTAATTTGAATCCTGAACTCATCTATCTGAATCACGCCGCCGTAGCACCCTGGCCGGTGAGAACGGAAACAGCCGTGAAACGCTTCGCGGAGGAAAACTGTCGCAGGGCGCCACCCATTACCCAAATTGGCTGGCAACGGAACGGCGCTTGCGCGCACAGTTGGCGGAGCTGATCAACGCACCTTGCCAGGATGATATCGCCCTGCTCAAGAATACCTCCGAGGGATTGTCCGTGATCGCCTACGGACTGGAATGGCGGCCCGGCGATAACATTGTCTCAACGGCCCAGGAGTTTCCCTCCAACCGCATCGTCTGGGAATCTCTGCGATCCCAGGGAGTGAACTTGAAACTGGCTGGATCTCGACACCTCCAAAGCCCCCGAGCAGGATCTGCTCGGGCTGTGTGACGAGACGGACCCGGCTGATTTCCGTCAGCTCCGTCCAATATGCCTCGGGCCTGCGTCTGGAACTGTCTCGCCTGGGCCAATATTGCCGGGCTCACCAGGTGCTTTTTTGCGTGGACGCCATTCAAAGCCTGGGGGTCATACCCTTTGATGTGCAGCAAAATCTCGCCGATTTCGTGGTGGCGGACGGCCACAAATGGCTGCTGGGACCCGAGGGCAGCGCGTTGTTTTACTCCCGGGCGGAGATTCGTGATCGACTCAAGCTGAGGCAGTACGGCTGGCACATGGTGGAACAGGCGGGGGATTTCGACCGCCTGGCGTGGACGCCAGCCCGCTCAGCCCGACGCTTTGAATGCGGCAGCCCGAACATGCTGGGCATTCATGCCCTGCAGGCCAGTCTGGACCTGATTCTGGAGCAGGGGGTCAGTTTCATCCAAGAGCAGGTCCTCGGCCTTACCGAATGCATCATCGATGAAGTCGATCGGCTGGGCTTCGAGCTGATCTCGCCCCGAGCGGAGAACCGGCGTGGCGGTATTGTGACCTTCAGGGTACCCGACGTCGATAATCAAGGCTCGCACCATGATTTAATGAACCACCAGGTGATCTGTGCTTACCGGGCGGGCGGTATCCGTTTTTCTCCCCACTTCCACAATCAGACGACCGAGGTCCGAGAGGCCTTCACGCGGCTCTGCGAGATCTTTAGGTCATCGTAATATTAATTACTGCTTATTTTATGATTTAACTCATGTAATCAGCCCGAGTTTGGAGATATTTTCTCCTGGGGTTGTGGCTACCCAACCCTGTGATCAAGGTAAGGCTTACCCAAGCCACTGATCCAAACCTTGAATCTATAGAGGAGAATTGCTGCTATGAAGAGAACGCTACAACTTATTGCGATTGCGGCACTGACCGGTTCTGCCCTGTTGACTGCCACCTCGGCTCAGGCCTTCTTCGGCCCGTTCGGCGGAGGCGGTCCCTGGAACTGGTGGGATGGCGGCTACGGTCCATGGGGTGGTTATCCCTACTATGGCGGCTATCCCTACTACGGCGGCTATCCGTATTACGGCGGCTGGGGCGGCTACCCTTATGGTTATGGCTATCCTGGCTATGGCGTGCCTGCCTATGGTTATCCCTATGCCGTACCGGCGGCACCCGCACCCGCGGCACCCGCGGCATCTGAATAAGCGTTCCATAGATGCACCGAGACCCCGCCAGTGGCGGGGTTTTCGTTTGAGCCGACAAGTTGCTATCCTGCATAGCCAATCCAACACCCAATAGATTTCGCAATCTATGCAGGATACTCACATCTCACTGGCCCATGGTAATGGCGGTCGTTATATGCGGGAATTGATCGAAGAGATCTTTTCCCGTCATCTGCAAAACCCCGGGCTGGATATCCAGGCTGACGCGGTGCCCCTGCATTTTCCGGATGATGGCGAGATTCTCTTCACCACCGATGGCTTTACCGTGCAGCCCCTGGAATTTCCCGGCGGCAATATCGGTTCCCTGGCAGTGCACGGCACCACCAATGATCTGGCCGTGTCCGGCGCCACACCGCTCTATCTGAGCCTGAACGCTTTTATTGAAGAAGGCTTCGAAATCACCCGTCTGGAACGGATTGTTATCGGCATTGCCGAGGCGGCGCGCCAAACCGGCGTCAAGGTGGTTGCGGGGGACACCAAAGTGGTCAGACGCGGCGAAGGGGGCGGCATCTACCTGGCGACCACCGGGGTGGGTATCCGCAGACGGGGTTTACACCGGGTCTCCAGCAGATCCGGGCAGGCGATCGGCTGTTGGTGAGCGGCCCGGTGGGGGATCACGGTATCGCAGTGATGCTGGCGCGGGAACAGTTCGGGCTGCGTGGCGATCTGCTCTCGGATGCGGCCAGTATCCTGCCCCTGACCCAGGCCCTGCTCTCCCTGCCCGGCCTGCGTTTCATGCGGGACCCGACCCGCGGAGGGCTGGCCACGGTGACCCATGAGATCTGCCGCGCCACCGGTTTACAAGTCAGGTTGCAGGAACCCCAGATCCCGGTGCGGGATCCGGTCCGTTCAGTCTGCGAGATGCTCGGTTACGATCCCCTGTTTTTGGCCTGCGAAGGACGGGTCGTGGCGGTGCTGGCAGCGGATCAGGCGGATACTGCACTGCAGCGCTGGCGTGCGCTTCCCGCAGGGGCGGCGGCAGCTCTCATCGGCACGGTGACCGGCGACGACGCCCATGTCATTCTCGACAACCGAGTTGGGCGGCGCCCGCATTCTCGAAGAATTGGAGGATGATCCGCTGCCCCGCATCTGTTAGCCGTTGAATCCAGACAAGCGGCTTCCTGGCTCAGCGCAACTGATAACCGTCGGCAAATCCCGTCAGGCGCGCCATGGTTTCAGCAGCACCTGCCCCCAGACGCTCGGCGAAGCGCTCCCAGACGTCCTGTTTCTGGGTAAAATCCACGATATTCTCGACTCCGATGATCTCCCGCGCGACATAGCTGCTGCTGCCGAAATCATCGATCAGGCCGATCTTTTTGGCCTCTTCGCCGCTCCAGAATAGACCGCTGAACACTTCGGGGTGTTCGTCGAACTTCAAGCGTTCGCCGCGCCCCTCTTTTACCTTTTCGATGAACTGGGCATGCAATTGGTCAAGGGTATGTTGCACATGCGCCCGTTCCCCGTCTTTCACCGGTGAGAAGGGATCCATGATGCCCTTGTGCTCGCCGGCCGTCATCAGACGGCGTTCTATGCCCAGTGACTGCATGGCCTCGACAAAACCGAAGCCGTTCATCAGCACCCCGATGGAACCGACGATACTGCCCTCGTCGGCGTAGATCTTGTCAGCTGCAGCCGCGATGTAGTAGCCGCCGGAGGCGCACATATCCACCACCACCGCATAGAGCGGAATCTTTGGATATTTCTTTTTCAGGCGGATGATTTCCTCATTGATGTAGCGAGACTGAACCGGGCTGCCACCGGGTGTGTTAAGACGCAGAATGACGCCTTTGGTCTTGTTATTCTTGAATGCCTCGCGCAGGCCGGACACCACATTGTCCGCACTGGCTTTGGCTTCCGGCGCGATCAGACCTTTGATCTCCACCAGGGCCGTGTGGTCCTTCAGGCTCGCCTGACTCATATCCCACTTATCCGACCACAACAGCATCACCAGCAGGAGGAACAGATAGGTGAAGGTCAGGAGCTTGAAAAAGATCCCCCAGCGACGGCTACGACGATTCTCGACGACCGAGGCCATGACCATCTTATGCAGCAGTTCGCGCTCCCAGCCTGCTGGGTTGTTATTCGCGGACTGAGTCTCATCAATCTTAATATCTGACATGATAATATTTTATTTACTACTTGTATTTTAAAGTTAATTAAATTCGATGGCGAATTTTACAGAGCCGATCTAACCGACTAGGCGGTGACTTCAGCCAGTTGGGCCCGTTTGCGTAACCAGCCTGGAATGGCTGTTACCCGGTCCAGACAGTCCAGCGGATGGTGCTTGGCCAGGCGCTCGGCAGCGTGCACCCCATAAGTAACCGCCAGGGATGGCATCCCCGCCAGGGCGGCCATTTGCAGATCGTATTCCGTATCACCAATCATCAGGGCCTCATGGGGATAGACCCCCAACTCGTCGAGGATTTGTTCCAGCATCTGCGGGTGGGGTTTGGAAAATGTCTCGTCTGCACAACGGGTGGCATGAAAAAAACGATCTAGTCCAGTGTGTTCCAGCACCATATTCAAGCCACTTCGACCTTTTCCGGTGGCCACTGCCAGCAGGTAATCCTGTTCCGCCAGGGTTTCAATAACCTCCCTTGCCCCGGCAAAGAGTTGCGATGGCGTTCTATTCTCGTCAAAGAAATGGACTCGATAACGCATTACGATGTTGTGGTGTAATGCTTCATCCGCACCAGGAAACAGGGTATTCATCGCTTCCTGCAAGCCTAGCCCGATGATGTTGCTGATCGCCTCGTTGCTCGGGGGAACGAGTTTGAGATCTTCAACCGCGGCCCTTACGCATTCCACAATTCGGGACTCTGAATCCATCAGAGTACCATCCCAATCAAAGACCAACAGCTTAAACTTCATCTTATTTATTCAAAATTTTCAGGAACCTTTCCAACTCATCGGGTAATGGAGCCACAACCTGGCTAGGGTGTTTTTCCCCCGGCCAACGAAAGCTCAGGGTGTGGGCATGCAGAAACAGCCGTTTCAAACCCATTTCTCTGGCCCACTTATTGGCAGTCGTGTCGCCATACTTTTCGTCACCCAGAACGGGGGAACCCAGCCAGGCGCTGTGCACGCGGATCTGATGGGTTCGCCCGGTCAGCAGCCGCGCCTCCACCAAGGTGGCCTGCTTGAATCGCTGTAAACGCTCGAAGTGGGTTTCGGCCGGTTTTCCATCCGCAGCCACCCTAACAACCCGCTCCCCCCCCTGCAAGGTGTTCTTCCTCAGGGCCGCTGTCGCCACCTGTCGGCCTTTGCGCCAACTGCCAGCCAGCAAGGCTAGATATCTTTTATCGACCTGATTTTGGCGCATGAGTTCGTGCAGGATCCGCAAGGCGCTGTTCCGTTTACTGATCAGCAGACAACCCGAGGTGTCCCGATCCAAGCGATGCACCAGTTCCAGGTGTCGTTCCTCGGGGCGCATGCTGCGCATGGCCTCGATTACACCGAAATCCATACCGCTGCCCCCATGCACCGCCAGTCCTGAGGGTTTGTTCAGTACGATATATCGCTCATCTTCATACACGATCGCCTGCTCCAGATGCAACTGCAGATTTTTCGATGGAATGGCCGAGGCCTCCGTTTCTGACACCCTGACTGGCGGGATACGTATCCTGTCACCCTCCTTGAGACGGTAGACGGCCTTGATGCGGCCTTTGTTGACCCGCACCTCGCCGCGTCGCAGGATTCGATAGATAAAGCTTTTGGGGACCCCTTTGAGTTCCCGCAGCAGAAAATTATCAATACGCTGTCCGGCAAAAGCGGCGCTTATGTCCAGAAAACGGACGACCGGATAATTCTTTTTTGTTTCTGACATTTAGCGCCCGCTTATTGGTGCCTTAAGATTGAAGTAAGCGGGGAAGATTGTTATATTCCCGCTCTGGATTTCTTGGTGTTGGCCGGATTTTAACCGATGCCAGCACCCGCGCGGTGAGCAATTTAGGCGTTCCACGAGTAATCGGAGCTTCAAATTGAGCACACAGGTGCCGCTGGGGCCTGCTCATTCCTGAATCCTCTCGACTGCGTACAAGCAATAACTAGCGAGAACCCTACCAAGTTCCTACGCCAGGATAAAAGGCCCGGCCAGACCATCATCAGCCCTCGCCGAACCAGTTGCTTTACGCTCGAATTCAGACGACTGCGGATGACCGAACGGCGAACTTTAACAGTATTTCAACTGCCCGAGTTAATTTCGGAAGGCAGCGGCGGGCAATACCCTCCTGCCGTGTAAGTAGACGTAAGATCGACTCTCTCCAGTCGGTGCCTGGTCACCATACCTTTGAGGATGGGGCATACGTCATACCCTGCCCGCCCGCTTGCGCAGTTGCTTGGAAATAACACAATATGAAACGCATGTTGATAAACGCAACTCAGCCAGAAGAGTTGCGGGTTGCCATCGTTGATGGGCAAAAACTCTTCAACCTGGATATCGAGGTCCCCGGTCGAGAACAGAAAAAGGCCAATATATACAAAGGTCGTATCACGCGCGTTGAACCCAGCCTGGAGGCCGCGTTTATCGAGTACGGCTCTGCCCGGCATGGCTTTTTGTCGTTGAAGGAGATCTCCCGCAATTACTTTTCCGATACCGCCAAGCAATCCTCGGGACGCATCAATATTCAGGATGCGGTCAAAGAGGGACAGGAAGTCGTTGTCCAAATCGAGAAGGAGGAGCGGGGCAACAAAGGCGCAGCCCTCACCACTTTCATCTCGCTGGCTGGCCGCTATCTGGTCTTGATGCCCAACAATCCAAGGGCTGGGGGTGTCTCCCGTCGCATAGAGGGACAGGATCGCACTGAACTGCGCGAAGCCATGAGTCAACTCGTCATCCCTGAAAACATGGGCTTGATCGTGCGCACCGCCGGTGTCGGCAAAAACGCGGAGGAGTTGCAATGGGATCTCAACTACCTGATCCAGCTCTGGCAGGCCATCGAGGCCTCGGCCGAAAAACCCGCGCCATTTCTGATCTATCAGGAAAGCAATGTCATTATCCGCTCGATTCGTGACTATTTGCGGGCAGATATCGGCGAAATCGTGATCGATGATGCCGAGATCTTTGCCCAGGCTGAACGATTCATCTCCCAGGTGATGCCGCAATACAGCAAGAAATTGCGCCATTACGACGACGAAGTTCCGCTCTTCAGCCGGTATCAGATCGAGAGCCAGATCGAGTCCGCCTTCCAGCGGGAAGTGCGCCTGCCTTCGGGGGGAGCCATCGTAATCGATCATTCAGAGGCCCTGACCTCCATCGACATCAACTCCTCCCGGGCTACCAAAGGGGCCGATATCGAGGAAACGGCGCTCACCACGAACCTGGAAGCGGCCGATGAAATCGCCCGCCAGCTGCGCCTGCGGGATCTGGGTGGTCTATTTGTCATCGACTTCATCGATATGACCCCGTCACGCAATCAGCGGGAAGTGGAAAACCGCTTGAAGGATGCTCTCAAACAGGATCGTGCTCGTGTACAGGTCGGGCGCATCTCCCGCTTCGGCCTACTGGAGATGTCCCGTCAACGGCTGCGACCCTCGCTTGGCGAGGCCAGTGAACTGACCTGCCCTCGTTGCAAAGGGCACGGTACCATCCGTGGCGTGGAATCCCTATCCCTGTCGGTGCTGCGCATCCTGGAAGAGGAAGCGATGAAGGAAAACACCGGACGCATCATCGCCCATTTGCCGGTCGCTGTGGCAACCTTTCTGTTGAATGAGAAACGTCAGATTATCCATGCTATCGAAAAGCGCCAATCGGTTAGTGTGGTACTGGTGCCCAATCTCAATATGGAGACGCCCAACTACAGCATCGAGCGGGTGCGCATCAGCGACATGCCAACGGATCAGGAAGAGAGTATCAGCTATAAACTGATCATGGATCAGACAGCCGAACTTCCCAATTATAGCCGAACTGAGTCATTGAAGAGCGAACAACCGGCAGTCAAAGCCATTGCGCCCACCAGTCCTGTACCGCAACGCGTGGATACCCCCCCCATCCAGGAGCACAATGAAAGTGGCTTCTTAAAAAAGATCTTTACCAGTATCTTTTCCCATCGCACGGCGGAACCGATGGAACCCAGGGAATCGGAAAGCAAACCACAAATAGAGCAACGGTCCGAATCCCGTCCATCCCAAGCCCCACAACAAACCGGCGAGGATCGTGCTTCCGGCGAGCGGGATGAGACGCGTCGCCACACCACAGGTAACAGTCGACGCGGAACAAGATCGGGCAGTGGTGAGAAAGGTGAACGGGAACCCAACACAAAACCACGGCAAGCACAGAAGAAACGGCCAAACAGCCCCAGGGATCAGGAGGCTGCGGTCAAACAGACAGAGCAAAAAATGACGCAACCCACAGAAACCGGCGACAAGGATGACGCAGTCAAGCCCAAAAGTGCGCGAGCCGGCTCGCGCCGGGGCCGACGTGGAGGACGCCGCCGCCGTTCCACAGCAGGTGAGCCACGAGAAGGAACGGTGCATGAGAACGGGGTGCAGACACCTGTGACCGATGAGACGAAGCCGGCGAGCCGGTCCACCATGAATTCACACCCTATAGAAACCGCCAATGCTGGCGACTACAAACCACTTCCTCCCGCGTCACAACCGACGGACTCTGTCCCTGCGGTGCGCCCGAAACAGTCAGAGCCCACTGAGGCGACGACCAACACAAGTCAACTCCAACTGGTGGAGACCAAACCCATCCCGAACACCACCATACGCGATCGGCAGCCTGAGATCCCCCCCGCCAAGGAGGTCACCGCGAACCCTGCAGCCGGCACGGCGGGCAATCCACCTCCTGTCGCCACTCCGGCCAAACCGACGGCACCGGAAAGGCCAGCGCCAGAAGAGTTGAAAAAGCCAGCCACTAGGCTTGAAGATATCGCCAGGCCAGTCAATCCACCTCCCCCGGTCGAGCCAGCAAGACCCACCAACCCAGAGACGGAGAAGGCAATACCCGCAAGCGAAACGCAAGATAAGCGGTCCAGCCCGCTTGGCGAACAGGCCGCAGTCAAAAAGCCGCCGCGCAAGAAACCCGCAAGAAAAGTGGAAACGTCCAACGAACCACCACCGTCAGGGCTGGAACAGACCGCAACTGCCGGACCGGCAGGTCGGGGAACAGATAGTCCGGCAAAGACCGTGGAAAACCAACCGGCACCCTCTGCCGAAGCAAGATCGGAGGAAAAATCGATTTCCACAGAATCAAAAATCAACGAATGACGATCGCCCCGGTGACCTGCTCTGGCGGCAGGCCATCGGACGGAAAGAAACCGGGAAAAACCTAAAGATCCTGAGCTTTGATCCGATTCAGCAAGCCCCTGGAGGCCTCTTCCACCATGTCGAAGACCCGTTCAAAACCGGCCGGCCCGCCGTAGTAAGGATCAGGCACTTCGCTGACCTGCAAATGGGGGGCGAAATCCAAAAACAAGTGCATTTTAGCTTCCTGTCCAAGCGGACAGAGCCGCTGCAAATACTCGTAGTTGGCATGATCCATGGCGATCACGTAATCGAAAATCTCAAAATCCGCCGCGACGGCCTGGCGTGCGCGCAGATCGGATAGATCCAAACCCCGTTTGCGGGCCGTTTCCCTGGCGCGCCGGTCAGGGACCTTGCCGATATGGTAGTCAATGGTACCAGCGGAATCGGTGGCAATCAGGTGACTCAGGCCCTCCTGCTCGACCAGATGACGGAACACCCCCTGAGCGGTGGGTGAACGACAGATATTGCCCATACAGACAAACAGCACCCTTATCATCTTGTTTTGTGTCGCTCCTGAGCGGTTAGGTTTCACGCGCGAGATGTGCCGCCACGCGTTTGAGATCATCTTGGGTATCCACCCCATGTCCCGGCTCCTCAAGTGCCTGACTCACATGGATCTTACCGCCATGCCAGAGTACACGCAGTTGTTCCAATGACTCCGCCCGCTCGAGCGGGGCATGCTCCCAGTTGACGAACTGTTTCAGATAACCGGCTCGATAGGCATACAGGCCGATATGTCGGGCGAAGTTCGTGTTGCTCGGCAAAGGTCGTTGCTCGTCGAGAAACTCGTCTCGATGCCAGGGGATGGGGGCGCGACTGAAGTAGAGGGCATAACCCTGGCAATCGGTCACCACCTTCACCACATGGGGGTCGAACAGCATCTTCCGCTGCGTGATCGGGGCCGCCAGGGTGGTCACGCCAGCCGCTTCATGCCTAGCCATATCCTCAGCCACCTGATCGATCAAACGGGGCGGCATGCTGGGCTCGTCGCCCTGCAGATTGACCACGATGGCGTTCTTGGCCCAGCCCAGTTTGTCGACCACTTCGGCAATCCGATCCGTACCGCTGCGATGGCTTTCACTGGTCATACAGACCTGTGCAGCAAAGCGCACCGCGGCATCCGCGATGCGCCCATCGTCGGTGGCGATCACCACCTCGCTCGCCCCGCTCTGCATGGCGCGCGCGTAGACATGTTCAATCATCGGTTTGCCGGCAATCTCCAGCAGAGGCTTACCCGGCAACCTGACCGACGCGTAACGTGCGGGAATCACGACCTTGAAATCCATCATCAATCTTCGGGCACCTCTTCCTCGGCCGCCAGTTCTCTGGCTTCTTCCTGCAGCATCACCGGTATGTCATCCCTGATGGGAAACGCCAGTCGATCGCCACGACAGATCAGTTCCGCGGCCCGTTTGTCATAATACAGTTTGCCCTTGCAGATGGGACAAACCAGGATGTCGAGTAATTTTTTATCCATGAATTAGCCTGTCGATCAACAGCTCAAGCCGTTGGGTGAATGTAGGGTCGAAATGGGCTGCGGCGGGGATATACCAGACGTTGTCGCCGGCGAACGCGTCGCACTTTAGCGCATCTTTCTCGGTCATCAGCACCGCACTGCCGGTGAAGGGTCTGAGATCCTCCATCCGAAAAGGATGATGGTCGGGAAAGGCGTGACGGGATATTTTAACCCCGACGGACTCCAGCATGCGAAAAAAACGTTCGGGATTGCCGATTCCGGCAAGCGCTTCGACCCTGGTTCCGGCGAAACTGCTCAAGGGCCTGCTCGGCTGTCTGCCATTGACGGAAACCGCCAGGTCACCCGCCACTTGCATCGAATACTCGCCCGGCCCGGCCGGACCGTTGGTGATCAGCAGGTCCATGCTGCGCAGACGCCTGGTGGGCTCCCGCAAGGGACCCGCGGGTAGACACAGGCCGTTGCCAAAACGTCGCTCCCCATCGATCACCAACAGTTCCAGATTCCGCTGCAGGGCATAATGCTGCAGACCATCGTCGCAGATGATGATATCGCAGTCCTGCTCGGCGAGCAGCCGGCGCCCGGCCTGCAGCCGGTCAGGCCCGGCATAGACCGGGCAGTTGGCGCGCCGGCGTAGCAGCAGCGCCTCGTCCCCCGCATCTGAAACGGCGGTATCCGGCTCCACCCGCAGGGGCCAGGCGATCGACTTGCCGCCATAACCTCGAGTGAGAATCCCCGGACGCAGGCCCTTGTCCCGCAGCCACTTGGCAAGCCAGACGACGACTGGCGTCTTACCGGTACCGCCGACGGTCAGATTGCCCACGATAATGACCGGCACCGACAATCCGGCCGATCGCAAGAGACCGCAGCGGTAGCATTGGCGTCTGATGTATACGAGCAGGCAGAACAGCGCCGCGAAAGGCAACAACAGGAGAGTGAGCAGACTCCAATCACCCCAGCTTTGTTGTAACCGCTTCAATATGCAGCGTCCGTCACTCTTTGGGTTGCTGGGCCGTGAAAGTCATATGCAGCAGGCCCATTTGACTGGCTGCATCCATCACCGTCATGACCGACTGATGCGGGGTCATGGCGTCAGCCGTGATGATGACATTGCGATCCCGCTTGTCGCCCACCGCTTTAGCGATCGCTGTCTTCAGGGTCTCGATCTCGGTATTGATGACTTCCAGCTTATTCACGTAGAAGACGCCGTGCCGATCGATCGTAATCTCCAGATCGGCGGGGTTTTCCTCGGCCTCTTGACCAGACGCCTCCGGCAATTCGATCAGGATCTGGGTCTCCCGCTCGAAGGTGGTGGAGACCATGAAAAATATCAACAGGATAAACACCACGTCGATCAGCGGCGTGATGTCTATCGAGGTGGATCGCCTGCGGCGGGGACGGATATTCACCGGTTCATTCCGTTACCTGTTCCCTTTCGCCATGGATGACCTCCACCAGTTTCAAGGCCTGCTCTTCCATTGCCAACACCAGGTTGTCCACAGCCCCCATGAAATAGCGGTGAAAAAACAGACTGGGAATAGCGACCGACAGACCGGCAGCGGTGGTGATCAGGGCCTTCGAGATGCCCCCAGCCAGTACGGCCGGGTCTCCCACCCCGGCGGTTACGATCACACTGAAAACGTCAATCATACCGAATACGGTGCCGAGCAGACCCAATAGGGGTGAGATGGCTGCGATCGTGCCCAGGCCGTTCAGATAGCGCTCCAACTCGTGCACCACCTGCCGTCCAACCTCCTCGATCGATTCCTTCATGACTTCTTTGGAGTGTTTACGGTTCACCAGACCGGCTGCCAGGATCCTCCCCATGGGTGAACTGGCCTTTAGCTTGCCCAGATCGGCCATGCCAAGCTGACCATCCCGATGCAGCTGCCAGATCTGTTTCATCAGATAACCGGGCATCACTTTACGACGCCGCAGGCACCAGAAACGCTCCAGCACGATGGCCAATGACAGGATGGAACATGCAATGATCGGCAACATCAACCAGCCGCCGGATTTGACTAACTCGAACACGCGCTATGGAACCTCATTGGAGATGGGCAATCCGTTCTATCGTCCCATCATACTGTATGCAAGCGGCCGACTGGAAGTGAAGCGGTTCAATCATGGCATGAAGTTCGATGGATTCCAGGAAGCGGGGTTGTTTTCCCGATGCAAAGCAGGCAATAGTTCGGCCTGGTCAGGCCTGAGCCAGAATTGAATGGCGCCGGTCTCCGCGGTATTGTGCAAGCGGGCCCCGGTGTTTCTCCAGCGCTCCACAACCGCCGATTTCGGGAAACCGAAGTGGTTTCTATAACCGGTTGGAAACAGCACGAAGGCCGGATTCACCTGCCCGACAAAAGTCGGCGAGGATGAGGTATTGGAACCGTGATGCGGCGCCACCAGGATATCCGCCCGGAGCGATCCCTGGTAACGGTCCACCAGAAGTTGTTCAGCTTCCCGCTCCACATCTCCGGGAATCAGCAGCGTACCTGAAACGCCCTTGACCTGCAGCACACAGGAAACATTATTCGAGTTGGCAAAACGATCCTGCAGCTTGGGATGCAGGATTCGAAAGCTGACCCCATCCCATTGCCAACTCGTCCCTGCCTGGCAGCGCTCGACATGCGGGAGGTCCAAGGCCTCTCCCGCCAGGATGCGGATGATATCCAACTCATGGTTTAATACTTCCACTCCGCCGGCGTGATCCCGATCCGCGTTACTGATGATCAATTGATCGACCTTAGTAATTCCACGACTGCGCAGGTAGGGAATCAATACCGCTTCCGCCGTATTGAACCCCGATGCATAGGCTGGCCCCGTGTCATATACCAGGACATGCGTGGCTGTCTCCACCACACATGAGAGCCCCTGCCCCACATCCAGCAAGGTAAACAGCACCCCTCCTTGCCGAGGTCGGTCCGGGCCGTTCAACATCATGGGTGCGATCAACAGCAACCCCAGGGTACGCCCCGGCATGCCCCTTGGCATGAGCAGGAACAACACCCCAACCAACCCGGTGAGCCAGCTCCAGATGGGCAGATCCGGCCGGTAGACAAGTGCATAGGGTAATTGAGAAGCCCGGCTCAGTAGCCCCAGAGTAAGCTCCGCCAGGGTTGCGCTGAAATTCAGCAGGAGATCGTGGGGCAACGGCAATGCCAGGGTCGTCAACGACAGCAAGACCAATGGCACGAGCACCAGGCTGAACCAGGGCACCAGGGCAAAATTGACCAGGGGTGCAATGAGGGATGCCTGGTTGAACAGCATGAACAGCAACGGCGCCAGGCCCAGTGCTACGACCCACTGGACCCGCCCCCATTGCCGCCAGCCCCGGGGACTTCTCAGCCGACCACTCACAGCCAAGAGAATCACGGCGACCGCCCCGAATGAGAGCCAGAATCCGCTGCTCAGGGGAGCCGCGGGGTCGATCAGGACGACGCCGAACAAGGCCAGGGAGAAGGAGCGGCTCAGTGAGAGAGTCCGGCCCAGCAACACCGCTCCCAATCCCAGACCCAGCATAATCAAGGCCCGTTGGGTGGGCAATGAGAAGCCCGCCAGTGCTGCATAACCGAGGGCCGCCCCAAGGGCCAGCCAGGCCGCGGCGCGCCTGGCCGGCAGTTTCAGGGTCAGCCGCTCCGAGCGGCGCCAGAACCCTTGTCCCAGCAGGAATACCAAGCCGGCGACCATACCGATATGCAGCCCGGAGATCGCCACCAGGTGATTGGTACCGGTTCGGGCGAACATCTTCCACGCTGAGTCGGACAGACCACTGCGGTCGCCGATCCCCAGGGCCCGGATCAATGCCGCGGCATCGGGAGCCTGGACACGCCGGCTGATCTCGGTAGCGATATGTTGACGCTGTCGATCGAGCCAGCCCCCTTGATGCTTCATGGCTGTCCTTTGATTGCCAGACCAATCCCTCACATAACCCGTAGCCTGTATGCCATGACTGAACAGCCACCGTGCATAATCGAAGCCGCCTGGATTCTGGAATCCTCGAGGACGCTTCAAGCGCACCTTCAAGCGCCAGAGCTCGCCGGGAACCAGTGCCACGCCCGAGTTGTACCAACTCAGACGCACCCGCTCGGGCACGGCAGGACCAGCCGTCTTGGGCGAGAGGCTCGATACCGTCATTTCGAAACGAGTGAGCTTGCTTTGCTGCACAGGCATTGAGCTGATCACACCAACAAGAACCAGGTCCCTGCCCTCCAACTCTTGCGGCAAGCTCGCGGACAACTGCAGGCCGGCATGCAGTAAGGACCAGAGGTAGCCGCCCAGCAGTCCGTAGCACCAGGGTAGCCTAGTATAGCGCCAGTTGATCAGTAGCCCCAGGACAACAAACAACCCGGATGTTGCGGATAAACCTGGCAGCCAATAGAACCCGACCACCCCCACAACAAAGGCGATAAGAATTTGATTCATTACGGATTCCCGGGCTTTCCAAGCACCAGCAGCTAGGGCCATGAATTTTTGTGGCCAAGGGTGGAATACCATGCTTCAATAAGCGTTGTTGCAGGAAGTCTAAAAATCAAAGATTCCGCACCCCATGCCTAAACATTTCATCAAACGCATCACGCCCAACCACGAAACCCTACGTAAGCATAGACACCTACAAATCTTTGGCAAACGGTTGCATGATCCGAACCTGTGGCACATCAACCGCCGTTCCAGTGCCGGTGCTTTTGCCGTAGGCCTGTTCATGGCCTTCGTACCCATCCCATTTCAGATGGTCCTGGCCGCCGGCGGCGCAATCTTGTTCCGGGTGAATTTACCTCTATCGGTCGTTCTGGTCTGGGTTACCAACCCGGTGACCATTCCACCCTTTTTCTTTTTTGCCTATTGGGTCGGCACCTGGATGCTGGGTACACCAAGCAGCGTCGAAGGCTTCGAGTTTACCCTGGCCTGGTTCAATCACGGTGTGCTGGAGGACATCTGGGCGCCGTTTCTGCTTGGCAGCCTGATCTGTGGGGTGATTTCCAGCCTGATCGGCTATGCGGTGATTCGGGGCCTGTGGCGACTGAACGCCGTGCGCCAATGGGAGAAACGGCGTCAGCGTCGAATGACTTGAAGCGGGCTAGTCAGTGACCAGTTGGCCATCGAGCAGATGGCAGGTGCGATCCATGCGGGCAGCCAAATCCGGATCATGGGTGACGATAACGAAACTGGTGCCTTGCTCGCGGTTCAGTTCCAACATCAGTTTATAGACCTGATCCGCCGCACGGCGATCCAGATTGCCAGTAGGCTCATCCGCCAGCACACAGTTGGGATGATGCACCAGCGCCCGCGCCAGGGCGGCCCGTTGCCTCTCGCCCCCGGACAATTCTCCCGGTTTGTGCTGCAGACGATCCGCCAGCCCCACCCGTTCCAGCATTTCGGTCGCCAGTCGTCGAGCCTCCGGCACCGCCAGCTTGCCGATCAACAGGGGCATGGCGACGTTTTCCAAGGCGGAGAATTCCGCCAGCAGATGGTGAAACTGATAGACGAATCCGAGATTGCGGTTGCGCATCAGGCCACGCTGTCTCTCGCCCAGACCCAGGATTCCCGTACCCATCACCACGACCTGACCGGCATCCGGCCGATCCAGTCCGCCGAGACAGTGCAACAGGGTGCTCTTGCCGGAGCCTGACGCACCGACGATAGCGATCCGCTCGCATCTATGGACGCTCAGGTCTACACCTCGCAGCACCTTGACCCGCAGATTGCCTTGCTGGAAGGTGCGCACCACACCCTTGGCCTGCAACACCACGTCCCGTTCATTCATAGCGCAGAGCCTCCGCTGGATGGATGCGGGATGCCCGCCAGGCGGGATACAGGGTGGCCAACAGGGTGATTGCAAAGGCTGTGATACCGATCGTCAGGATGTCCTGCAGTTGGGGGTCGGAGGGCAGTTCACTGATGTAATAGATATTGGGATCGAGAAAATTGATATGGAAAAGCTTCTCGATCTGCCTGACGATGACTTCCACATTGTCCGCCAACAACAAGCCCCCCAGCATCCCCAGAATGTTGCCCATGAAGCCGATGGTGGCGCCCTGCACGATGAAGATCCCCATGATCGTCCCGGGTGAGGCCCCGAGGGTGCGCAGAATCGCGATATCGGCCTGCTTGTCCGTGACCACCATCACCAGGGTGGAGACGATATTGAAGGCGGCTACTGCCACGATCAGGGACAGGATGATCGACATCATGCGTTTCTCCGTCTGCAATGCGGCGAAGAAGTTACGATGTTGCATGGTCCAATCGCTGATCCGATAGTATCCCCCCATGTGCATGGCCAGTTCGCGGGAGATCCGGGGGGCCTGATAGAGATCGGTGAGCTTGAGCCGGATGCCGGTCACATCGTCCTCCAAACGCATCAGCTTGGCCGCATCCTGCAGATGCAGCAGCGCCACATTCCGATCATAATCCCCCATCCCGACCTCAAAGATGCCGCGCACGGTAAAACGCTTGAGGCGGGGCATGATGCCGGCCGGAGTCACATTGACCTGGGGGGTAACCAGGGTAACCCGATCACCAATCGCCAGCCCCAGCACCAGAGCCAGTTCCCGACCGAGAATAATGCCGTATTCACCGGGCTTCAGGTCATCGATACTGCCCTCTTTGATGGCGGCGACCACATCCGAAACCCGCTCCTCCTGATCCGGCAGGATGCCGCGAAACAACACGCCACTGACCTGTTGTCCATTGATCAACATACCCTGACCCTCCACATAGGGTGCGGTGCCGATCACGCTCGGATGTCTCTGCACCTCCGACTGCGCCTCCCGCCAGTGGCTCAGGCCACCGGAGACAGCGGAAATGGTGGCATGGGAGGCCATACCGAGAATCCGCTCGCGGACCTCTTTGTGGAACCCGTTCATCACTGAAAGCACGACAATCAACGCCACCACACCCAACATGATGCCGAGCATGGAGATCAGGGAAATGAAAGAGATGAAATGATTACGGCGTTTTGCCCGGGTGTAGCGCAGACCGATGAAGAACTCAATGGGTTTAAACATAGCGTTGCATTAAATCACAATGGAGGGAGGGCCGGGAATAAAAATCAACGATTACTTCTATAGTTAGCCGGGGCTGCTATATTCAGTCCTGTTACTTTGCACAGGAGTCAGCAGGTTATGAAATGGTGCATGTTAGGTTTGTTCGTGGCTTTCCTGATGTTGGTATCCGCGGTCGCCCACAGCGACGTATTGCTGTTGGATTCCATCGCGGATGCGCCAGCCAACAATGCTCAGGGCATCCCCAGGCCCACCCGGGGCATGTCGATGCAAGCGGTCAAAAACCGTTTCGGGGAACCCTCCCAGGTCATTTCACGGATCGGCAATCCCCCCATCACCCGCTGGGATTATCCAGACTACTCGGTATTTTTCGAATACCAACATGTGCTGACCTCCGTCGTACATCGATAGCACATCGGTTATCCGCCATGACAAAAGCCCGATGAGCGTTGCCGGCTAACCGAAAGCCTCGGATAAACATATTTCGCAACGCGGAAATATCCCACCGAAGAGATTCTTGACAAGAATACTCAGTTTTTTATACTGCCGCCATTCGTAGCAGCAGCATTGGCAGCAGTGATGAGCAACACCCCGACCGCCCGGCAGACGATGCATTCGATCATTCAGCGCATCGCCACCGGTCCCGAACTGAGCAAAGACATCTCCCTCGAAGAAGCCAGCCTGGGCATGCAGGCCATCCTCAATGGGGATGTGGATGAGGTCCAGGCGGCGGTATTTTTTATCGCCTTGCGTATGAAGCGGGAAACCGATGCTGAGAATATTGGTGTGCTGGATGCGCTGCTGAAGTCGTCGACCACTGCCGTGGCCGAGGTGGATGAAGTGGTTTCGCTGGCCGATCCCTACGACGGATTCAATCGGAACCTACTGGTCGCGCCCTTCATTCCCCCGGTACTGGCGGAACTCGGTCTGCCCACGGTCAGCCATGGTCTCGATGCCGTGGGACCGAAATAGAGCCGATTGGGACCTATGCGGTAAAATGTGAGAACAACAAAATTTTTCTTGACCCAGGACAGGCCCGCATCTAGTCAAACGGTAAGGAATGCTTTATATTCCTGCCCCGGAATCACCATGTACAACCCTAGAGGTTGTATATGACAACAAAAATGGCTGTTGGGATAAGTTAGGGGTCCGGAAGTGAAGTATCTGTTTGCTCTGGTAATCGCATTCTCATTGACAATCGTCTGGCAGACCATGAGTCTGGAGGAGCGCGATGCCACCCTGAAGAGTGTCGAGCAACAAGAAATAGTCAAGATTCCACCGCAAGCCAGCTGAACTCAGCTTCCGATCATCCCCCGGTCAGGGCCATCACCCGCACGATTTCGCCGGGCTTCTCGTTAAATTCATGGCGTGCGGGTTTACGCTCGATAGCCTGTAAGATCTGTGCCTTTAAGGCAGCATCATCCTGCCCATCACGCAGCAGTGGGCGTAGTTCCAGTTTGTCGTGTTTGCCCAGACAGAGATAGAGGGTTCCTTCAACCGAGATGCGCACCCGATTACAAGTCTCGCAGAAATGTTGTGACAAGGGCGTAATGAACCCAATCCGCAGATTGGTGTCTTTCACCCGCACATAACTGGCCGGCCCCGCTCCGTGCATCACTGCGGGTTCCAACTCATAGACCTGAGCCAGATCCGCCTTGATCTGTTGCAGGCTGACGAATCGATCGGTAGCGTTTTTACCCGTTTCACCCACCGGCATGGTTTCGATCAGGCGCAGGGTGAAATCGTGTTCGAGACAAAACGACACCATTTGCGGTATCTCATGGTCATTGATCCCTTTCAACACGACCATATTGATCTTGATGGGATTCATTCCCACCTGTTTCGCTGCCATCAATCCCGCGAGCACCTGGTCCAGATCGCCTAGGGTGATCTCATGAAAGCGCTCTCTATCCAGAGTGTCCAGACTCACATTGATGCGACTCACCCCATTGGCATGCAGACCATCAGCCTGTTTCACCAACTGAGACCCATTGGTGCTCAGAGACAGGTCCTCGATCCCGGGCAGGCCACTGATGCGACGCGCAATTTCCGTCAGGTCCCGTCTGACCAGGGGTTCCCCTCCGGTCAAACGCACCTTGCTCACACCGAGTTCCGAGAAGAGCCTTACCAGCCGCTCGATCTCATCCACTTTCAGCCAGCTTTCCGGCTGGGTGAAGTTTTTGAATCCTTTGGGCAGACAATAGAAGCAACGGAAGTCACACCGATCGGTGACTGACAAGCGGATATATTCGATGTTTCTGCCAAACCGGTCTTGCAGCATCAGCTTATGTTGGCTCTCTCAACGTTGGGTATGGGTTAATTTTAGATGGTTTTAGGTCCGTGCCGCTTTCTTGAGTGCCTCTGGCGAAACCCGAGCGATCCGCCTAACAAACTGATCTATAATCAGAAACGCAGGAGGTAACGGCATACCACAAGATCCCTCCGGTCATTATCGGGCTGCCGAAAGCCGCTTTAGTCGCCATAATCTCTGGCCGGGTCATAACCGGCAGGCAGCGAATGCGCGATGCCTTTGTGGCAATCGATACAGGTTTTGGTGGTTTCCTGGCCATCGACCGCTTCCCAGTAATGGGGATCCTCTTGGGCTGCGCTGCGCGGCGCCTGCTTGTCCAGGGCCATGGATTCAATCTTATGACAGTTCCGGCACTCCCTTGAATCGGTTGCCTGCATGGCCCGCCAGACATTCTGCGCCAGTTCCAGGCGTTTCGCCTCGAATTTATCGGGGTTCCCATCACAAGTTAGAACGATTCAACCAGTTCGCCATTACGCAACGATGACCATCTGTTAACCCGCTGGGCGGGCCTAAACTTCATTTATAAGCTCCATGGACTGTTTGGCGGACTAACAAATCAGATTGCAGCAGCACCGGCCTGCTGCATGGCCTGCAGATCGATGATCCTGATATGGTTGCGCGCCACTTCGATCAAACTCTCTCCCATCAGGTGATTGAGTTCACGGGAAAAGGTCTCGGGCGCGATGTCGAGCAAGGAGGCGATCACACCTTTACTGGCCGGTAGGAGGATCTGCTCGGGCCTGTCGTCAGCCTGTTCCCGAGCCAGCATCAGCAGGTAGTCCACCACCCGCTGTCTGGCCGAGCGCAAACAACAATTCTCAAGTTCCCCCAGCAGGCGACAGATCTTCGAACTCATGTACTGCAGCATGGCGCTAGCGAGAGAAGGACAGCTTTTCACCGCCTTCCTCACAACACCCTGGGGGATCTCGATGAGTTCACCTTTAGTCAGCATTTCCGCATTCAATTTGGTCTGTTGATTGGAAAACAGGATAGACTCGCCAAACTTCCCGCCTGGCAGCACCACATCAATCACCCGTTCGGAACCATTGGGTGAAAGGATACTCAGTTTGACCTGTCCGCTTTTCACGAGGAACAGACCAGATTTGAAGTTGCCTGACTGGAAAATCGCCTGACCTCGATCCAGGCGACTCGTTTTGGCCTGCTCCGCCAAGCATTGAATCGTTCGCCACTCGACTTGCTTAAAAAGTTGACAGGTCGCCAAACAAGCGGCCACTGGACTATGGAGAGCTACATCCATCGTGTTACCCCTGATCGAAAATGCAGATAACCGAATTCACCACCAGATCAGCCTGCATTGGTCTGAAATAAGAAGTATCTCCTCGCTGGAAACACTCACACTGGTCGCGCTTATGGCCAGGAATTTTCATTGTTAATTCAGGTTGATCTTATCCATTCTATTTTCTATTCGGCTGTTGTGAAAGTTTGATATGGATCAATAGCCGGTAATAAAGTTAGCCAAAATTTCAAACACGGATCAAGTAGTTACCTATCAATGGGTAGTTGAATTACTCCTTTGTGGGTAGTGAACAAGAGACCGATTCCGGGCGCCAGGTTGTCTTCTTCCAGTCAGTTCAAAACCTGTGACGTCGCCCTATGTTTTGTTCCATAAGAATTGGCGAAGATTAGACGAGCGTCGAGAAACACGTACACCAGGCAACCATTTTCCTTGAGGTCAGCCCCTGCAATCAGGTAAGGTTGCTTCCTCAAAAATAGCTTGGCCTCTGGAGTCACATACGCATAGATAAGGTTACTCAGGCCCGGCAAATTACGCAGTTTAGCCTGCCTACTTTTACGAAAACGTGACATCACCACCGACAGACAACGCCTCAACCGCCCGTTTTGAAGCCAGGGGCCTGGAGTGCATCCGGGATGACAGGGTGCTGTTCGATGATCTGAGCTTCACCGTCAATCCGGGAGAGGCCCTGGTGCTGGAAGGACGCAACGGCAGTGGCAAGACCTCTCTGTTGAGGATTCTGTGCGGCATTCGCTTGCCTGAATCGGGAGAGCTGCTCTGGAACGGTGAAGATATTTTCAGACTTGGCCCTGAGTTTCGCGAACATATCGCCTACCTCGGGCATAAGGATGGTCACAAACCTGACCTCACGCCCACGGAAAATCTGCGTATCGCCCAGGGACTGGGTAAGGCGAAAGACGGCATCGACCTGCACGAGGCCCTAGACCAGGTAGGTCTGTATGGATTTGAGGATGTCCCGACCCGAAACATGTCTGCCGGACAGCAGAGACGCCTGGCCATCGCCCGACTGCTGGTGACGGACGCTAAGCTCTGGATCCTTGACGAACCCTTCACGTCTCTGGATCGCAACGCCATAGAACACATGGAACGTCTGTTCGAGGCCCATCTGGAACGGGGCGGTATGGCGGCCATGACGACTCACCATCGGGTAGGCTTTAGAGAGGATGTCAGATTGATCAGAATCAACCTGTCAGAAAGATGAGTACCCTGTCACTCACCAGCGCCTTCAGTCTGCTGCTCAAGAAGGGACCTGACCCTGGCCTACCGGCGGCGCGCCGAACTGGTCAATCCCCTGCTCTTTTTCGTGCTGGTGACCGCCATGTTCCCCTTGGGCATAGGCAACGATCCTAAACTGATTCAGGCCGTCGGGCCCGGCGTGGTCTGGGTTGCCGCTCTGCTGTCCGCCCTGCTCTCACTGGACGCCATGTTTCGCTCGGATTACGAGGACGGCTCACTGGAGCAGTTCATGCTGAGCGCCCATCCGGTGTCGATCCTGGTGCTGGCCAAGGTCCTGGCCCACTGGATGGTGACCGGCCTGCCCCTGTTTATCGCCGCGCCCCTGCTGGCCATGATGTTGAATATCCCGAACAGGCGATACCCACCCTGATGTTGACCCTGGTGCTCGGCACGCCGGTATTGAGCCTGATCGGCTCGGTGGGGGTTGCCTTGACCGTCGGCCTGCGACGCGGCGGGGTGATCCTCTCGCTGCTGGTGCTGCCCCTGTTCGTCCCCGTGTTGATCTTTGCCACCGATGCGGTAAACAGCGCCAGCGCCGGCATCCCCACCCCGGCGCAGATCTACATCCTCGACGGCCATGCTGGTGGGTTCATTGGTGTTGGCGCCTCCCGCCACTGCCGCTTCCCTGAGAATCAGTCTGAGTTGATATGATCATACGTTTCTTCCATAAGATGGGGTCTCCCCGCTACTTTTATACCGTTGCCGGCAAGATGATCCCCTGGTTCATGGCCAGCTTCCTCATTCTGCTGCTGGCGGGTCTCTACTACGGCCTGTTCGATTCGCCACCCGACTACCAGCAGAAAGACAGCGTCCGCATCATGTACATCCACGTGCCGGCCGCCTGGATGTCCATGTTCATCTATGTGGTGATGGCGGTATCGGGGCTGATCAGCCTGGTCTGGCGCATCAAGATGACCGAGATCTTCGTCATCAGCAGCGCCACGGTGGGGGCCTCCTTTACCTTCCTGGCCCTGACCACCGGTTCGCTCTGGGGCAAGCCGATGTGGGGCACCTGGTGGGTGTGGGACGCGCGTCTGACCTCCGAGCTGATCCTGTTGTTCCTCTATCTGGGCATCATCGCCCTGCACAGCGCCATCGAAGACAAGCGGGTGGCCGCCCGGGCGATCTCCATCCTGGCGCTGGTAGGGGTGGTCAATATCCCCATCATCCACTATTCGGTAGAATGGTGGAATACCCTGCACCAGCCAGCCTCGGTCACCAAATTCGACAAACCTTCCATGGATATCAGCATGCTGATTCCATTGTTGCTGATGGCACTCTCTTTTAAACTTTATTATGGCGCTGTGGTCTTAATGCGGGCCCGCGCCGAATTATTGGAGCGTGATCGAAATACCCGCTGGGTGCAGGAACTGGTCGAGGAGGATGACAAAATGAGTGAATTCTTCGCCATGGGCGGCTATGCAGAGTACGTCTGGCCTTCCTATGCCCTTGCCTTCATCGTCCTCGTTGCCAATATCGTCGCCCCGATGCAGCAGCGCAAGAAAATAGTGACTGACATCGCCCGCAAACTACGTCGGGCCAGGAATGAGCAGAAATGAATCCGATTCGAAAAAAACGTCTGTATCTCATCGGGATGATGGTTGCCGGCATCGGTGTCGCCGCCTGGCTGGCGTTGAATGCCTTTGACGAGAACCTGATGTTCTTCTTCTCCCCATCCGAGGTGGCTGAAGGCAAGGCCCCCACCGGCCATCCGTTCCGGATTGGTGGTCTGGTGGCCAACGAGAGCGTAAAGCGAAAACCGGATGGACTGACAACCGCTTTCGACGTGACGGACAACGCCAAGACCGTCACAGTGGAATACACCGGCATCCTGCCCGACCTGTTTCGAGAGGGTCAGGGCATCGTCGCCCTTGGCCAGTTGAACCCGAAGTGGTGTATTCGTCGCCAGCGAGGTGCTCGCCAAGCATGACGAGAACTACATGCCACCGGAGGTGGCCGCCTCCCTGAAAACCGCCCACGACACGGCTGTCGGCACGCCCCAGACACAGGCCAGTGTGCAATGATTCCTGAACTCGGTCACTTCGCCCTCATCCTCGCCCTCTGCCTGGCGATTACCCAGGCAGTGGTGCCCCTGGCGGGTTCCTATGCGAACATCCGTTCCTGGATGGCGCTCTCCCGCTCCCTGGCCTGGGGCCAGCTGGTGTTTCTCGGCATCGCCATGGCGGTGCTGGCCAATGCCTTCCTGAGCAACGACTTTTCCGTCATCTATGTCGCCCAGCACGGCAACACCAAACTGCCGGAAATGTACAAGATCTCCGCGGTGTGGGGCGCGCATGAGGGCTCCCTGCTGCTCTGGGCCTTTCTGCTCAGCGCCTGGAGCACAGCCATTGCCATCTTCAGCCGCAACATGCCGCTGCCGGTGGTGGCGCGGGTGCTCTCGGTGATGGGCATGATCAGCATCGGCTTTCTGCTGTTCATGCTGCTGACCTCGAACCCGTTCGCCCGGACCTTTCCGGTGCCCTTTGAAGGGGGTGAGCTCAATCCCATGCTGCAGGACCCCGGACTGGCGATTCATCCACCGATCCTTTACATGGGGTATGTGGGATTTTCCGTCGCCTTCGCCTTCTCCATCGCCGCTCTGCTGGGTGGCAAACTGGATGCCGCCTGGGCGCGCTGGTCCCGGCCCTGGACCACGATCGCCTGGGTGTTCCTGACAGTCGGAATCGCCCTGGGCAGCTGGTGGGCCTATTACGAACTGGGCTGGGGCGGCTGGTGGTTCTGGGATCCGGTAGAGAACGCCTCGTTCATGCCCTGGCTGGTGGGTACCGCCCTGCTGCACTCCCTGGCGGTGACCGAGAAGCGTGGCGCTTTCAAGAGCTGGACCGTGCTACTCGCCCTGTTCGCTTTCTCACTCAGCCTGCTGGGCACCTTCCTGGTCCGTTCCGGAGTCCTGACCTCGGTCCACTCCTTCGCCTCCGACCCGTCCCGCGGCGTCTTCATCCTGGCATTCCTGCTGATCGTAATCGGCGGCTCCTTGACCCTCTACGCCTGGCGCGCACCCTACATCTCGGGTGGCGGCCGCTTCGACCTGCTCTCCAGGGAGACCTTTCTGCTGAGCAACAACCTGTTGTTCTCGGTTCTGGCCGCCCTGATCCTGCTGGGTACCCTGGCGCCACTGATCTATGATGCCCTGGGACTGGGTAAGATTTCGGTCGGTTTTCCCTGGTTCAACAAGATGTTTGTACTGCTGACGCCGTTTCTTGCCCTCTTCATGGGCATAGGTTCACTCAGCCGCTGGAAACATACCGATGCGGACTATCTGGTAAAGCAGCTGCGCTGGGCGTTGCTACTCAGCCTGGCCGCCGGCGTGATCAGCCTGCTGCCCTTCTTCTCCGACTGGAACTGGATGGTGGGACTTGGCGTGGGCCTCGCAATGTGGGTCGTTGCGTCACACATCGTAAACCTCAAGGAGCGCCTGAAGCACAAGCAGGGGCTGAGCGGCTTCAAATCGGATCTGGCGGGCGGTGGCCGCAGTTATTACGGCATGATCCTCGCCCATCTTGGGGTCGCGGTATTCATCATCGGCATCACCATGGTCTCCAATTACGGTATAGAACACGATATCCGGATGTCCCCCGGAGACAAGACAGATACTCGCCGGTTACGAATTCAAGTTCGAAGGAGTCAGTAAGTACCCCGGTCCCAATTACAACGCGGATCGCGGTCGCTTCCTCTTGTCGAAAGATGGCGCACAGGTCGCGATCCTGGAACCGGAGAAACGCACCTATTTCGTGCAGACCCGGCCGATGACCGAGGCGGCGATCGACTGGGGCTTCTTCCGGGATATCTATGTCTCGTTGGGAGAGCCCCTGGGCGGTGGCGACTGGAGCCTGCGGCTCTACTATAAACCATTCGTCCGTTGGATCTGGTTCGGCGCGGTATTCATGGCCCTGGGCGGTATCCTGGCGATCACGGATCGTCGCTATCGCACCGCTCGGGCACGCGCCGCCAGTAAGGTAAAAGCGGTGGGTTCCGCGCAAGCAGCCGCAGGATAAGTCTGATGAAATCCTATCTACGCTTCTCCATACCCCTGGTGATCTTCGCGGTCATCGCCGCCTTCCTGTACAAAGGCATGTACATGAATCCGCGGGAGATTCCTTCGCCCTTGATCGGCAAATCGGTACCGGCGTTTTCCCTGCCCCTGCTGGAAAATCCGGATACCCAGATCACCAACAAGGACCTGTTGGGCAAACCCTACCTGTTGAATGTGTGGGCGACCTGGTGCGTGTCCTGCCGGGCCGAGCATGAGACCCTGGTGCAGTTGTCCCGCACCGGCCTTATAGACATCTATGGCCTCAACTGGAAGGACGACCGGGCCGGCGCCCAGACCTGGCTGCGCCGACTCGGCAATCCCTATGCGGCAAACATCTTCGATCAGAAGGGACGCACCGCCATCGACCTGGGAGTGTATGGCGCTCCGGAAACCTTTCTGGTGGACAGTAAGGGCTTCATCCATTATAAACTCGCGGGACCAATGACACCTCAGTGGGTCAATGACACCCTGCGCCCACTGCTCGAACAGTTGAAAAGAGAGGGTTGACCGTGCGCGCCATCGTATTCTCACTGATCTGCCTTTTCACTGCCAGTCCCCTGGTTGCCGCTACCCTGGCCGATTACACGTTCGAAGACCCGGCCAGAGAGGATGATTTTCGCGTCATCATCGAGCGAGATGCGCTGTCTGGTCTGCCAGAACGAATCACTGGCCGGCTCCAATGCGGATCTGGCCGTGGATCTGCGCAATGAGATCTATGACATGATGAAGGCGGGCAAACATAAGGATGACGTCATCAATTTTATGGTGGAACGTTACGGGGATTTCGTGCTTTACAATCCCCCGATGAAACCCTCCACCTACCCCATCTGGTTTGGACCAATAATCCTCTTGCTGCTGGGTGCATTTCTGCTGATGCGTGCGCTCAAAAAGAAAAGGCAGAGCCAGGAGACAACCCTGTCGGCAGAGGAGCAGCAGCGGCTCGAATCCCTACTCCATCTACCCTCAGATACGAAGGATGCAACGAAATGACCCTATTCTGGATTGGTGTTGCCGGGCTCATGCTGCTCGCAATCGCCTTTATCATTCTTCCACTCTTGCGCAGACGGGAATACCCGGCGATCAGTGCAGACGAGTTGAATCTTTCTGTTTTCAAACAACAGGTCGAGGAGTTGGAGAATGATTTGAGTGTCGGAATCCTGGATCAGGCGCGTTACGATGCAGCCCGTAAAGACCTGGAAAAGGAACTGTTGACCGACGTAATCGGCAATAAGGCACAGCCTGCCACAGCAAACAACCGATCAGGCAGATGGGTAATGGGCGTTGCCCTGGTCATCCCGCTAATGGCCTTGGGCATGTATCAAGCACTCGGCAGTCCCGAGATCATTCCACAGCTTGCGGCAGCAGGTGATGTCAAAACTGGCAATGGCGATTCCCCTCACGACCAGGGGTCAGCCACGGAAAACCTGCCTCCCATGGAAGAGTTGGTGAAGAAACTCGCCGCAAAAATGGAAAAACAACCGGATAATCTGGAAGGCTGGCTGATGCTGGGACGCAGTTACATGGCCATGAATCAGCCGGGACAAGCCATTGCCGCCTATGAACGAGGCATGCAAGTCAATCCGGAAAACGCCACCCTGCTACTGGCCTACGCCGAGGCCCTCGCCCAGACCTCAGGCAACGATTTCACCGGCAAAGCGGCGGGCCTGGTGGAAAAGGCCCACCAACTCGATAAGCAGGATCCCAATGCACTATGGATGATGGGTATTGTGGCCTATCAAAAAAAGGATTTCGAGGGCGCCATCGGTTACTGGGAACAGGCAAAAGGGCTACCTGGGTCCTGAGCACAAGGACCTGAATGCAGTGGACAATGCGATTGATGATGCACGCAACCAATTGGGTTTAGAACCGCAACTCCCCAGTATCGTACAGAGCAAGGACCAACCTCAACCCGCGGCAGGTGGTGCTAACGACCAGGCTATCGAAGTAATCATCAAACTGGATCCCAAACTGGCAGTCAAGGCGAGTCCCGATGACATGGTCTTCATCTACGCCAAGGCACTTTCAGGCCCACCTATGCCACTGGCGGCAGTGCGCAAACAGGTCAGGGAGCTGCCCATTACGATCAGGCTGGATGACAGTATGGCCATGATGCCCGAGATGAAACTCTCTGCTTTCCCCGAAGTGGCGGTCGGGGCCAGAGTTTCACTGTCCGGCAACCCGATCGCCAAAAGCGGCGATCTGGAAGGGGAAATCAAACCTGTCAAGCCAGGGCAGCCGGGTCCCGTCATGGTCATTATCGATTCTATACACCCCTGATTTCATCGGCTCCGCTGTCCTGGCCGGACAGCGGAGCCATCCATTTCGGTCGCCAATCGAATCGCAGGCGGCACAACCATACCCTCGCAAGCATCAATTCTAGACTTTCAATCCATCGGCAATTTTTCATCACGGAAATAGTCAACAGTTGATTCGCACAGGGATAAATTGTCGGTACTTCGTGTTCGCCTGCCTGCGATTGCTCACGGGAAGATCGATTATTTTCCTGCCCAAACACAATACCTTCTGGCCCGGTGATTGGTATACTTGCCGTTTGCCTTGCATATGACTAAATCCCAATCTGAGAGGAAGGAGATAGAATGACCAGCTATTCAACTCATGACATAACAAATATTGCCCTCGTTGGCCACGCCGGCTCGGGTAAAACCAGCCTCGTCGAGGCCTTGCTGCACCGCAGCGGAGCCATCCAATCGGCCGGCAGAGTGGAGAATGGCAATACGGTCTGTGATTTCGACGATCAGGAAAAGGCGCTGCAACATTCGCTGGAGATCGCCATTACCCATACGAGTCATCTGGGCAGGCAGATCAACCTCATCGACACGCCCGGCTATATCGATTTTTTGGGTCGCAGCATCAGTATCCTGCCCGCTGTTGAAACGGCGGCCGTTGTAGTGAATGCTGAAGCCGGCATCGAATCGGTCACGATGCGCATGATGGAATCAGCCAAGCGACGTAAACTTTGCCGCATGATCATCGTCAACAAGATCGACAACAGTGCGGTGGATTACGCCGCTCTACTTGACAATCTGCAGCAGACCTTCGGCGCTGAATGCCTGCCAATCAATCTACCGGCGGAAAATGGCAGCCGGGTCATCGATTGTTTTTTTCAACCCGGCGGGGACGCCACCGACTTTTCATCGGTGAAAGAGGCCCACGACGCTATGGTCGATCAGGTTGTCGAAGTCGACGAAGAGTTGATGGAGATCTATCTGGAACAGGGTCAGGAACTGGCGCCGGAGCAACTGCACGATCCTTTTGAAAAAGCGCTCAGAGAAGGCCATTTGATACCGGTCTGTTTCACTTCGGTGCAAAACGGAGCAGGCATCGGCGAACTCTCTGGACCTGTTCGTCAAACTCATGCCTGATCCGACAGAGGGTAATCCGCCGGCTTTCATGAAAGGAGAAGGCGCCGACTTGAAGCCGGTGGCGGTCGATCCCGCGCCAGACAAACATGTCATCGCGCATGTGTTCAAGGTACTCAACGACCCCTATCGTGGCAAGCTAGGCATCTTTCGCATGCATCAGGGCACCCTGACACCCAACACCCAACTGTTCATCGGTAACGCCCGCAAACCCTTCAAAGTCAACCATCTGTTCCGTCTGCAAGGCAACGAACAGACAGAGGTCAACCAGGCGGTACCGGGCGATATCTGTGCGGTGGCACGGGTGGATGATATCCATTTCGATGCGGTGCTGCATGACACTCACGATGAGGATCACTACCACCTGAGTTCCATCGAGTGCCCGGTGCCTCTGTTCGGCCTGGCCATCCAACCGAAAAAGCATGGCGATGAGCAGAAACTCGGCGAAGCCCTGAATAAGTTGCAAGACGAGGATCCCTGCTTCCATGTCGAACATAACGTCACGCTGAACGAAACCATCATGCGTGGACTGGGTGACCTACATTTGACTGTGCTGTTGGAACAGCTGCATAAGAAATACAATGTGGAGGTCGACACCCACCCACCGAGCATCGCTTATCGGGAGACCATCACGCGTCTGGCAGAAGGTCATCATCGTCATAAAAAGCAGACCGGCGGCGCAGGACAGTTCGGTGAGGTCTTCCTGAGGATCGAACCGCTGGAACGGGGCCAAGGTTTCGAGTTCGAAAACAAAGTTGTGGGAGGCACCATTCCCATTTCGCTGATACCGGCAGTGGAAAAAGGGGTGCGTCAGGCTATCAGTGAAGGAGCGATCGCAGGATTTCCGATGCAAGACATCAGGGTCACGGTCTATGACGGTAAATATCATCCGGTCGATTCCAAAGAGATCGCGTTCGTGACGGCCGGGAAAAAGGCCTTTCACGACGCGGTCGAAAAAGCCGGTGGTGTAATCCTCGAACCCATAGTCAATATCACGATCAATACACCCGACAGTTATATGGGTGATTTAACCGGAGACCTGGCCGGAAAACGGGGCCAGATCAGTGGTACGGAGACCGGTCGCAATGGTCGGATCATCATCAAGGGTCAGGCGCCCCTGTCAGAACTGGAGGGCTACGGCACCCGACTGAAGGCCATTACCGGAGGTGAGGGCCACTACTCAATCGAATTCAGCCATTATCAACCGGTACCCGGTAATATTCAGAAACAGTTGATCGAGAACCGTCAAGACTGACAACTGGCAGGTAGCTATCTGGCCCTAAGCAGCAAACCAATCTCCCCTCCGGGGAGATTGGCATTTTTACTGCCAGGCTGTTCTGCTTAGAGACGTCTCTTGGCTTGAGCGACCAGAGTCCAACCTACAGGGTTACGGAGATCTTTATAGCCATCCGGTTAAGTCAGGAATTAAAGTTATCCCCAATCCCTCTCTCCTCTGAATAAAGCCTCCGGATGTTAATCCCATAACCCACAGAAAAGCCTTTGGTTATAACTGTGATAAAGCTAGCTCACGGTTTAACCGGTCCTCTCCGTATGCCTGAGATTACTTGATTTCAGTCAAGGTGCAGTGAAATCTTTTTATGTTTCCATACGAACTCGTAAGCACACATCGAATAAGGTTTTCATCTAGTTAGTGAAAACATGCAGTCCCCAGACGAAAGAGATCGACAATCGGGGTTGGAAGGCGATCGGATTCACCGTCTGTCTTATTCGTTGCTTGCATATTTAAAGGGAACTTCCAGAAATACTGAACACCGTCTGCGCAGGGCAATAATAGAAAGTCGGTTGCCGATTCCGGAGGTTTCGTTTTTTAAATGACATTAAGGAGAACGTTTATGGTTTCCTTCAGGCGAAGTCAATTGAGCACCCTGCTCGGAAGCGTTGCAGCCGGACTTGCTTTGCTATTGCAGCTAGGCACGGCAGATGCGGCACGACCCAGCGGGGAAATCGGGAAAGGATTGGGGTAGTCCCAAAGGACAGGAATGCATTGATTGTCACTGGCAGGAAGATCCAGGTCTAACCAGAGAGTGGAACAACTCTCAGCATGGCCAGTCAGGCGTTAACTGCCTTGACTGTCATGGTACCGAAAAAGGTGATATCGACGCCTTCGAGCATGAAGGCCAGATGATTTCGCTGATCGTCACGCCGAAAGATTGCTCGAAGTGCCACACGACGGAATTCGAACAGATGGATGGTTCCCATCATGCCCATGCCGGCCGCATCCTGGCCTCCCTCGACAATCTGTTGGGTGAGGTGGTCGGTGGCCCAGCAGCGGTCAACGTAGGCTGTCGTCAGTGTCATGGGGCCAAAGTGGAGATTGGTACGGATGGTAAACCCACAGGCGAAACCTGGCCCAACACCGGTATCGGCCGCTTGAATCCCGATGGCAGCGAGGGCTCCTGCACCGCCTGTCATGGACGTCATCGCTTCTCCAAAGCGCAGGCTCGCACGCCTGACACCTGCGGCAAGTGCCATGTGGGCCCCGATCATCCTCAGATCGAGGTCTACAATGAATCCAAACATGGCATCATCTATCGCGCCATGATTGACGAGATGAACCTCAAGTCTGACAAATGGGTCGCCGGTATCGACTACTCTGCGGCCCCAACCTGCGCCACCTGTCATATGAGCCGTGGCGGCAGTCAGGACAAGACACATAACGTGGGCGACCGTATCTCCTGGACCTTACGCCCTCCCATCTCATCGAAAATCAACCTGGTTAGACTTGAGAATGGCCAGGAATTCGACGTGCCTGAGGGTAAGGAAATACCCAGGGTCGGCGACAAGGTCAAGGACTCCAGCGTAGTGGAAGTCGTTACCTGGGAGGAACGCCGTAAGAAGATGCAGGATGTCTGTGCCTCCTGTCACAGCGACAGCGTGATCAATGGTCATTACGACTCAGTTCGACAACCTGGTGGAACTCTATAACGAGAAGTTCGCCAAACCCATCGCTGCCATCATGGAGGAGTTGAAGGAGAACGGCTATATCACCAAGAGCCCGTTCGATGAAAAGATCGAATGGACCTGGTGGGAAATCTGGCACCACGAAGGTCGTCGCGCCCGCCATGGCGCTTCCATGTCCGGTCCGGATTATGCCTGGTGGCATGGTATCTATGATGTGGCCAAACATACCTACTTCAAATTCATTCCCGAACTGAAAGAGGTTGCGGTGAAGAAGGATGGCAATGAGAAATTCGCCGAGGCCATGCTGGACAAACACTTCAGACCCATCGATGGCCATGCCTGGTACTTCGAAGGCATGAGTAAGGAGATGCTCGACAAGGTCCGCAAAGGCTTCGAGGACCGCTACGGCAAAGGTTCCTTGAAGTAAATTCTCCTTTATCGTTACCACCCTCTCTGGCGCCAGGCTGGAGAGGGTTTTTATTCCATCCAATATGAGAGGTTCAACCTGTTTTATGCGCCGGATTCTTTTTATCTTGTTAATACTTGCTGCAAGCGTTACGTCCGCGAACAATGATATTGAAGGTCTGCTACAACAAGGCTACGAGCAGACCGAGTCAGGCCATCTCGATGCGGCCCTGCAGATCATACAGCAGGCTATCGACAAGGCTCCGAATTCTTCTCTTGCTTACACCCGCTTGGGTGGTATCCGGGTACTTCGCCAAGAGTACAGTGCAGGCGTCAAGGATTTCCAACAGGCCATCATACTGGATCAGAATAACGCTTCGGCGTTCGTCGGCATGGCTGTGGCCTACCTTCATATGGGGCAGCACAACCTGGCCAAAGCGGCGTTGGATGAGGCGGCAAGAATCGATCCGGCTAAAAAAACCGGAGATTGACAAAGTGCTTACCTGGATTGATCAACGCACCAATCCGGCAGCCGCCACACCCTGACACTCGAGTGGCAGAAAATAGTGAGCATCGTCGGTCACCGCTTATCACAATCGAACCAAAGAAACTGAATTTCTGTCAAGGGGACTTAGATGAAGAAGATCACCACACAGCTTCCACTATTAATCGGCAGTTTACTCCTGGTCAGCTTGGCTACTGCGGGAGGGATACGCTCGCCGAGTATGCTATCCAATACCTGTGCAGGTTGTCACGGCACCAATGGCGCCAGTGCCGGAGATATCATGCCCATCATTGGCGGCATGGAGAAAGAGTATCTCTACACAGCGCTCAGTGAGTATAAGAGTGGCGAGCGGGATTCAACCATCATGGGACGCATCGCCAAGGGCTATTCAGACAATGAATTGAAGGCAATCGCCTCTTACATGGCGAGTCAACCTTGGGTCTCCAGCCCGATCAAGACCAACGCCAAACTGGCGGCGCAAGGCAAGGTGATCCATGACAAACAGTGCAAGACCTGTCACGAGGATAACGGCCGTGTGCAGGAAGACGAAGCCCCCCGTCTGGCCGGTCAATGGCCGGATTTCACCCTGCAATATCTCAAGGACTGCCGGAGCAAGGGCAAACGCTGTCAGCCGCGAAAAATGGGCACCCGGGTGATGAAGCTCACCGATGAAGAGCTCGAAGCCATGGCCCAATTCTATGCCAACGAGAAATAACTGCAGAGGACAGATAATGGCACGATTTACACGCAGAAGATTGATCGAGGCTGCGGGGCTTGCGCCGCTCTCGGCACAATGGGGACATTTAGTCCCTTCTCCTTTGGCAAGAGCAAAAAGCCAAAAGGTCGGGTGATTGTCATTGGCGGCGGTTATGGCGGCACCATCGCCGCCAAATACATCAAGCTGGCGGACCCCGACATCGATGTCCTGCTGCTCGAAAAGGATTCTAAATATGTCTCCTGTCCTTTGAGCAACGAGGTTCTGAGTGGAGAACGAAGCCTCGAGAGTCTATCTTTCGACTATATCGAACTGAGTCGCAATCGTGGTATCAAGGTCATGCAGGATGAGGTGCTGGAAATCGATCCTGCCAATCACTTGGTCAAGGGCAGTCGTGGCAATAAGTACAGCTATGACAAATTGGTCGTTTCCCCGGGTGTCGATTTCCGTTATGAAAAGATCGCCGGCTACAGTGCGGAAGTGGCGGAAAGGATTCCCCACGCCTGGAAGGCCGGCCCGCAGACCCTGCTGTTGCGCAAGCAGCTCGAGGCCATGAAGGATGGAGGAGTCTGTTATATCGTAGCGCCCCCCAACCCGTTTCGCTGCCCACCAGGACCTTATGAAAGGGCCGCCCAGATCGCCATGTACTTCAAACACAAGAAACCCAAATCCAAGGTCATCATCCTGGACGCCAAAGATGCCTTCTCCAAGCAGGGCCTGTTCATGCAGGGTTATGAAAAGTTCTACCCAGGCATGGTCGAATGGGTATCCGGGGCCTCCGGCGGTATCATCGAAGGTGTCGATCCGAACACCAAAACCTTAATCGGACAGGTTGAGGAATATACGGGCGACGTACTCAACATCATCCCCGCCCAAAAGGCCGGCAAGCTCGCCCAGTTGGCAGGACTGGTCAATGACTCCGGTTGGTGTCCGGTCGATCAGAAAACCTTCGAGTCTTCGATTCATAAGGATATCTATGTCATCGGTGATGCCTGCATTGCCGGTAAGATGCCGAAATCCGGCTATGCCGCGAACTCACAAGGCAAGGTTTGTGCTGCCGCCATCGTTGCCGAGATGAATGGTGCTGAGGCAGGCGAACCTTCGTATGTCAATACCTGCTATAGCCTCATTGCAGCGGATTGGGGTATCTCCGTAGCAGCTGTCTATCAATTGGTGGAGGGTCAGATTGTGGATGTCGAAGGGAGCCGGTGGGCTGTCACCGATCGATGCCAAACCGGAAACCCGCGCAATCGAGGCCCAGTATGCGCGCAGCTGGTTCCAGAACATCACTTCCGATATGTTCACCTGATGAGCGAGCAGGACTGTAGTCTGGGTTGTAAAAAAAATCCATCTCCCCGTATCGGGGAGATGGATATGCCAAACACTTCCTTGTGAATACCATCGAGATCACCTCACCGGCAGACGACCAGTGAGGTGAATCGACTGCTACCGACTGGTCTTCAAACCTCTCTCCGGTCTTGAGAAGGTGTGGCAGAGAGAGCAATCGTACCGTCTATCTCTCACATGTCTGTCATGGTTCCTGACGAATCCTTCGTAATTTTCATAGCCATGACATTGCGAGCATACCTCCCGAGGAGTCCCTTTCAGGCCGTATCCCAGGTCGGTGGTCAGGTTCATGCGTCGCGGTCCGCCAGTGAGTCTGGAATCGTTATGGCAATCACCACACTCCAGAGCCGCACCTGTCGCTTCCACGCCGTGGCTGATCGTCTGGTAAGTATGCACCTGTACCACATGATAGCTGTCGCCTTCGCGTCCGGTCTGTTGCAAGGCGCTCTGTACTGCCGCATCGAAATCGCCGGTCCGGAAAAACTCAAAGGTGGAATGCGCGATCAACTCGTTGGTACTGTCATTCACCGCCAGTTTTGAGAGGTGCTCCTTCATCGGATAGATCTTGGCACCGACGGAATCGACCGCACCATTGGGTTTACCTATGGTGAAGGCCTGGCTGCCATCCGCAAGGGTCTTCGTGGGCAGATAGTCATCCAGCGATTCTCCCAACACATAGACCTGGCTAGTGCCGTCGAACCAAGTATAAGAAGGTAGTCAGGTCGCTCTGCTTGATCTCTTCCGGCAACCATCCACCTCTTCCATTACACGCAGCGGGGGAGAAATGGGGATTCAGCCAATCCCGGCTGACTTCCGTCGGCATACCCTTGGCATACGTGGGTATATGGCAGGTCTCGCAGGCAACCCGGCTGGCGTGCTTATCCAGACTGCTACCCGTGGTGTTGCTGAAGTCCCCATGGGGTTGATGATGACAGCTCTCACAGGTGAAACGCTCATCCACGTCATTGGGTCTGAGATCGAGACCACGTCCCTTCACTCTATGTCCACCCGCGTCATGACAGTCTGAACAGTCCATGTCCCCGCCGGCAGAGCTCATGTGAATATCGATATCAGGAGTTGGATCGACCAGGACACTTGAGATATCACCTCGTTTGGTGCCATCACCACCTCCTGCGCCCGCATGGCAATTGAGACAGGATTTCCGGGTTGTCTTGTGCACCGTGCGTGCTGCCTCATGACGGGAGATCATGAGAGGTGTCGGCAAAAGACTCTCCTCATCCGCGGGTTCGAAGAGAAAGTCCTTGGTGATTGGATCTACTACCGGTATGCCACTGGCGACCGACTTTCTCGATCATCTTACCATTAGGGTCCGGCATAGCCATCGGGTCCTTGTGCAACCAGACGTCAAGGTTTCAAACTCACCCGTCGGGAACCGTTTATAAGCCTCTTGATGACACATCAGGCAATCGATGTTACTGAGTTCTTCGAGACGTTCCATGCCGGACGAGGGCAATACCGGTTTTGGGAAGCGACCATTCCCCACATGACAACCGGCACAGGTAAAGCGGGGAGAGTTTTCATGGGAACCGCAATAGGTATTGATGCCAATCTCACCATTGCCCCTCTCACCTGCCAGTCCTTCGGGATTCTCCAGACTGGGTATGATATTGGTCAGATTGAAAGCGGGGCCCGTCTGTTGATAGTGTACTGATCCATGCATCTCTTCCGCCTGGGTCTCGTGACAGGCGATACAGGTACTCGGACCTTCGTAGGCCGTGATGCCGGCATGTGCCTCTTCCGCCGTGCTCGGGAATGGATTGACAATCACCTGTATGGTATCGATCGCACTGATTGCCCCATCGTTGTCTGTCACCACCAGACTGAACAGATGAGTACCAACGCCCAGGGTCACACTGACCATAGTCGTATCTGCGGGATCCGGACTACCGGTCCAGCTATAGCCGGTAATCGGTACCGTCCGAGTCAAATGATCCGCGTCCATCCAGCGTAACCACTACGGTGGATTGATTCGCACCTAGGGTAAACAGTTGATCGGGACCGGCATTGGCCACCGGGACTTCATTGACAGCAGGAGCCGGTTCGACCGTGACTCGGACACTATCCGGTAGACTCACATCCCCATCGTTATCGGTCACGACCAGGGTGAAAACGTAGGTGCCGGCAGCCAAGGAGACTTGGGGAGATACTACATCGGCCGGGTTGGGGGAACCCGTCCAGGTATATCCGACAACCGTCCCGTCGGCATCAGAAGAGCCGTTTGCGTCCAGGCTGACATTGATACTGGTTTGTCCTTGTTCCAGGGTCACGGTTCGATCAATCCCTGCATAGGCTACAGGTGCCTGGTTGGCAACTGGCGCTGCTTCGATGGTTATGCGTACACTGTCTGGTGGGCTTTGAGCCCCGTCGTTATCGGTGACCATCAACATGAATTCATAAACGCCAGCGCTCAAAGAGACCGTAGGAGATATTACATCAGCTGGGTTCGGTGAACCGGTCCAACTATATCCGACAACCGTACCATCGGAGTCAGTGGAAGCGTTTCCATGCAACGTGACATTGATACTGGATTGACCTTGTTCCAGGGTCAGGGTTTGATCAACTCCTGCGTTCGCCACTGGTGTCTGGTTGACAACAGGCGCTGCTTCGACAATGATTCTCACGCTGTCCGGCTGACTCTGAGCACCCTGGTTATCGGTCACGACCAGGCTGAATTCGTAGGTACCTGCAGCCAACGAGACACTGGGAGACGGCACATCGGCAGGGCTCGGCATACCTGACCAATTGTAACTGGCAACCGTACCATCTGAATCTGAGGACCCTGCGGCATTGAGCCTGACGATGACGCTGGATTGTTCTGACTCAAGTGTAATGGTCTGATCCGGCCCTGCATTGGCGACCGGTGGGTTATTTTCTACAGGTGCAGGGTTGATCGTGATGGTTAGCGCATCGGCGGCACTGGCGCCACCGGCATTGTCAGTGACGATCAGACTGAACTGATAGGTACCGACCGCCAATGAAACCGTGGGCGATGGAACATCCGCTGGATTCGGCGTACCGGTCCAGACATAACTGCTGATGGTACCGTCCGGGTCAGACGAACCAGAGCCATTCAAGGTTACCGTGGCAGCTGGTTTGGCCTGAAGTCAGGGTGATGTTTTGATCCGGTCCTGCATTGGCAGTCGGGAGTTGATTCTCGTCAGGCGGCGACTCATCGCTATCCTTAGGAGCAGCAAGCGGTCGGTATGCTGACCAGTCTGCCGATCCCGAACATCTTGTTCGAGACGTGCCCCCGTCGTTTCGTTGATTGCACGGATACGGCAGGGAATGGGTTGTGGATTTCTCAGCCTGAGTTTGAGTTCATCTTCTCTGAGCGATTGACGCGCCAGTACTTGCGCAGGATCAAAGGCATTTTGAATGTTGACCACCTCGCGTTTCTCGGCCTTGATTTTTATGTACAGTGAGGATCGTCTTTGATCCCAGGAGACATTCTCTATCTCGAACTTCTGAAGATCGACTGTCCGAGTCCCTATCCCTCTCATCATCGTCGTCAGCACTAGCCAACACCGAAATTGCAAAGCAACCCCAATGCCGCCACTGACAGTATCGTCTTGTACCATCTCTTCATCTTTATTCACCCTACTGGTACTGCATTAAATTGATCACCATTGGCTACTTCTAAAAACGATAGCCTCGGCACGATACATCCTAGTGTTCAGAGCAGTTGCCTTTCAGGTAAAGCGAGTCACACAGGCAATGCGCAGAAAAATTCCTTGAGCCCTATAAGCTAGGCCATTGACTCTCTGCAGAATGTGAGATGGTCCCATTTTCACTTGGTGTTGAGTAAGTTATGTATGTTTTTACGAACGGCCCGGCATAAAGATGAATTCAGTAATTAAGCCGTTAAAGAATTCCAACGTAAGAAAAATAATTAGGAAGTAACGGTGTGACGGTAAAACAAAATAATTCAATCGGTGGAGGCAGATGAATACACAGAATCTTATATCGATTTTCTATTTCTTTATCCCAGGCCCCTGATCTTGGTCTACGAATGGCATCTTTAAATTGCACGCAACGGCAACACAGTTGCGCTAAGGTGATTTATTGCAGACTAATAGACTCAAAGCAGGCTCAATGTATAGGGGGCAGTCAGTAATTAATATCTTAATAGCATCCAGGAAATAAAGCTGCTGTCGATTTGCCTGGCTTGAAGATCCTATATAGGACGATCAATCGGACAAAAAATGACTTCTTGAACATACCGTATGTCAGAATATTTAACAGTCAATGTTCTGTTCATGATCTCTGACACGCAGATTTAAAATACCTCGAGATCATCTTTAGCTCTTAATACATAAAATTATTCAGATGCTTATGCTGAATATGGGTTCTTGATGCGATCATTATTATTGCAATTAATACTTGTCGAGGTACTTGACAGTATGAGCGCCTATATAATTTTGAAAATGATAAAGTTCCATGAAGTCAATGAGATATTACTCTGGCACGATGGTTGCTGATAGCTAGGTGCTGTATTTTTATGGAAAAGCTAAATAACACTAGAGGTATAGATGATGAAATTCATGCAGAAATTTGCAACGCTTTGCACCTGGGCCACAATATTGGCATCACCATCGGTTTTCGCTGACACAATCGATCCAAGTACCTTCAACACAAGTTTGGCAGTTGGAGAGAGTGTAACCATCACCAAGACTGTCACTATTAATGATGCACCACCAACCGCTGGCATCATCGATGTCATGTTCCTGTTTGATACCTCCGGCAGTATGGGTGCCGAGATCAATGCCGCCAAGGCCGCAGCTAGCGACATTCTCACGGGACTTGCCTCCTTTGGCAATCTAGCGACCGGTGTGGGTTACTACTCAGAACCCGGTTCATTGGGTGTGTATCGTGATTTGACCACAAATACTGCCTCAGCGGTTTCGAATATCAATGACATCGCCCTGGGTCTCGGAGGTTACGGTGGTGACTTCCCTGAAGAGGGTATTAATGCGACCTACGAAGCAGCCACTGGCGCTACCTGGCGGCCGGGTTCCTCCCGCTTCATCATCGCCCTGGGCGACGCGACCTTCAAGGAATCGGATGGTGTGACACTGGCTATGGCCCAAACAGCACTCGCCGATAGCGGCGCGACCTTCATCGGTATCGATTACGGCAACATGACAGACGATATTTATGGCGGAATCGATCCGACGGTCATGGCTGATGCGACAGGTGGAAGCATTATCACAGCCTCTGGTTTGAATACGGCTGATTTGGTAAATGATATCACTACGGGTGTCGGTGATGCGTTTCTACATACAGCAACGTAACCGTGAGCGATCTCGGTGCAGGCTTGCCGGGTGTTGATGTCTCTGTCGTGTGTACTTCCGCTGACATCGGTGCCTGCGTGGGTGCGGATGCAGTAGGCGTATTCGATCGGAGTGTAGTCCGCACTTTCACCTATGATGTGACCTTTACTGGTCTCGAAGTTGGTGACTATGCGTTTGACACTCTGGCGCTGGTAGACGGTGGCGCTGTTGCAACCGAACTTGATGGAATCGCTGTGCGAGCGACTGCTGTACCAGAACCTAGTGCGCTGCTGCTGATCGGAATAGGCCTTTTGAGTATGCTGGGTGTACGCCGCCGTATGGCCTGAACCTGATAAGTTATCTCAATCTATCTGGAAAAACGGCCATATGGCCGTTTTCTTTCATGATTCGGAAATAGTGTTTGTTCAATGTTCAAAGTTATATCGTGAAAATATCGCTATGCATCAAGTAGTAAATTTTGGTTAATTGAGCGCGAAGAACCAAGCGGCTTACAGTATTAAACTGATATGTTCACTGTTTCGTAGGCCCCTATCGAATTCGTCTAAACTTATTCCATAATCGAAATAAGAGTTCTAAAGTTTGTTTGTCTCTTAACGAATCTTTTATACCAAAAGGAGTAACACAAGTGAGATCATTCGAAGGCAAAGGAAAATCATACCTAATTACAGCAGTTGTCTTGCTCAGCACAATGGCGATCCTGATTACGATGACGTTTATACGCAATGCACACGCAATAGCTTTCAATGAATTCGGTGAATTGCTTGGTTCGATATCCTTTCCATCGCAAAAAACAATCATTGAATTAGAGGGTAGAGTGGGAGCCCAATCATTCACGGATATCAATACTCGCCTGGTAACAGACAGCCATGAACAGCTGATTAAACGAGCCGTAGCCGCCATCTCGAACCAGCCGAACTCCGGCTTAGCCTACGAAGTGCTTGGCACAGCATTATTCAATGCAGGCCGATTGGATGAAGCGCAAAAAGCCTTTGAGAAGGCGGTCTCAATGAACCTGATCAAGCCGGCCCTTGGACCAAACTCGGTATCACTCAGATGGAATCAGGTGAATTGAAAGCTGCCGAGTCATCTTTGTTAAAGGCCATGACATTGAAGGAATCCAATCAGGCCGCCAGTCAATACCTTGGATTGTTGTATGAATATCAAGGCGATTATCCTGCCGCTGTCGAATATTTTCAGAAAGGCTTGGTGGGGACCTCAAAAGACTACTTAGGCATTGCGGTGAATCTTGGTCGCCTACTCAATATGTCAAAACGGTATCGTGAAACCATTGCTGTGCTGGAATCTCGTTTATCGCCTAACTCCCCGATTGTCGAGGCGCATGCCATACTGGCAACCGCACACCTGGCGATAAGAAACTACAAAGCCGCTCAAGTCGGTTTCGAACGGGTGCTCGAACTCAAGCCGGAATCTCGGGAAGCGCAACTCGGTCTGGCGCGAGCGATGCGTGGTGCGGGCTACAACAGTAAAGCCCTTGAAACGTTTAAATTCCTAACAGCGTCACATCCGGAATGGCTTCCGGCGCACTTGGAACTAGGTGAGACATTGCTGGTAATGGATCGTCCGGTAGAAGCTCGAAAGGCATTTGACGCGGCGATCGAATTAGGCGGCAATCCAGTAGCCATACAAAACCGAATCGCTGCATATCATCTTGAGAAAAAAGAATATACTGCAGCACAACAAATCTATCAGCAATTAGTCGATGCGGGACAAGCCGATCCCGATGCATATGTTAGACTATCAGAGCTTCTTAGAGCCAACGGCAAACTTGCGGATGGAATAAAAATCCTGCAAGACGGTTTAAAGCTGTATCCTGAAAGCGGATATTTGCATCTCAGGTTAGGCAGCGAACTTGCGGCCCTGAGGCGATATCAAGAAGCGCTACCCCTCCTTGAGCGCGCGTTCAGTCTTTGGCCGAATGATCCCAGAGTCTTGCGAACTTATAGCTTGGTTCTAGGAAAGATCGGGGATACCGATAACGCCGCCAAAATAGCAGCCAAGCTTCATGCGCTTCAACCTGAAAGTTCCAATGAAGCAATCCTGTATGCGATGCAACTGGAAGCGAACAATCAAGCGCAGGAAGCGGAGGCTGTTTATCGTAGTGTAATCAAGACCGATCCCGATAATGCGCTTGCTTTGAATAACCTAGCGAGTCTTCTGAGTAAGAAACGTGCATGGACTGAAGCCGAACAATACGCCAAACAGGCGAATGATCTTGTCAAAGGGAATGCTCATCTACTCGATACCCTAGGATGGGTTTACTATCAGCAAGCCCGCTTGGAAGAAGCGGTCACTGTATTAGAACAAGCGAGCCAAGCAGCCCCGAATATTGCGGTAATCCAGTTCCACAAGGGTATGGCGCTCGATAAATTGGGTGAAACTATTGCGGCCAGAAAAGCGCTGAGTCAGGCAATTGAGCTTGATCCAGATGCCGACTGGGTGCCAATAGCGAAACACCATTTATGAGATGGTACGTGGGAGACAGACCGTATCCTGAGTTTAGTTCGTTGAATCTCAGGGAAGGCCCTTAACAAGCAGATCCTTCGGCGGAGGAAATCTTTTCGCCATAGTATCCGGCACCTCTCCCCTTCCAGCCTGGTAGATCGCGCTGGACTCCAGGACAAAACAGACCATGACGGTGATCAGGACCGGAACGGCCGCTACGCGGGAGAGGGCCACCATCATGATGGCGCTCTTAGAACTGCCGGCAGTCGCCAGGAATGCAAATCCGAGGATAGTAGCGGTAATCAGATAACCCACCAGCAGGATCTTGGTTCTGTTCGCTGACAGGCGCCAGTGCATCTCGACGAACCAGGGATCCGCCCGTTTGCCTTTGAAGGCCTGATACCAGACGAAGGCGATAAACGAAAGCGAGAGGGACAAGGGCACCAGAAAACCCAACAGACCGATATCCAAGACTATCGATGCCGGTGCCGCCAGCAGATGGAAGGCAACCAGGTTCAGCATTGACAGTTCATGCGGGGTCTTGGCGCGTTTGCCTGTAGACTCATCGATATCGAAAAGCATGGGTTCGGCTCCATTTCACAGTCGGCAGGAAATCGGGTTACTATTCCATAACGAGTCCATCAGGATCGTTGACATAACGCAACCGAAATCTGCACCCGGCATAGCAATACAGACCATGGGATTCGATATCGCAAAACTCAGACAACTGGTCATCGATACCGCCAATGAGGAATTGATACCCAGATTTCAACACACCGAAAGCAATCTCAAGGCTGACGGAACACTGGTAACTGCCGCAGATCTGGCGATCCAACAGCGGATCGGAAAAGTGCTTGCACAACTCCATCCCGACATCCCCCTGCTGGGAGAAGAGATGTCCGCCACTGAACAGCAGCGCGTGATGAATCAATCCGGCAGCGGATTCTGGTGCCTCGACCCCTTGGATGGCACAGCCAATTTCGTCGCCGGCATGCCCTGCTTCGCCATCTCTCTAGCCTATCTGCAGCAGGGAGAAACCCGCCTGGGCATCATCTACGATCCCATGAGAAACGAGTGCTTTCATGCACAAAGTGGGCAAGGCGCATGCTTGAATGAGCGGCCACTTGAACTCAAACAGGACATTTCCAAGCTGGCAGAATGCGTGGCAATGATCGATTTCAAGCGGCTTCCATCCACGTTGGCCAGACACCTGGCAATCCATCCGCCTTACCGTTCCCAACGCAGTATCGGCAGTGTGGCATTGGACTGGTGCTGGCTTGCCGCGGGTCGCTTGCAATTGTATCTGCACGGCGGTCAAAGACTCTGGGACTATGCCGCAGGCAGACTGATCTTTGCCGAAGCCGGAGGAACCTTCAACCTGGCCGATGGGATCAACCAGTCAGCCGGTTTGACTCATGATCTTCACCCCAAAGTTGCGAAAGCCGCGGCCAACCCGCCGCTCTTCACGGCTTGGGCCGAGTGGCTTGAAAGGCATATCGAAAGCCAATGATCTGAAATTTCTGTTGACCCGACATCAAAAACCCTTAAACTACCGCGTTCTCCCAATGGAGCGGTAGTTCAGATGGTTAGAATACCGGCCTGTCACGCCGGGGGTCGCGGGTTCGAGCCCCGTCCGCTCCGCCAACTTTGCTGGCACATCACCCGACATCGTCCTGTGTGCTCGCATGTTAAGCTCGTAAAATCCTCAGCCAAGTCCTTCGTCAACCGGCTCGCAACGGTTTAAATCAGGTTAAATTTCTGTGCTTACAACCGTTCATTGTCACTGAATCTTAACTTTAGTGTCATATTGTATGATCAAGCTTCGGTATTGCTCGAACCTCAGAGTCCCTTGGGTTCCCTGGCAATTACAATAATCCACAAGGAGCTGCCAACTTATGAAACACTTGACTAGACTGGCTCTGACGCTGGCAGTTTCTGCAGCGTTGGGCCTTGCCGGCAATGTCCAGGCTGATCGAGATGAAAAAAACAAAAAGCGGGCCGAGTTTGAGCGTATTGCTACCTTCCCGGTCTATCTGAATACCGACATCGATCTGGAAACCGTAGCCGAAATCATCGACGCTTCAAAAGACGGTTGCACCCTGATCTATACCGACGGCGCAACCGGCAATCTGGGCTTCATCGCTATCGACGATCCGGAGCAGCCCATGGCCGATGGGGTCATAGCGGTGGACGGCGAACCCACCTCGGCACTGGTAGCCGGTGATTATGCCCTGGTGGCAGTCAACAGCTCGGCGGATTTCGTCAACTCAAGCGAGCATCTCCATGTGACCGATATCGATTATCGTGAGATCGTCACTACCCTGGACATGGGTGGCCAACCGGACTCGGTGGCGGTCAGTCCGGATGGCCGCTACGCCGCGGTGGTAATCGAGAATGAACGCGACGAGGGCATCTTCGTCGATGGAGTGGAAGGCGGGCTGCCGCAGCTGCCGAGCGGTTTCCTGCAAATCGTCGATCTGCTGGGTCATCCGTTGAACTGGTCGACCCGCAAGGTCGGCCTGGATGGACTGGCGGACATCGCCCCCAGTGATGCGGAACCGGAATTCGTCGACATTAATGACCGCAACATCGCGGCCATTACCCTGCAGGAAAACAATCATATCGTCTTCGTCAATCTGCGCACCGGCCGCGTGGTTAAAGACTACACTGCCGGTGATGTCGATCTGACCCAGATCGATACCGTCGAGGACGATGTGATCCGCCTGACCGACACCCTCGAGACCGTGAAACGGGAACCCGATGCCATCACCTGGATCAATCGTGACAAGGTCGCGACCGCCAACGAAGGCGACCTGGAGGGTGGCAGCCGCGGCTTCTCCCTGTTCCATCGCCGAGGCGGCCTCAAGTGGGATGCCGGCAACAGCTATGATCACCTTGCCGTCCGACATGGACACTACCCGGAGAGCCGCTCCGAGCACAAGGGCAGCGAGCCCGAAGGCATCGAATTCGCCCGCTATGAGGATAAGGACTACCTCTTCGTCGGCTCCGAACGGGGCAATTTCGTAGCCGTCTACCGGGTCAATGGCGGCCCGGAAAGAGACCCCAAGTTCATCCAATTGCTGCCGGTGACCAACGGTCCTGAAGGCTTGAAGGCCAGCCCAGAACGCAATCTGTTCGTGGTCGCTTCCGAGGTGGACGATGCGGGCGAAGGCCTGCGTTCCACCGTCAGCATCTTCCAGCTGCAACGCGGTCAAGCCAGCTACCCCACCATCGTCTCCGAAGAGGACCCGGACAACCCGGGTGCACCCATCCCTTGGGGAGCCCTTTCCGCTCTGGTGGGTGACAACGAGGATGGAGAGATCCTCTACAGCGTACATGACGCCTATTACAAGGAACCGCACATCTACACCATTGATGTGGAGGATAAACCTGCCGAGATCGAAGACGTGACGATCCTGCAGGGTGGTCCGAGCAACTGCCCGACCGATTGCAATTATGATCCGGAAGGCATCGCCCAGGCCCGCGACGGCAGTTTCTGGATCGCCTCCGAGGGCAATGCCAGCCGGGACAATCTGCTGATCCATGTGGATAAAGACGGTAATATCCTGGCGGAGGTCGCCCTGCCCGCTGAGGTGCAGTCCTTGAAGACCAACAATGGCTTCGAGGGTGTGGCCATGGCCAAGGATGGCGACCTGATCGTCGCCTTCCAGCGTGAGTGGCTGGATGATCCGGCCGGTCTGGTGCGCATAGGTCGCTACACCCCGGATAGCGGCGCCTGGCATTTCTACTACTATCCGCTGGACGCGGTTGAATCCCCGGCCGGCGGCTGGATCGGCCTGTCCGAGATCACCGCCTTGGGTAAGGAGCGCTTCGCCGTGATCGAGCGCGATAACCAGCGTGGCCTGGACGCCCGGGTCAAGCGTCTCTACAGCTTCTCGTTAGAGGGAGTGGCCCCGGTCGCACAGGGCGGCAGTTTCCCAGTCATCAGTAAAACCCTGGCCCGGGACATCCTGCCCGACCTGCAGGCGCCCAGGGGCTGGGTGCAGGACAAGCCCGAGGGCCTGGCGGTGGCTGCCGACGGAGAGGTCTATGTGGTCACCGACAACGACGGCGTGGATGACTCCACCGGCGAGACTCAGTTCCTGCATCTGGGCAGTTCCAAGTCGGTGTTCGGTAAGTAAGCCCCGACCCTCAATCCAAATGCCGGCCTGGAATCCCAGGACGGCTTTCGTGTGTAACAACCCAACTGGCGGAAGACACTGCGCTTTTCCTCCCTACCGGGACGTAGATAGTGCCGATCATGCAGGAGCAATGATAAGCTCGGCGGCGGCTTGATATTGCATCGCTTCGTCATCGGCCAGGGGGGGCGGGGTTGTGGTCGCCGGCGAAGATGGCCTGGAGATGGTGCAGGAAGGTCTGGTGCGCCTGCCAATCCTCTCGTTCCAACAATTGCTCGATAACCTGCGCGATCTCCAGGGTGTCGCCCTGTTGGGGATAAACCGCGTTATTCACCAACTATGCGCAGGTTACGACCGCCATCTACAGCTATTTACGTGACACTTGAAACCAGGTTGCTGTGGTCAGAGAATTATGTCGTTAGACCACGGAAAAGAGGAAACTCACGACGAAGAAATTCAATGACTCAACACGCCTCGCCTACCTGACGAGACAATAAATGAAGATACTTGCCAGTCGGGTCGGAGAATCTCATTTGCAATAATACGAGACCCTATTCTTGCTAAGTCGAGTAAGAGGCCGGTTATGAGCTGTCGGGACATGCCGTGAATACATCCATTTAGGCGCCACGACGGCGTCCTGCCGCCGGGGGTCCCGCCACCCTTTAACACTCACTCAGATTCACCCACTCATACTCACCAAAATTGACCCACTCACGTATTCGCACTAACGCTGCTCATTGTTTCTGACCCACGCCAGCAGGGAAGCTCTTTCCTTTACTGATATAAGCAACTCGGCCAAGACTCTCGGAACCGATTCCTATTGAAGAGAGGCCTGGCATGGAAAAGCGACGTTGTGCCGCTTGCCGCAAACTCTTTCACCCCCGCCCTCAATCCCCCGAACAGAAGTTCTGTTCCGCTGCTGAATGCCAGCGGGAACGCAAACGCCGTTGGCAGAGAGCCCGGCGAGCCACCGATCCGGATTACCGAGATAACGATGTTCAGGCCAATCGGCAGTGGCGCAGCCGGCATCCCGGCTATTGGCGTGCGTATCGCTGTCGACACCCCGAATGGGTGATTCGCAATCGGGTTAAACAGCGTGAACGTGACCGGGCCAGACGGCTAAAAGCGCCCCAGCCACCGCCAACAACGTCTCATCTTGCCAATGAGGACGCGTCAAGCCTCCCTTTTTTGTTGGAAACAGGTACTTACCGCATGATTCCTGTTACGGGTGGCGATCTTGCCAATGAGAACGTGTACCTGGTAAAAATTGCTTTAGTCTCGGGAGGTTAGGGTCATTTTATTATCATCTTGCAAATGAGGACTTCATCGCCATAGGGCCGCAGGGCGAGTAGGGTTTCAGGCATGAAGCACTTTGACATCCAAACCCTGGAATCGGATTTGCACCGTCTGGATCTGCGCTTTGCCTCTCTGCGGCTGCGACAGCCCCGCCTGGTTAACCGCCTAGCCCGATCGATCGAGCAAAACGGTCAACTGGTCCCGGTGGTGGCGGTGGCCGAGCCGGCGGACCGGTGGGTGCTGGTCGATGGCTATCTGCGCATCGAAGCCCTGGGCCGCCTGGCGCGGGATACCACCTGGGTCGAGCTGTGGGATTGTCCCCTCGCTCAAGCCCTGCTGATTGTCTTGGTACGCGTTCAGGGACGCACCTGGGAGGCGATCGAAGAAGGCGCCGTCATCCGCGAACTGATCACGCGATTTGCACTTCCCCAGCGAGAGGTGGCCCGGCAAACCGGTCGGGATGTGAGTTGGGTCAACCGCCGGCTGAGCCTGGTGCAGGAGCTGCCCGAGGCGTTGTACACGGCCATCTGCCGAGGCGAACTCTCCACCTGGGCGGCCAGCCGGGTGCTGGTACCGTTGGCGCGCGCCAACAACGACCAGGCACAGACGCTGCTCAGCGCCCTGCAGCGCGATCCGCTCTCCACCCGTGAGTTGCACACCTGGTACCAACACTTCCAGAAGGCCAACCATCTGAAACGGCAACGCATGCTGGCTCAACCCCGCCTGTTCTGTCAGGCCCTGCAGGCGCAGACCCGGGACCAGGCAGCCAGTGAACTGCGCGCGGGACCGGAAGGGGCCTGGCTGGTGGAGTTGAGACGACTTGGCCAGCGCCTGCGAGGGCTACAAAAGCAGGTGCCGCTGGTCTTTGCGGGGAGCCCGGAAACGGGGCCGCTACAGCAGGCCTGGGTGGAGATGAAAACCCTTTTTCAGGATTTAGACGAGACACTGGCGAGGACTACCTCTCATGATAGCTCCCGAGATTCGAGCAGCGATTCTGGCCCTGCACCGCAAGGGCACCCCGATACGCAAGATCGCCCGGCTGCTGAAGCTCTCGCGCAACAGCGTGCGCCAGGCGATACGTCGACCGCCGCCATCCAAGGGGTTAGCGGAAGCGGAAATCCCGACTCACATCCTACCACTTCTGCAAGAGACCTTTGCACGTTGTGAAGGCAACGTGGTGCGGGTCCAGGAGGTCCTCGAGACGGAGCATGAGACTGCCATCCCCTACAGCACCTTGACCCGTTGGGTGCGCGAAGCCGATCTGCGGGCGCCGAAACCGCGTGCCGGAAGCTATCACTTCGGGATGGGGGAGGAGATGCAGTTCGATACCTCGCCGCACTCCCTCAAACTGGCCGACCAATGCGTCAAGGCCCAGTGTGCCTCCCTGGTGCTGGCCTATTCCCGGCGCATCTTCATCCGCTATTTCCCTAGCTTTACCCGCTTCGAGGCCAAGGCCTTTCTGCGCGAGGCGCTGTGCTTTATGGATGGAAGCGCCAGCCGCTGCATGGTCGACAACTCCAACGTGGTGGTGGCTTCGGGCAGTGGCGCCGAGGCGGTGATGGCCGCCTTCGGACAGATATTCGGCTTTGCATTTGTCGCACACGCCATCGGCGATGCCAACCGCAGTGCCCGGGTGGAGCGCCCGTTTTACTTTGTCGAAAAAAACTTCCTGCCGGGACGCCGCTTCAGCACCTGGGACGATCTGAACGCCCAAGCCCGGAACTGGTGCGAGCACACCGCCAATCAAAGGCCCAAACGCGCCCTCGGCATGAGCCCGGAGGCCGCCTATGTGCTGGAGAAACCGCAACTGTTGTCTTTGCCGGCGTATCTGCCTCCGGTCTATCAGGCCTTCTCCCGTATCGTCGATGTGGAGGGGTACGTTTTTCTGGATACGAATCGGTATTCGGTGCCTGAGCGACTGATCGGGAAAACGGTCGAGGTGTATAAATATCCAGACCAAGTGAAGGTCTTATTCCGTCACCGGGAGGTGGCCGAACACCCCCGGTTGGTGGGCAAGCGCCATGGACAAAGCACGCTGAAGGCCCACCGCCGACCCCAAAGACGTCAGGCCTATCAAGAGCCTTCCGATGAAGAACGGCAGCTGTGCGGGGATTCGGAGGTTTTGAACCGCTATGTCGCCGGGCTGAAACAACGCAGCCCCGGGCGGGGGGTGTCGCGCCTGCGCCGACTGCTGGCCATGCGCCGGACCTACCCCCGGCAAGCCTTTCTGGCCGCCATCGAAAAGGCCCTGCAGTACGGTCTGTACGACCTGCACCGCCTGGAACACCTGATCCTGGAGCGGGTGGCCGGCGACTTCTTTCAAATCACTCCGGATGATGAGGGGCCTGAGTTTTGATCAACCGTCCGTCCTATCCGCTAACCCAGGGGCATGCCAATGCGTGAGAAACTCCGAGAGATCCTGCAGGAACTACACCTTCAAGGGATGTGCGATAGTCTCGACAAAGAGCTGGACCGGGCCGAGAAAGAGGCCATCCCGGTGACTGATCTGCTTTATCGCCTGGCGCTTGAAGAAAGGCGGGTCCGGCAGGAAAAAAGCCTGGCCAATCGCCTCAAACAGGCCCGCATGCCTTGGGACTGGACCCTGGAAAGCTTCCCCTTCCCCCAGCAGCCCGGGGTCAATCAAACCCAGATCAAGACCCTCGCGGGTCTGGACTTCATCCGCCGGGGTGAAAACCTGGTGTTTATCGGTCCTCCCGGCACCGGTAAATCCGGTCTGGCCTGCAGCCTACTGCGACAAGCCTGTTTCAATGGCTACCGTTGTCGCTTCACCGATGCCCAGGCCTTGCTCGATGAACTCTATGCCTCACTGGCCGACCGCAGTACCCCACGGCTGCTCAAACGCCTGAGCAATTACGACGTCCTATTAATTGACGAAATTGGTTATTTGACGCTCCGGCCGGAACAGGTCAATGCGTTCTTTAAACTCATGGAGCTGCGCTATGCCCGCAAGGCGACAATCCTGACAACTAATCTCGATTATCCCGAGTGGTATGACCTGTTTAAACGCAAGCCTCTGGTCGACGCACTCCTCGATCGCCTGCGTCACCACTGCATCACCGTCAGGATCAATGGGCCTTCACTGCGTGTGCCCGAACAAGCACCGGACCCGCAGGCTCAAGACAACTCTTCCACACCGAAAAAACATTGAGCACAGACACTATGAACCAGCAACCGCCCCTCGACCTTTCCTTTACCCCTGAGCTTTCCGATGAAGCCGCCTATGAGATTGCCGAGTTTCTGGAGGCGCTGAGCCTGGCCTTCGATGAACGTTACTTCGCCCAAATCCAACGCCATTACCGGGCGATCAATCCCAAACGAAGTGAGCTTGTCGATCTGCCTTGGAAAGACGATCCATTTTAGCCGATGAATCTGTCCTCAGGTCGCAGGTCTCGTTCACCTTACGATATCACTTAACTTGACTTAGACCACCTCACTTCACACCTATCTTTTCCAACCAACCACAAGACATTTCTCTTCACGTTATCCCGTTCTCAAACACCTGCGCATCCAGTGGGTCAATTATTATGAGCATAAGTGGGTCAAGTTTTGTTAGCGTTAAAGCCACCTCATGACCGTCCGCTGTGAGCTGGGTTTTGTACTTAATCACCTGATCTTTTGACAATTTTCTCCATTCGCAACCCAACTTCGCCATGACCCGGTTTGACCTTCGCACCCAGACAGACGTGCTCCTGCAGGCCATCGAGCAAACCACAACCGAGGCGCTGGCCTGCGGGGCGCTGCAGCCCATCGACACGACCCAGGTCGTGATGCATCAGGCAGGAGTGGATTTTCTGGTCCGCTCGGTCTCCAGTCTGACCCGCAAGCGCCAGGCCGGAAAAAAGGACAAGGCCAAAGGGCCGGGGTTCAATCCCTTCCTGCCGCCGGAACCGGAACTGACCGTGGCGGATGTCTCGGACAGTCATCTGGCGATCCTCAACAAGTTCAATGTCATCGACCGGCACCTGCTGATCGTGACCCGCCACTTCGAGCAGCAGGAGACTCTCCTGACCCACGCCGATTTCATGGCCCTGTGGCGCTGTCTGCAGGAGTTCGACGGGCTGGGTTTCTACAATGGCGGCAAGGTTGCCGGCGCATCCCAGCGCCACAAACACCTGCAACTCGTTCCCCTGCCCCTGACGCCAGGCATCACCGGCACCCCCATGGATGTCATCTGGTCAAAGGTACCGGAGGTCGGCGGACCGATCAGCCTGCCCGGTTTGCCGTTCGGCCATTGTTTCATGCAGCTGCCTGAGATACCGCTGGCAGACATTAAGACACCGGCAACCCGCAGCCTTGACGCGTATCGCCAGATGCTGCGCCGGGTGGGAATAGCCTCGGTCAAACGGGATGACGGGGAATATCAATCAGCCCCCTACAACCTCCTCATGACCCGACGCTGGATGCTGCTGGTCCCCCGCACCTTGGAATCCTACGATGGCATCTCCATCAACGCCCTCGGCTTTGCAGGTTCCCTGTTCGTGCCCCGTCAGGAGGACCTGGAAACGGTCAGGCGGGTCGGGCCGATGAGTTTATTGCAGGCAGTTACGCCGGTTGCAGGCAAGCCGGAGTAAGCCTACGGGGCCACACTTAGCCGTGGGTATTGAGAAGCCTCGGCTAGAATATTGTCTGTGTGACCTACAAGACTGCATGAGTTATACAGAAAGAAAGACCCATCCTGCAATCCCCCTGTCATAATTAATTTCTGAACGCTACGCATATGCTGCAACAAAACCGTAAGGATAGGGGCAAGACTTAATATGATTGTTCAGCATTTTGTTCCTCAAGCCCAGCAATATAAGAACAAACGTGCGTAAAAAAAGACTGGCTTTTTAACAGAGTTGGCCAGCTCTTGTTGGCGATATTTGGATTATTTCTAGCGAAATTAAGAATTAACGAAAGTGTATTTAGAATTATTACATCTGGTTTACTTTCAAATTCTATTAATAGCTCATCAATATTTTTTCCTCGAATTCGAATATATTTTTCGAATATTGCTGCAGTTAAAAACACTGAAGATTGGGGAATAAATTGGTCAATTACATCTCTATGTTCTTCAAAAAATGAACTCGGAAAAAAGTGTCGATAATCTTCTTCCCAATTATCAACTCTACTCTTTTTCCTTTTTAATACACCAAATTTCTTAACATAAATATCTACAAAATTTTTAAGCTTTGAAGCATAAAGAAAATTTTCAGCTGTCAACTCGGAACTAAACAGTCTTTCAAAATGCCCTCCGTCACTTCGACTCAAAAACAAAAGTTTTGGGTTCTTTTTAGCAAGTTCTGGTTGCCGATAAAATGTAGCCGCAAATGCTTGAGTACCTTCTTTAAGCTTAATGAAATTTCCTTCTATGCAATTACCAATTTTGTTCTCGATGAGTTGCCGTTCACCGTCAGTTAACGATTTTATTTCCCCTTCACGTCTTTCTAGATACCAACCAAGTGTTGCAAGTGAGTTTGATAACTGGACAATATGAGGATGGTTAGAACGTAAAAAACTGCTTTCAACTTTATTTTGATTATTCAAATTTACAGCGACATTACTTGCAAACTCTTTATCGCCCTGAGAGGTTATTACTCTGATTGGAATTAACACATCGTTTTTTAATTTTGCATCTTTACAGGCTTGATATATGACCCTTGCTGTTTGACCACCATTTACAATTTGTGCTTTTGAAATTGACACCTTTGCAGTGAATTGATCCCACCCAGCCGTTTCGCAAAGAAATGTTATGCCGTTATTGAAATGAAAAAAGTTTGCAGATTGATCCCCAACACACGTTTCCCTAATAGAGGCATTTGTTGATTTGTCACCCTGGTAGACTCGAATGTTTTGTTGTAGTAACTGTTCACCGTATTTGCCATATAGATCTGCAATCTTATTGCCGGTTGTATGAAAAACATAACGAATAAGGTTAGATTGTGTGAGCGAAGCGAGCCACAATCTGAACCGTTTGTTGGACAAGCCCCGGTCTCGAATGGGTTGATCTTACCAGAAAATAGCTTTTTGAATCTCATCGGTACTTGAGGCCTGTACAATACCGACAGGCCTCAAGTACCGATCTTTGACCTCGCCATTGCAGCGATTCGAATCTCGTAGCGGTGGGCTGTTGCCCCATTTTCCATTCTCAAAACCAAACACCACCCTCAGCGCTCGGCTACTGAAGAGCAGGTAATCCCAGCAGGTTGAAGACGCTTACCGCATCATGAGCCCAGTACCACATCCAGCGAGTCAGGGCTGAGCGGTGAGGGTGGAAGTCGCGTTTGTATGATCCGCATGGCCGCACCACAACAGGGACACTTCAGGCAGGGTCTTTTTTTGCTCCATGCCATTGCCCGATTCGGGTCGAGCTTGAGCAACCACTGCAGCAACCGGATCAGTCGTTTGCTGTTGGGATGTAAAAAGCCGAAGTGACGCGCACGCCGGAAACCTTTGGGCAACGCATGCTGTAGGATGAGCCACAGGAACTGGGCCCCAGGTAAGGATCGCGTTTTCACTTGCTCGGTCTTGGCCTCTCGATAACGAAAGGTGACCTGGCCGTTGTCACAGGACAGGATGTCCTTTTCCTGGATGACGCCCCGATAGAGATAACGGCCGAGATAGACCAGGGCCTTCTCGCCGCTGCCGACTGACTTGCAGTCCACGACCCATTTTACCGGGTAGCGCTCGGGCAGCGTGAGCCCTTCACGGGTGATCGCCTCAAGCATTTTGGCGCGAAAGACCTTGGCCAGGGCCTGGTGGTTGAACAGATAAACCTGGCCCGTTGGTTTGGCTTTCGGTTTAGTTCGCCACCGCCGCTTCTCAGCATCGACGGCGGCGGCCGGCATCACCAGATGCACGTGAGGGTGGTAATCGAGCCGGCGCGAGTGCGTATGCAGGACCGTGATAGCCCCGGGCATCCCCTGCAACTGCTTGTCGTTCTGGCTGAAGGTACGTACGGTCTCCCAACTACAGCGGATCATCAGATCATAGAGAGTACGTTGGTGTTGCCAGGCCAAAGCTCTCAGCTCGGCCGGTAAGGTGAAGGTCAAGAGGAAGTACTCGGCGGGCAGTCGTTGCTGGAGCTGACGCTCCAGCCATTGCTGGCTCTCGTGATGTTGGCAATGGGGACAGTGGCGATGGCCACAAGAGTGCGGAACCAAGGTCTGGTGGTCACAGGCGGGGCATTGGGCCTGCATACGCGGGCTCAATGCGGTGCGGCAGGCCTTCATGGCGTCCAAGGCACGTCGATGTCCCGGCAGGAGCACGTTGCGGTATTGCGCCAAAAGCTCGGTCTCAAAAGCGCTGATCAGCGAAGAGAGTAAGATCATTGGACTTTCCCCCAGCTCAAGGAAAAGCCATTCATCAACTCATTGATCACCTCTCGGGTATTGTGATCCGTGGCGTGGGTGAGGTGGGTGTATTTGGCGGTGGTCAGGATGCTGCGGTGACCGAGGATCTGCTGCACTTCGAGCAGGTCGACACCGGCTTCGATTAAATGCGTGGCATAACTGTGACGAAGCGAATGCGGGGTAATCTTTTTTTTAATCCGCACTGGGTGGCTACCTGACGCAGGGTAGTCTGAACGCCGCCTCGGTCCAGGGGTGTGGTGGCGCCGCCGGCCCCTTTCAGTCCGCCATGACGATTCGGAAACAGCAGCACCGGATTACGGTGTACCTGCCAGAAACGACGCAAACACTCAAGCGTGGCCTGCGGCAAGGGGACCAAGCGATCCTTATGCCCCTTGGCATCGCGGATATGCACCCGTTGGCGCACCGCATCGATATCACCCACCTGCAGTCGCAAGCCTTCGCCCAGACGCAGGCCGAGACTGTAGAGGGTGAAATAAAACACCCGGTAACTCAACCGTTCGGTGGTGAGAAACAGGCGCTGGGCTTCCTCGACCGTGACGATATCCGGCAGGCGTTGGGTCTTAGGGGGTTTGACCAGATCGATGTTGACCCAGGGCTTGTGCAGGACGTAGGCATAGTAGAACTTGAGGCCGTAGAGGTCGAGTTTGACCGCACTCCAGGAATGGCTCTCCAGCAGATCGGTAAAGTAGTCGGTTAACTGCTGTTCAGTCAGATCATCGATCTTCTCGTCAAAGTAGGCACCGATACGGCGAATCGCCCGTGCATAGGCCTCGATAGTCTTGGGTTGCAGCCCCTTGAGTTTCAGATGCTTGAGATGGTTTTGGTAATTGCGCTTGAAGTTTGTCTTGGATGCTGATGTCATGTTGGGGTAACCTCATGATTCTTGGCGGAATGACCCCTCGTGCGCGAGGGGGTGAGGTTACATTTTATGGTTTATCGGGCGATGCCGCTTTTCTCCGCGTAGCGGCTTCGTCCAACAATCATGGTCAGCAGAGCGCACTTGATATGGCACACCACGTTCTATATCAAAAACAATTTTATCTTCGATAGTTGGTAGTGTCTTACGATAAAATCTATCTTGTAGATATTTTATATTTTCAACTTCAATATTTATGAACTCATCGGAAGGACCTTGAAGCCCTTCAATAAACGAATTTAATTTAATAGTGGATTCTGTCGATATCCCTTCTCCTGAAGTAACGATATGAATTCGATAACCAGAAGGAACAGATTGATATATTTCCTCAATCCTTCCAATAAGTTCTTTGTTTGCAATTTTGCTGTGGTTTCTGGATAAAATAAGTTGTAATCCTGATAACATTTTGTCTATTTCACCAGCATCCATAATTTTTTCAGCTGATTCAGGATTTTTGAACTGGTAAAAATGAACATAGTTTTCAGGATCTATTATAATTGCATCAATCCCTAAGTCGCCAGAGCCATCACATACAACTTCACCAATTTCTGTTTCTGATAATCCAACAAGTTTTTGAAAATACCACCAGATAAGAAAGTCTCCTCGTTTTGACAAGCCAAGACTGTTGGCGATAGCAGAAGATTCATTTTCTAACTGCTCTTTAAATAGAGCGACAAGCGGCGAAATACCCATAAAATACCTTATAAGTTTTGATATAAGTTATTGTCAAGAAAAAAGTGGATAGGTCTTGCAATAGCACATTCGGTATACGTCATTACAATATTTTTACCCGAGACTCTCTTAGAGATTTTCATTTAGATGATCTTCCGTTGCTTTCACTAAATCTTTGAGAAACCGAATAGCTTTCACTAGCTCATCACGCTTAATTAAGTGTGGCATCGGCGAACCATTGTTCACTGGCTTGGAGCGGTGAACTGCGTCACCCCGTTTTGAGATCCATTCATTTAGAATCTTTTTTGCCCTGGCTGGATCAGTATTGGCCCAGTTCGACCCTTGGGTGACGTCGACTTCCAGGTACTCTAGGAACAAGCGTTTCGTCTTTTCTGCATTCGGATTGTGGAATTGTTTTAAATCGAGTTGTAATCTCTTTTGGATGAAGTCACCGGCAAAACTGCCGGCAACAACACTAAGCTTTTTGCTCAGACCTTCTGAAACACGATCTTCGACGTAAGTTTCCCATGCCGTTAAGGCCATTACTAAACCAGCACGTTTAAGCACTTCTGCATTATCTGGCGGAGGCTTGGTATTGATTGAATCAAAATGCCCCAAAAGATCTTCGGCATCTTGGATCCCATACTCAAACGTGATCTTTGCTTCGGACATATCCAATCTCTAAGATAATAAAAAGGGGGTTGCAATGACACATTCTGTATGCGTCATTGCATGACCTGACCACGAAACTCCCTTCGAATATTGTTCTGTGAAATGCTGAAAAATCTTTGTCGTAACGAAGTGGATTGATATCGCTGGCTGGTGGGTAGCCACCTAATCACCCCAGCACTTCTTCAAACTGATAAGAGTGGGATACAGGCGTGGGGAAATTCGATCTGTGCCGAGCTGATCTTTCCATGAATGTTGGAATGTCATTTCCGTTTCCATCAGTGCCTATCCGTAGATTCCTATTCTCTAATTGCGACCCGTTGTTTTTAGTACACTTTGTCGTTTAATTCAAGCTGGTATTTGTTCACCCGGCCTCTGCCAGCCCTCTTGCTGGATTCAACTCGAACCGCGCAGAGATCAGGCACAGCCTTTCACTTTTCAGATCCGAGAATGATTTGAGGTTAGAATGGAGGTTGCGATCAGTCAAATACTGGTGAAAAACATGAATCTCAGCGGCATTGGCGGTCTCATCATCCTGATTCTGGATATCTATGCAATCGTGATGATTCTGCAGAGTTCTGCAAAAGGCATTGAAAAATTGATCTGGGTTTTGGTGATACTTCTCCTGCCCCTGATTGGCCTGATTATCTGGTACTTCGCGGGGCCGGGAAAGAAACCATTCTGAGCGCCGGACTGACATACGGATTTTCTCAGCCGCCGTTACCAGCACTCAGCGTTCCCGATACCACCAATCCACTCAGGGAGTTGATCCTACCAAACAGCCCCCGCCTATTATCGTGCGCATATCTGGCGTACAATTTCTCCATTGATTGCAGATACTTCCATGGCCAAAGCAGAAACCGTCAAACAAGAACGCATGCACATCCGCCTCGATACGCTTTCCAAGCAGAGACTGGAGCGAGCAGCCGCCTATGTCCACAAGAGCCTGTCGGAATTCGTGCTCGGCCAGGCGCTGTATGCGGCCGACAAGGTGATCCAGAAACACGAAACACTCATGCTGGATGAGGGTGATTGGGGAGTGTTCCTGGATGCCCTGGAGAATCCCCCCGCCCAGCGCCAGGCTCAAGCGGGCATTCGCAGAACACAAGAAACGCGTCAAACGGTAAGAGGCTGTCCGCGTGGACATCATCATCCTACCGCTCGGCAAAAAGCACGAGCGGGAATTCTTCGATTGCGGCGAACACTCCCTCAACCAATACCTGCAGCACTACGCCAACCAGGACATTCGGCGTCGGGTCAACCAAGTATCCGTCGCCTCCCCTCCGAATTCACCACAGCAGGTGATTGTCTTCTACAGCCTCAGCGCCGGCAGCCTCTCAGCCTCTGATCTGCCGAACAATTTCGGAACCGACTGCCCAGAGATACCCAGTACCGATAGTCCTGCTGGGTCGGCTGGTTGTTGCCAAGTCCCATCAAGGAAAAGGGCTCGGTGCAATCCTGATCGCGGATGCCCTGCAGCGCATTGCTCTGGCAAACCAGGTGATGGCGGTTTACGCCGTTGTCGTCGAGGCCTTAAACAATCAAGCCGCCGAGTTTTATCAACAATTCGGATTCATCCCTCTGCCGAACCAACCGCTCAAGCTTTTTTTGCCTATGAAGTCGGTTGCCACACTCCTCCATTAATAGTCCCTCTTGTTGAACACATCTGCATGAACAGTTTCTGTCCTGTTGGTTTAAGTGGATAATTCTCAGATGCACAAATCCAACTCGCTGACAACTCAGCTCCGCTGTGCTGAGCTCGACCCCGCGATACAGGACTTCGTAGTCAAGCTCCTCGACTGCGAGCTATCTGACAACGGTGGCGCGAATCGCAACGGCGCCTTACGTAGGAAGCAAGGCCGATGACCCGAAAGCGACGCCCTCAGGGCGACCCCATCGAGCAGGAAATCGAGCTGGTACTCAAACCGGGTGCCTTCATCCCGTATGGCGGCAGCTTCTCGTTCATAAGCGATCTCGACGAGGTCACCGCCAAGATCGCCAGGCTCGTCAGCAGCGACCCCGCGCGCGCCACTACCTTATACGAGACATTCCTCGCCGGCTGCTACGTGAAGGCCGAGGAGATCGACGATTCGAGCGGCAGTTTCGGCCAGTTCGTAGGTGATCTTTACTGTGGATGGATCACGGCGTGCCAGGCAGGCGAAGTAGATCCCGACGAGACCGCTTCACGCTTGCTGACCTGGATGGACCAGGATGATTATGGATTCTGCTACCGGCTAGAGATGGATGCCGTGAAGGTCTTCAACAAGGCCAACCTCGCTGCTTTCACAAGGTTGGTCCGGGCGCGATTTGACGCCGCGATGCAGAAGACTGCTAAGAAAGATGAAAAGCTTAGATGGTCTGGACTCGATCCCTGGCCGGAGCAGGCGGCCCCTCCCCCTCGACGAAAACGCCGGCAGAAAGTCGCTGCCACAGACCTCGATTTGAACAGCCCGCTCGATCTGGTGGTTCTGTCAGTGAAGGAGAGGGCCGCCCGGTGCCGCCTCGTGGGCAGTGACCGGATCATCACGCTGCGTGCGAGCCTGGCGTGGGACACCGTACCGGGCGAGATCGTGGTGGTGAACCCGCGCAAACAGTGGACCTATGCTGGGCACCCCTATCTCTCCGGCGAGATCGTGTCTTCGCAACTGGACGTCGAGGCCTTGGGAGTGGTTCCGCTAAAACTCGAAGACAGGGGAATCTGGACACCCGAGGAGCACTTTTGGGGAGATGACGACGAACCGATCGAGGCGTGGGCCAAGCCGATCATCGCCCATGGCCCGAGGCGCTCGTTCGAGATGGAGCAGGTCGTACCGGGCCGAGACCCGAACGATTTTAAAGCTGATCCGATCAGTGAAGCCAATGACCTGAAGGACGCGGGTGATCCGGCAACTCGTCCGAAGCCGGCCAGGCACGTCTCGCTCGATCGGGGAGCTCTCCCTCGGGCCGGCTGACGGCCTCTTGCCCTGGGGACACATCGACAACCGGCCTTTCTGCGCTGCCTGCACGGATTCGGCTTGTGCCTATGGCGGCTCGAGCGGTTCGAGGAAGCAGAACAGGTATTCGAACGAATGCTCTGGTTCAACCCGTCGGACAATCAGGGCGTGCGTTTCCTGATCGATGACGTGTCCGCCAGGAGCCTGTGGGAAGACCGCGAAGCAGAGTGAGTTCGACAAAGGGCATGCAAGAGCGAAACGAGAACACCGCTGGCAGGATCAACCTGCGAAGGCGATGGAGACGAAATGAAACGATACTACTCTGACGGAAGCATCCCGACTCTGGAGGTCGCGCTCATCGAGCACATGAACGCCGACGATCTCAAAAAGCTGGCTAAACACACCAATCAGAAGATCCCGACGAGGAAGGCAGAGATCGCCGCCGTGATCACGCGCCACCTTGACGGCGAGCGGCTGAAATCTGTCTGGCAGGGCCTGGATGAGCTGCAACGCGCGGCAGTGGCCGAGGTGGTCCATTCAAGCTCGAGCCATTTCCTTGCCGACCGCTTTGCCGCCAAGTACGGCCGCAGCCCCGATTGGGGCACCACCGACAAGTATGGGTATCGCCTAAGCCCATCTCCCCTGGGGTTCTTCTTCTATGGCGGGGTGATGCCCGACGACCTCAAGGCGCGACTCAAAACCTTCGTGCCGGAGCCTGTGGCGGCCAAGATCAAGACCGTATCTGAGCTTCCCGCTGCCTACGACCAGCCCTGGTCCCGGTGGAACCCGAAGACGAGGACCACGGAAACAGGCACGGAGGCAGTTCCACTGGCGGTTCACCAGACCGAATTAACCGCTCAACGAGAGCTGCTCTCGGTAATACGCCTCATCGATTCCGGCAAGGTCGCTGTCAGCGACAAGACGCGACGCCCCTCTGCCGCGACCATCAAGGCCATCACCAACGTCCTGGAGGGCGGAGATTACTACCCGGTTCTGCCGGTCAAAAGCAAGTGGCACGACGAGAACGCCGGGCCGATCCGCGCCTTCGCCTGGCCGCTCATCGTACAGACAGGAGGGCTCGCGCAGCTCTCGGGTTCGAAGCTGCAGCTGACCAAGGCCGGACGAAATGCGCTGTCCCAGCCCGCCAGTGAGACCCTGGCCAGGCTCTGGTCCAAGTGGATAGACACGACCCTCATCGACGAGCTGTCGCGCATCGATTGCGTCAAAGGACAGACCGGTAAAGGCAAGCGCTGGCTCACCGCCCTGCCCGCCCGGCGAGGCGCCGTCGCCGACACTCTCGCCGATTGCCCTGCGGGGTCCTGGATCTCCACCGACGAGTTTCACCGTTTCGTGCGCGCCTCCGGCAACGATTTTACGGTCTCCCGCAACGCATGGGACCTCTATATTGGCGAAAAACAGTACGGATCGCTGGGGTATGAAGGCGGTGGGCGGATTCTCGATGAACGTTACCTCCTCGCATTCCTGCTCGAGTACGCGGCGACCCTCGGCGTGATCGATGTCGCACTGATCCCACCGTCCGGGGCGCGGGACAACTACGGGAGCCTCTGGGGCACGGACGAGTTTGTCTACTTCAGCCGCTACGACGGACTGTTGTACCTGCGTATCACGACGCTTGGGGCCTATTGCCTCGGCGTCGAGACCGGCTACCAACCCGCCCCTGTGGAGACGAGTCCGCTGCTCAGCGTGCTCCCCAACCTGGAGATCACCGCCATCGGCGCCGAACTCGAGCAGAGCGACCGCATCGGCCTCGACACCTACGCCACGCAAGTCTCGGATCTCGTCTGGCGTTTGGATCAAGCCAAGCTGCTCACCGTCGTCGAGGAAGGGCGCCCCATCGACGAGGTCCGAGAGTTCCTTGCCGCGCGCACCAGTACCGCAATCCCTGATACGGTCACACGCCTGCTCGATGACGTGGCCGAGCGTAGCACCAAGGTCCGGGACCAGGGGTTGGCGCGACTTGTCGAATGCGCCGATCCCGCCTTGGCCGCACTCATCGCCAACGACTCGCGGACCCGCAAGTATTGCATGCTGGCGGGTGAGCGACATCTGGTCGTACCTGCCTCCTCGGAGGCCGCCTTCAAACGCACTCTACGCGAGGTCGGCTATCTGGTGGCCATGGTCGAGGTCAAGTCTGCCAAGCCTCGTCGCAAGGCGTCGAGCCAGAAGCCGGCATCGTGATCGGCAGGAGCCTGAGTCTGTGAGTAGCTGTGCCGAAAACGCGCTGGTGGTGCAGAGCGACTGCAGCCTGTTGTTGGAGCTTCACGCTCCGCGCGCAGACCAGGCCCGGGAGGCGATCGCCCCGTTCACCGAACTGTTGAAGAGCCCCGAGCATGTTCACACCTACCGCTTGACACCGCTTTCCATCTGGAACGCCAGGGCGGCGGGGCTGGCGGCCGATGAGATGGTGGCGGCCCTGCATGAACACTCTCGCTACCCGGTACCCGACCACGTGGACCAGACCGTCCGCGACCTGGCGGGGCGCTTTGGGCGCGTCGTCATCACCCGCGCAGGGGGGATGTTGCAATGCACCTGTGGGGACGAGGTCATTGCCGAACTCCTGAGCCGCGACCCGAAGGCCGGGGAGTATCTGACAGAACGCATCGACGAGACCCGCTTCCGGATTGCCCCTGAATACCGGGGTGTGCTCAAGCAGGCCCTGGTGTCCGCCGGGTATCCGGCCGAAGACCTGGCCGGCTACGTGTGCGGCGACGCCCTGGCCATGTCGCTTCGCGACCCGTCGGCGTCGGGCACCCTCTTCCACGTCCGCGACTATCAAAGGCAGGCTGCCGAGTCGTTCTACGCCTGCGGCTCGGCCCGCGGCGGCAGTGGCGTGATCGTGCTGCCTTGTGGCGCGGGCAAGACCATCGTCGGACTCGCCGCCATGGAGATGGTCGGTCAGACGACGCTCGTGCTCACGACGAGCCTGACCTCGGTCAAGCAATGGCACCGGGAGATCTGCGACAAGACATCCTTGGGTCCGGACGAGATCGCGCAGTACACCGGAGAGCAGAAGCGCACCGGCCCCGTGACGCTCACCACCTATCAGATCCTGACGTGGCGAGCGGATCGCGCGAGCGAGTTCCCACACCTCGAGCTGTTTCGGGCGCGCTCCTGGGGCCTCATTATCTACGACGAGGTCCACCTGCTGCCCGCCCCGGTGTTTCGCGCGACCGCTGACCTACAGGCACGGCGGCGACTGGGGCTCACCGCCACACTGGTCCGCGAGGACAACCGTGAAGGCGACGTGTTCGCGCTCATCGGGCCGAAACGGTTCGACGTGCCTTGGCGGGATCTCGAACAGCAAAATTGGATTGCCGGCGCCTCATGTGTGGAAGTGCGCATTCCCATGACCCACGAACGGCGCATGGACTACGCCCTCGCGAATAGGAGGGCCCAGTTCCGAATCGCCGCCGAGAACCCGGCCAAGATGGACCGAGTGCGCCAGCTGCTCGATCAACACGAAGCGGGCCGCGTGCTCGTGATCGGGGAATACATCGCCCAGGTCAAGGCCATTGCCAAAGAGATCGGTGCATCCCTGGTCACCGGAAAGACCCTGCAGGCTGAGCGCGAACGGATCTATGACCGTTTTCGCCGCGGGGAACTGCGCTGCATCGTGCTCTCAAAGGTCGGGAACTTCGCTATCGACCTACCCGACGCGGACGTACTCATTCAGGTATCAGGGATGTTCGGTTCGAGGCAGGAAGAGGCTCAGCGACTCGGGCGCATCCTGCGACCCAAGGCAGACGGTCGTACGGCCCACTTCTATACACTGGTCTCGCGTGACACCCGCGAGGAGGAGTTCGCCCACCACCGCAAGCTATTCCTCACCGAGCAGGGGTATTCCTACCAAGTCGTAGTTGTCGAAGAGCAGTGACCACCAGATATTGAGAGCGATAGGGAGGCATTCCTTTCTTGTCGCCCATTCTCAAGGCCAAAGTACAGCGACAGCCATCGCCGATAAGCCGCCATCAACGACCTCCGACGTCACGTAAAGACTTGCAGCGGCAAGCATGACGAAAATCGTGTCTAACGGAAACCAAACAATACCCGGAATTTGGCTATCTTATGGCGCCATGGTATTCTCTACATTATTCTACAAAACTGTAGAGGCACCTCCACCATGTCCACAACGACACAAGTTTCTGCTTACATCTCCGAAGAGACCAAGGCCGAGATCGAAGCCTATGTGAAGCGCCGCGGTGTTAAAAAGGCCTACTTGATCGAAGAAGCGCTGCAGCACCACCTGCAGGCACTACGCGAGATCCCAGAGGATCTGATTATTCCCTCCCGGTTGGTGCTGACCGATGCAGCAATGACTGAGATCACCGACCGCATCACCCAAGAGGGCCAGCCTACTGAAGCTCTGAAAGCACTCTTCCGTGAGTAACACGAAGCATGAAGTTCGCATTCGGCGGTTGGAACCCAGGGACGATCGAAGCCAATTTCACAGTGGAAATATCGACCTCGATCGCTTCTTCCAACGCTTCGCCGGCCAAAATCAGTTTCGACACCACATTGGTACAACCTATGTCGCGGTTGAAGGGGACCGGATCGTAGGTTTTGTCACTGTCTCCAGTGGCGAGATGGTCACGGAAAAGCTGGCGAAAAGACTGCGTCGACGCCTCCCCGCTTACCCGCTACCCATCCTACGCCTTGCCCGACTGGCGGTAGACACGCGCTTCCAAGGACATGGCATCGGACGGCTGTTATTACGCACCATGCTGGAACTTGCCCTGGAAATACGGGACCGCATCGGTTGCATTGGTGTAGTCGTGGATGCCAAACCTGATGCGATTCCGTTCTATTCATCCTTGGGCTTCACTCCGATCGAGCTGATCAGTGGCACCCTTGGCGATCGACCCGAGCCCATCGCTATGTTTTTGCCCATTGGCCAGATCGCTGCTGCCGCCAAAGATGCAACACTTTGAAGGGTCATACGCCAGCTCGGAAATTTGGGAATCCTCATTAAAGTGAAAGCAACAGCATAAGCTGAGCTGACCCTCGAGTACAGACTACTAAAAACTTCTACCTCCACCCGAGGTCGAGCCGCCAGCTACTAGCATGTGAAGAGGCTATCAACGATTCCCCGATCTCGAAACACTCATCGACATCGCCATCATGAAAAAACGTCTGGATGATGTGGTCGTGCTTTTCCATCGTTTGCGTAAAACCAAACGATGTGCTCGATACTCTGTCGAAAAAGCAATTCACCGACTGACCTGTCAGTGAGGAAGCCAGCTTAAAAGACGGTGTCTGTCATCGTGTCTAAATGGCAATAAAACCATTTGGCCAAGCTTGGGGTTGGAAGGGCTATCTTAGGCCACGATTTCCTGTTTTTACTGTAATAGCGACGCTGTTGATTTGTAAGTCACTGATTCAAAAACAGTCTATACAAAGCACGCGTACCGCACCGAGGGTTCTATAAGAATGATATATTATTGATTTTATTCAAGTATTGGCGGAGAGAGAGGGATTCGAACCCTCGGTACGCTATTAACGTACACACACTTTCCAGGCGTGCTCCTTCAGCCACTCGGACATCTCTCCAGTTTTTGCATCGATTTTCCGGCCGGCGATTTGGCTCACCAGCGACAGTTCGATTTTCGAGGCGCAAGGTTAAACCAGTTCCCTAGTGGAAGCAAATCCTCCGGTGTCTTTCCGCATGCTCAGAGGTGTCTGCTGATAGTTTGTTCGATGGTATCTTCAGCAAGACGCTGGAACTGCTCGACGCAGACATGCAACAGCATGGTATGGTCGCCGGTTTCGAAATAGAGATCAGGTTTTGTCAATAGATGGTGATCGCCAGTGGATTCTGCGCCACAGGCCTTACCTATGAGAGGAACTGCTCCCGGTTTGCAATCCGCTAAGGCTTCTATCAATTCGAGCTTTACGACAACCTCCAGCCTCCTACCGGTCAGTTCGTTGTGCTGCTCAAACTTGTAGTCTATGGGTTGTCGAGATCACCGCCATCAGATCTCCGGGAATATGGGTCGCCTCGCAGGTCTCGAGGGTGGAATCGGCATGACGATGATCGATGATTTCATAGAGGACGCCATGCTCGTTGAGGTACGCTTTCAAGGTCAGTGCTATCGCCCGTGCATTACCGATGAAACTGCTGCCTCATTCGAGTATAGTTCCGTTCCAGTCTGCCACTCAACGGCTTGAACAGACGTGTTTTTTATATAATCAAACAATGTCAAAAGCGAAAAAAAAGTACCCTGCCCCCCCCCAGTCCGAAAAGGCGGATCGTCATCGACTCTACGAACTCTCGGTGCAATGCGCCGAAGCGGAGATTGATTTTGTCGATACCGCCTATAAAAAGTTACGCGGCCGACACGCCCAGCTGCTGCGGGAAGATTTTTGCGGCACCGCCAATGTCTGCTGCGAATGGGCGCGACGGCGTAAGACCAACCGGGCCATCGGCGTGGATCTGGACCCGGAGGTGCTGGCATGGGGTCGATCGCACCAACTGGCGGCCTTGAAACCCGCCGTGGCCAGGCGAATCAGCCTGCTGCAACAGAATGTCTTGACGGTACAGACCGAAGCGCCGGATATTATCTCCGCGATGAATTTCAGCTATTGGCTGTTCAAGGAGCGCAAAGATCTCAAACGTTACTTTCGCCGCGTCCATAAGCAATTGGCGGATGACGGCATCTTTTTTATGGATGCCTATGGCGGCTACGACTCTTTTCGGGAGATCGAAGAAGAACGGGAGATCGAGGATGGCGACCTGACCTTCACCTATGTCTGGGAACAGGAAAAGTACGACCCGATCAGCGGCGGACTGATCTGCCATATCCACTTTGATTTCGCGGACGGCTCACGCCTGGAGAAGGCCTTCAGCTACGACTGGCGGCTCTGGACCCTGCCGGAGATCCGGGAACTGCTGACTGAAACGGGTTTCAGCCGAATCACCATCTACTGGCAAGGCTTCGATGACGAAGGCGAACCGGATGGCATCTTCAAACCCGTCAGCGAGGGCGAGGCGGATGCCGGTTGGATCTGTTACATCAGCGCGGAGAAATAACCACCCCGGCTCGATCGCTCAACATCGGTAAACACCCGCCTCGCTCATATCCGATTTATCAGGCTATGACCTCAGTGCGTGTTGCTTCCACACCAGATAGGCCGCCGGGATCACCGCCAGGGTCAGGATGGCCACGCTCAACATCCCGCCGACCACGGGCGCGGCGATACGCTGCATCGCCTCACTACCCGCCCCGCTGCCGAACAGGATCGGCAGCAGCGCGGCGATGATCGCAACCTTGGTCATAGTGACGGGCCGCAGCCGCAGCAGCGCCCCTTCCACGACTGCCTCCTTGACGTCCTGCCGAGTCAGACCCGCCGCGCCGCGCGTCTCACGCCGACGTTCCAGCGCCCGGTCGAGATAGAGCATCATCACCACGCCGATTTCCACCGCCACCCCGCCCAGGGCAATGAAGCCGACCACCGAGGCCACCGAAACGTGGTAGCCGAGCAGGAACATCAGCCAGAATCCGCCGCCCAGCCCCAGGGGCAGGGTCAGCAGGATGATCAGGGTGCCGGTCAGGCTGCGGAAGTTGAGATAGAGCAGCACCAGGATGACGGCGAGGGTGAACGGCACCACCAGCCACAGGCGCTCCTTCGCCCGTACCCAGTGTTCGTAGGCGCCTGACCAGGTCAGGGAGTAACCCGGCGGCAGCTTCACCTGATCCGCTACCGTCTGCCTGGCCTTCTTGATATAGAAGCCCACAGCCTGATCCTTGACGTCCACGTAGACCCAGCCGTTCAGCCGGGCATCCTCGGTGCGGATCATATCGGGTCCGTCCTCCACCTCGATCCGGGCCACCGCATCGAGGGGGACCTGAGTGCCGCGGTTGTCCGTGACGATGGCAAGGTTTTTGAGCTTTTCCACCGAATCCCGGGCATCAGGCGTGTAGCGCAGGTTGACCGGATAACGCTCCCGACCTTCGACTACCTCGGTCAGATTCATGCCGCCGACCGCGCTCGCGACAATATCCTGGGTATCGGTAACCGTCAGGCCGACCTTGCCCATGGCCATCCGATCCGGGGTGATCTTGATGTAACGGCCCGCAGAGACCCGTTCGGCGAACACCGACCGGGTGCCCGGCAGCGGCCCAAGCACCTTCTCGACCTGTTCACCGATCTGCTGGATGGTAGTCAGATCGGGCCCGGCGATCTTGACCCCGACCGGCGTCTTGATACCGGTGGAGAGCATCTGCAAGCGTGCATTGATGGGCATCAGCCAGGAGTTGGTCAGACCGGGAAACTGCACCTTGCGTTCCAACTCCGCCTTGATGCTGTCGATGGTGATGCCTGCCCGCCACTGCTCGCGCGGTTTGAGCTTGATGGTGGTTTCGATCATCTCCATCGGCGCCGGGTCGGTGGCGGTCTCCGCCCGCCCCACCTTGCCGAACACCCGTTCCACCTCCGGCACCGACCGGATCAGCCGATCGGTCTGCTGTAACAGCTCGCGCGCTTTGTCGGGAGCGATGCCCGGAAAGGTGGTCGGCATATAGAGCAGATCGCCCTCGTCCAGGTCGGGCATGAATTCGGTGCCCAGCTGCAGCACTGGCCAGAAGCCGACCACCGTCAACCCCAGCGCCAGCAACAGCACCAGTCGCGGCACCCGCAGCACGGCGCTGAGCAGCGGCCGATACAGGGCGGCGAGCCCGCGGTTGATGGGGTTGTCCCGTTCCTTGCGTACACGCCCGCGCACCAGCAGCCCCAGCAAGACTGGCACCAGGGTGATCGACAGCAGCGCCGCCGCCGCCATGGCGTAGGTCTTGGTGTAGGCCAATGGCGCAAACATCCGCCCCTCCTCCCCCTGCAACGCCAGCACCGGCAGAAAGCTCAGAGTAATGATGAGCAGCGACAGGAACAATGTGGGTCCCACCTCGACCGTGGCCCGTTGCACCACCTCCCAGCGGTTCTCCTTCGTCAGCGGTTCCCGCTCGATGTGCTTGTGCAGGTTCTCGATCATTACGATGGCGGCATCGACCATCGCACCGATCGCAATGGCGATACCGCCGAGGGACATGATGTTGGCACTGATCCCCTGCCACTGCATGACGCCAAAAGCGGCGAGGATACCGATGGGCAAACTCAGGATCACCACCAGGGAAGAGCGCAGGTGCCACAGAAACAGGGCACAGACCAGGGCGACGATAATGAATTCCTCCACCAACCGGCTGCTCAGGGTATCGATCGCACGGTGGATCAGATCGGAGCGATCATAGACCTCCACCAACTCCACCCCGTCCGGTAGCCCGCTCTGCAGTTCCGCGAGCTTGGACTTGACCGCCGCGATCAGATTCAGCGCGTTACCGCCTGGACGCATCAACACGATGCCGCCAACCACCTCGCCCTTGCCGTCCAGTTCCGCGATGCCCTCGCGCATCTGCGGGCCGAGACGTACGTCAGCGATGTCCCCCAGACGATAAACTGTGCGCGCGGTCAAGGGCGCTTCAGACGTCTGCGCCCCCATCCCCATGCTGGCACCGCTCTGGGTGTCCTGGGGAGACATGGGCACGTTGCGCAGATCCTCGACCCCGGCCAGGTAACCTGCCACGCGGATCATGTAGCGCGCCTCGGCCATCTCCAGGGCGCCGGCGCCGAGTTCGCCATTAGAGCGTTTGATGGTCTGCATAAGGGTGGTGAGCGGTAATTCGTAGGCGCGCAGCAGTTCCGGATCGATCACCACCTGATACTGCTTGACCATGCCGCCGACCGTGGCGACCTCCGAGACCCCCGGCAGGGATTGCAGCTCATATTTGAGGAACCAGTCCTGCAGACTGCGCAGTTGCGCCAGGTCGTGCTGACCCGTGCGGTCCACAAGGGCGTACTGATAAACCCAGCCTACCGCGGTGGCGTCGGGACCCAGCTCCGGGCGGGCCGCCGCCGGCAGGCGCGAGCTGACCTGATTGAGCAGCTCCAGCACCCGGGAGCGCGCCCAATAGGGATCGGTGCCGTCGCGGAACACCACATACACGTAGGAATCCCCATACATCGAGTAGCCGCGCACCGCGACCGCCCCGGTTACGCCCCGCAATGCGGTGGTGATCGGATAGGTCACCTGGTCTTCCACTACCTGGGGCGCCTGACCGGGATAGCTGGTCTTGACGATGACCTGCACATCCGACAGGTCGGGGATGGCGTCCAGCGGGATGTTGCGCACCGCATAGACCCCCCACCCCAGGATCAGGGCGGTGAAGACCAGCACCAGGAAACGATTGTTGATCGACCAGCGGATAACCTGAGCGATCACTGACTGGCCCCCTCGGCAGCGGTCTCAGTGCTGGGCTGGTCACCGGTCAGGCGTTTCAATCCGGCCTGCAGGTTGGCCTCGGAGTCGAGCAGGAATTGCGCTGAGACCACCACCTGCTCGCCTTCCTGCAGTCCGGCCCGGACCACGATCCGGTCCTCACCGAAATCTTCCACATTGACCTCGCGCTGCTGGAAACGTCCTGCGCCCAGCGCCACGATCACCCGCGCCCCGCGGCCAGTGACAATCACCGCCTCCCGCGGGACCAGCAGCACATCGCTGACCGGCGCCACCTCCACCACCAGATTGGCGTTCATGCCGGGGGGCACGGACGCGGCCTCCGGTGCGACCGAAACATGGAAAACCTGAGTATGGGTGGTTTGATTGACCTGCGACTCGAGACCGATCAGCTTGCCCTTCCACTCCCGGGAACCCAGGCCGGGGACGTGCACCCGCACGGTCTGACCGATCTGTAACAAGGGGGCCTGGCGCTCGAACACCTGCCCCTGCACCAGCATCGCCGAGGTGGATATACTGGTGTCGTTCGCGGTGGGGGCCGAGCCGTGGTAAGAAGGGCGAAAACCCTGCACGGTGCTACGCAGGAACACCCCGAAGCCCTCGATGTGCCGGATCAGCGTACCCCGATGCACCTCGGCCGTGCGCACACCCAGTTGGTTGATCACCGCACGGGTCACCTTCACCACCGGGCCCGATTCTGTCGCCGCCTGTGCCTGCGCCTGCGCCTGCGCTTCCAGGGTGCTCTCCTGCGACTGCTTAGCGACCAGGTTCATGCCGCAGATCGGGCATCTGCCTGGTTCTGAACCGATCACCTGCGGGTGCATCGGACACACATAGGATTCGTGATGGTGCTTGGCATGCTCGTCGAGTTTCTCCGGCGGCGCAGGCGCCAGCGAGGGAAGCGCATCGGCCTGTTCGTCTTCCTCAGCGTACAGGGCCGGGCCGGTGCCGATCACGCCGAGTAACAACAGCAGGGCAAGAGATTTCAAGGAGGGATGGCTGGATGACATCATGGTGCGGAAGCTTTCCTACAAAATAAAAGACTACGGGGTGTGGTGCTGCTTGAACACGGCGGGGTTTAGCGGCGCCATCCCATAATGAAAATCGGGGAAGGGATTGCTTCCTTCCCCGATACCCGTCTCCTGAGGGTTTATGGTGTGGTCACATAAACTACAGCCCATGCCGAACCACCGGCCGCGTTGAACGCCTGCACGCGGTAACAGAGGTTACCGACACGGGTCGCCACCTCATTGTAGGTCGTGACGTCCACCCCGACTGTACCAACCGTGGTGTAGGTCAGACTGGTATTCGTGCAGACACTGGGGTTGCCGGCGTTCCCGACCTGCGCACGCTGCACCAGGAAACCGGCCTCATTGGTCGAGTTATCTGTCCAGTTCAACGTGATCGCGTCGTTGGCGTTACGTCCCGGCGTACCCAAGGGCAGACGCACCGCCAACCCCGTCAGGTTGGTCGGCACAGCCGGTATCGTCAGCACCGCCATACCCGTGCCGCTGAGGGATACCGTGAAGGTCGGATTGGCCGGATCATTAGTAGTAATGGCCATACTGCCGAGCAAGGTCCCCACCGTGGTCGGCGTGAAGGTCACGTCGATCACGCAGTTGCCACCCACCGCAACAGTACCTGCACAGGTATTGCTCTGCGCAAAGTCACCGATCATGGTGGTGGTAAAGGTCAGCGGAACTACACCCGTGTTGGTCAAGGTGACCGTCTGGGCCGCACTGGTGGTGCCGACGATCTGATCACCGAAGGTCAGCGACAGCGGGACTACCGCGGCCACCGGCACCTGGGCTATCTGAGCGTTGTTCGACCAAGCGGAGTCGGCCGTCAACTGCTGATATCCTGGTGTAGAACTGCCCACCGTGTTGGACGCCATGACCCGGTAGTAGAAACCACCCGAGGCAGCCCCCACATCGGTATAGGAGGTCACGTTCGCAGCAAATGCAAAGCTCGTCGTGGCGTTGCCCGGGGTGGTCGGGAAGGTCGGATCCGTGGACTTCTGCAGCGTGAAGCTGGTCTCGTTCACGGAGTTGTCGGCCCAGGTCAGCACCGCATCGTTGCCGCTCGCCACAGCGGCAGAAGATTACTCGGTTCCAGCGGCGGAGCCACCAACACCAGCGCCCGCATCATGTCGTTCTCTTCATGACCCAGGATATGACAGTGCCAGACATGCTCCCAACCGAAGTTGGTCAGGTCGTTGAACACAGTCACCGGCAGGCCATTGGGATCGACGCCGGTGAACCCGGTGTTCACACCCAGCGGCTGGGTCGGGTCGAGCGGACGCCAGCTGTTTACGACCTGGAACGGCAGGTCGAGGGTCTTCGGCCGCAGAGCCACGAAGACATCCTCAAGCGGGTTCATGCGCACCGAGTCCTTCCAGCCCAGCTCGTTGGGTTCAGGCTTGCGGATGGCACCGTCCCAACCGACGCGGTTGATCAGCTGCACATGGAACATGTGGAAATGCATCGAGTGGGTGTCCACACCGTTGTGCGTGATCTTCCAGATCTGGGTGCCGTCCGCGGCTTCGCCGATCGCCGGGGTATTGGTGGCAGCGGTCAGCCGCACCAGCTCCGTGGGTGGATCGGTATAGCCCTGGATGATCGAGGTCTGATTGGTGTTGTTGGTGTGCGGAATCTCCACGCCAAGCAGGGCGTTCATGCGCCCGTAATCCACCGTAAAGTCCTCGATGATGGCCTTCGGCATAAACTCCAGCGTCAGCTCGGCTTGGCCGATGGGGGTGAACGTCAGCGAAGTGCCCTGGATGGTCGAGAAGTTGACCCCGGGCAGGTCGATGGTGGTAGTACCGTAGACCGTGTCATAGGCCTGCTGCGGCACGATGATCGGTTCCTGAGAGGCACCGAAGGCTACCGGTAGTGCCGCCTCCAGGTTAGCCAGGACGTCCGGATTCACACAGTCTGTGATGGCCGTCGGGTCTACGCAGGTTCCGGTAGGCAGAGTTCCATCGCTCAGGGTCGGTTTTACCCGGATCTGCATGACGGTACGGGTATTGGGTCCGTAACCCGGCAGGGTGGACGGTGCACCGCCGGTGTCGGTCTGATCCGGGTCGCCGGTGTAGTAGTCGAGGCGCGGATCGGCCGCCGGCACGGGGGCGGGTGAGTCGTTGTAGAGAATCAGCGTCTTGCCAGCGAACTGCGAGAAGTCGACCACGACGTCGGCCCGCTCGGCGGGCGCCAGCAGCAGCGCATGCTCGTTGATGTTGCCGACCACGATGTCCCTGCGGTTGTAGACGTAGTTGACCGGCTGGTTCTCGATCACCACGGGTCCCGGCAGGAAGCCGCCCTCGGTGCCGATCTGGATCATCGCCGGGCCGCGGGTGTGCGGATCCGGCACGCCGCCGTCACGGTCATCGAAGGTGAAGCCGTTGAGGATACGGGTATACCAGTTGATCGGGAACGGATCGATCATTGTCCTGGGTCGAGTTGAACGGCACCATCTTAACTTCGGTGCAGTCCGCCGGATCGACAGGTACCGACCCATCACAGAGCACGGTGCCGGTGGTGCCGGCCGTGGTCGGGCTGTTCTTGTCGGCCGCTACGAACAGCGACAGGTTGAAGAACCGGTCGTTGGCCACACTCAGGATACGGAACCGCGTTACGGTCGGGTCCACCTCGATGTACGGGTAGGCCGTGCCGTTGACTACCGGAGTGTCCATGAAGGACTCCGGGGTACCGGACGGGGAGATGGTCCGCTCGTCAGGGGTGCCGGGGGCAAACGGGGGTTCCCAGGGGGCGTTGAGTCGGGTCGTAGTAGGGGTTCGCGATCTCACCGTAGAGAATACCGGTGAAGGGAGGCCAGAACCAGGGACCGTAGTCCCAGCGGCCCATGGCGTTCGCCCCACTGATGTCGTAGGGGTTCTGGTTCGGCATGTAGGCATGCGGGAACCAGAGCTGGCCGAAGCCGCCCCAGGCGGTGGTGTCCCAGGTCGGGTCCTGCGCCGCCAGCTGTGAGTCGAAGGTGCCGACCAGGTTGGTGAAGCCGCCCGTCGTCGGGGGTACGAAGGTCTTCTCCTGGATCACCAGCGGGATACCCAGATTCGGCAGGGTGCCCGCAGCCACAGGCAGAACTACGGTGTTGCCACCCGGTTGAGTGTAGCTGAGATTTCCCCACCATTGATCAGGGTCTGTTCCGTGGGATCGGTTTCCAGGTAGCCACCAGCCATGCCGGCGTACACATTGAGCCGGGTGAGGCCGAGCGCATGGTCGTGGTAGAACATCAAGCGGGCGCTCTGCTGGTTGGTGTAGTACATGGTGTTGGCGCCCGGGCCCGGATCGTTGGTCGCACCCGCCACGTCACAGGTGAGCTGTCCCGCACAGGAGACGATGGTGTTGCCGCCGGCATCGAACCACATGTCCGGCACGTCCTCTTTGCTGTCGCCGTAGCTGACACCGACCTGAGGGGTGGCAAACTCACCCGCGGGCGTGGTCCACTGGTGCGGTGTACCGTCGCTGATCCAGGGGGTGGCGCCGCCGTGCAGGTGCGTGGTCGAACGGTTCTGCGTCCAGGTTCCGGTGATGGTCGGGCTGTTCGGGTCGTTGAGGTCGCTGCTGACTTCAAAGTCCCCTGCCCCCATGTAGGTGGTGTCGGTCGGGATGAACAGGTCGCCCCCGGCTCCGATCGGCAGATTGTTGATGTACTTCACCCGCACCGGCCGGTCCTTCTGGGCCAGGATGACCGTACCCAGGTATTGGAAGCCGGGGTCTGTCGTCCCCGCCGGAAGATTGACCTGGTGGTAGCCGCGCAGCCTGGTCTGCGGCAGGTCGGAGTGCATCTGCTTGGTGAATTCACCGTACTCGATCTCGTAGTAGTCGGAGCCCGGGTAGGTGGTGGTGTCCGGCACCGCGACCGTCAGCGACTGCCCGAGGTTGTTGGGCGTGTCCAGCTGAGGCAGCGTGTCGACGAACTTGCGCATACCACCCGAGATGGTGGTGGTGGCCGTACCGGTATCGACAGTAGCGGCGATGGAGTAGGTGCGAGCCTGTGCGATGATCGGGAAGTCGGTAGCGCCGAGGGTGAAGGTCCCACCCGCTGCGGGCGCCACGGGGGCCGGATAACTCAGGATGTCGGTGCCGCTTCCGGTGAGGATAGGCACGCCTTCGCCGTAGAAGCCGATCACGTCACCCGCCTGCACGGCAACTGCCGGCGACACCGGGAATGTCATCACCTCAGAGATGCCGGCCACAGCTACCGCGGGGACTTGGAGCTGTCCGCTCTGGTAGACCACCGTATATTCATTGGCCACGCCGGTTGGACGCAGCACATAGGCGTAGAGCTTGCCGTTCGTGCCGAGGGCGGGGTCGCCCGCCGAAGGCGTGGGGCTGAGTCCCGCCGTGGCCTGGTTCCAGGTCGAGAAGCTCTGCAGATTTCCCGCGGGCAGCACCGCCGAGGGAAGCACCACCATGACCGGAGCAAAATCAACGGTCGGGTCGGCGATTGGCGGATAGTCGGTGGCGTAAGGTTGGTCTGTACTGATGCCATTACCAATGATACTGAGCACCGGGGTGGAATTGACCACAGGTAGTGGGCTGGTGGCATAGTTGGGGACGAAGCCAAACATGTCGGGTGGGATCACGGCTGCCATAGCCGTGGCTGTAGTGATTCCAATGGCAAACGTCGTGGTGCCGACAAAGGTCACCACACGCTTCAAGCGCGAGTAGATGGGACTTTTCATTTCTTATGTCCTCCCTTTTCCGACTTGGCGGGAAGAGCAGGAAGGGTGGTCTCACCTTGCGCAGCGGCGCGCACCGCTGCGGCACGCCGGGCGGCGTCCTTCCTCGAAGTCGCAGTAATGCAATCGGGTCCGCGGCTCATGCCCAGGCAGCGGGAATTGGTGACATTACCCTTGCCCTGGAAGTGTTCTTCCCAGTGGCCACTCGTATTTCCCTGGGCGCCCTGCTTGATAGCCGGCGCCGCGCCATAGGGTTGATCCGACCTGCCGTTTTGCCCGGCGTCGGCTGCCCCTAAAGCAAAAACTGCCACCAACGCCAGCGGCGTCAGTAACAGGCGTTTGCGTCTGTTCATTTTATCAATCCTCTTGTTTTGCATTGGCTGCCCGTGAATACGGGCGCCTATAGTTGGTCTATCCAGTTTCATCTTTTCACCTCAGATCCTGCTTCGGCTACGTAACACTTTTTTTTGGTTTTTTCGCATGCTGTTCTCCCTGCGAGTTGGCCGTCATATTCTCTCTTGCAACGTCACACCCGTTCCCCTGAGTGTCGTTTCTGCATTCATACCCGGAGAACGGGAACCTGGGTCTTAACGAGGTTTTATATATCGCTCCAAAACCTGTCCTGTTGGAGATAAAGTGGGCCGTACCTCGTGAGCTGGCGGAACAGGCGGTTGCGGTCGATGAAGTGCATCTTCCATCACATATACTCGTATCGAGATCCCAAGAGTTCGGGGCATCCGATGTCGCACCATCAAGGTCGGACCGGTACGGGTTCTCAGAGATATAGCTTAATGAAATGTGTGAAATCACACATAGGGTCTTCCCCCCCAACGTGGCATACTGGGCCCAGTATTCTCGACCTCATTGGGTAGGGGTTCGGTCGCAAGGAAACTTGGCGCACATTGTGTAGCACATTAGTAATGATATCGTTATGCGGCCAGAGCCCAGCCATATCACGGCTTGTCAAGCTGGCTGAAGGACTGAGCTTAGGCGTCAAATCGCCCCCCCTGACCGCAGCAGGCAGGTGCGGTCCCGCGCGTCATAGAGGAAGCGTTAAATCTTGAGCAAACCAATGCGAATCGTCCTGGCCGAAGATCACCGGATCCTGCGTGAGGGTCTGCGTTCGATATTTGCGAGCGAGCCTGACCTTGAACTGACAGGCGAAGCGATGGATGGACGTGAGGCCATCAATCAGGCAAGGGAACTGCAACCCGATCTCATGATCCTCGATCTGTCGATGCCGCGGATGGACGGTCTGACCGCTCTCAAGGAGATCAAGCGGGTGGCGCCCCAGACCCGGGTGCTGGTGATGACGGTCCACCGGACCGAGGAGTATGTGTTCCGCGCCATCGAGGACGGGGCCGATGGCTATGTACTCAAGGATGCAAGCGCGACGGAGCTGCTGCTCGCCGTGCGCAGCGTGCTGGCCGGAGAACGCTACCTATCCGCCGCAGTGGCGACCCAGGTCGTTACTGCATATCTCAAACAGAAGAGCCCGCAGGAAGACCCGGCCCAACCCCGCTCCGCCCTCGATACCCTCTCGACCCGCGAGCGTGAGGTCCTCAAGCTGGTGGCAGAGGGCTATCGCAGCCGCGAGATCGGCGAGTTCCTATATATCAGTGAGAAGACGGTGGAGAAGCACCGGGCGAATCTGATGCGCAAGATCGGCGTCAAAAGCGCCGCTGCCCTCACCGCTTTTGCTATCGAAAAGGGGCTGGTTACCCACTGACGGGGGGATCGAGCCGCCATTCGGCCAGGATACAGGTCCCGGCGCCGGGGACAGAGGTGAGAGAGAGAGTCCCTCCCGATAGTTCGGCGCGTTCGCGCATGGAACTCAGGCCAGAACCCACTTTACCGGCTTCCACGGCCGCCCCTGGATCGAAACCGACCCCATCGTCCTGCACACGCAAACGCAGGCTTCCTGCATCACACTCCAGCCCGATCAACAGACGGGACGCGCCGCTGTGTTTTGCCAGATTATTGGTGGCCTCCTGGAGGATACGAAAGATCGGGGTCCGCAGTTCGGAGAGGACTTCGGACTCGGTCCCCTGGAGCTGTTGTTCGACCCGGATGCTCGGATGCGCCTTCTCGAATTCTCTGAGGTACCAGGCAATGGTAGGCAACAGTCCCAGATCGTCCAGGATGGATGGACGCAGCTCGGTGGAGATGCACCGCACCTCCTCCACTGCATCCTGGATCGTCGGTATAAGGGAGCGCAAACGCTCCATGGCCGACCGCCGTTCCTCTGGCCATGGCGCGCCGAGCGCGGCCTCGACCAGAAACTTGATACCGGTGAGCTTCTGCCCCACGCTGTCGTGAAGGTCTCGCGCCACCCGGCGCCGTTCCTCCTCCTGGATCGTCAACAGACGGGCCGACAGCTGATGCAGCTCCGCTTCCATGCGCTTGCGATAGGTCACGTCCTGGACACTACCCAGGGTGGCGATGCGACCTTGGTGACGGATCGATGCATTGTATGTCGCGACCCAGCGCACCTGCCCCGTCCTGGTGATCAACCGGCATTCATAGTGATCGGCTACCGGTTCACCCACGGTTCGTTTGCGAGCGATCTCCACTACCCTTTCACGATCATCCGGGTGCACGAGCTGGATTGCCGCGCTCTGCAACAACTCGGTGCGTGAATACTCCAACAGATCCGCGAATCTGGGATTGACGAATGCAAACGTCCCATTCTGTAAGATGAAGACGCCCGTCGGCGAGTTCTCTACCAGATTGCTGTATTTTTCCTCCGAATCCCGTAGCGCCTCATCGGCGGCTCTCCGTTCCGTGAAGTCGAACGACAGACAGACATATCCCTTTGCTGCGTTCGGCAGGTTCGAACACAAGAGGTAGGCAGGAAACCGGCAACCATCACGCCGCATAGCCTCGACCTCACCACTACAGCCTGAACCCTTCCGACAGTTTGCGAGCAGATCGAGGCGCTGGCCATTCGCCTGGAAGTAGGTGGTGACATCACCCAGGTTGCGCCCTATTACCTCGCTCGCCTCCCAGCCATAGAGCGCCTCGGCGAACCGGTTCCAGTACAGGATCTGACCTTCGGCGTCGGTCGCCACCACTGCCTCCCTCACCGCATCGAGCAGGCTTGCCTGGAATTCGACCGCCTGCTGGGCGCGCCACCTCCCGGCCACTTCCTGGCGAAGCCTCGCGTTGGTCCGTTCCAGATCCCTCGTCCGGACCCGAACTTTGCTCTCCAACTCCTCCTGCGCGGCCCGCAGGGCCCGCTCCGTGGCCTCACGCTGGCGAATGCTACGAGCGGTCGGTAAGACGAATAGAAACAGGAGGACAGGCATCACGATTCCGAGGTTTAGCGAGAATTCCACCAATGGTTCCATGCGCTCCAATACGGGCAATCTCTTCAAGAGTAACCAGCTGCTCAGGGACTCGGCGATGAACACCGTTACCGTCACGGCCACGAATGCCCCGATCGGCGATCTGGAAAGCCATGCGCGGAGATAGCCGAGTGGTCGAGCCAATTCACCAACAGTGCTGATTTGTGTTTCTTTTGCTTTACGATGATTGACCAAGGAGACACCTTTGATTGACAGATCCGCCTGCAATCCCGGCCCACAAACGGGGACGGAGTCTAGCTAGCTATAGATCAACAATGCCCTGAAATCACCAAGATTGGAAGTGCAGGATGTCCTTCTACACCTTGGGTCTTACACCGATGCCAGCGTGGATTTGGGTAATGGCAAGGGGTCATGTAGCGCGCACCGAGCCGGGCCTTCTGGACCTCACGGATTAGCAAGCCAACGGAGAATAAAATCCCGGATCATGACTGGATTGTTGATATCCAACAGGGGGAGTTGCGTATTGGCGGGCATTTGGATGTCCGCGGCCAAGGCGATGATTGAAGGATCATCGGGAAACAGCAGGGGTTTACCCAGGGCCGGACGATGCAGTTCGATCTTGGGAAATGACACATGCCGGAATCCCTCCACCAAAACCAGATCGAGCCGTGAGCTATCCATCCGACTCAACAGAATCTGCAGATCCGGATCTCCTTCGACTTCCTCTTCGACCATCAGCACCCAACGGCGAGCTGTGGCAAGCAGCACCTGACCGGCGCCTGCCTTGCGTAAGACATAGCTGTCTTTGCCCGGCTGGTCTACATCCACCTCGTGATGGGCGTGCTTGATGGCTCCCACATTCAGCCCCGCCTCCTTGAGGAGTGGTAGCAGTGCTGTCAACAGCGTGGTTTTCCCTGTACCGCTATAGGCGGCAAAACCTAACACCGGAACATTGGATTCCAACATATTGAAGCTCCTCAAGCGAACTTTGGAGGCTGAGTGAAAGACCTATGGTCTGCCGTCCGTAATCTTACCGATTCAATCCTCAAGGCGTTCATTACTGTTGAACCCATGAATCATGATGATAAGATCGGCCGCGCCTTGGCTCAGACCCAACTTCCCGATCAGTTGATCCGCATCTGCGCCCTGCTTAACCATCCGGATGGCTTCGGCATAGGGAGGATCGGGTTGATGCAGACTTTCGATATTTTCCTGGCGTTCCGCCAGATCTCGACCGTGTCGCTCCAACCGGTTGACCCGGCGATCCACCCCAACCGCACTGGAACACAGGGCGCTTACCGTTTGTTTCAGGATCTCCAACTCTCTTTGCAATTGCTGGAGTTGCTCACCGTGCTGACGATTCTGAAAAACCAGAAACAACAATCCGGCAATAGTGATGATAAGCAGAACCAACAATCCTGATAAGAGGAGATTCTGATCAATTCCCATTAGGCGTACTCATCGATATGTGGTTCTTCATCGTCCTGATCCGTTGATGATTGCTTTCTCGGATGATCCTGAGGTTGTTGTTCGGGCCGTTCCCTTCTCTCTGGCCTACGCGATGGGCTGACCGGATAGAGCGGGCTGAGGGGCGTCTGGTCTCCGATTTCCGGCATAAGCAACACAAACTTCCGCTAAAGCATAAATTACATATGCGTATTGATACCACTGATACGAGGTCTTGTTAACTTCTGGAACCTAGTCACCCAAAACGTGATCTTTCAGTACACGTCGATTTCGGCCCACACTTCGTCAGTTAACAGCGTATAAATCGGTCAGTAAAGTGGGCTAGCCCCACTGCAGCAATAAGCTTTCCAGAGGAACAGTGTTAATCGTCTCACCCTGACCAAGCTTCTGGTAGACGATGGTCCGGATCTTCATTGGACGCTTCCTGACAGCGAGATTGACTGAGCAGTTGAAGCCTTCATCCCCAGCACCACTAAGGTGACACGCCGGTTCTTCTGACGACCCGCATCCGTGTCGTTGTCGGCAACGGGTCGATGTTCCCCATAGCCGATCGCTGACATGCGTTGGGGGGCAATCCCCATGCGAGCCATCAAATGCACGACGCTGGCGGCGCGGGTGGCGGAGAGTTCCCAGTTGGAGGGAAACTCGTTCGGTATGGATCGGTCGGTCGTCGGTATTGCCTTCCACTTGAAGCTGATTAGGAAGTTTGGCAAGTATCTTACTGATGTCCCGTCAAGACCTGCACAGCGGGACGGGATAGCTGGGCACTACCGCTGTGAAAAAGCATTTTGTCCTTCATATCCACCATGACCCGGTTATCACTGAACCTGACTTCAACCAGATCCTGCTCCATATAACCGGCAAGCATATTTTCGATAACAGCGGCAAGGTATCCAAGGCGTTGCTGCTCACTGTTCGTGTTTGAAGTCACTTCAGCCAATTGCCGATTGATAGTCTGTTCCTCCGCTTGGCGTGGAATCTCTCACCGGCATTTCTATCAGGGCATTTTCCGCGCTTGTCCACAACTTGCCCGTCTCCTCGGGTCAGTTCACCGATTTGGATTGGATTCAGGCTGCGTTTGGGTTCCTGAAATGCGTCAGTCAGGGTCTGGGACAGGACACGGTACTTACCTTCGTTGACAGATGATATGGAATACATGACCACAAAAAACGCAAACAGCAGAGTAATGAAATCAGCATAGGAGACAACCCAACGGTCGTGGTGTTCCTGTTCAATGTTTTTCTTACGTCTACGCCCCATGTTGTAAGCTTCAGTTGAGAAACCCGTTCAATTTGGCTTCAATATTGCGTGGATTCTCACCTTCCGCGATACCGACCACTCCTTCGATCACCAGTTCGCGATACTTGGCCAAGGTCTGGGTTTGGGTCTTGAGTTTCGCAGCAAAAGGCAATAGAAAAAGATTTGCTAATCCAACGCCATAAATGGTTGCCACGAATGCGGTGGCGATACCACTGCCCAGTCTGCCGGGATCCGCCAGATTTTGCATCACGTGGATCAGCCCCATCACGGCACCAATGATGCCGATGGTCGGCGAATAGCCGCCCATTGATTCGAAGACTTTGGCCGCCTGCATGTCATGCTGCTCACTGGCATCCATCTCCATTTCCATGGCATCACGCAGAACATCGGGCTCATTACCGTCCACCAGCATCTGCATTCCTCTACGGATGAAGGGATCAGGCTCGTCTTCGGCTATGGTTTCCAAACCCAAGAGGCCTTCTTTGCGGGCAACATTGCTCCAGAGCACTATTTTTTGAATGGTGGTGGGCAGATCGAGCTTTTTCGGTAGAAAAACCCGACTGGATAACCTCAACGAATGAATGAAGACTCCTACCGGAGTCTGCAGCATGATGGCGCCTATGGTGCCACCGATGACAATGATCATCGCCGGCCCATTGATGAGAGAATCGACATGTCCGCCTTCGAGCCAATTACCCCCGATAATCGCAAAGAAGGCGACAAGGATGCCGAGAAAACTGAGAAAATCGACCCTCATAACTGTTTCATAAGTTGCAGGCCGATATCGTTTATCGGCAACACCCGCCTAGAGTGTCCGGATTGTTCGACGACCCGGGGCATCCCACATACCTCACAACCTGGTTGATGCCGGTTCCAGATATGTCTACCCGACTCCTTTTTTCGGCGTTGCCTCATTGGCTGAAGGTTTTGTTCGAGTCCTGGCTGTTTCACCTTTGCTATTCAACCCCTCGAGGATCGAAACTATCAAGATGATCCATTTCGAATTCCTTTGAATTTGATGCGACCGAAATATGATGCTCCTCATGCTAAATCCTTTGCGGCCTCTAATGCCGCCAGCTATGCCCGAGTTTTTTCAGAAATTCAATGTTCTTTTGTATCTGCATTCAGCTTCTCCTGATCCGGTTCGTTTCAGTTCTTGAAGCCATTAAATATCTTGTCAATCTTTTCTTCCAAAGTCCCTGCGGTGAACGGCTTGACGACATATGCATTGACCCCGGCATGGGCCGCCTCGATGATCTGTTCCCGCTTTGACTCGGCGGCAACTATCAGGACAGGTAAATTGGCAAGTTTTGCATCAGCACGGACCGCTTTGAGAAGATCGATCCCGGTCATGCCCGGCATTTTCCAATCCGACACGAGAAAATCATAACTGCCCTTCTGCAGCATCGGCAGGGCGGTGGTTCCATCGTTCGCTTCATGTGTGTTGGTAAAGCCCAGATCCCGCAGCAGGTTCTTGATAATCCGTCTCATGCTGGAAAAATCATCCACGATAAGAATCTTCATGTTCTTATCCAAGGCAACCTCCCCTCTCTGTGCCGCCAGTGAAAATTTACAATCAATCCTGGATGACTGGCGGGCTGTCAATAGTTCTCCTCCTGAATCAATGCCAGCCATTCGGTCAGGCGAGAGCGCAGACGCAAGGTTGCCTGACTGTGGATCTGACAAACTCTCGATTCACTCACTCCCAATACATGTCCGATCTCGCGTAAATTCATTTCATCATCGTAGTACATCGCCACCACCAACCGTCTCCCTCTCCGGCAGACCCGCAATCGCGTCTGACAGGGCTTGCTTGAAGGCATCCTTCTGCAGTCCTTCCAACGGGCCGTCAGACATCCTCTCGCCGAGATCCGGCAATCCCTCACCCACCGCATTCAGTTCATCCAGACTGAAGATACGGCAACCAGTCGAGTCCTGCAGAATCTGGTGATAATCCTCGAGCGACATGCCCAGTAATTGCGCCACCTCCACATCTCGAGCATCGCGGCCTTCGTTGTTTTCGATCTCCCGCATGGCATCCGCCACCATCCTTGCCTTGCGGTGCACCGAACGAGGCGTCCAGTCGCTGCGGCGAATCTCGTCCAGCATCGAACCGCGGATGCGGATACCCGCATAGGTTTCAAAACTGGCGCCCTGTGTCGGATCATAGTTACGACTGGCCTCGAGCAGACCCAGCATGCCAGCCTGAATCAGGTCATCTGCCTGGACGTTGGGTGGCAATCGATTCATCAGATGGTAAGCGATGCGCTTTACCAGGCCGGCATGTTGATTCACCAGATCATTGGCGCCCTGTTGTTTCTGTATGGCGGTGTATGTTGCTAAACCGTTCACCGTCACACCTCCCCATGTTGACTCGAAAATTGGATAAGGCGTTCGACGAAGAACTGCAGATCTCCACTCACTCCTGTCGGTACAGGCCAGTTATCGGCCCGCTTCGCCAAATTCTTGAATGCCTGAGCCACCCGGGATCGAGGGTAGGCCTCGACTACCGGTTTTTGGCTCTTGACCGCCCTGCGTAACTGCTCGTCATACGGGATACTGCCCAGGTAACTCAGCATCACATCCAGATATTGGTCCGTGACGCGGCACATCTTGTTATAAAGATCCTTACCCTCCTGGACGCTCTTCACCATATTGGCCAGGATACGGAAACGCCCGACCCCATGCACCCGATTGAGCAGTTTGATAATAGCGTAGGCATCGGTAATGGAAGCAGGCTCGTCACAGACTACCACGATCTGTTCCTGGGCCGCCCGACTGAAGCTGACCACCAGATCGGAGATGCCAGCGGCCGTATCGATCAACAACACATCTACGTCATTGGCCACCTCGCTGAAAGCATGGATCAGACCGGCGTGTTCGGCCGGGCTCAATTCCGCCATCCGTTGCAGACCGGATGCGCCGGGCACGACCCGCATACCCTTTGGACCCTCCACAATGACCTCTTCCAGTCTGCATTCGCCACTCATCACATGGGAGAGATTACGACTGGCATGTAGACCCAACACCACATCGATATTGGCCAGCCCCAGGTCGGCGTCCAGCAACATCACCCGTCGTCCCAGTTCGGCCATTGCAACCCCCAGGTTGACGGATACATTGGTCTTACCAACGCCTCCCTTACCGCCGGTCACGGCAATTACCCGAACCGGTTCCGGGTTGACCATACGTCTTAAGCCCGTTGCCTGGTCTTCGATCTGTTCAGAATGCGTGCATGTTCACCCATTCCTCCATAGGCGTAGGCCAGATATTCCTCCGCGGGAGTATCTTCCACCGCCTTGGCTAATTCGATTGCCTGATTGACCAAGGTGTGAGCCCTGGCGATGTGCAGATCCTCAGGGACCCGTTGTCCGTCCGTCATGAAAGCCAAAGGCATTCCAGCCTCAATCAGTGGTGAGATGATGTCACCCAGGGACGCGCCTTCATCCAGCTTGGTCAGCACCGCACCAAGCGGTCTGATCACGCTGAAGGAACGGATGGCATGAGCGATGGCTGAGCGTTGAGTGGTGGCGGCAAGCGTCAGCAAGGTCTGCACCGGATGGTTGCCGGTACGTCAATAGCGCGAGTCGTTCGGTCAGTTGCAGATCACGCTGCCCCATGCCGGCGGTGTCGATCAGGACCAGACGTTTTTCGGCGAAGGCATGGAGGGCGTCGCTCAATTCAGCCGGGGTTGAGGCTGAGCGCACCGGTACATCCAAGATCCGCCCGTAGTTGTGCAGTTGTTCCTGGGCGCCGATGCGATAACTATCCGTGGTGATCAATGCCAGATGACGGTTACCATGGCGCAGGCAGAAACGAGCCGCCAGCTTGGCGATGGTGGTCGTCTTGCCGACCCCGGTGGGGCCGACCAGGGCAATCACGCCACCCCGATCGACCAAGTCTTCCTGCAGGATGGGAATTTTTCTGACCAGATGAAACAATGCCTGATGCCAGGCCTGTTCGATCGAGTCGGCATCTTCGACCGGCTCGGCCAGATCACGACAGAGTTCTGCAGCTCAATCCCATCCCCATCAAACGACGGATCAGTTCCTGGGTCTGGGGCCGGCGTTTACCCAGATCACGCCAGGTCAGTTCCGATAGTTCATTCTCCATCAGGCGACGCAACGCCTGCATCTCCTGGCGCATCTCCTGCAGCATCGGGTCCTGGCTCCACTCCACTCTGGTCTGGGCTGAGACACTGCGGGCCGTTTACGCTCCAATTGAATCGGTTTGGAAATGCTGGTCATGCCTGGATGATCCTGAGGCTTGTCGGCAGAATGTCTTTGCTCTCCGCTGATGTAGCTTCCCGCATCCGTGCGGGGTATCGGTCTGGAGGCTCCAAGTCACGGCTGGCTTGCACGGTGCATTGCGACTCGGCCTTGGCAAAGGCCGCTTCGTCATAATCCATGGCCGCCACCAGTTCAACCCCACCTTCCACACTCTTGTTGGAGAGGATGACTGCGTCCGCCCCCAGGGATTCTCGCACCTGTCGCAGGGCCTGACGCATGTCAGAGGCAAAAAACCTTTTTATCTTCATTGTCCGCGATCCCCGATGCTTGGCTGACAGATCGCGGGCTTGGCAAAGTCACCGCCGTTGTTACTGTCAAGCTTCCGATCTGGTTTCTGTTTGTGAATGCCCGATAGTGGAAATCACCCTGATCTGGCGATTGTCCGGTATCTCGTTATAGGAGAGGATGTGCAATCCCGGCGCTGCGTGTTTTGCAAACCTTGCCATCCAGGACCGGATCGGCGCCGCCACCAGCAGCACACTCTCCAGCCCCTTTGCTTCCAGGGTGGCATGTGTCTCTGCCAACGCCTGTTGCAGCCTCTCGGCCAACCCCGGCTCGAATCCGACATGTCCCTCCTCCGAGGCCTGCAAGGTCTTTTGCAATATCCGTTCCAATCCTGGATCCAGCACTGCAACAGGAATTTCCTCAGTAGAACCAATGAGTTGCTGAACAATGCCCCGTGACAACGCAACTCTGACAGCCGCCGTTAAAACGCCAGGGTCTTGACTCCTGGGCGCCTGTTCCGCCAAGGTTTCGGCGATTGTGCGGATATCCCGGATCGGGATATGCTCCTCCAGCAGGCTCTGCAGGATCTTCGCCAGCACGCCCAGCGGCAGGGTCTTCGGCACCAGATCCTCCACCAGTTTCGGCGCCGTCCTGGCCAGAGAGTCGAGTAGTTGCTGGGTCTCTTCGTGACCGAGGAATTCATGCGCATGCTGCTGCAGGATCTCACTCAGGTGGGTCGCCACCACGGTGCTGGCATCCACCACGGTATAGCCCAGGGTCTGGGCATGGTCCTTCTGCTCGAGATCTATCCACACCGCATCGAGACCGAAAGTCGGGTCCTTGGTCGGCGTTCCCTGCAGTTCCCCAAATACCTGGCCGGGATTGATGGCCAGATCCCGATCGGGAAGGATCACCGCCTCGGCGGTGATCACCCCGTTGATGGTGATGCGGTAAGCGTTCGGAGAGAGGTCCAGGTTGTCCCGAATATGCACCGAGGGTACCAGAAATCCCAGTTCCTGAGAGAGCTTGCGTCTGACCCCCTTGATCCGGTTCATCAGCTGACCACCCTGATTGCGGTCCACCATCGGGATCAATCGATAACCCACCTCCAGTCCGATCAGGTCCACTGGCTGCACATCATCCCAGGTCAGTTCCCGCTGTTCGGCGGGCTCCGACGGTGGTGGCGGAGCGACCGCCACTGGTTCCGGCTCACGTTGCCGTTGCCAGATCAACCAGGCCCCACCGGCCGCCGCCGCCGCCAGCGTCAGGAAGGCGAAATTGGGCATACCGGGAATCACCCCCATCAGAAACAGCACCGCGGCGGTGACTGCCAATGCCCTGGGAGTATTGAACAGCTGACTGACGATCTGCCCGCCCACATCCTCGGCGCTGGCCACCCGGGTGACGATGATCGCGGCCGAGGTGGAGAGCAGCAGCGAGGGGATCTGCGCTACCAGACCGTCACCAATGGTCAGCAGGACATAGTTCTGCAAGGCCGTGGCGAAAGCGAGATCATGCTGCAACATGCCGATGGCGAGACCGCCGATGATGTTGATCAGCAGGATCAGGATGCCCGCCACCGCATCCCCACGCACGAATTTACTGGCACCGTCCATGGCACCGTAAAAATCCGCTTCCTGTGCCACCTCCTCGCGCCGCGTGCGGGCCTCATCCTGATTGATCAGTCCGGAATTGAGATCCGCATCGATCGCCATCTGTTTGCCCGGCATGGCATCCAGGGTAAACCGGGCGCTGACTTCCGAGACCCGTCCTGCACCTTTGGTCACCACCACGAAGTTGATGATCACCAGAATCAGAAACACCACCAGGCCCACCGCGTAGTTGCCGCCGATCACGAAGGCGCCGAAGGCCTCGATCACCTTGCCGGCCGCATCACCACCGGTGTGACCTTCCAGCAAGACGATACGGGTGGAAGCCACATTAAGCGCCAGACGCAACAGGGTGGCGATCAACAACAGGCTGGGGAAACACCGAGAAATCCAGCGGCCGCATGGTGTAGATCACCACCAGCATCACCACCAGTGACAGCGTGATGTTGAAGGTAAAGAACAGGTCCAGCATGATCGCCGGCAGCGGGATCACCACCATGGCCAGCAACATCAGCAATACCAGAGGGGCGCCTAAGCCCCTGGTACCCACCTGTTTAATCCCGGTAGTATCGCAGATGCGTCCATGTTCAATTCCTCTGCGTTGCACGCGGTACGCCGTAGGTCTTAGTTAAAAATCTCACCACCCTGGGGTGATCGGAAACGAGATTCAGTCATGTTGAAATTCCTCGGGCACCGGCAGATCATCCGGCTGCCAGCCGGCCGATCGCCGCCGTCGGTTCGATAGACCTTGAGTTGAAAGACATAGGCCAGCAGTTTAGCCACTGCCAGGTAGAGTCCGACCGGAATGTACTCATCGAGCTCGGTATGGAAGTAGATGGCGCGGGCCAGCATGGCCGACTCGACCACCGGAACCTGAGCGGTCTCACCGACCCGACGGATGTTGAGAGCCAGCAGATCGGCCCCCTTGGCCACCAGTTTCGGGGCCTTCATCCTATCCGGGTCATAACGCAAGGCGACCGCATAGTGGGTCGGATTGGTGACGATCACATCGGCCTTGGGCACCTCTTCCATCATGCGCCGCTGAGCCAACTCATGTTGCAACTGACGGATTCGACTCTTGACCTCGGGCCGCCCGTCGGTCTCCTTCATCTCGTCCCGCACCTCCTGACGCGTCATCTTCAATTGACGCTTGTGATCCCACAGCTGAAAGGGTACATCGAATCGCCGCCACCAGAATCAGGGTGGAGGCGATCAGCAGCACCGACCAACCAATCAGACCCCCCATATGCAGTCGACCGCCTGTTGCAGATCCATCTCATGCAACAGCAGATAGTCCCCCAGGGTATACCAGAGCAGCAGCTGAGTCGCGCCACCGATCAGCGCGAACTTGGCCAGGGCCTTGACCAATTCCACCAGACCCTTGGCCGAGAAGATCCGTTTCATGCCTTTGAGCGGACTCAGCTTACTCAGTTTCGGAGCCATCGCCTCGGTACTGATCGAAAAGCCGCCCAACGCCACCGAACTGCCAATGGCCACCACGATCATAGCGAGGAAGAACGGCGCCAAGCGCCAGAAACGCATGCCTGCACCGCCTCGGACAGATGGATGAAGATACTATTGGGATCGAATATCTCGCTGCGCTCGAGCACGAAGCCATGGGTCATGATCTGCTTAAGTTCGCCTCCCAGATAGCCACTCATCGCCATCAGCACCACCACCCCGAGCAGGGTGATCGCCATGGTATTGAGTTCTCTGGAGCGCGCAACCTGGCCTTTGCGTTTCGCATCATCGAGTCGCTTCGAAGTCGGCTTGTTCGGTTTTCTCCTGGCCGTCTTGGCTCTCAGCCATCGTTCACCTCTGTAACGCGCAGGATCTGCATCACCAGCTGAAAGGCCTCTTCCTGCAGATCATTGAATACGTCCAAGACATTGGGCAGGGTCACCCACATCAGGGCGAAACCCATCAGCATGGTGATGGGAAAACCAATCGAGAAGATATTCAGTTGCGGCGCGGCACGCATCACCACCCCCATCCCGAGATTGACCATCAACATGGCGCCCATGATGGGCAATGCAATGAGCAGGCCACCGGCGAACATGCGGCTGCCCCAGGCCACCACCTCATGCAGGCTGTTGCGGGTGATTCCGTCCACTGCGACCGGCAGACTGTGAAAGCTGTCGGCCACCAACTCGAGCGCCAGCAGGTGGCCATTCAAGGTGAGAAACAAGCAGGGTGGCCAAGATCAGATAATACTGGGCCATCACCGGCACCTGCACGCCGTTCTGGGGATCCACCATGGAGGCAAAGCCCAGCCCCATGCTGTAGGCGATCACTTGACCGCCAAACACCAATGCTCCAAAGACCATCTGCAGAATGAAACCCATGCTGACTCCGATCAGGATCTGCTGCAGCATGATCCGGAAACCCTCATGACTGAGCACGTCGATGGCCGGCTGTAGCGGTAGTGAAGGAGCGATCACCCAGGTCAGGCATCAGGCTGAACAGGAGGCGCAATCTGACGGGAAACTGCCGCGAGTAGAACACCGGGGTGGTCAGCAGCATGGCACCGATCCGTATCAGTGGCCAAAGATACGCCGCCAGCCAGGATTGAGTTGTGCTTCGTTAAAGGCATGGATCACCTGGTCAAACGACTTGGAATAAAATCCCGCCCTCCCTGGCAGGGACACAGGTCTGCAGTCCACATCGACCACACATGTCACTAATGGATCAACTCCGGGATGCTCTCGATCAGGTTGATGGAAAAGGTCATCAGCACCTGCAGCATCCAATGGCCCGCCATCATCAACACCAGCACCGACCACCACCAGCTTGGGAATGAAGGTGAGGGTCATCTCGTTGATCTGGGTGGCGGCCTGAAACATCGCGATCAGCAACCCCACCGCCAGCGCCGGCAGCAGCACCATTCCGGTCAGCATGCCGATCACCTCCAGGGTCTGCCGGCCGATGTTTATGACGGTATCCGGGTCCATTTTCACTCCTATAGCTTCTACACCTGAAAACTGGCTGCCAGGGTGCCGAACACCAATGCCCAACCATCGATCAGCACGAACAACATGATCTTGAAGGGCAATGAGATGATCATGGGCGAAAGCATCATCATACCCATCGACATCAGGACGCTGGCGACCACCACATCGATGATCAGAAACGGGATAAAGAGCAGAAAACCGATCTGGAAGCCGGTCTTCAGCTCGCTGGTGGCGAACGCCGGCAGCAGTAGGGTGAATGGCGCATCTCTCCGGCCCGTTCATATCTCGCATAGTTTCCGATCCGCGCGAACAGAGCCAGATCGTCTTCGCGGGTCTGGGCGAGCATGAACTCCCGGACGGGCACGGCGGCCGCCTGCAGCGCCTGCACCGTATCCAGTTGTTCCGCCAGATAGGGCTGCACCGCCACTTCGTTCACCTCATTGAGCACCGGCATCATGATGAACAGTGTGAGAAACAGGGCCAGACCGATGAGGATCTGATTGTTCGGGGTGCTCTGGGTGCCCAGGGCCTGACGCAGTATCGCCAGCACGATGATGATGCGCGCAAACGAGGTCATCATCATCAACGCGGCGGGCAGCAGTGTCAGGGCCGTCATGAAAAACAGCACCTGAATGGTCAGGGTATAGGTCTGTCCCCCCGCAGCATCCGTAGTGACGCTGAAGGCATCCACCCCGGGGGCCGCCTGGCTACCGGTCATGAACAACAGCATGAGCAGGAACAGAATGCTGCTCATGCACTTGACCCCGCCGCTCCCGCCTGTTTCGCATCGGCCAGCTGGGTCTCGAAACCGGCACCGGGCGATCCTCGCGTCGAGCACATGCAGGGTGCGTATCTGACCCGGCGCCACTCCCACCACCAGGCGAGTGTTTTCCACCTCAAGCACGACCACACGTTCCCTGGGACCGACTGAAACACCACCCAGAATCCTGACCAAACCCTTGCCCATGATCGGCAGTTGCCCATAACGTTTGAACAGCCATGCACCACCGAGAATCAACATCAGGATCAGGGTCAAACCGCCACCGGTCTGCAGCAGACTCTGCACCCCCAGGGGAGCGAGTTCCCGCTCGACCGGTTCTGCCGCCAACAGTGGACTGCAAGCAGCACAACAACAGGGCGGTCCGGATGTACATCACTTGAGTCTCTTGATCCGTTCCGTGGGACTGATGATATCGGTCAGGCGCAGGCCGAATTTCTCGTTCACCATTACCACCTCACCCTGGGCGATCAGGGTACCGTTCACCAGCACGTCCATGGGTTCCCCCGCCAACCGGTCCAACTCGACTACCGATCCCTGATTCAACTGGAGCAGATTGCGGATATTGATCCGGGTGCGGCCGATCTCCATGGACAAGGTCACCGGGACATCCAGTATGGCATCCATATTCACGCTCCCTGCTTCGGACTCAGTCTTCCAATTCATCGAACTTGGCCACCTTGGCTCGTCCTTTTACCACATCCTCCTGTTCATCCAGGGCGGCGGCCCACTCGTCGGCCAGCGCTTCGTTCGGATCCGTCTGTTTATTTGTTTCGCTCATATTCCCCAATCCTCTAACGGCCTGTATCCGATTCATCCTGGAATTCCAGATACTCATGCAATCCGGAATGGCGGTTCGTTTCTATCCATTCGGTGATCTTCAATGAGTAACTGCCATCCGACACCCCCAACCTGGCGCGGAAGACGGGAATCATCCGCGGCATTCACTTCGACCCGCTCCGGGATATCGATCGGAATGATGTCACCCTTCTCCAGCTGGGAGACCTGACCCAGATTCAAGGTAACCTCGGTCAAAGTACTCGAGCAGTTCAACCTGTGCATTCAGGATCTGTTCACGCAAGGATTTCTCCCAGCGTTCGTCCCGCTCGCCCCGATCGCTCTGTACCCCGGCATCCAGCAACTCCCTGATAGGTTCGATCATTGAGTAGGGCATACAGATATGGAACTCCCCACCGCCATTCTCCAGATCCACATGAAACGAGGTGACCACGACCACCTCGGAGGGACTGACGATATTCGCAAACTGCGGATTGACCTCCGAGCCGGTGTATTCAAAGCGAACCCGGAAGACTGGTTTCCAGGCCTCCTGCATATCCTTGAAGGCCAGTTCCAACAGCAGTTGAATGACCCGATTCTCTGTCGGCGTGAAATCCCTGCCCTCGATCTTGGCGTGGAAGCGACCGTTGCCGCCGAAATAGTTGTCCACCACACTGAATACCAGTTTGGGATCGATGACCAAAAGACCTTTGCCACGCAATGGCTGAACCCGAATCATGTTGAGACTGGTGGGCACGAACAGGCTGTGGACGAATTCCGAAAACTTCTGCATGTGCACCCCGGACACCGAAATGTCCGCGGTGCGGCGCAGCATGTTGAACAGGCTGGTGCGAAACAGACGGGCAAATCGTTCGTTGATCATCTCCAGGGTGGGCAAGCGACCCCGAACGATGCGATCCTGGCTGGCAAAGTCGTAAGATCTGACTCTATCGATATCAATATCGACATCGTCATCCGCACCAAGATCCCCACTATCGACACCATGTAACAGGGCATCGATCTCTTCTTGTGAGAGCAGGTCGTTGGCGCTCATGGATCACTGCATCACAAAGCTGGTGAAATAGAGGGCATCCACTTCGCCAGGGGCAGAAAGTTCCTTGGCGATGCGATTGATCTCGTTCAGCATCTCAACCTGCAGCGCCTCCTTGGCGCTCCGCTCCTGCAACGATTTGGCATCCTGGCGCTGCAGCAGATTGAGCAGATGATGGCGCAGCATCGGATCGTTGTGCTTGATGAACTCGACCATCTGATCGCTGGTCACTCTGACATTGACGCCCACCTGCAACAGACTGGGCCGACCGGGCAGATTGACCACAAACACCGGGGCCATCTCGACATATTGGGCTGGACCCTTTTCCGCGGCGGCATCGGCACTCTGGTCGCCTCCAACTCGGATACAGCGACCTCATCGGTCGCGTCGCTGTCGTACAAGACGAAATAGACGGCAATCCCGGCGCCGACGAGCAGCAGGGCGACCAATGCAATTATGATCAACAACTTCTTTTTGCTTGCTTTCTCCTCTCCCAGATCGAGGTCTTCAGATTTCAAATATTTTTCGCCATGGCTTTTCCTCACACACTGTGTATCTCGATATGCAAAATGGATGCCATAGGAATGGGAAAGTTTTTTTATCTTAATTACAATGAGTTAATTCGAGTCTCCTTATCTGCGACAAAACTTTGGCAAGCCGAATCGAGGCGCGAGCGGAATTCCGACAGGGCCGACATATCACCCTGCCGAGAAAATTCCTCAGACCGTTCAGCAGGAACTCGATGTCGAGTCCCTCTGGCCAAGGCTGTTTTCCACGGCCCGGCAACCCGTTGCATACGGCATCCATACCCTGTGCGATTTTACCGGTCAGGGACCAACTGGAGTAATGGAGGGGCGCTGCAAGCCATGATAGGATTGGCAGCCTGATGATTAGCTATATCCTCTTACCTTTTTAAGCAATCCCAAGACAATGGCCCAGTACATCTACACCATGAATCGGGTGGGCAAGGTTGTGCCACCGAAACGCGTGATCCTGCGCGATATCTCCCTGTCATTCTTTCCCGGCGCCAAGATCGGCGTGCTGGGTCTCAATGGCTCCGGCAAATCGACCCTGCTGCGGATCATGGCCGGGGTCGATACCGAAATCGAAGGCGAGGCGCGTCCGCAACCCGGCATCCGGATCGGATATCTCCCGCAGGAGCCCAAGCTGGACGAGAGCAAGGATGTGCGCGGTAATGTGGAAGAGGCGCTGGGCGAGATCAAGACCGCTCTGGAGAGGCTCGATCAGGTGTATGCCGCCTATGCCGAACCCGACGCCGATTTCGACGCTCTGGCCAAGGAACAGGCGAAACTGGAAAACATCATTCAGACCACCGACGGCCACAATATCGAGCGCCAGCTGGAGATCGCCGCCGATGCGCTGCGTCTGCCGCCCTGGGATGCAGCACGTCAGTACGCTGTCGGGGGGTGAACGCCGCCGGGTCGCCCTGTGCCGCCTGCTGCTGGAAAAACCCGACATGCTGCTGCTGGACGAACCCACCAACCACCTGGATGCCGAGTCCGTCGCCTGGCTGGAACGCTTCCTCCACGAATATCCCGGCACCGTGGTGGCGGTCACCCATGACCGTTATTTCCTGGACAACGTGGCAGGCTGGATCCTGGAACTGGACCGCGGTTACGGTATCCCCTGGGAGGGCAATTACTCCTCCTGGCTGGAGCAGAAGGAACAGCGTCTGGAACGGGAGCAGAAGCAGGAGGCCGCCCACATCAAGACCATGAAACAGGAGCTGGAATGGGTGCGCGCCAACCCCAAGGGCCGGCACGCCAAGAGCAAGGCGCGCCTGCAGCGTTTCGAAGAGCTGCAGTCCCAGGAATTCCAGAAACGCAACGAAACCAACGAGATCTACATCCCACCCGGCCCCCGGCTGGGCGACCTGGTGATCGAAGCAAAGGGCCTGAGCAAGGCCTATGGCGATCGGGTGCTGTACGACGACATCAGCTTCAACCTTCCCAAAGGCGGCATCGTCGGCATCATCGGACCCAATGGCGCAGGCAAGACCACCCTGTTTCGCATCATCACCGGCCAGGAACAGCCGGACGGCGGCGAGATTGCGCATCGGCGATACCGTGCAGATCGCCTATGTGGATCAGAGCCGGGATGCCCTGGACAACGGCAAGACGGTGTGGGAAGAGATCTCCGATGGTCAGGACATCATCACCGTGGACCGCTTTCAGATGCCGTCCCGCGCCTATGTCGGTCACTTCAATTTCAAGGGTTCCGAACAACAGAAACGCATCGGAGATCTGTCCGGCGGTGAGCGTAACCGGGTGCATCTGGCCAAGCTGCTGAAGAGCGGCGGCAACCTGCTGCTGCTGGACGAACCCACCAACGACCTGGACGTGGAGACCCTGCGGGCACTGGAAGAGGCCCTGCTCACCTTCCCCGGCTGCGCGGTGATCATCAGCCATGACCGCTGGTTCCTGGACCGCATCGCCACCCATATCCTGGCCTTCGAAAGCGACTCCCAGGTGGTCTGGTTCGAGGGCAACTATCAGGACTACGAAGAAGACCGGAAACGGCGCTTCGGGGTGGATGCCGAGCAACCCCATCGGATCAAGTACAAGCGTTTGAGCACCACCTGATCTCGGCTCGGATGCGCGGGCGAGTCAATGTGAGCATTGACTGGTCGAAAACCCATGCGGCGATCTGGCGGCAACAGAAACACAAGTTGCGGGCGGTCAAGGCCATCGACCCCGTCAGGCTGCAGGACTTGATCGGCATCGAACGGCAGAAAACGGAGCTGATCAACAACACCCGCAGATTCCTCGTCGGCAAACCCGGCCAACAACGCCCTGCTGTGGGGTGCCAGGGGTACGGGCAAGTCTTCCCTCATCAAGGCGGTGCTGAATGAATACAGGACTGGAAGGGTTGCGTCTGGTCGAGGTTTTCAAAAACGACCTGGTCAATCTGCCCGACATCGTTGACGAGATCCGGGAACTGCCCTATCGCTTTATCGTCTATTGCGACGACTTTTCCTTCGAAGCCAACGAACACAGTTACGTTGCCTTGAAGACCATCCTGGAGGGCTCGATCGAGCGGAAGCCGGATAACGTGCTGTTGTACGCCACGTCCAACCGCCGCCACCTGCTGCCGGAATACCAGAGGGAAAATCAGGAGAGCCAGCTGATCGACGGCGAGCTGCACTATGCCGACGCCATCGAGGAGAAGATCGCACTGTCAGACCGGTTCGGGCTGTGGTTGTCGTTCTATCAGACCAGCTGGGAAGGCTATCTGCAGATCGTGGACAGCTACTTTCCCAATTACCAGGGCGATATCGAGGCCCTGCACGAGGCGGCGAAGCGCTTCTCCATGTCCAGGGCATCCCGCAGCGGCAGGACCGCCAGACAGTTTTACAACGCCTACGCCGATTCCGATACCCTGTCGGCTTCCTTGGAATTCTTGTGATTGCTTTCAGAAACCCGGCCGACCTGATCATCCACGAGGGTTTCGGCCAGCTTTTCCAAGCCAACCCCGTCGCGACCGTGGAAGCGCCCGGTAAATTCACCGGCCCTCGGATGTCGGGACAAAAAGCCACCCAGCATATCCTTGGTCACCTGATCCGCTGATTCCACTAAGCCTGCGGCCTGATCGAGGATACCGCTGATCTCGCCCAGCAGTTCCCGAACCTGGATCAGGCCGGGCAGCTGCGGTCTATGTTCACTGTCCAGTTCACTGATCTGCTGATATCTCGTGACTGCGCGTGCTCGTCTGGCTCCGCTGCAGTTCCAGGGCGAAACCGGCGATCTGTTGGGTATCGAAGCCGAGCTGCGAGCCCTGCTCGAAGGCTGCCTGCGCATCGCCCTCATAGGAACCTTTCGCTCAACTGCTGGATATTGGCCGCAAGGTCGGCGATCGCGGTCAGTTCGTCCTCATCCAACTCACCGTCCACGGACAACGCATAACGACTCGTGGAGGATTCGATATGCTTCCTGCTAAAGCACTTCCCCGTCCGCTGTCGCCTGGTAGGCAAAATAATCCTGTGGGTTTCCAATCGGGTAAATTGCAATCTGACCTGATCACCGTCCTGGGTCTTGATCTCCATCTCGAAGGAGGTTTCCGCGCTTTGCGAGAGGCCCTGCATGGCTTCGATCAGATTGGCTTTCTGCCAGGCCGATTTCGCCATCCGATTCAGGCTCCAAGCCCTGGAAGAGGAGATCCTGCAGTCGATTGATGCCGGCTTCCACCGGATCACTGAGCATCTCCAAACCCTCCAGGATCTCCCTTGCCTCTTCGATCCCCTGCTCGATGCCGGTCTTCGCCTGCTCTCGCAGCGCATCCAGCTGCTGTCTGATCGGCGCCTTCCGATGCGGCCTGGTTGAGTCGATTCTGCACCAGGCCGAGGATATTGTTGGCGATCGATTCCGCATCAAAGGCCGTCTCATGGCGATGCAGGGAATCCGCACGATCTGGTGATCCCAAGACTTTCGGACAGTCGATGGTTGAGTACGCTTTGGACCCTGGCCGACGGGTCGAACTGACGGCGATGAAAATCTGGCCTTCTTGCCGTTGTCAAACTGGAAGGTGTTGCCGCGGGTTGTATTACGGCTGAAACGGCTTATACTGATTTGCATTGAAAAGATTCACCCCAAGCATGATGCATTCCCCAAACTGATCGACCAGTAAAGAAATTTTCGGCCAGATGGAAATAAACCTTGAGTGTTTTGCTTGGATATAAGTGAGGAATAATAAAGTAAAAAACCCAATCCTACCGAGGAGCGCTTCGATCAGGCGAGACCTGCGGACCCGATGCACCAGCGGGATCGGCTCACCCATGGCGTATCCCTGGACATAAGTCCACTCCGATATCACGCATCATCGCCAGGGTGATGGCGTTTTCAACATGTTCCGCTACGGTCTTGATGCCCAGCACATGGCCCATCTCATGGATCGCTGCAACCATGGCACCGGCGGTCTGATCCTGTTCCATGTCGGAAACGAAAGCTCCCGTCGATCTTGAGGTAATCGACCGGTAAGTATTTGATGTAGGCAAATGAACTCAGTCCACTGCCAAAATCATCCAGGGCGAACCGACACCCTTCCGCCTGCAGTTCGACGATCAGTTGCTTCGCCTGATTCAGATTGCGTATGGCTGCAGTTTCCGTCACTTCGAAACAGATCCGGTCAGGTGCGACTTTGGATTGTTTCGAGCTGCTGTGAATCCAGGCCAACAGATAGTCGTCATTCAAACTGTTGCCTGACAGATTGATGGAAAAGGCCACATCGGACGAGTTTGCCATATTTCTGTGCGTAGACCGACAAGGCATGCTTGGATCACCCAGCGATCAATCTCCTTCATCATGCCATAACGCTCGGCGGCCGGTATGAAACTCCTGGGGGAAAGGATCTTGCCCGATAGGTTCCTGCAAGCGCAGCAGCATTTCATAGTGCTCGACGCGACCATCCGTCAGCGAGCAGATGGGTTGTTGGTATAGCAGAAATTGATTGTTTTTCAGTGCAATTTGGAGTTTGGATACCAGGGCCATCTGGTTTTCCATGCGGCAAAGTTCCAGATCCTCGGCGTGATACACGTGAATCCTGTTTCGCCCCAGATCTTTTGCGGTATAGCACGCGAGGTCGGCCTGGGACAATACCTGCAGAGCGGTTTCGGTTTCCGCTGAAATGGGCACGATGCCGATGCTGGCGCCGATCTGAAACTCCCGTACTTCCCAGTGAAACCGGAAATCCGCCAACACCGCCAGCAGGGACTCGGCAACCTGAATGCCGGCTTCCAACTGACAGTTCTCCAGCAGCAGGGCGAATTCATCGCCCCCCACCCGGGACAAGGTATCCCGGGTGCGCAACCTGCTGTACAGCAGACCGGAGAGCTCTTTCAGCAGTTCATCGCCGGCTGCATGACCTACGGTATCGTTGACGATCTTGAATTGATCCAGATCGACATAACACAGCACATAGGAGGAACCGTCTCGTTTACTGTGAGTCAAGGCATTTTCCAGACGACGCATGAATTCCCGGCGATTGACAAGGCCGGTCAATGCATCGTGTTTCGCCTGATGATTCATCAGCTGGGCGATATGACGCTCCTTCGTCACATCCCGACCCACACCGCGATATCCTAAAAAATCGCCTTGCTTATCGAAGATGGGTTTACCTCTAAACAGCAATATGCACCGGGTCGATTCGGTGATTCTCCAATTCAGTTCGACATTTTCGAGCGTTCACTATTATCCTTGAGCAAGCGTGTGTATTCGGCCACGACAACAACGTCATTGCAGTGTCGAGACAAGATCTGCTCGATGTCTCTACCGATCACCTGCGGACGCCACAGCCCTGTGATCTCGTGAAACCGCTCCGAAACATCGGTGAAGTTAAACTTGGCATCCAGTTCCCAAAAGAAATCCGCCGCCGATTCGGTAAAATCCCGGAAACGCTCTTCACTGTCGCGCAATGCCGCCTCGATGCGTTTGCGCTGGACGATCTGTTCGGTCAGTTCCTGATTGTCAAAACGTAACGCCAGGGCGATGCGAATGACCTGTTCCGTGTTATGCGAGGTCATGGTCATACCGGCGAGATAGATGATTACCATGAAGGCCAACATGATGTGCACCGTGTCGCCCTCATACAGAAAACGCAGAATGACAGGGATCAGGATGGTGAAGGCAAATGCGATAGTAGACGGTTTTGCGGGCGGAAAATACCGCCACAGAGCCACCGACCATGCCGGCCAGAACCAACGCGATGAAAAACTGATGGGCCACCGACTGATGGGGGAATAGGATGATGATCGACAAACCCCAGACGAAACCTGCCGCACTGGCGCCCAGCAGAAACAGCATTTCCCAGTTTTGTGCCCGTGGTTTGCCCGAGACACTTTGCTGATAGTTTTGGGTGAGGAAATAGCGCGCAACGGTAACGAGTAACAACAGCCCATACCACGACATGAGCCGTTCTATTGAGACATGAGCTTCCGAGCGCAATACCAGCAATGCACCCGTGGCAATGCTGACCACGAACCCGATGTTTGAATTACGGTAGAGGAGTGCTACTTGTTCTTGGCGTATCCACTTTTTCAATTCTTGGGCGACAGGCAGATTGCTATCTGTATTGGCATGCCGACAGGTTTGGCAAGGGTCCAAGTTCCATGCTAAGTCATTTCTCATGTTTGATCGTGCCACAATCACCGCCTCGAGATCGAATCATTCATGAAACCGGGAGGTGATTGGCTGAAACTCTTGGCCTATTCTCGACATCTATTCGTCCCATGGACAACCGTGAGAGAAACCAATAAGTTCAATAGATCTTATTATAACGACAGGGTTATCGAGTGTACTCCAAGTTATTTGTAAAATATCCCATGGGTTGTTTTCACCCCATTGGCAGACGCTCCAGTATTCCCGGGCAGGCAGGCCCCGTTGCACGTAGTTAAACGGGCAACGGGCACAAAAAAACGGGCGCGAGGCCAAGCCGTCCGACAAAGGTGTTGCATCTGAGTCGGGCGGCTTTTCTCGCTGGAGCTTCAGGACAAAGACTCGACGCGCAAAAATCTGAAGGCATCATGGTTGAAAGTACACGATGTCCTCCAAACTCACCTGCCCCTTCGCCAATCCTAATCGCATGGCTGGGGTTTGCTTGTCCCGGCCGACGAGTACGTAATTGTAGAAGACCCTGAACATTTCTAGGAGCTTCACAATTGATCGCGGATTGTACGCACTGTAACCGTGCCAAACGCGGCGGTTGTTGCTGGCGGTCGCAATGGGCCGTTCCAACAGCGAGAGCCGTCGGCGTACTTGCATGAAGAAGGCGTCGATAGCGCGCAGACTGGCCTTGTTGTAGAGCCAGGCCAAGTGGTCCTCGTCGTAGTCGGTCATAGTCGGTTAGGTAACAGACCGCTTTCTCGGGTTCGCTCATGCTCGGGAAGGGATGCGTGAGCCAACGGTCCTTCCAGTGACCGATAATGGACATGTCGGCAAGCGCTTCCTTGATGACGAACAGCTGCAGCGCCTGGCGGTCCAATTCGGGGCGTTCCTCCTCCAGGGCGCGGAAATGCTCACGGCTGACCTTCAACGCATGCTTGCGCTCGTCGACGGTCATGTCTTTGTTGATGCGCACGTAGAAGGCATCGGCGGTGCGATCAGCCACCCGTTCGGCGAAGGCGCCCAGGGCGGCGGCGCGCATACCGGAGTCCTGATCAAGGAACAGCCGGATCTTCTCCGCGCCCTGGCTCAGATCTCGCAACAGGAAGCAGTGGCCGTAGAGCGGTGTATTCCGCATGGACCTGCATGCCGGTCTTCGGCAACTGCGTGGTTCGTCCTGGCTCCTCGAAGACTTCGACATCGGATCGGGACGCTGCGTCCTTGTAGCGGGCTGCGACGGCGCCGCTGAGCGTGCCGTCGGCGCCAAACAGGGCGTTCTTGCTCCTACGCTGGGCTGCTGCGTAGTCGCGGGCCAACCACAAGCGGGCGTGACGGCGAAATGGCATCTGCACCTCGGCATCATTCAGGGCCAAGGCTTCGTGCTCGATGTCCGCAATTTCGCAAACGCGCCGAAACGGGGCCTGGTTCATCAGCAGTTGGAAGATCAGCCGGTTCTTGTGCGGCTGCTTCTGTCCAACGGTCGAAGAACCCACCGAGAAGGTCTTGGTGCAGGCGTTGCAGCGGTAGCGTTTGGAGCCGGATCGAGTGGTGCCATAGCGGCGATAGTGGGGCGAGCCGGTAGAGACGCCAACACCGTGGTTGGCGCAGTGCACATCGGGACAGGATGCTTGCGCGGGTGCGCTCAGGTAGACGCCGAGACGCTTGCGCTCCTCATCGATGCCCTGGTTACTCTTGAGCGGCGGATACTCGCCGCAGGCATGACACTTGAGCACTGGGAACTGACGGCCTGCACTGACAACAGCATAGCGGTCACGTTGCGCACCGCGCCCAGTCGTCTGGGCTGCAGGAATGCCGTAATTCTCACAGTTAGAATTCTTGCAGAAGTTGACTTGGACCGCCACCGTGCTCCGGCGGGATCCGAGGCTTCAAATCTTCGGAAGATTTCTTCTGCACGGTACGATCCCGCTATCCTCAGTCAGATAGCGGGATCGTAGGCTGGTGTCCGTTTAAGTGCAACACCTTTGTCGGACGGCTTGGCACGAGGCCCGTTTTTTTTACGCCCGGTCCGGAGAATCAGTTGTTCTGAATCACGATATTCGGGAACTTGGCGGCGTAGTCCTTGGCCTGCAGTGACAGCTTGGCGGCGGTCTTGCGCGCGATCTCCCGGTAGATCTGGGAGATACGTGGATTCGGGCTCCGCCACCACCGTCGGCTTGCCGCCGTCGGTCTCCTCGCGGATACGGATGTCCAGGGGCAGGGAACCCAGCAGATCCACGTTGTACTGCTTGGCCATCGATTCACCACCGCCGGCGCCGAAGATATGCTCTTCATGACCGCAATTGGAGCAGATATGGGTGCTCATGTTCTCCACGATCCCGAGTACCGGCACCTCGACCTTCTGGAACATCTTGAGACCCTTGCGGGCATCCAGCAGGGCGATGTCCTGGGGGGTGGTGACGATCACCGCACCGGATACCGGCACCTTCTGGGCCAGGGTCAGCTGGGTGTCGCCGGTGCCCGGCGGCAGATCCACCACCAGATAGTCCAGATCGGCCCAATTGGTGTCGTTCAACAATTGTTCCAAGGCCTGGGTGACCATCGGACCACGCCAGATCATGGGGGTCTCCTCGTCGATCAGAAAACCGATCGACATGGCCTGCAGACCATGCCCCAGCATCGGCTCCAGGGTCTTGCCGTCGATGGATTCCGGCTTGCCGTGAATCCCCAGCATGCGGGGCTGGGAAGGACCGTAGATGTCCGCGTCCAGGATACCCACCTTGGCGCCCTCTTCCGCCAGCGCCAGGGCCAGGTTGACCGCGGTGGTGGACTTGCCCACCCCGCCCTTGCCGGAAGCCACGGCGATGATGTTCTTGATATTGTCGATCGGCTTGAGGGACTTCTGCACCGAGTGGGCGACGATCTTCGAACTCACGTTCACTTCGGCGGAACTCACCCCGTCGACAGCCTCGACCCGCGCCTTTACGGCGCTGGCGATATCCGCCATGCAACCTTTGGCGGGAAAACCCACCTCCACGGTCACCTTGACCTTGTCGCCATCGATCTCGACCCCCTTTACCGATTTGGCGGTGACCAGGTCTTTCTCCAAATGGGGTTCAACGTAGCCTTTAATGGCTTCGTTGATCGATTCTTTCGTTACTTCAGACATCGCTGATTCTCCTGCCTAACGGCCGCGAAATTCCGGCCAAATCATTCACTCAAAACATGGCGGTGGATTCTACACCAAATCCAGAGCAATTTACCAAGCATTTTGCTGGGTTTTTATGATCCCCGGCCAACAGCCAGTCCGACGATCGCCCTCACACTTTCTTGGGGCTATTGTCATTTAGCTCCACGCCATTGACTATGCGATAATTCGTCTTTTTTCAGCCAAATTGACCCATCGACTGGAACAAGACCAAATGAACAGTACCTCGCGCAAGATACTGGTGACCAGCGCCCTGCCCTATGCCAACGGGCCGATCCATATCGGTCACCTGGTGGAGTATATCCAAACCGATATCTGGGTCCGCTTACCAGAAGATGCAAGGGCACCAGTGTCTGTATGTCTGCGCGGACGACGCCCACGGCACCCCGATCATGCTGCGGGCCCGCCAGGAAGGACATCGAGCCGGAGACGCTGATCGCGCGAGTCGCCGAGGAACACCAGGCCGATTTCAGGGACTTCCAGGTGGCCTTCGACAACTACCACTCCACCCATTCGGACGAGAACCGTTATTTTGCCAATACCATCTATGAACGCAACCGGGACGGCGGTCACATCGCCAAACGCACCATCACCCAGGCCTACGACCCGGTGGAGCAGATGTTTCTGCCGGACCGCTTCATCAAGGGTACCTGCCCCAAGTGCGGCGCCGAGGATCAGTACGGCGACAACTGCGAGGTGTGCGGTGCCAGCTACTCGCCGGCGGAGCTGATAGAACCCGGTCTCGGCGGTCTCCGGGGCGGTGCCGGAGCAGCGGGAATCCGACCACTATTTCTTCAAGCTGGCGGATTTCGAAGCAGATGTTAAAGGACTGGACCCGAGGCGGCCATCTGCAGGCGGAGGTGGCCAACAAACTGGACGAGTGGTTCGAGGCCGGCCTGCAGGAGTGGGACATCTCCCGCGACGCCCCCTACTTCGGTTTCGAGATCCCGGATCATCCGGGCAAGTTCTTCTATGTCTGGCTGGATGCGCCGATCGGCTACATGGCCAGTTTCAAGAATCTCTGCGACCGCACGGACGGGCTGGCGTTCGACGATTTCTGGTCGGACGGTTCTGACGCCGAGCTGTATCACTTCATCGGCAAGGACATCATCTATTTCCATGCCCTGTTCTGGCCGGCGATGCTGCACGGCGCCGGTTACCGCACCCCCAGCGCCATCTTCGCCCACGGCTTTCTCACCGTGGACGGAGCCAAGATGTCCAAGTCCCGCGGCACCTTCATCAAGGCCCGCACCTATCTGGACCATCTGAATCCGGAGTACCTGCGCTACTATTTCGCCGCCAAACTCGGCTCCGGGGTGGACGACATCGATCTCAACCTGGAGGACTTTGCCGCCCGGGTGAACGCCGACCTGGTGGGCAAGGTGGTGAACATCGCCAGCCGCTGCGCCGGTTTCATCAGCAAGCGATCCGCCGGCCGCCTCTCCGCCAGCCTGGCAGAACCGCAACTGTTCGCGACGTTCGTGCAAACGGGCGACTTGATCGCCGGCCACTTCGAAAAGCGCGAGTTCAGTCGCGCGGTGCGGGAGATCATGGCCCTGGCCGACCGGGCCAATCAATATATCGACGAGGCCAAACCCTGGGTGATCGCCAAGCAGGAAGGCAAGGAAGAGGAGCTGCAGGCGATCTGTTCCATGGGGTTGAATCTATTTCGCCTCATCATCGGTTATCTGCGTCCGATCCTGCCGGGCACCGCCGAGGCCTCCGAGGCCTTTCTGCAGATCCCGCCGCTCACCTGGAGCGGACTCGCCAGCGCCCCTGCTGGGACACGAAATCGCCAAGTTCAAACCGCTGATGACCCGCATCGAACCGCAGCAGATCGCGGCCATGCTGGAGCATTCGATAGAAGATTTAACCGCACAGGGGGGTGGCCATGTCGCGGGCGCAGGAAGCGCAGGAGCAATGGCGGCTCAGCCAAGTGCGGCGAACAAAGCCGGCAGCCGACTCACCCTCGCTAAAGAACCGATCGCCGACACCATCGAATACCCGGATTTCACCAGGCTCGACCTGCGCATCGCGCAGGTCATCGAAGCCAGACCGGTGGAAGGGGCGGACAAGCTGCTGCAGCTGACCCTGGATCTGGGGGGCGAGACCCGCAATGTCTTTGCCGGCATCAAATCCGCCTATCGACCGGAGGATCTGCAGGGCAAACTGACCGTGATGGTCGCCAACCTGGCCCCACGCAAGATGCGCTTCGGCGTTTCCGAGGGCATGGTGCTGGCCGCAGGCGCTGGCGGCAGGGAAATCTTATCCTGCAACCCGATAGCTGGCGCGCTGCCCGGGATGCGGGTAAAATAGCGCGAATACGCGAGTTCCGCTGATAGCGTCTCAGCTCGCTCCGCGCACCACATCTGAAACCAACAAACTTCGAGGGGTAATTTGCGTGCCGCTGGAAGCGCGGTGTCAGCAGAAGACAGCTCGTGTAGCGGGCTTGAAAAGGGTGGAAAATAAAAGCAGGGCGGGAAAACCGCCCTGCCATGACCGTCAGCTGTTATTGCGGCAGGGAGGCGGCGCCGGTTCGTTGCTCTGCTGTTGGTTGTAACCAGGATGCCGTACCCATAGCCGGGATAACCACCGTAACCATAGGGAGCACCATAACCGTAGGGGCCGCCCCAGCCGCCATAGGGACCGTGTCCGCCGTACGGACCACCGTTATAACGGTCATAGTAGTAGTCATCATAGCGGTCTTTATTCCCACCAAACCACTTATTCGGATTCATCATGTTACCCATGTCGAAGGCATAGGCGCCGGGAATGACGGCGAGGCTACCACCACCGAAGGCCAGCATGCTGCCAGTAATGATCAGCTGATTTGTTTATTCACGGATTTCGATACCTCTTGTAAATGTGGCAAGGTCCTGGACGATTCGTTTACAGGACTAGTATCAAGCGGAAAAATAACATGATTCCGGCTTTAGTACACGGGTCATATAACGAGGTCAATGCTGACCACAGGCAATCTATTCGTCATAGCAGTAGAGATGGGATGAAGTACCCGCGGTACTGACATAGGTCACCAAACAGGCCTTCTTACTCTCCACGTCGACGACTTTTCTCACCACCAGGTCGCCTTCCTTCAGATAACTGGCCTGATAGAGCCCACCCTTGCTGCCCGCTTGCGGAGAATCGTAGCAGACGATGGCAGGTGAGGTGCCTTTGGTGGTCACATAGGCGACCAGACAGGTCTTCATATTGCCGGCATCGATAATCCTGACGCACGTCGAGATCGCCTTCACGCAGATGCCCGGCTTCCATCATGTGATCCTTGAATTGTTGTTTGTTCGAGTAACAGTCGACAGCCGGCGAGGTGCCGGGCGTACTGACATAGGCGGTCAGACAGAACATGCCGTTTTTGGTATCTTCGAGCTTGCGCACCACCAGGTCATCCGACTTGATGTGACCCACCTGGTTCAGGTTGGCGCCAAAACCGGACACCGCATCGTAACAGATCGTTTGGGGACTGGTGCCACTGGTCCGGATATAGAAGGTGAGACAGGTCTTGTGTTTGGTCAGATCAGTGATGTTGCGAACGATCAGATCGCTCTCCCTCATCTGCCCTGTCTGCACCACCAGCGACTGTTCGAATTTCTCGGCCTGGGCGGTCAATGCGAGGCAAACGACCATCAGGGCAAGTAGTTTCTTCATTCCGGTTCCTCCAACCTGCACTTGAGAATTAAGTGTGGAATAAAGTTGCTGGTAGGTCTTTTAAGCTATAGTCCAGGCGTGCAAATACGCCTGTTCGCCTAGATAAGGACCCAGGAGACCAAGGGAAGGGCAAATTATTCCGCAATCCGTACCTTTAGCAATGGTGTATTTCGGACCATGAGAACAACGGAGGCCAGATCACCACACCCGATGCACGGTAAAATGACGACCAGCGAAGCTTTGCTGCGGTTTCACCGTATGCTGAACTTAAGCTATCATTATTCGTTGAATCCCGAGAAGTCACCAGGCAACGGGTCACATACCCGTTGGCTCGAGCCACGAGGTCGAGGAGAGACGTCGGCATGAAAAATACCCGCAAACTGACTCTCACATTGGCAGCTTTGCTCGGATTTTGGCGACTGAGCAGACCTTTGCATTTTTTGGTTTTTTTGACGACGATGACGATCGTTATTGGCGTCGCCATGGACGGTATGGCGGGCCTTACGGTTGGGGGGGACCCTACGGCTGGGGGGTAGGACCCTACGGCTGGGGCGGACCCTATGGTTACAGCCCTTCCTACGGCTGGGGCAGTCCTTATGGCTGGGGCAATCCCTACAGCTGGGGCTACCCGGGCTACACCACCCAATCCAACAACGACGAACCACCACCGCCACCGCCTCTACCCGAGTAACCGCCGCATCCGGATCACCCCGCTGTTCCGACAAGGACCCGAGACAGCGGGGGTTAATCCCCTCAACCCGCCTGCTCCAACGCCTGGCTGATGTCGGCGATGATATCGTCGATATGTTCGATACCGATGGACAGGCGCACCATGTCCGAACTGACTCCGGCGCTTTGCAATTCCTCCGGTCCTAGCTGGCGGTGGGTGGTGGTGGCCGGGTGGCAGGCCAGTGACTTGGCATCACCAATGTTGACCAGCCGCAGGATCATCTGCAGGGCATCGATGAAACGCCCGCCGTTTTCCCTGCCCCCGTCGATGCCGAAACTCAGGATGCCCGAGGCATGACCCTTGGTGATCCGTTGACAGCGCTCGTAATGTTGACTCTCCGGCAGAGCCGCGTAACTGACCCAGGCCACCTTGGGATGTCGTTTCAGATACTCGGCTACCGCCAGGGCGTTCTGGCAGTGCCGCTCGATGCGCAGACCCAGGGTCTCCAGCCCCTGCAGGATCAGGAACGCGCTGTGTGGCGACAGGGCGGCGCCGGTATTGCGCAACGGCACCACCCGGCAGCGGGCGATATAAGCCGCCGCACCCAGCGCCTCGGTATACACCACCCCATGATAGGAGGGATCGGGCTCGTTCAACATCGGGAAACGGGACTTGTTGGCGATCCAGTCGAAGCGGCCGGAATCGATGATCACCCCGGCGATGGTGGTGCCATGGCCGCCGATGTATTTGGTCAGGGAGTGGACTACGATGTCGGCGCCGAATTCGAAGGGTCGGCACAGATAAGGGGTGGCGACGGTGTTGTCGACGATCAGCGGCACCCCATGGCGATGGGCGATCTCCGCCAGCTTCTCCAGATCGACCACATTGCCGGCCGGATTGCCGATGGATTCACAGAACAATGCCCGGGTGCGCGCGTCGATCAGCGCTTCCAGCCGGGTGTAATCGTCAAAGGCGGCCATGCGCGCCTCAATGCCCTGGCGCGGGAAGGTGTGGGCGAACAGGTTGTAGGTTCCACCATAAAGCTGGCTTGTGCTGACGATGTTGTCGCCGGAGCCGGCAATGCATTGAATGGCGTAGGTGATGGCCGCCATACCGGAGGCCACCGCCAGGGCGCCGATGCCCCCCTCCATCTCCGCCAGGCGCTGTTCCAGCACGGCGGTGGTCGGGTTCATGATGCGGGTGTAGATGTTGCCCTGCACCTTCAGATCGAACAGATCCGCCCCATGCTGGGTGTTGTCGAAGGTGTATGATGTGGTCTGGTAGATGGGCACTGCGGCGGCCCGGGTGGTGGCCTCAGATTGGTAACCGTGGTGCAACGCAAGGGATTCAAGTTTCATTTTTTATCGTACCTCCTATGGTGAAAGCGTTTTATAGCATCTCATCACGACTCTGGACAGGAAACCGACACGGGTAAAGGCCCGGCACCGCTCAGACGGAATTCAATTCTTATGGAATGACGGTTATTTTTGTTAATACCTGAGTTTGGTGTGTTGTATCCAACCTGAGCCACGCTTATCCTTAACAAGCTGCTAATCTTGTGAATTTTCATGAAAGAATACGCCCTCATCCTGATCAGCACGGTGCTCGTCAACAACTTCGTGCTGGTGAAGTTCCTCGGCCTCTGCCCCTTCATGGGCGTCTCGCGCAAGCTGGAGACCGCAACCGGCATGGGGCTGGCGACCACCTTTGTGCTGACGCTTTCATCGATATGTTCCTATCTGGTCAACGAATACCTGCTGATTCCGCTGGGGGTGGAGTTCCTGCGCACGATCGCCTTCATCCTGGTGATCGCCGTGGTGGTGCAATTCACCGAGATGGTGATGCACAAGACCAGTCCTCTGCTGTATCAAGTGCTGGGCATCTTCCTGCCCCTGATCACCACCAACTGCGCCGTGTTGGGGGTGGCCCTGTTGAATACCCAGGAACAGCATGGTTTCGTGGAATCCACCCTCTACGGCTTCGGCGCTGCGGTGGGATTTTCCCTGGTTCTAGTGTCGTTTGCCGCCGTGCGGGAACGGGTCGCGGTAGCGGATGTGCCCGAACCCTTCCAGGGCAACGCCATCGCCCTGATCACGGCCGGCCTCATGTCGCTCGCCTTCATGGGCTTTGCCGGTCTGGTGACCCATTAGACCGATGCTGACCGCAATCCTTGCCATCACCGGACTCGCCGTGACCTTTGGCCTGATGCTCGGTTACGCCAAAATCCGCTTCCATGTGGAGGGCGATCCGATCACCGACCAGATTGAGGCCTTGCTGCCCCAGACCCAGTGCGGCCAGTGCGGCTTCGCCGGATGTCGACCCTACGCGGAGGCGATCGCCACCGGCAAGGCGGAGATCAATCGCTGCCCGCCAGGCGGAGAGGCGGGCATGCTGGCGCTGGCCGATCTGTTGGGCCGGGATCCGGTACCCTTGGATGCCTCGCTGGGTGAGAAAAAGCCCAAATCGGTGGCCGTGATCCTGGAACGGGAATGCATCGGCTGCACCCTCTGCCTGCAGGCCTGTCCGGTGGATGCCATCCTGGGCGCGGCGAAGCAGATGCATGTGGTGATCGCCGCCGAATGCACCGGTTGTGAACTCTGTATCCCCCCTTGTCCCGTGGACTGCATCGTCATGCAACCCATCCCGGAAGACACCAGCACCTGGCGCTGGCCCTTCCCCGACAACACACAGCCGGAGATCGCGGCACAGGTACAGGCCCGCTGATTCCTATGTATGTCGAATCGAAAAAGCTCCCCCCTTCGGCAGCTGTGGCGCTTCCATGGTGGACTGCACCTGCCCGACAACAAACAGCAATCCTTACAGCGGCCCTTGCGCCAGGCCCAAATGCCGGAACGGTTGATCCTGCCGCTGCAACAGCATATCGGGGAACCCGCTCTGCCGCTGGTGCAGGCAGGCGACAGGGTGCTGAAGGGACAGAAGATCGCAGACAGCGATTCCCCGGTCAGCGCTCCGATCCATGCGCCCACATCCGGCCGGGTGCTGGAGATCTCCGAACAACCCGTACCCCACCCCTCCGGCCTGAACGGACCCTGCATCCTCATCGAGCCCGATGGCCGGGACGCCTGGGGTGAACTGCCCGAACCCATCCGTGACTATCACGCCGTGGAACCCGCCGTGCTGCGCGCCCGCATCCGCGAGGCTGGGATCGTTGGCATGGGCGGCGCCACCTTCCCCTCGGCGGTAAAACTCAATCCGGGCAAACCGATCACCACCCTGATCCTAAACGGCGCGGAATGTGAGCCTTACATCACCTGCGACGACCAGCTGATGCAGGATTCACCTGCACAGGTGCTGGATGGCGCCCGCATCCTGTTGCATCTGCTTGGCGCAAAGGAGTGTCTGATCGGTATCGAAGACAATAAGCCAATGGCGATCAAGGCCCTGCGGGATCACCAGGAGGAGACCGATCCGATCGCGGTGGTGCAGATCCCGACCCGCTATCCCAGCGGCGGAGAAAAGCAGCTGATCCGTATCCTGACCGGCCGGGAAGTGCCCAGTTCCGGCTTTCCGGCCCAACTCGGCATGGTCTGTCACAATGTAGCCACCGCCGCTGCCATCGCCGATGCGGTACTCGAGGGTCGTCCCCTCATATCGAGGTTGATCACCCTGACCGGTGAGGGCATCGCCGAACCAGGCAACATACAAGCGCCTCTGGGTATTTCCGCGGCCGATCTGATTCGCCAGGCAGGCGGCTATACCGGCAAGGCCTCTCAATTGATCCTCGGCGGACCGATGATGGGTTTCGACCTCGCCACCGACCGGATTCCGATCACCAAAGGCAGCAACTGTCTGCTGGCGCCCAGCGGCACCGAGTCACCGCCACCCGCCCCAGCCCGCGCCTGTATCCGCTGCGGGCACTGCGCCGAGGTCTGTCCGGTCTATCTGCTGCCCCAGCAGATGTACTGGTACAGCCGCGCCAAGGATCTGGACAAGGTGCAGGACTATGACCTGTTCGATTGTATCGAGTGCGGGTGCTGCTCCTATGTCTGCCCTTCCCACATCCCGCTGGTGCAGTACTTTCGCTACGCCAAGGCGGCAAGCTGGACCCAGGAGCGGGAACGTCGGGATGCGGAACGCGCCAAGCAACGCCACGACTTCCGGGTCGCCCGACTGCAACGTCTGGAAGCGGAGCGCAAGGCCCGCCTGCGGGAAAAAAAGGAGGTCCTGAACAAAAAATCTGCCGCCGGCAAGGAGGGAAGGGGTGACAGCAAAAAGGCCGCCATCGAGGCCGCCATGCAGCGGGCCGCGGCCAAGAAAGCTCAACAACGAATTGCACCCAGGAATACAGAAGAACTGACCCCGGCCCAACAGGAGCAGATCGCCGCCGCGGAAAAACGCCGTGCTGAGCAGGCCAAACCCACCCGTCAGCCGCCAGCCAAACCGGAGTAACCAGCGGATGGAGTTCAAGACATTCAGCTCACCCCATACCGAACAGCCCTACAGCGTCAGCGCCGTGATGCTGCAGGTGATCCTGGCGCTGATTCCCGGCGTCATCGCCATGATCTGGTATTTCGGCTGGGGGGTTCTGATCAATATCACCCTGGCGATCACCTTTGCGCTGGGCTTCGAGGCCCTGGTGATGAAGCTGCGCAAAAGACCGGTACTGCCGACCCTGCAGGATTTGAGTGCGGTGGTGACCGCACTGCTGTTCGCCATTGCGGTACCCCCGTTACTACCCTGGTGGCTGACCCTGTTGGGCATGGCCTTCGCCATCATCATGGTCAAGCAACTCTATGGCGGACTCGGTTACAATCCATTCAACCCGGCCATGGCCGCCTATGTGCTGCTGTTGGTCTCCTATCCGATGCAGATGACCACCTGGTTGCCGCCCCTCCCACTGAGCGAGCATCCGGTCAGTCTGCTGGATTCGCTGCGCTTCATTTTCACGGGCGCACCACCGGCCGGTCTGACCCTGGATGCCATCACCATGGCGACTCCGCTCGATCTAATGCGCACCAGCCTGGACATGAACCAGACCATCAGTGAAATCCGAAAGAGTCCCCTGTGGGGAGATTTCGGCGGCCTCGGCTGGGAGTGGATCGGTAACTGGTTCCTGCTGGGAGGTATCTGGATGCTCTATAAGCGCACCATCAGCTGGCACATCCCCTTGTCTTTTCTGGCCGGCCTGGTGGTGATGGCCACTCTGTTCTGGCTGTTGGACCAAGATAGTCACCCCTTCCCGTTGTTTCATGTATTCAGCGGCGGCGCCATGCTCGGGGCCTTCTTCATCGCCACCGACCCGGTCAGCGCCTGCACCACCAAACGGGGGCAGTTGATCTACGGGGCCTCGATCGGTGCGCTGGTGTTCATCATTCGCACCTGGGGCGGCTATCCCGATGCGGTGGCCTTTTCCGTGCTGCTGTTGAACATGGCGGCTCCCACCATCGATTATTACAGCCGACCCAGAACCTTCGGGCATGGGGGAACTACCCGTGGCTAAGCATCCGATCGGCCTCGCTGCATTGATCCTCGGTGGGTTCGCCATCCTTGGTACGGCGCTGGTGGCTCTCACCCACGAGTTCACTAAAGTGCGTATCGACGCCAATCAAAAGCAGGCCATGTTGAACAGCCTGCAGGTACTGGTTCCCCCCGCAAGCGTGGACAACGACATGCTCAACGACGCCATGATCGTCAGTGATCCCACCTTGCTCGGGGCGCAGGAGACCACCGTCTATCGCGGCCGCCTGCGGGATCAGCCGGTGGCGGTGGTGCTCAACCCGGTGGTGCCGGATGGTTACAGCGGGCCGATCAAGCTGTTGGTGGCGGTGCGTCTACGATGGCACCCTCGGCGGCGTGCGTGTCGTCAGTCACAAGGAGACACCCGGTCTAGGGGACAAGATCGAAGAGACCCGCTCCGACTGGATCCACGGCTTCGACAACAAGTCGCTGGGAAACCCGGCTTTGGACGCATGGAAGGTGAAACGGGATGGCGGGGTATTCGACCAGTTCACCGGTGCGACCATCACACCCCGCTCCATCGTCAAGGCAGTAAAGAACACGTTGATCTATGTCCAGCAGCATCGTGACGCCTTGTATGTGCGGGAGACGCCAAAGGATGCGCAAGAAAAACGAGGTTAGGCATGTCTGATTCCAATTATCGCTCCATCATCACCGACGGCCTTTGGCACAATAATCAGGCCCTGGTGGCCCTGCTCGGGCTCTGCCCAATGCTGGCCGTCACCAACACCGCGATCAATGGACTGGGCCTCGGCATGGCGACCACCCTGGTGCTCGCGGCTTCCAACAGCACCGTCTCACTGATCCGCCATCTGGTGCGACCGGAGGTGCGTCTGCCGGTATTCGTGCTGGTGATCGCCTCCTTCGTCACGGCGATCGAGCTGACCATGAATGCCTTCTTCCACGAACTGCACAAGATACTCGGGATCTTCATCCCATTGATCGTGACCAACTGCACCATCATCGGGCGGGCCGAGGCATTCGCCTCGAAGAACAGCCTGCCGCGCTCCCTGGTGGATGGCCTGAGTATCGGCATCGGCTTCACCCTGGTGCTGATGACCCTCGGCGCCATTACGCGAGCTGATCGGTCAGGGCACCCTGTTCGACCAGGCCCATTTGATGTTCGGCGATGCCGCCCGCGGACTCACCCTGAAACTGGGGGACGGTTTCCATGGCATGCTGATCGCCATTCTGCCGCCGGGGGCCTTTCTCGGCCTCGGCTTGCTGATCGCCGTCAAACACCTGATCGATAGAACGGCTGGCGCAGCGGGCGAGTAAGGAACCGGTGGTGACGGCAGAGGGCGTGCCCACCTGACCGTGCGCATTCCCCGCATCTACACTGACCAACCACTGACCCGCCACAACCGGATCGTGCTGGAACCGGAAGCCCTCCCATCACCTGGCCCATGTATTGCGGCTGAGCGCCGGTGCGGAACTGCACCTGTTCAACGGCAGCGGTGAAGAGTACGCGGCAAGCATCACTGAACTCGGCAACAAGCAGGTCGTGGTGGATATCGCTCAAATGCTGCGCAACGAGCCCATGCCCGCCCTGCGGATCCACCTGATGCTCGGCATCTCCCGCGGCGAACGCATGGAGTACGCCCTGCAAAAGGCGGTCGAGCTGGGGGTATCCGGGCTGCAGCCCCTGTTCACAGAGCGCTGCATGGTGAAACTGACCGGCAACCGCCTCGCGCAGCGTCTGGCACATTGGCGTAGGCTGATCATCAATGCCTGTGAACAATCGGGACGTTGCCGTATACCGCAACTGTCGACTCCGCTCGCCCTTGCAGACGGTCTGCGCAATCGACCGATCTGGGGTTTCGCTGTTGCTCGATCACCGCAGCCAGCAGACCCTGATCGATCTGCCCAGACCCGAATGCGACCCTGACCTTGTTGGTGGGACCGGAAGGCGGTCTCAGCGACCGGAACGGGCTTTGGCGGGGCAATACGGCTTCATCGGGGTTAGGCTGGGCCCGCGTATCCTGCGCACCGAGACCGCGCCGCTGGCGGCGATTGCCGCCTTACAAGTCCTTTGGGGTGATTTTCGCTAGACGAGTGCAATCTGATTGGCCAGAATTGGCGGCAACCGGCAAGTCACTATTTATTGATGATATCTATTATGATGATAGAATTCTTCGGTTTTACATATTTTCTTAGAATGATTATCATTTAGTCAGTAGCAAGTCTAACCGGAGACAAATCATGCAAAAACCGCAACCTTTGCAGTCATGCATTTCACAGTCGCCTTCGGCGTGGCCTATCTGTTGACCGGCGATCTGGTGATCGGCGGCGCCGTCGCCTTGATCGAACCGGCAGTGAATACGGTCGCCTTTCATTTCCACGAGCGGGCCTGGTCGGCCTACGCACGGATCGGACGATCCCTGCCCGCAGGATTAGCCAGGGCTGCCTGAGGGAATTTTCCATAGACCGATACGGATAGAGCAGCCGGGCACTGTCGACTCAGGTCGATACCACCTTCTGTCATCCAGGGGGATCATCCGTCTGTATCGTTTATCCTGGAACTGTGGAAAATAGAACCAGGCAGGTTGGAACCTTCCCGGCACGGGTAAAATCAGAAAGTATATGAAAATGCGCGCCCGCACCGGTCTTATCCTGACCAGTCTAATGCTGTGTGCCTCGAGCATGGCTGACCCATCGAGTGGCAACTGGCTGCAGTTGAATCGGTTGAATCAGGCCAATCGGCAGGAATTGGGGAGGATACAGCGGGCGTACACCGATCAGAGGAGATCCCCGATCGCTCAGCAGCGAAACGACCGGGAACGGCTGCAACCAGCAACAGCGGCTGGAGCAACGTGGCCCTGCAGGAAAGCCAGCAACGAGAACGTCTCATTCGGAACAACGTCGCAGGGTTTTACCGGCCGCCCGGCCGCAGCGCGTGGAGGGTCTGTTCCAGCAACAACGGTTTCGGCAAGCCCAGGAGCAACAGTTACAACGTTTTGACATGCAGCAGCAATTGCGCATCTTGCAGCGCTGACTGTGTTTTGTTTTTACAGACAATGGAGGGAATGAGGTAGCTATATCAGACGAAGAGTGGAACTCCATTGCGGAAACTCCCCATCTGTTATCGCTACCCGGGATGAGCGGGTCTAAATCAAGGCAACGACGGAGTACCCATAAACACGCCTAGGGTCTGCTCCTTGTGCCGATGCGGAGCATCGAAATCCAAACCTTTTTGTGATGGATCACATTCTCAGATTGGGTTTGTGGGTGAGAGAATAAATTCCAGTAAAAATGAGTTGGAATATTATCCGGGTAAGGAAATCACGATTGTTTTTGACCGCTACTTATGCATGGGCGATGGACATTGTGGAGAGTTGGAGGCAGTGTTCGGCACTCACGATGCCCCAAAATATGAACCTGACGCAGTTCCAGTCGACGCGGTAATTTCAACCATAATACAATGTCCATCGGGCGCGTTGAGCTACATTGTCAACAATGAACAACACACACAGTACTTTAAGCAATCTCAGATCGTCGTCGAGAAAGACGGACCATTGCATTGCCAAGGTGATATCACCCTGATCGATGACCAGGATTCCGATGCCTTGCTGCCAAAATCGGACCACTTCACACTCTGTCGTTGCGGCGCATCTAAAAAGAAACCCTTCTGTGATGGATCTCACGAGTCCATAGGTTTTAAAGACTAGATTTCCGTTAAAAGATTTTCAAACTCAACAATCTGGTTAACATGATTTTTTATTGCGGAACCAGACCCCTTAAGCTATGTATGCTGATCAACCGGGAATTGCCCTGATTGCCAGTTTCACCGACTTTGGTCCCACCGGTCCTTATCAGGGGCAGATGGCTGCTGTGCTTGCATCCCAGGCTCCGACTACTCCACAGATATCTCTAATGGCGGATGCCCCTATGTTCGATGCGCACTCTGCCGGTCTTTTACTCTCCAGTCTGTGTGAAGAACTACCAGCCAATACGCTGGTTTTAGCCGTGGTGGATCCCGGCGTCGGGGGCGACAGACGGCCCCTCATGATAAAAACCGAACGAACTCTGTTTGTGGGTCCCGACAACAGCCTGTTTATTCCAATTGTTCGTCGCAACCAAACCAGCAAGATAGAGACAATCGGGTGGCGTCCAAAACGCCTTTCCGAGAGTTTTCATGGCCGGGACCTGTTTGCACCCGTAGCGGCAAAACTGGCGAATGGCGAGGAGGTTGCGGGAAGCCCTGTCAAGCCTCAGCAAATGGTTGGATTTGATTCACCACATGATGGCAACAGGATTATATATATCGATCACTATGGCAATGCGATAACCGGTATCAACGCCGAACATGTCAATCACCATATCGTCATAACAATCAGTGATACCCCATTGCATTATGCTCGTACTTTCAGCGAGGTCCCGGCGGGTCAGGCGTTTTGGTATAGAAACTCCATGGGATTGATAGAGTTCGCTGTGAATTGCGGCAACGCCGCCAGTCTGCTTAATCTCGAAATCGGCATGCCAATAGATCTTTAGGATAGATTACTGGAGGTGATCATTGCTTGCAGTGCTTGCAGGGTCGGACCATGCTATGTTATTGATATAAGAATATTTTCAGCTATATTCTGATCGATATTCTTACTTAACCACCAGCGGTTTCCCGTTCTCAAAGAACCAGGAGTCGACCACAAACTGTTGTTGATTCGATCTGTCCTCGATAACCGCAGCCCAGTGATCATCGAAAATCCAGGGATTGCGTTTTATTCGTTTCAGCACTAGATGCCCAGACAAGCAGACCATCCTGCGCCAGGAGACTGAGATAAGTCGTCGTGTTGATCGACTCGGCTATGCAGTCCAGTTGTCCCGGCTCCGAACCCTCTCCTGTGTTGCGTGGTTTATCCCGCCAGGCGCCGGTTTGGCTACCAACGAACTGCTCCAGCAGCCCGATGGCCTGTTGTATCTGCCTGCGTTCTGCGACGGCGGAGGCGTTAGGTTTGAACGCTTCTCTGACCGATGTCCACTGCGCAGAGGTCAACTCAACGGTTTTATGGACATCGCAATGATAATCGCCACATGATTGAAAGGCGGGAGGCACTTCCCACGCGGCTATCACCACGTGGCTTAGTACAGTTGACGATAGCACAAACCAACTTTTCATATCCTCAGCCAGGGCCTCAAGCAAATGACAACGCCCCGACCGAGGGGCATCAACAGCAAGTTGGAATCCAGTTATTTTTCCGTCTGTTGAGGACTACTGGGTCGGAGTAAGATCCGTTTTCAGTCCCTCTTATGCTTTCCTTTGTGTGGAAGCACTGCGGGTCAAATCATGCAAAACAAGATCGCAAGTAAAATGCATGACGACAAGACTTGACCCGTCGCTATGCAATTTCAGCCGATCTTCACTCTATGGTTCAATCTTAGTTCCCAGTACCGCTAGGAATTTGGCGAGCCAGTCAGGATGAGCAGGCCAGGCTGGTGCGGTGACCAACTTTCCATCCACGTGAGCCTTGTCCACTGGAATATCAACATAACTGCCGCCTGCACGGGTTACATCTGGCCCTACTGCAGGATAAGCGGAGCAGCCTTTACCTTCGATGACTCCGGCTGCGGCCAGTACCTGCGCACCGTGGCAGATGGTCGCAATCGGCTTGTCTGTCTGTGCAAAGTGCTGCACCATCTCAAGAAGTCTCTTATTCAAACGAATGTATTCCGGCGCGCGCCCACCGGGGATAACCAGGGCGTCATAGTCTTCGGCATTGACTTCTGAAAAAGTCGCATTCAGGGTAAAATTGTGACCGGGTTTTTCACTATAGGTCTGGTCTCCTTCGAAATCATGTACCGCAGTGCGTATGGTCTCTCCTGCCTTCTTATCGGGACAGACTGCGTGCACCTTATGCCCCACCATCAAGAGTGCTTGGAAGGGTACCATGACCTCATAATCTTCAACGTAATCACCCACCAGCATCAAGATATTTTTTTCACTCATAATGAACTCCTTTCAGTTATCTAAGGGAAAAGGGTCTTTTATTGTAACATCACTCGTTACGGTTAATGATTCGACTGAGGGAAAGGACTAAAGCGTGAGCTGGAGTGAGCCGAGCAGAGCACCCGGCAGCCGGTAGCTGCGGGTGGAACGTCCCTCGTAGCTGCCGGCATCGAAGATGAACTCGCGTTCTCGGGTCAGACCCAACAGCCCCTCCCCCAGCATCTGATAGACCGAGTCGTCGAAGCGCATGACGTTGAGGGGCGCCCGGATCACACCCTGCTCGACCCAGAAGCAGGCGAAGCGGGTCATGCCGGTGATCCGGCAATCGTTGCGGTCGGAAAAGTTGCAGTACCAGAGATTGTTGAGATAGAGCCCGGTATCCAGCCGCTCCAGCAGCTCATTGCCCACCAAGCTACCCGCCGCCATCTCCAGTGCATCCGGACTGTCTCCGCCACTGTTGACAACCGCCCCGTATTCCTTGGCGCTGCGCGCATTGACCAGACAGTCCCGATAGACGCCCTGCTCGATCAGTGTAACCCGCGCAGGCTTGATGAAACCGCTCTCGGTAAAGCAGGCTTCCAGGCCCCGGACATTGTCCTCATGGATCGAGATAGCGGGATGCAGGGTTATGCCTTGGGTGAGCATCTTGCGCAACGGACTCTGGGCGGTGCGATGACTCTTGAGGCCGAACCCACCCCAGGCCAGCATGTCCAGGATCTCCCGCACGGCGGACGGGGCCAGATAGGCCCGGTAGCGGCCGGGTGCGATGCTGCGCGGCGGCCTCGCCAAGAGGGCCAGTTGCGCGCGGGCCTCGACCAGCTTGGTCTCGAGCCGCTGCGACTGCCAGTCGAAGCCGGCATAGTTGCACTTTACCGCCTTGTCTTGCTGGTAGTAACAGCTCCAGTCCAGATTGAAGGTGGCGCTGCTGTGCCAGTTGCGTTGCCCCAGGGAGTTGGCAAAACCCCGATAGAGGGTGCCGGCGGCCCAGATGCCCACCAGATCCAGGCCCTCGGCGACCCGGATCAGGGTGGCGATCGCCTCGCCGCCGTCCGGCAGTTCGTTATCATGGTATTGCTCGCTGTTGTGGATCTCCGTGGCGAAGTTGAGGTGGGGATCCTCCGGCAGGTTACGGCGCTGGGCGCGCAAGGTCCGCAGCAGGGCCTCGAGGCGACTGAGATCCTCCCCCAGATCGCCGGCCAGTTCACAGCGTCCGGCGGCGTGGCGGCGGCCCTCGATGAGATCCAGGCTCAGACTATGTTGTGAAACATGGCCCGCCTGGCGCACCCGATTGCGGTTCAGGCGGACAAAATCCGAGGCCTCGCCATGGAAGCTGCAGGTCAGCACCTCCGCGCCCTGCAGCCGGCTCACCAAACAGTCGGCCAGTTCATAGAAGTACGTTTGCATCATATACCGCCACCAAAGACTTCTACATCGCGGAACACACAGGCCGGGGCCGCGTGCCCCACAGGAATCACCTGGTTGGGTTCTCCTTTGCCGCAATGGGGGGTGCCGCCGACCTGCAGGGTCTGCGCATTGCCCACCTTGGCCAGGCTGCGCCAGAAACCGGCGGAGATACCGCGATAGTTGGGGTTGCGCACCAGTCCCTTGAGTTCCCCCTGTTCGATGAGCCGGCCCAGTTCGCAGCCGAACTGAAACTTGTTGCGGCTGTCATCGATGGACCAGGAGCGATTGGCCTCCATCAGGACGCCCCGTTCAATCGAGCCGAACATCTCCTCCAGACTGCTGACGCCGGGCTCCAGATTCAGATTGGCCATGCGGTCGATAGGCGGACGGTTCCAGCTGCAGGCCCTGGCATTAGCCACCCCGGCCAGGCCGGCCCGGGCCTGGGAAGTTGCGCTACCCAAGGGCCGCTGCAGGATACCATTACGAATCACATAGGTGCGCTCGGCCGGGGTACCTTCGTCATCGAAACCAAAGCTGGCCAGTTGTTCGGGCCGGTCAGGATCGAAGGTCACGTTCAACAGCTCGGAGCCATAACGGTAGCTGCCGAACATGTCCAGGGTCACGAAGCTGGTCCCGGCATAGTTGCGCTCGTCCCCCAGGATCCGATCAAGCTCCAGCGGATGGCCGATACTTTCATGAATCTGCAGCACCATCTGATTGGGCATCAACAGCAGATCGCGGCAGTCGCTGGGACATTCCGGCGCGCTCAACAAGGCCAGGGCCTGCTCCGCCAGCTCCTCCGCCTGGTCGGGAAAACCCACCAGCGGCAGCTGTTCCATACCCCCCTGGCGCGCCCGATCGTCGGCACCGGCGCCCGTGCGGCGCTGGGTCTGGCTCCCCTCATTGGCCACCACTGACAGTCCCGGCTGGATGATGTGGAAGGTCTGCTCGATGGGTCCGCCATGGCTGCTGATGAGCAATGTTTCTGCGCGTTGGTAGTACAGAGAGGCCTGCCAATCGACGATGCGGTCATCTACCTTCAAGGCCCGGCAGGCATCCTGCAGCAGGCTTATCTTGTCCTCCAGCGCGACAGCTTCCCATGGCTCGACCGGTGGGTGGTGGTAGTGTCCCGGCTGCCCGGGTAGAGGAAAGAACTCGACATCGATCAGACCCAGATTCTGTGTGGCTAGGGCCCAGTGCTGGGCCCGCTCGGCGGCCCGGGCCAACCCTTCCCGACTCAGGTCGGCGGTCGCAGCGTAGCCGATACCCTGACCCACGCTGACCGTCAGCATGGCGCCCCGGCTATAGGTGGTGGTGAGCGGCTGCAATAAGCCTTGGCGCACCATCAGGCCCTCCTGGTGGACCTCCACCAGACGTAAGGTCCACACATCGACGGCAGGAGCCTGGGTGGTGAAGCGTCGGGCTACCCCGGAGAGAGAGGATATCATGGTGTTGATCGTCCGGTATGGATAGGGCGCATTTGCGGTTTCACTCAAGGGAAAGTCGGCAAAGGGTTGCCGACCTGCGGCCCATCAGGTCGCTATAGGCATCTGAATTCAACACTTCACTGCCTGGCTCGGCCATAGATGACTTGAACATTCTCGCTGCCCAGCAGTCGGTGCAGGCGTCTCAGTAGCTCGTCGGTGGGGTTCACCCGCCAGTCCTGCCCGAACAGAATATCCCCCTCTGCCACGGCAGTGCGATAGTGCAGCCGGATACCGGTGGCGCCACCCCGGAACGGCGTGAGGATCTGCATCAGTTCATGGCGGAATCCTGCGGCGTTGGCGCCATTGAGTTTCAGGTGCAACCCCAATTGGGAGGCAAAGTGCCCCCGGGCCTGTTCGAAGGTGAGAATATTGTCCACCCGCAGGCTCAAGCCGCCGCGGAATTCATCATAGTTGAGGCTGCCGGAGACTACCAGGATGCGGTCGGCGGACAGCAGGTCCCGGTGCTCCTCGTAGGTCTCATTGAACAGGGTCGCCTCGATACGGCCGCTGCGATCGTCCAACAGGATGCTGCCCATGCGACCCCGCTGGGTCTGGCGATGCGTGGCGGTGACTACCAGACCGGCCACCACCACCGGTACGCCGCGGCGCCGTTGCGCCCGGGGGAAGCGCCCTTGGGGTACTGACCGTTGCCGGAACCGCTATCCAAGGACAGGTCGGCGATGCGGCTGCTGGCGATCTGGCGCAGCTCCGCTTCGTAGCGATCGATGGGATGGCCGGTGAGATAGAGTCCGAGGGTCTCCTTCTCCCCTTGCAGGCGCTGCTCGTCGTCCCACTCTTCCACGTTGTCGGGCACAACCTGGGAGAAGGTCCGAGCCGGCTGGTCATCGCTCATGCCGAACAGATCGTTCTGCCCAACCGCCTGCATGGCGTGATGCTGCTCGGCCATCTTCAGGGCCAGCGGCAGCTGCAGCATGAGACTGGCCCGATTCGCCCCCAGGCCGTCCAGAGCGCCGGCGCGGATCAGGGACTCCAAGACCCGTCGGTTGACCTTTTTCAGATCGATGCGGCGGCAGAATTCGAACAGATCGGTAGGTCCAGCCCGTCTGGTGTGACGCTCGCTGACGATAGCCTCGATGGCGGCCTCGCCGACCCCTTTGATCGCCCCCAGCCCATAGACCACGGTGCTATCGTCCGCGATGGTGAACTTGTACTGGGACAGGTTGACCTGGGGTGGCTCCACCTTGAGCCCCATGCGGCGGCACTCCTCGATCAACGGCACCACCTTGTCGGTGTTGTCCATGTCCGCCGAACAGACCGCCGCCATGAAGGCCGCCGGATAGTGGGCCTTGAGCCACATGGTCTGGTAGGAGACCAGGGCGTAGGCGGCGGAGTGGGACTTGTTGAAGCCGTAACCGGCGAACTTTTCCACCAGGTCGAAGATCTTCATCGCCAGTTCGGGGTCGATGCCGTTCTGCTCCGCCCCCGCCTTGAACACCGCCCGTTGCTTGGCCATCTCCTCCGGCTTCTTCTTACCCATGGCGCGGCGCAGCAGGTCGGCGCCGCCCAGGGAGTAGCCGGCCATCACCTGGGCGATCTGCATCACCTGTTCCTGATAGAGGATGACCCCGTAGGTGGCCTCCAGGATCGGTTTCAGGGACTCGTGCTGATAGTGGGCGTCGGGATAGGAGATGGTCTCCCGACCGTGCTTGCGGTTGATGAAGTTGTCCACCATGCCCGACTGCAGCGGACCGGGCCGATACAGGGCCACCAGGGCGGTGATGTCGTCGAAGCTGTCCGGTTGCAGCTTCTTGATCAACTCCTTCATGCCGCGGGATTCCAGCTGAAACACCGCAGTGGTCTCGCAGGCCTTGAGCAGTTTGAAGGCGGCCTCGTCATCCATCGGGATGGTGTTGATGTCCACCGGCTCCAGACCCTGTTTGACGCGCTCGGCATTGACTGTCTTCAGGGCCCAGTCGACGATGGTCAGGGTGCGCAGGCCGAGGAAGTCGAACTTCACCAGCCCCACCTTTTCCACGTCATCCTTGTCGAACTGGGTGACCAGGTTGCCACCCCCCTCCTCGCAATAAAGCGGACAGAAATCGGTGAGCAGTCCGGGTGCGATCACCACCCCGCCGGCGTGTTTGCCGGCATTGCGTGCACAACCTTCCAGCTTCTTGGCCATGTCGATGAGGTCATGCACCTCCTCGTCGTTGTCGTAGGCCTGCTTCAGGTCCTCGCTCTCTTCTAGGGCCTTATGCAGGGTCATGCCGATCTCGAAGGGCACCATCTTGGCCACCCGGTCGGTGAAGCCATAGGGATGGCCCAACACCCTTCCTACGTCCCGCACCACCGCCTTGGCCGCCATGGAGCCGTAGGTGATGATCTGGGATACCGAGTCCCGCCCGTACTTGCGTGCCACGTAGTCGATCACCAGATCCCGCTTGTCCATGCAGAAGTCCACGTCGAAGTCGGGCATGGAGACCCGTTCCGGGTTAAGAAAGCGTTCGAACAGCAATTCCAGGGCGATCGGGTCCAGATCGGTGATCTTGAGCGCATAGGCCACCAGGGAACCGGCGCCGGAACCACGCCCCGGTCCCACCGGGATATCATTGTCCTTGGCCCACTGAATGAAATCGGCAACGATCAGGAAGTAGCCGGCAAAACCCATGCTGTTGATCACGTCCAGCTCGATCTGCAGACGCTCGTCGTAGACCTTGCGCTGCTCGGCAAAATCGGGAGAGTTGACGTCAAACAGCCTCTTTAGCCGACACTCCAGCCCCTTACGTGACTGTTCGGCGAAATACTCCTCGACGGTCATGCCGGCGGGGATGGGGAAGTCGGGCAGATAATTCTTGCCCAGGGTCAACTCGAGGGTGCAGCGTTTAGCGATCTCGACGCGAGTTTTGCAAAGCCTCCGGAATATCCGCGAACAGCTCCTGCATCTCCTCCGGGGTGCGCAGATATTGTTGTTCGGAGTAATTGCGGGGTCGCCGGGGATCGTCCAGGGTGCGTCCCTCATGGATACAGACCCGCACCTCATGGGCCTCGTAGTCCTCGGGGCTGATGAAGTGGACATCATTGGTGGCAACCACCGGCACGCCGTGCGCCGCAGCCAGTTCGACCGTCGCGTGCAGACAGTCCTCCTCTTCCGGTCGGCCGGTCCGGTTCAATTCCAGATAGAAGCGATTGCCGAACAGCGCCAGCCAGCCGCTCAGCAGTCGCTCCACCTCCGCGTGATTGCCCGCCAGCAGGGCGCGCCCGAGATCTCCCTGACGTCCACCGGACAGCGCGATCAATCCGTCCACACTTTCCGTTAACCACTCCCGCTCCAGCAATGGCCGTCCCAGATGCTGGCCTTCCCGGTAGCTGCGGGAGACCAGCCGAGTGAGGTTTTTATACCCTTGATTGTTCTGCACCAGGAACACCAGCCGGAATGGATTATTGATATCCTCCGGATTGCGCAGCCAGGCATCCACTCCGGCGATCGGCTTGATCCCCGCGCTCAGGGCGGCCTGGTAGAAGCGCACCAGGGCGAACAGATTGGACTGATCGGTCAGCGCCACTGCCGGCATACCCAGCTCGGCGGCCCTGGCGACCAGGGGTTTGACCCGCACCAGGCCATCGACCAGGGAGTATTCGGAGTGCACGCGCAAGTGAACGAACGAGGGATTCATGGTAGGGAATTCTAACGCGAAACGGACTCAGACCATGAACCTCTTAAGATAAAAATACCATGTCTTAGCCAGGTAGGTCGGCAACCCTTTGCCGACCGCCAGGGAATACGGAAGTGCAGGTAATGCAGGCGACCCACGGGATGTGGGAAGGTGGAACAACGCAGGCGCAGTTGCCGAAGCAATTACCTGTCGATAATAGCGCTTCGATGCACCCTCGAAATCGGGAAGGGGTTACCGTCCTACAAACAAAACCAGCCATCAGACGACCCCCAGGATCCGCCTGACCGGCCCGAAGGTACGCCGGTGGATTGGCGTCACCCCCAGGCGTTGCAGGGCCTCGAGATGTTGTTTGGTAGGATAGCCCTTGTGTTTCGCCAGACCATAACCAGGATGCGCGCCGTCCAGCTCGACCATCTCCCGATCCCGCGCCACCTTGGCGATGATGGAGGCGGCGCTGATCGCCGCCACCGTGCGTCACCGCCGACGATGGCCTCCGCCGACAGCTCAGCCGGGGCAACCGATTGCCGTCCACCAGCGCCTGATGGGGCGCAATCGACGAGGGCCTCCACGGCACGCTGCATGGCCAGCAGGCTGGCCTGCAGGATATTGATGCGGTCGATCTCCGCCACCTCCGCCCGGCCCAGGGCCCAGGCGAGGGCGTGCTCACGAATCAGCTCCGCCAGCCGCTCCCGGTACCGTCCAGTCAGTTGTTTCGAGTCCGCCAGACCATGGATGGGCTTGGCCGGATCGAGGATCACCGCCGCAGCCACCACCGGGCCCGCCAAGGGTCCCCGTCCCACTTCATCGACCCCGGCGATGCGCCGTTCCTCATTGTTCATCGATCAATTCCAATACCGCATCCGCCGCCCGTTCGGCGGCATTACAGCGCAGCTTCTCATGGACCTTCTGATAGGCCAAGGCGATCTCCGCACATTTTGCCGGCGAGTCCAAAAACGCCAACAGGGCCGGACCCAACTTGTCCGGTCGGCAGGCTCGCTGCAGAAATTCCGGCGCCATCGGTTCATCGGCCAGCAGGTTGGCCAAGGCCACATGGGTCAGCTTGACCAGCTTGAAACGCCGGATCAGCCAGAAGGTGAGCGCCGACATACGATAGGCGACCACCATGGGACGTTTGTGCAGCAAACACTCCAGAGTGGCGGTGCCCGAAGCGACGAGCACCACCTCGGCGGCCTGGATGGCCTGCCGAGGCTGTTGGTCGAGCAGGGTGATGGGCAGGTCCGGGGCCAATTCGGCCAGCCGTTCCTCGACATAGCGCCGCACCTGGTGATTCACCAACGGCGCGACGAACTGCAGTTCCGGCCGCCTCTTCAGACACCAGTGGGCAGTGGCCAGAAAGTCGTCGGTCAGACGGCTCACCTCGCTCATGCGGCTGCCGGGCAGGATGGCAATGGCCGGCCGTCTGCGGGTCCATGCCCAGCAAACGGCGCTGTTCCTCGGCAGCCAGAGGCTCCAGGGGGATTTCATCGGCCATGGGATGACCGACATAGGCGGCGTTGACCTGGTAACGACGCAGAAAATCGACCTCGAAGTCGAAGATGCAGAGCATCAGGTCGACCGCTCGGCCAAACTTCTTCGCTCGTCCCTGGACGCCAGGCCCAGACCGTCGGACAGACAAAATGCGCTGTTCTTGATCCCGAGGCCTTGAGTCGCGTCTCCAGTTGCAGATTGAAATCCGGTGCATCGACACCGATGAACAGCGCGGGGGGCCGGTCCCGAAAATGGTGATACAGCCGGCGCCGCACACCGAGCAGGTGCGGCAGGTGCTTCAGCACCTCCGTCAGCCCCATCACCGGGTCCATCTTTTCCAGGCTGACACAACCCTCCGCCTCCATCAGCGGGCCGGTCATGCCGTCGAAACGCAGCTCAGGTCGTTTTCTTTTCAGGGCCTGGATGAGTGCGGCTGCCAGCTGGTCACCAGAGACCTCATTGACCGCTATACCGATAAAGGGTGATGTCAACGGAGGATGCCGCGACCCGGTTCCGAGAGAAAGTCCACCAGTATTTGGAGTTCCGGCGCATCCTGCAGCATGTCCCGAATGGCCTTAATCGCATCTTCCAGCTTCTGGCTCGACATATAGAGCTGTTTGTAGGCCCGTTTGATCCTTGTGATGGTTTCCGCACTGAAGCCTCGGCGACGCAACCCCTCACTGTTGATCCCATGGGGCTTGGCCGGGCTGCCGGAAACCAGTACATAGGGCGGCAGATCCTTGGAGATGGAGGAACCCATACCGCAGAAGCTGTGCGCACCGATACGGCAGAACTGATGCACGATGGTGAAGCCGCCGAGTATGGCATTATTGTCGATTGTGACATGCCCCCCCAGGGAAGCGGCATTGGCCAGGATGTTATGATCACCCAGCAAACAATCATGGGCCACGTGGGTATATGCCATGAGTAGATTGTCGTTGCCGATACGGGTGACGCCCCGATCTTGAGCGGTTCCCCGGTTGATGGTTACGCACTCACGAATCACATTGCGGTCGCCGATCTCCAGCCAGGTCGCCTCCCCGGCATATTTCTTATCCTGGGGATCTTCACCTACTGAGGCGAACTGAAAGATGCGATTGTTTTCGCCTATCCGGGTGGGACCTTTGATAACGGCATGCGGACCGATCCAACTACCCTTGCCGATCCGGACATTAGGCCCAATCACGCTGAAGGGACCGACCTGGACGGCTTCGCCCAACTCCGCGGTGGGATCAATGATGGCCCGTTCGTCGATCAGTTCCCTATCTCCCTGGCAGTGCACATAATCTCAGCGTTGGCGACGGTTTTCCCATCCACGGTCGCGGTGCCGGAAAAGAAGCCGATACCCCGCTTCATCTTGTTCAAGACGACTTCGAGGTGCAGTTGATCGCCCGGTTCAACCTGTTGTTTGAATCGAGCCTTGTCGATGCCCACGAAGAGGTAGATCGTGCTTTCGCTGAGGGTTTCCGGATTTGACTGTGAGGCCAACAGGGCGGTGGCCTGCGCCATCGCTTCGACGATCAGCACCCCCGGCATGACCGGTTTAATTGGGAAATGCCCATTAAAAAACGGTTCGTTGTAGGTAACATTCTTTAAGGCCAGCAAGCGCTCGTCTTTGTCGAACTCCAACACCCGATCGATCAACAGGAAGGGATAACGGTGCGGCAGCAGACTCAGCACCTTGTTGATATCCATTACGATCAAATCACTCTCCACGTCTGAAACATCTCATTTGTCCCGATCACCTTGTATGGCAGCGACTTGCTTTTCCAGGGCCTTCAAGCGCTTGGCCATCTCATCGAGATGGCGAACCCGGGCTACCGCCTTACGCCACTCCGCGCTTTCCATCGCCGGCAGATTACCACTGTAATGACCCGGATCCTTGAAAGCGCGCGTCACCGGCGAAGCACCGGTAAAGTGCACATTATCCCCAATCGTTACATGTCCAGCTATACCGATCATCCCGCCAATCGTACAATGTCGGCCTATGATTGTTGAACCCGCCACTGCGGAGGCGGCCGCCATCGCGGTGTGTGCGCCTATCTGTACGTTATGCGCGATATGCACCAGATTGTCCAGCTTGACACCATCTTCCAGGATCGTGTCTTCCAGGGCACCCCGATCGATCGTAGTGTTAGCGCCGATTTCCACATCATTACCTACCCGCAACCGACCCAGTTGCGGCACCTTTACCCAACGACCCGCGTCGTTCGCCAGGCCGAATCCATCCGAACCCAAAACAGCCCCCGGGTGAATCAAGCACCTTTGACCCAAGCGGGTGCCGCAACAGAGGGTAACTTGGGCGAGCAAGCGGCAGTGGTTCCCGATGATGCAGCCATCCTCCACCACGCATCCGGGCCCGATACAGACGTGCGCACCGATCTTGACATCTTCGCCCACGACCGCACAAGGCCCCACCCAGGCGCTTACATCGAGTTGTGCCGAAGCGGCAACCACGGCACTGGGGTGACAGCCCACAGGGGTTTCCGGCTCGGGAAAAATCCGGCTGGCCACCTTGGCGTAGGTGAGATGGGGATTCTCGCTGAGCAGGATTGCCGCGGTACTGGGTAGTTCATGATCTGAATTATCCAGCGCGAGTATCACCGCTGATGCCCGGGTATCTTGCAGGTAATGTCGGTACCTTGGATTGCCGAGAAAACTTATCTCACCCGGTTTTGCCTTCTCCAGGCTGCCGACACCCTGAATGAGAATTTCCGGATCACCCAGCAACCGAGCCTCGACTGCTTGCGCGAGATCCCCCAAGCGCCAGACTGTCATGCCACGGCTTCCGCCGACTAATTAGTCTTCAAGCGTCTCAGTTTCTCCAGAACCAGATCCGAAATGTCGATCTTCTTGCTGTAATAGACCACACCGTCCGACACGATCAGGTCGATCTTCTCGGCCTTGCCGACCTCCTGAATCACCTCGCGGATCTGCGCGCGCAGCTTTTTGAACTCTTCGTTCTGGCGCAGATTGAGATCCTCGCGAAATTCGGTCTGGGCATTCTTCAATTTGCGGCTGCGGGACAGAACATCCCGCTCCAGACGCTTCGCCTCTGATTCGCTCATCACCGCGCCATCGCGCTGCAGCTTCTCTTCCAGCTGTTTCAACTGCTTCTGATTGGAAAGCAGTTCCTTTTCCCGGCGGGAAAACTCGGTCTCCAGACGATCTCTGGCCGCTTTATATTGCGGGGACTCCTCAAACACCCTGGTCGCATTGACGAACCCAATGCGATAGCTTTCCGCGAAGGATGCGCCTGTCAGCAGCGTCAAGGCCAGCATGGATACTATTAATAAACCCGTTCTTTTCACGAAATCACTCCTAAATTCTTATCAGAAACCGGCGCCGATATTGAACTGAAAAATCTCTCTTTCATCCTCATCGGTCGATTTTATCGGGTAACCGACACTGAAGGAGAGAGGGCCTATGGGCGACATCCAGGATAACATCACGCCCGTTGAAGCCCTAAACTCGTCCGTATCGATGCCTTGGTCACCCGTCAAATCGAACACGTTACCCGCATCCAGGAACATACCGAAACGCATGGTGTTTTCGAAACTGCCACCTGGCGGCGGAAACAACAGTTCCATTTGACCCGCAATCAGCGAATTTGCTCCCAAGGCGTTGTCAAACTCATCCTTTGGCCCCAGCGAATTGCCCTTGAAGCCCCGGACGGTCCCGGTACCACCCGCGTAGAAATTCCGGAAAAAGGGCAGCGCGTCATCTCCACCATAACCGTCACCATAACCAAGATCGAGATTCAGTTTCAGGTTAAACGACTTAAACAGTGGAAAGTAGCGGGAATGTTCATACTTGACGCGGTAATACTGAAGGTCGCTGCCCGGCAGATTGGTCTCCAGACTCAGGGTCTGCCTGCCCCCCCAGTTGGGAAAGATGGCCCGATCGCGGGTATCGCGAATCCAACTGGTGACAAACTCGAAATCGCCGAAATTGTCGCCATTCTGATCGACGAAATCCTGGATGACTTGTGATGGTTCGGAACCGATAAAAAACTTGGTATTCTCATAGGCGAGACTGAACCGGAGGCGATCGTATTCGGTGATCGGCACGCCGAAATTCATGCCCAGGCGACTGACGTCGGTGGAATAGTTGGAGATATTCAGTTCCGCAAAATCAGTTTCCCGATAGCTGATGTCGAAACCACGACTGACCCCGTCGATCGTGTAATAGGGATTGTTATAGGCCAGGGTGACCCGCCGGTTGGCCTGACTGGTATCGAAGCCGGCCGAAACCCGTTTACCGGAACCCAGAAAATTGTCCTGGGCAATGCTGGCGCTCAAGATCGCACCCTGGGTCTGGGAATAGCCGATGCCCGCGCTCAGACTGCCGGAGGCCTTCTCTTCCACGTTGATATTCACGTCCACCTGATCGGTGGTGCCCGTCACGGCAGGCGTCTCGATATTCACATCCCCGAAGTATCCGAGACGTTGCAGGCGTTCCCTGGAGAGCTTGACTTTCTCACCGGAAAACCAGGCCGACTCCATCTGCCGCAATTCCCGCCGCACCACCACGTCTCGGGTGTTGCTGTTCCCGGTGATATTGATGCGCCGCACATAGACCCGCTTGCCGGGATCCACGAAAAAGGTGATCGCCACCTGACGTTTTTCCCGGTCGATATCCGGAATGCTGTTGATATTGGCGAAGGCATAACCCGCATCCGAGTAGTGACCGGTCAGGCGTTCCGCGCTGGCGGTTATCTTCTTGCGGGAAAAGACTTCACCTCTGCGTAGATGAATGAGGGGAAACAGCTCCTGCTGGGGCAGTTCCATCTCACCCGCCAGTTTGATATCACTCAGGGTGAAAACGTCCCCTTCGTCGATCACGACGGTGATGTAGATATCTTTTTTATCCGGGGTAATCGAAACCTGAGTGGAATCGATCTTGAAGTCCACATAGCCCCGATCCAGGTAATAGGAACGCAGCTTTTCCAGATCACCGGACAGGGCCTGTTTGGAATACTTGTCCTTACTGGAGAAGAACTCATACCAGGAAGGGATGCCGAGCTGAAACTCATTCAATAGCTCATCGTCGTCAAAGGCCTGGTTGCCGATGATGTTGATGCGCTTGATGCGTGCGGTCAGTCCTTCAGAGATCTTGATATCCAGAGCCACTCGATTACGTTCGAGGGGAGATACCGTGGAGGTTATCTTGACGCCATATTTACCACGGGCGAAATACTGCCGGTTGAGCTCTTGTTCGACCTGATCCAGGATGGCTCGCTTGAAGACACGTCCCTCTGCCAGACCGATGTCCTTGAGACCGGCCAGCAACTGGTCAGTATCCAGGTCCTTGTTGCCGGTGATCTTGATGGTTGAGATGGCGGGACGCTCTTGGACCGTGATCACCAGTACGTCGGCCTCACGCTCCAGTCTGACATCCTTGAAAAACCCGGTCTGGAACAGGGTCCGGATGATAGCGGCGCTATTGCCCGGATTGACCTCATCGCCGACCTTCACCGGTAGATAGTTGAAAGACGGTACCCGCGGAGATACGTTGCAGCCCCTCTATACGGATATCCTGCACGACAAATGCAGCCAATTGCTGGGAAAACAAGCTGAGAAGACAGCATCAGAACAGCAGTCAAAAATCGGCATGTGGGGCCCATTAGGATATAACTTATTGATTTGATTGATAACTAATATAATCGGGCAACGACACTGACGGGCCGCAACCTGGGTTAGCGGGCTAGTATAAGGGATCTTTCGAGTTCTAGGGTACTTGAGAAAACGGCAGCTCTCCGGTATCCGTCAGGGCAGCCATCCCCTACGCCGCTGACCAGTGACTATTCGCCGATAATGGCGCACGCGCCTCCGTCAGCTCTTCCAGCACCGGCAATGGCCAACTCGTTCCAGTGCTTCCGCCAGCCGCCGCCGGACAGAATGGGGCAGCAAAAAATCCTCCCCCATGTGTGGCTGCTTGTTGCTTCGGCATGGTCTTTTCCCTCTGCGCAATAGGAATCTGTATCATGTTAGAATAAAAAATGGTTCTAGGGATGATCTATCTTCAATCATTGATCGAGCACCGGTATCTCTGCAGTTTGCCTGTATCCAGCAAGTGCCGTAGGGTCCTGATTTTCAGTTAGCCAATACACCCATCGATCCATAAGAATTGCCATTTGATAATGTTCATCGTGCATAGCAAAACCTGCAAGAAGTTTCTGTCTGCTCCTGGGGCTTCTGACAGGTATATTCACGCGCAGGCCGCCGGCTCGGCGGCATCGACCCTGATGAGCCAGGCGATGCTCTCGATGATGGATGCGATGGGCAACCTGGCACAGGATTACAACCGCAACAGAGGACAGTCTTTCGGCGGTTACACTCAGCCCTTTTCCAATTGGCAGGGTATGAATTACGCCCCCTGGAGCATGTATGCTATACCAGGCAGCGGCATACCGGGACAGCAGCAGATCCAGGGATTCATGAATCAAGCACCGGCTGCGGCATCCAGCGCTCAGCAGTCCATGCAGGACATGCTCCAACAAAGCCCGAATAAGTCAACCGGCAATCCCCAAGCCCAGGGACTATCCAACGGCTCCCCAAGCACCACCCCGGGGCCTGTGCAACAGATCTATACTCAGGGACAATCCACCCTGGACGGCATCTGGCAGGGTCGGGGTGGGGAAATCGTCCTGGTGATGTATGGACACTTCCGGATCTACGCGGATGGGGAGAACTATCGTGACGGGCTCTATCAGATCAGAGACAACTGGCTGGTGCTCTATGATCCCCAGACAAGGTTCCCAAAGGACTTATGAATACGCACTCGACGACGGACGCATGGTACTCCGCAGCGAAGACGATCAATTGCTGCTTTATCGGCAACTCCCGATACCGGTACCCCCTTACTCAGGTTTTATCGGCCAGAGTTATGCCTCACCCCAACAGCAGCCTGCCGCCAATCAGGAGTAGGAAAACCGCAAACACCCGCTTGAGCTTTTCGCCCGGGAGACGATGGGCCAGGGCTGCTCCCACGGGGGCAAAGAGCGTACTGGTAAGCACGATGATTAGCATCACCGGCGAGTAGACATAACCGATGCTGCCGGCCGGGAGCCCATCCATCTCCCATCCGATATACATGAAACTCAAGGTCCCGGCAAGCGCAATCGGCAGTCCGCAGGCGCTGGATGTGGCCACGGCCTTGCGCATCTCGACTCCACTGGCATTCAGCAGGGGCACGGTCATGGTGCCACCGCCAATACCCACGAGCGCCGAGATGATGCCGATAACCGCGCCTGCCAGTCTCATCACCCAAGCTTGCAGAAAAGATACTGTGCGTTTTGCCCGACTTGCGAAAAACAGATGGAGGCCTACCAGCATGGCGAAGACACCATAGATCCGTTGCAGCCACTCACCTGGCAAACTCCCTGCCACCATACCCCCCAACCAGGCACCCAACAGAATCCCAGGGGTAAGCTGGCCCACCTTCGGCCATAGCACGGCGCCTCGTCTCTGGTGGGCTTGTATTGCCGCGAGTGAGGTCACGACAATCGTGGCCAGGGAGGTTCCTACCGCAATATGGGTCACATGCGCCGGTTCAACTCCGAGCCACGGCAACCCCCAGATCAACGCAGGCACGATAATCAGTCCGCCGCCAACGCCAAACAGGCCGGCGATAACACCGACGATAGTGCCCAACATGAGAAACAGTGATAATGAATAGATATCGAAAGCGAACAATGGGTTTTCCATCTGAGTCAGAATCCTGCAAGCTAGAAACGGCAGTTGAACGGGCTGCAGTGTGCGTCATCTCGGGTGGGCAGTATTGCCAAAGTAGCGATAGCAGGACCTATACAGATAGTGATATGGTCAAGCCCCAGGGACACATGTTGAAAGGGGTACATCAGAATGTCTACGAGCAGGGTCTGTGTGCTGGGTGGCAGTGGCTTTGTCGGGCAGCATTTGGCCGCCCGCCTGAGCAGCCAGGGTATTGCCTGTCGCATCATGACCCGTCATCCGCAACGATATCGCAATATGCAAGTCAATCCAGGACTGGAACTGGTCACCGCCGATCTTTTTGACCTGCGATCCCTGGCGGAACAGTTCACTGGCTGTGACGCGGTGATCAACCTCATCGGCATCCTCAATGAAAGCGGCAAAGATCGAACCTTCCGCCGTTACCATGTAGAACTGGTAGACCTGATCGTGGACGCCTGCCGCACCACGCCGAGTCCCGCGTCTCCTGCACATGAGCGCCCTGCACGCCAGTGAAGCCAGCGGCTCGAGCCGCTACCTGCGCAGCAAGGGGGAAGGAGAGAACCGGGCGCACACCCATGGCGGGGCGGCGATTCGAGTCACCAGTTTTCGGCCTTCGGTTATCTTCGGTCCAGGCGACAGTTTCTTCAACCGCTTTGCCGGTCTGCTGCAACATGCTCCTTTCATCTTCCCCCTCGCCTGCCCCGAGGCCCGTTTCGCACCCGTCTATGTGGGAGACGTGGCGGAGGCCTTCGTCCGCTCCCTGGACGACAGAAAAACCTTCGGAAAACATTTCGATCTCTGTGGCCCAAGCAACTATAGCCTGAAGGAACTGGTCACCTACACCGCACAGGTACGTGGATTGCATCGCCTGATCCTGGGTCTGGGTAATTTTGCCTCCCGTCTGCAGGCGAGCGTGCTTGAGCGCCTGCCAGGTGCACCTTTTACCCTGGATAACTATCATTCTCTGCAGTCCGACAGCACCTGTAAGCAGAATGGCCTGAAAGACCTGGACATACGACCCAAGGGCCTCGAGACGATCGTACCCCTCTACCTCGGCCAGGCAGGCTATCGGGCCCGTTATGACGGCTACCGCAGATTAGTCTAGCACTCCCTTGCTGAACCGGACGGTAAGGCTCATACCGGCCGAATTCTCGGAATTCGCTCACCCTGGCGCCGGTCGGCGTCAGTTGATCGATTGAGTTTGCTATTGAAGATAGTCAGTCCGGGTCGACGAAAAAAAAGTGAAATTGGCATGAAGACGAGGGTAAATCCACAATATTAGTTGATATATTATTAATTAATGATATTCTATATCGATACTTTCCAAGATCATCGATGATGAATAAGCTTTTTTTGATTCTCGCGACCTTGTCTCTCCTGTCTGTTACGTCTCTGACCTCTGGCGACATGCCCCATAGCGCCGCCAATGACTGGGCCGAGGCTGCTAGATTTGCCCAGGAGTCGAAAGCGCCGATCATCATCCTCTACACAGCCCAGGCGTGCGCCTATTGCGAACGACTCAAGGAAGAGGTTCTGCAACCCCTGTTGGGGAGTGATCACGAGAACCGAATGGCGGTCTTTCGGGAGGTCGATATCAATACCGGTGGCAAGATGACCGATTTCGATGGGGAACCGATTCGTAGCCGTCAGTTCAAGCAGCGTTATCATGTCTTCGCCACACCGACCCTGCTCATCCTGGGTTCCGACGGAACAACTTTGCATGATCCCATCGTCGGGTATAAATCGAAAGAACAATATAAGACCATGTTGCATGCCGTGCTCGAAGGGCCTCGCATCTAGACTGATGACCCGCCTCCGAGAACAATCCGCGACCATCACCCCGGTATGTCTGACCGTTATTAGCCAGTGGATAAGGTATCCAACTCACTCCGCCTTGTTGATTCTCGATCATGAAGGTTTAGAATCGGCGGAGCGGATCGTCGATAACAATAGATTGCAGCTGTTCAGTTACTATCTGGAAGCGGCCATCAATAAGGCTGAGCAACGGAACCCGAATCGGCTTGACAAGGGAGCATACCGTCACTGATCCATCACAATCGAGTTCTGACCGAAAGAATTCAAGCGGGATGATAACCGTCCATCCAGGTTTAACGGGAAACCGCGGATGAAAGGTTATCAGTCAGTCTTGCAGGAAATCTGTTGTTGCAGACATTGCTCCCTATGACTGGTTAATTCTGGGCGCACAGGCTCTCCTCAGGACACGCTAAAATCAGGGGAATTTAAAACCCTTCCCTTTCCACCATTCGATCATCTTTTCATTCACCGCCTGCCAATCGACTCTATCGTCAGGGCTGTTCGTTCTCCCCATCTCCACGGCGGTTTTATCCAGTACCGAGTTATACTCCTGCTTGAGTTCTTGTGGGGCATGCAGGTAATGGCTCAATTCACTCATGTTCTACCTCCTATGATTGTTATTTATCACTCTGTTGACTCCGCAATGAGAGTATTCGTCTGCTATTCCAAATATCAGCATGGCGATACCTAAACCTACGCTATAGCTTAATCCAGTACAACAAGGGAATATCCATACAAAATGTCGTTGTATGTGATTTTGACACTGATCTGCCACGATCATTGATCCGGATTGGAACATCTCGATTTAAGCGAGGTGAACGAGTCTTTCAGTCCTTTGACCCTATCGAATAATACATGGTGAATTGGCCAATCCGGACAGGCGACGTTCAAGCCATCCACATAAACTATGCTTTGCGAATGTTTTTAATTTCCTTACTGACTACGCGGATAGAGAATGCACACTCAATCATCAAGACGCAACTCAAACGAGATGTTATATTTCGACGCCAGCAGGACCCGATATTAAGATCGTCAAATTTTCAGATCCCGCTGTTCACCTTAAGAATTCATCGTTGGAGGAAGTGATAAATGTTGAAAAAGCCGCTGCTTATGCTGATTGTCGGTTTTGTACTGGGGGCGCTGGTCGTATGGTGGCCAAATGGCCTGGGAATTCATACATTCATGGTGGTGGAAACCAAAAGCACCATGGATTATGAAGACACCATCAAATCCATCATGGATGCGACCCTGAAGAAAGGCTGGAAGATCCCGACGGTTCACCGACTGGACAAGTCCATGGAGAAATTCGGACATCGCGTCCCTCCAACGGCCGTGATCGAATTGTGTCACCCCACCTATGCGGTACAGATCCTCAAGGAAGACGATGCGCGCATGGTGTCATCTTTCATGCCTTGCCGGGTTTCCGTATATGAGAAATCGGACGGTTCCGTGATCATCTCGCGCATGAACAGCTCGCTGATGAGCAATATTTTTCCCGACAAAATTTCGAAGGTGATGGCGGGCGCGACTTCCGAGGTTGAAGACATCATCGGAACGGCCCTTTCGAATCCACCGCAGCCGGGAGTCAGCAAGCCAGAAACAGCAAAGGAACACAGCTGATACCAACAACAACGACCACTATTTCAGACCGACAGTTAACTGGCTAACTGTCGGTCTGTTCTGTCAGTCTAAGATTATTCCTGCCAAAGCGGAACCCAACAGCAAACGGGGCTCGCTGCCAGGTCCTGCTGTGGACTGGGTTTGCGATCGAAGTCTATCTTGTCCCAACAACAATCCGCAGATTCGAACTGAGTGGTTACAGCCGTCAGGTCTGCCTGCTGCGGTACCCGACCTTCACCCCAAATTGGTGTGGATACAAGAACCATCATCAAAACAGATACGAGGGATTTCAACATGACCTTTGCTCCTTTACTGCCATGGCATAGAGACATGGCCAGGGTTTAATATGATATTTATTAAAATAATCTAATATTCTTATCATGTCCACCGACCAGGAGAACTATGAATGACTGAACACGGATTTCATCGAGAGTAGATCTGACCTGGAGACCGGCAGCCGTCATTCTTTACAGACTGCCTGAATCCGGAGCGTGGCGCGCTGTCACGTGAATGCGATAACCTAGATCCAGATTGAGTGCCGTCTCAAAGCCTGTCCTGAAGATTGAGCAGTTTAAATCCGGCGAGATCTTGAGGTATGCCCTTCACAAAACCCAACACTTTGAAGCGCTCGCCCATCTCCGAGGGTAGCGTTAGGCGCTTGACACCCTGGACCAGCTGCATGTGTCGGATCAGATCGGTGGGATCGGAGGCAGCCATCAATTCATCCAGACCGTTGGCCATGAGGAAATGGGCCTGGGTGGTGTAACCCGCCAGGCTGAGACCTAGATTGCAACCGGCTTTCGCCAGCGCGGAAAAATTCACATGACTGGTGATATCCTGCAAGCCGACCCAACGGAAGGGATCAGGATGAGCGCGATGCCGGTAGTGACACATCAGGGTGCCGGTAGTGCGCTGGGGATGGAAATACTCGCGCTGGGGATAGCCATAATCGAGCAGCAGCATAGCGCCTCTCTGCATAACCTCCGCCAGCATTTTCAACCAGGGAGTCTGACGCAGATTGATCTCGGAGACATAGCCTTGGGCGAGAGCACCCACTGTCGTGTCGATCTCCTGTACCGCATCGGTCAAGCCTGGGCTGACCGGCACATCGAAGGACTCCCGCAAGCCCCGCAAGTCTTGTGTTACGAAACCCTCTTCCACCCCCTGGGGACCGATCCGAAAGCGACTCACCGGCATTGCGTCCAACAGCTCATTGGCCAGCACCAGACCCATAAACTTCGCAGGCAGACGCTCCAGCCAGGCGACCCGCGGCAGGAGTCCCGGGGCCTGCCGCGCCAGGGTCTCCAGTTGGCGTTCCCGCAACTCCGGACTGACCTCCATGATCAGGTAGCTTGCAGGCAAGGCATCCAGCCTTTCCAGTTCCAGCAACATGTCCGCCGCGAGCACACCGGAACCCGCGCCAAACTCCAGGATGCTGCCGTCATCGAGGTTCCCGAGCACTTCCCGCGCCTGGCGCGCCAGGCACCGGGCGAAAAGCGGCGAGACCTCCGGCGCCGTAACGTAGTCACCCTGTTCGCCGAACTTCCGACTGCCTGCTACGTAGTAGCCCAATCCCGGTTCGTAGAGGGCCAGTTCCATAAACCGGTCGAAGGTGATCCGTCCACCGGTCTGGACTATCTCCGTCTGAATCTGATGCAGCAGCCGCTGACTGAGCGCCATTGCGGCAGGATCTGGCTGGGGCAATTTACCAGGATGCGGATAGCGGGGCGTCAACAGGCAGTCAGACATAGATACAGAAACCGGGATTATTTCGCTAAAGTAGACGGATTATTCAACCATGGAGTCAACGTGTGACGCAAAATTCAAATTCGCTGCAGGGGAAATGCGCCCTGATCACCGGCGCCGCCCATCGTATCGGCGCCGCCATAGCCCGCACCTTACATGCGCAGGGCATGGACCTGGTGCTCCACTATCGCCACTCTGCAGGGGCTGCCCTGCAACTGCAGGATAAACTGCAAGCCCTACGCAAAGATTCTGTCAAACTGATACAGGCTGATCTGCACGATACGGGCGGTTTACCCAACTTGATCGCGGAAACCGTCGGTTTTCGCGAACGCCTTGACCTGCTGGTCAACAATGCCTCCAGTTTCTATCCTACCCCACTAGGAGAAGCCAGTGAGAGCGCCTGGGATGACCTGATCGGCAGCAACCTGAAGGCCCCCTTCTTTCTCTCGCTAGCTGCGGCCCCCCTGTTAAGAACTTCTGGCGGTTGTATCATCAATCTGGTGGATATCCATGCCGAGCGGCCGCTCAAGGACCATTCAATCTACTCGATCGCCAAGGCGGGGAATGCCATGCTGGTAAAATCCCTGGCACGGGAGCTGGGGCCGGATATCCGGGTCAACGGGGTTGCGCCCGGCGCCATCCTGTGGCCGGAACAGGGGCTTACGGAAACAGAACAGAATGATATCCTCGATCGAACGGCGTTGAAACGGGCCGGTTCCCCTGACGACATCGCCAAGACCCTGTTGTTCCTGGTGCGTGAGGCGCACTATATCACCGGCCAGATTATTGCGGTGGATGGAGGTCGAACCCTGCAACAGTAGCATGCCGATCGGTTCATTCTGGTTAACCCCGCATGCAGTAACGACCCTTGAATTGAACAGCCTCAAACAGTCATGGCGGCGAGTTATCTGAGGTAACACGGGATCTTGGATACGCATTTGCGGTCAAGTGCGCACCGAAAACTTTCGCGCAAATTCCAACGGCAGTTCGATAAGTGCTAAATATGGAAGAGGGGCTAAACGACTTGGCGGCTGCTCGAATATGTTGTTACCCCGTACCCAGCAGATTCAATCAAGGGACAGCTGGGTTACCCAGCTGATGCAACAACGGTTTTTTTCTAACCTTGCCGCTTTTGCAGCGTAAACGATATCAATCAACTCTCCTACTGATTATTCAATCGTTCACGCCGGACCGCTAAGAACTTCGACTTGTCAACTTTGCCCTTTCTGGTTATACAAGCGCACTACCTACAATAAATAACAAGAAAAGAATGTTAAGAATCGACCATAATTTGAGTGATGTATTCATTTTTTACCTCTAGCTATTCGAAACCCGCAAGTTAAAGTTTAGAGAGAAGCTATTTCTCAAATATTTCGAAAACCGAGAAAATAGTTTCAGTATGTTTCCTGTCCAAATCGGACTTGGTCTAGTGAAACAAACGAGACAGGAAACAAATAGTTAAGAATGCCAGGTAGAAACATGAACAAGGCCATAATCTGATCGGTTGGCGCCTTTAGTTACGCTTGATCAATCGAATCAGAATCTTATTCTTTTTCTCTGAGGGTGTAATCAAAACACGTCTAGCTGCGTCAGGATATCAGGTAAGATTTCCAGCCCTCCTAACGTCTTATACTGGTAGGCAACACACCCTTCCATCCACTCTCACCCGGTCCCGGTTCAGAACCGGTCAGGTTTCAGATCAACCCGAAAGCGGATTCGTCGCCAGGGATTCTCATCATCGAGTAAGCGTACGATCCGGGCCTCCAAGCGTTCTCCCCGATCCATCATTTGCGCAAGGGTTTTGTTCTCGCGCCGCGGGACATAACCCAGATGCTCATTCTTGTACCAGACAGCGATGGCATTGGGATCATGAGGGTTGCCTGGCTCGCGACGCAGCTTTATGGCCTCCCCCACCCGGAGAAAGGGCCAGACACCGGAGGCTCTGTGATACTGGTAACCGGCCAGGGGAGATTCCTGCAAAAGGATGCGGCGCGCGGGTTCTGTTTCGATGCGAAAGGCACGCAATTTTCGGTTAAGGTCGATACTCAGGTTTCCAAAAAGTTGCCGGATGAAGCTGTGACGTTGCATGGTCTGAGTCTCCTCGGTGAAAGATGGCAAGGATGATAGACCAGGCACAGGCTCATTCCGTGAGCCTGCGGTTCGACTTCCCATATAAAAAAACCCGCGTGCAGAGCAACGCGGGTCAAAGGGGTGGAGTTATGACGAATCAGTTACAGCTGATTGCTATGACAAAGTGTGCAGGTGACCGGATCGCCTTTGGCGATGTTCACCGTGCGGCCCTCGTTGGACAAGGCGCGGTCGGTGGCGGCCCGGGACAACACCGTTCCCTCGCCGTTAAGACCATGGCAGGCGCGGCAGGCATCAGGATTACTATCGGCCAGGTCCTCATGTCCGCCATCGGAGAAGCGGGTATTGCCGACCGGATGCATGCCATGGGGTCCTTCCAGGGTGTTGCCCAGGTCGCCTTCGTGACAGGTGCTGCACTCTGTGATGGTGCCGCGATGGCCCTGCAATTGCGTGGCGGTCACGTTGTCGTTGGCGTTGGGATTTTTGTTCGGCCAGATACCGTGGGTGGAACCGTGGCAGGCCTCGCAGAAGATCCCCTGATGCCCGGTGCTGACCCGATAGAGCATCGGATTACCGATGCGTGGATCATCGGGTCCGGTCACCGCCGGATTGTCGGCTTCGATGACATTTTCTGCAAAACGCTTGTTCTCAGGCACGATGGGGGTCGCCTTGGGATCACCGGTCAGATAGGCCCGGAACAGACGAATACTATCGGTGTTGCCGTCAGCGTCAAAATGATTGACCACAGTACCGGTGGTATCTGCCAGGTTATCCATGGCGTCACCGGTGTGGCAGGAGCCGCAACCCGGTTCGTTGGCCCAGGGCACACGGGGTTGGTCCGCATTGGTGTAGAAATCACCGCCCAGTTCGAAGGCGCCAGGGTTGTCTGGACTCACGTTGCGGGTGAAGTCATTACCCACCTGTTGCATATCGCCGTGACAATCCTGACAGAGCATACCGCCGTTCGCCATCGCACCACGCAGGCAGTCGGTCCGACGGCCCGGATGGCACTGATAACAGGTCTCCTCCAGGACTTGTCTGCGTTCCTGGAAGTTGGTGACCATGCCGAGTTCGTCTTTAATGGCGGCAGGCATCTGCGGGAACAGCGGATTACCATTGGCATCGGTGACACTGCCGTGATGGCTGTGCATGACATTGGACATACTCTTCACGCTGGTCTGCTCGCGGCCGTTGGCCAGCGGATCGGCTCCGCCCAAGGGACCCAATTGGGCCAGATCCAGAGCCGGCGTGTAGTGACAGCGCTGACAGACCACCGGCTGCTCCGCCTCCAGCGTGGTGTTATGCTTCAAGTCGTGCAAGCGAAGCAGGTTGATGTCGGCGGCGTACTCCTTGCTGACCTCCAGGGGTACCGCATCCAGTTGGGGATCGTCCAGCACGGTGGCTACTTCGAAGCCGAGATTGGCCAGGCGGGAGGTTGCCGCGCCATTGCCGCCATCAATGGTAGCATTGTGGCAGGCGCCGCAGTTGGCCTCACCGGAGATCGGCACCACGGTATCGGTCGATGCGATGACGCTATTACCCAGTACGGCCTGCACCCGGTACAGGGGCCAGGGGTTCTCGCGACCGTAGTCATCGAAGGCGGTCAGCGGAATGCCAGGGGCCTCGTACCAGTTCACTCCCTCCTTGACATAGCCGAACTGAAAGTCGGGGTTGATGAAGAAGGCCTGATCCATCACGTAAGCCTCGAACAACTCAGTCAGATTATCGCTGTACGGGGCATCGCGACCGGGCATGGCCTGCTGGTCGGCCACCAGGCTTCCGTCACCCAGATAGAACTGTTCGACATTGGGCGCCGGCAGCCCCAGATCCAGGATGGCTTCGACCGGTCCATCCGGATAGAACAGGGGCAGGATATCGGGCGGATAGAAAGGATCATAGGCGGTGCGGGCCACATCCCAGAAGTTGGTCTTAAAGACGCTGCCGTCTGCCAGCATGCTGGAGTAGACCGGTCCGGAGCCGGCAGAATTGTTGCCGCTGAGAATCGGATCGGCCGGATTGGAGGACGCGGAATAGACCAACTCCACACCATCCGAGGGGCTCAGGACATTGGGTGAGAGCCCTCTTCGGATGACCGTGGCGTGCAACACATTGAAAGGCGGCAAGATGCTGGAGACGCGGGTGTCCAGATCGCCGCAGTGCATGCCCAAGTCATTCACCGCGAAGAGTTTGTAGCTGTCGAGATTGAGCAACGGCTGCTCTGCCACCGGGCTGCCCGGAAAACCGTTTTGGCTGGTGGAGTTAATGGAGACGTCCGGCACCACAGGCGGAGGATTGTTTGTATTGTTGACCACGATCCGAACGGAATCCGCAGCACTGGTCGCGCCCGCATCATCGGTCACCACCAAGTTAAAGGTATAGGCTCCGGCGCCCAGCGACAGGCTCGGGCTGACGCTATCCTCCGGATCCGGCGTACCCGTCCAGACATAGCTGACGATGCTACCGTCCGTATCGGATGAACCGCTACCATCGAGCGTCACGGTCACCGGGCTCTGCCCGGCAGCCAGGGTCAGGGTTTGATCGGGTCCGGCATTCGCTACGGGTGGGGTGTTAATCCCACCTCCGGTACTGGAGTCACAATCGGACGGCGCATTGGCCACACTGGCTGTCGCGACCTGACCGTCGGATTGCTCAGCGCGTACGCTGCAGGGCACATTCGCCAGGTTCCGTTCTCTGATGCTCCAACGGGAACGCTCAACCCTGTCAGTCGCGATCGCCTCGCTTGAGGAGGCGTTCGACACGGTGACGGTGAGCCTGTCCCGGCCGGTTCCACTCACCGACAGGGTGGCTCGCCGATTATCCCAACTGGCGCTGGAAATACTGAAATCGGTCCTACTGGAACTGCGGGACCGGTCCTCATCGGCAACCGAAGCCATCGGTATGCCGATCAATAGTGTCAGACAGCTAATCACTGTCCCCCAACCTCTAAAATTACTCTTATTTTTCATCTCGATGCTCTTCTCCGCAGGTACAGGAAGTAAAGTGGTGCCAACCAGCCGACTTGGCCAACTCAGCCCGAATAGAATTGGAATTTCCTCCAGTTGTTTATCGAAAGGGATATTTTTCCCAATTTCAAAAATGGCCCAATCTGGCCAGGAGACCCAAAAAAACCGACTGTCTCATGGCGTATCCACTCGATTGAGGCAAAAGTGAAAGATGCCTTTACAGTTATTTTTTATGGGATGAGATCGAAAGATGACCCCATCAGGTCGCGTAAGGCATGATCAGAGTTTATGCTTAGATGAAAATTTAAATTGGGATATATGTCCCACTTTAGGGAAATCCCCCCGCTTGGTTTGGGTGAATCTAATAACTAAGCTGAGGCTGAGGCATGCTCGAAATTTCTGGTCGTCGGGCGCCATGGGCCACCCCTGACTGACCGACAATACCTCGTGTGAAAGAATAATTAGAGGCCTCTGTGACCTGTTTTACGAACTAGCACACACTAGCTATGACTTTTATTCCCACCAACAAACCGGGCAAGGGGCTGAATACTCGACTCCCAACCGTCATCTGAGACAGTATATAGGGTCAAATAGGATTTTTATTTTTATGCAACGCTCACTATTGAGGATCTCCCACGATGCTGGAATACATATTTTTTGCTGAACCCCCCTGGAGAAGTTTCCTGGAATATCTCGAAAACTTAGAGCTGACCCCGACATCCACCTTAACGGAAGAAACCTGGCTGGTCGCATTACCCGAGAATATCGAGGATGACCTGTTTGAACGGATTGAGGCCTTTTATGACCAGATGCTCGATTACAACGAAGAATTGATCGCTGAGGCGGAGGGCAAGGCCCATGTGCATGCCGCAGCAATCAATATCACATTGTCCGACGGCCGGATCGTGCAGGCGGCCATCGAGCCAAAACTTATGCGGCGACTGCTCGAAGCGGTGACACCGGAGGAGTTGGGTGAATTCGTGGATCGCGTAGTGGATGCGGTCGAGTCACCGTCAAAGCTGAGTCTATGTCAACGCTGAGCCTCGGGCTGAGTCTGCCTTGTGCCCACTGATTCGGAAGTTTCGTTCAGCGACCTGTCGGCCTGCTCGAGCGCCTGTTTGGTTGCCTTTTTCTGCTCCAGCCGTTCAATATATTGTTTGGGCGATTGCGTCATCCCGATCTCCAGCGGGTTGTCGGAGGTTTTCAACACATAAGCGATACCCAGGATCAGTACGATAAGAATGGCGAAAAAGGCGGTTTTGTTCATCTTGATTCTCGACCCTGCTTGACTGACAAGCCACTGAGCAGCTCAGATCCTACGGACGCTTACGCTCGATTTTCAGCCCCGCAGACTGATCACCGGCCAACCTCGGGCCTGCGCCAGAGCCGCCAGAATCGTATCGGGATCCACGGCGACCGGATTAGCAACCCTTTCCAACAAAGGGACATCGTTATGGGAGTCACTATAGAACCAGCTGTCCTGCAAATCCATGCCATGCTCCGCCAGCCAGCGGTTGAGCCGGTTGACCTTGCCTTCCCGGAAACAGGGCTCCCCCGCTACATTGCCGGTATAATGTCCCTCGATGACCTCCGGTTCGGTGGCGACCAGGTGTGCAACACTGAGCCGCTGGGCGATGGGTGCGGTAACGAAGGCGTTAGTCGCGGTAATGATCAACAGTTCGTCACCGGCCTCCCGGTGTTTATTGATCAAGCGGCGTGCTGTCTCTGGAATGATCGGATCGATCTTCTGTTCGAGAAACACCTCGCGCAGCTGCTTGAGGAAGCTTGGATCGTTGTCTCGCAGGGGACGCAGAGAGAAGCGCAGGAACTCAAAGATATCGAGCCTACCATCCTTGTATTCCTGATAGAATCGGTTGTTCTCCCGTTCGTAATATTCACCGTCCACAATGCCCTGCTCCACCAGAAAGGCGCCCCAGAGATAATCAGAGTCACCGGACAACAGGGTATTGTCGAGATCGAACAGCGCTAGCGCCATGGGACAAACTCCTATATTTTACAAGTGATTTCCTGGTCGGAGGGATGGTACTTTGAGGTATTCTGCAACGCCACCGGAATTTTCATTATAAGCAAAGACTTATGTTGACTCTTCTTGCCGCTGTAAGGGGATTGTGAAAAAATTTAACATCCTGACTGGAAAATAAAAAGAGCTGCAACTTGATCGATTCAGATGGCTTTCGCCCGAATGTCGGCATAATCCTTTGCAATAACCAGCGCAGGTTGTTCTGGGGACGCCGCATAGGTCAGAACGCCTGGCAGTTCCCCCAGGGCGGTATCAAAAAAAACGAGACCCCGGAACAGGCCATGTTCAGGGAACTCGAAGAAGAAGTTGGTTTGAAACCCCACCATGTCGAGATCATTGGGTCTACCCGAAACTGGCTGAAATACCGCTTACCGGAGCGATATATCAGAAAACACTGTGAACCACTGTGTATCGGTCAGAAGCAGATCTGGTTTTTGCTCAAAGCAAAGTGCAAGGAGGACGCCTTTTGTCTCGATAAAACCGAGACCCCTGAATTCGAAGAGTGGCGCTGGGTAAAATACTGGCAACCCGTCCGTGAAGTGATCTATTTTAAACGCACTGTGTATACCCGGGCCTTGGAAGAATTGGCCCCGCTGCTCTATCCAGAAGGGGCACCTACCCGTTTCCAGGCTAATTATCTGCGGCAGAAAAGACGTTGAATGGAGCAGAAATTCGGTTTTGCATCCACCCAACGGATGGTGCTAGACGGCTGTTTTACATAAGAAATGTCAACCCTTGAAGATCGGATCATGCTTGTTTCATTAGTTTGTTCTGATCGACACGTTGGCTAATCGGAGTGATCTGAATAACAGCGTTTTTTTCATTTTTCAGCTCTTGATCGAGAGACATCCATGGCAGATTCCACTAGCCCGTTTGCAGAACTGTCGCTTGAGACGACAGACAATTTGTCTATAGACCTCACAATTGCCACGCAGCCACCGGTGGTATACGACGGTTGCATGCCTTTGACCAGCAAAGACAGACAGGTCAACCGCAAGAGTCACGCTTGATTATGCTCGACCTCCTGCACCGTATTGTCAAAGAAGTCAATTCCGCGGAGAATCTGGGCAAGGCACTGGATATCATTGTCCATCAGGTCAAGCAAGCGATCGAGGCCGATGTCTGTTCCGTCTACCTGACCGATTTCACGCGCCGGGAACATGTGCTGCGGGCCACGGACGGTCTGGACCCGTCAGCCGTGGGCATGGTCAGGCTGCCTTTGCATCGTGGACTCATCGGCTTGGTCTGTGAGCGGGCTGAACCGGTTAATGTGGCGGATGCCCCCAGTCATAGTCGCTACCTGTTCATCCATGAAACCGGCGAACTTCGTTACCATGGATTTCTCGGGGTCCCGATCATCCAGAATCGCAAGGTGTTGGGTGTACTGGTAGTGCGCCAGATTGCAAAACGCACCTTTGGCGACGACGAAGTAACCTTCCTATTCACCCTGGCCGCTCAGCTGGCCGGCGCGATCACCCATGCCCGAGCCAGCGGTGATCTGGACGCACTTAAGGGGGAAGCCCCACTCGCCCGTTTCCTGCAGGGACGCGCCGGTGCGCCAGGAGTCGCCCTGGGCACCGCCGTAGTGGTCTACCCACCTGCTGATCTGGAGGCAATCCCCGATCGCGAGGCCACTGACACGACGCAGGAAGAGGAGGATTTTCGCACCGCGGTTGCGGCGGTCGTCGAGGACCTGATGGCCCTGGAAGAACGGGTGGAAGACAGCCTGCCGGCCGAGGACCGGGCCCTGTTCGATGCCTGGTTGATGATGCTCAGCAGTGATTCCATGATCGGTAAAACCGTGCAGCGAATCCATGCCGGAAACTGGGCTGCCGGGGCCCTGCGGCAGACTATCGAGGAACATGCCAAGGTCTTCGATGCGATGGAGGATGTCTATCTACGGGAACGCGCCTCCGATGTACGTGACCTGGGACGCCGCATTCTTATGCATCTGCAGCAGGAACGGGTCGGCCCGGTGGATTATCCGGAGAAAACCATCTTGGTAGGTGAAGAGATCAGCGCCATGCAACTGGCCGAGGTGCCATTGGGTAGACTGGCCGGCGTGGTCTCATCTACAGGCGCCAGCTTTTCCCATGTCGCAATCCTCGCCCACGCCATGGGTGTGCCGGCAGTCATGGGGGTCAGCGATCTGCCGGTCGGCCGGGTCGATGGCCGCTTCCTCATCGTCGACGGATATCGGGGGCGGGTCTATTTTTCCCCGGCGCCTTCAGTCAAGCTGGAATACCAACGCCTGGCGGAGGAAGACCTGGAACTGGGCGTCGAACTGCTGGCGGTAAAGGACCTTCCTTCGGAGACCACCGATGGAGTCCAAATACCCCTGTTTTTGAACACCGGCCTGATCTCGGAGGTAAGCACCCTGGGTCAGGACGAGGCTGCCGGAGTCGGACTCTACCGCACCGAAATCCCGTTCATGGTGCGCGCCAGTTTTCCCGGCGAAATGGAGCAGATGACCAACTATCGCAAGGTGCTGGAAACCTTCGCCCCCCGACCGGTCACCATCCGTACTTTGGATATCGGTGGCGACAAACCTCTGCCTTACTTTCCGATCCACGAATCCAATCCCTTTCTCGGCTGGCGTGGCATACGCATCTCACTGGATCATCCGGAGATCTTCCTGACCCAGCTGCGCGCCATGTTGCGGGCGGCTCAGGGTCTGGGAAATCTACAGGTACTGCTGCCGATGATCAGTAACGTCACCGAGGTCGACGATGCCATGATACTGATCCAACGGGCCCATGACGAGCTGATCGAAGAGGGACTCGAAGTGCAGATGCCCCGCATCGGTGTCATGATTGAGGTTCCCGCGGCGGTCTACCAAACCGAGGCCCTGGCCAGACGAGTCGATTTTCTCTCCATTGGCACCAATGACCTAACCCAGTATCTGATGGCGGTAGACCGCAACAATACCCATGTGGCGGAGATCTACGATGACCTGCACCCGGCGGTGCTGCGCGCCCTGATCCAGGTGGTTGAAGGCGCCAAGCGTTATCAGCGGGAGGTGAGTGTGTGCGGTGAGATGGCGGGCAACCCGGCGGCGGCCGTCTTGTTGGTGGGCATGGGTATCGACAGCCTGAGCATGAACGGCGGCAGTCTGCCCCGGGTCAAATGGGTGATTCGTTCGGTCAGCCGCGCCCGTTCCCGGGAACTGCTGCAGGCAGCGCTACGTTGCGAGAAGGCCTCGGAGGTCAAGGCCCTGCTCAAGGATGCCCTGGAGCAGATGGGACTGGGCGGACTGGTGCGACCCGGCAAGTAGCCTGCTTACAAAGACCGGCGTTTTACAAGGTACCCCAATTGTTGCGGCGGCGCTGGAAGCGCAGATGGGGCAGGATCAGCCCGATCAGGATACCGGCGATGATGACTCCCGCACCGATCAGAAACCAATCCCGGGTTGAATTGTTGCTCAGATCCTGATTCTCCTGTCGCAACTCCGCGACCGTACGCGTCAGACTGGCGACCTGCTGACGCAGTTCATTGCGTTCGTTTGAGATGCGGAGCGCGTTGGAAGCCGTGCGCTGAATGCTTTGCAATTCCTGTTCCTGTCTTTGTTTGACCGCCTGCAACTCTTCATGTGCGGCCAGAAGGCTATCATACCGCTGTTGCAGATTGGCCAGCCGTTGCCCTACTTCTCCTGGCGCCGTTTTGAGATCCTGAAGCTCTTTTTCCAGGGCGACAACCCGTTCGCGGGCGCTCGGCTCACTCATCAGCTTGTTGGTCAACATATAACCGACCATCTCATCATAACGGACTTTGGTATAGCCGGTTTGTTTGTTGTCGCTCAATGCCTCCACCGGCGTACCGCTGTCGAGGATTTTCAAGATGCGGTGCGAGGTGCTTTCACCGGTCCGCAGGGTGATTTTAGCGATATCGGTGACATAGCGGGTTTCAGCCAACAGCAGGCCGGGAAGCAGCAACAACAGCCAGAATAGGATCGGTTTGCGGATCTTCATGTTGAATCTTTCAGTCATGGAAAATTGATCATGTATCCAGTTTGCAATCAAACCTGTGCAGAGGCATACCTCCGTTTTCGGCAGCAAACAGGATTTATTTGCCCAACAGCAGGAATTCCAACAAGGCCTTCTGGGCATGCAGGCGATTTTCCGCCTCATCCCAGACGACACTGGAAGCCCCATCGATCACTGAAGCACTCACCTCCTCGCCCCGGTGGGCTGGCAAGCAATGCATGAATAAAGCGTCCGGTGCAGCATTTTCCATCAACTCATCATTCACCTGAAACTTGGCGAAGGCCTGCTCCCGTAAGGCCTGCTCCTCCTCCTGACCCATACTCGCCCAAACATCGGTCACCACCAGGTCGGTATCCTGGGCGGCGTCCATCGGATCACGCATGAGCGCCACCCGGTCACCCGCCGCTTCGAGAATGGTCTGATCCGGGTCATACCCAAGCGGGCAGGCGATCTTGAGCTTGAAGTCGAAGCGGACCGCCGCGTTGATGTAGGAATGGCACATGTTATTCCCATCGCCGATCCAGGCCACGGTCTTGCCGTGAATATTGCCACGATGCTCGAAATAGGTCTGCATATCCGCCAGCAGTTGGCAGGGGTGCAGCAGATCGGTCAAGGCATTGATGACGGGTACCGCGGAATGGGCGGCAAAGCGTTCCAGCTTGTCTTGTTCAAAGGTGCGAATCATGATGATGTCCAGCATGCGGGAAAGCACCCGGGCGCTGTCTTCGATGGGTTCGCCCCGACCCAATTGGGTATCCCGGGGGGAAAGGAACAGGGCATGACCACCCAGCTGCGACATGCCTACCTCGAAGGAGACCCGGGTGCGGGTGGACGATTTCTCGAAGATCATACCCAGGTTTTTACTCTTCAGCGGTGCGTGGATGTCACCCCGGTGCAGCTTGCGTTTAAGCTCCGTACCCCGGTTGATGATGCCTAATAGTTCCTCACTGCTCAGATCCAGCAGCGAAAGAAAATGCCTGGTTCGCTTTTGCATGATATATGGCCTCGAGGGATTGCTCAGAGAAAATCGTTGACCAAGGCACTGACGGTAGCGACGATCTGATCGGCCTCAGCTTTACTGATGATGAGCGGCGGCAACAGCCGGATCACCGTGTCGGCGGTGACGTTGATGAGCAGACCTTGCTCCAGGGCGCGACTGACCAGGTCACCACAGGGGCGATCCAGCTCGATACCGAGCATCAAACCCAAACCACGTACTTCTTTCACTCCCGCTTTGCCCTGCAGGGCGCTGCGCAATCCCTCCAGCATACGCTGACCAAGCTGAGCGGCGCGTTCCGTCAGTTGCGTGGACTCGAGGGTTTCCAGCACGGTCCGGCCTACCCGGCATACCAGGGGGTTACCGCCGAAGGTGGAGCCATGTTTGCCTGGGCCCAGCAGTTCCGCCGCCAAGCCCCTGGCGAGGCAGGCGCCGATCGGAACGCCGTTGCCAAGGCCCTTGGCCAAGGTCATGACGTCCGGCAGGATTCCATTGTGCTGGTGAGCGAACAGTTTGCCGGTGCGGCCCATGCCGGTCTGAATCTCATCCAGCATCAACAACCAGCCCTGTTGATCGCAGATTTCACGGAGTCGGTTGAGGTAGTCGGCGGGAGGCACATTGACGCCCCCTTCTCCCTGTACCGGTTCCACCAGCACGGCCACCACATCACTGTTGTGCTTCGAGACATCGGCGACCGCCTTGAAGTCGGCGTAGGGCGCCCGGATGAAACCCTTCACCAAGGGTTCGAAACCGGCCTGTACCTTACGATTGGCCGTGGCTGACAGTGTCGCCAGGGTACGCCCATGAAAACCGTTTTCCATGACGATGGTGGTCGGGTTTTCAATGCCCCGTTGATGTCCATACAGACGCGCGATCTTGAGCGCCGCTTCATTCGCTTCGGCGCCTGAGTTGGAAAAGAAGACCCGATCCATCCCCGTAAGACGGGTGAGCGAGTCCGCCAATTTCTCCTGGTGGGGGATCCCATAGAGGTTGGAAGTGTGAATCAAGGTCGCCGCCTGATCGCAAAGCGCCTGTTGCACCGCAGGATGCGCGTGCCCAAGTCCGCACACGGCGATCCCGGCTAATGCATCCAGATAACGGCGACCCTCCGTATCCCAGAGCCAGACCCCTTCACCTTTTGTAAACGAAATGGGCAACCTCTTGTAGGTAGCCATCAATGTTTCAGACATTTACCCTATCCCAGAAAAGCGAAAGGCATCCGCGAAGGATGCCAAATCATCCCTTCCCGCTACGTCAGGGAGCGGAAAATCGGTTAGTCTACCGAGCTGTAAGCGGAATTACAAATTCCCGTCGACAGATGGACATCGTCACAGGGTCAGAGAAAATGCCTGTTTCCACCTAACTGTCATGGAGACAATCATATCACTCGCACTGTCGCTTCACTTGCTGGCGGCGATCATCTGGGTTGGCGGGATGTTTTTCGCGCATATGGCGTTGCGTCCTGCGGTAAATCTCTTGCTGGAACCCCCCGCAACGTCTGCCCTTGATGCGGAAGGTTTTCGACAGCTTCTTTCCCTGGGTGTGGGCGGCGGTCAGCCTGATCCTGGCCAGTGGCTTCTGGATGATGTTTGCTTTTTATGGCGGTGAACCACCCCTCTCTCAATGGATCATGGCCGTGGTCGGCTGCCTCATGGCGGCCATCTTCAGCTATATTTACCTGGCTCCGAATCGACGCATGGGGGCGGCATTGGAGGCAAAAGAACTGGCGCATGCGGCCGCTGCCATGGGCTTGATCCGACGTCTGATTGGGACCAACCTGAACCTCGGCCTGCTGGTCAGCGTAGTGGCCGTGGTGGGTAAATTCAATGGGTTTTGAGCCCCTTGCCCGCTTGAATCTGTTTCAAGAGGCGGGAGCCGGTTAATCAGGATACTGGGTTGGCTGAATCGATTCTCATAACCGCGTTTTCGATGGGCATCGTCAGCGCCTCGTCACTTCCGCTCGGTGCGATTACCGCCGCATTCTGGCATCCCAGTGCCCGGTTCACCGCGATTCTCATGGCGTTTGGCGGAGGCGCACTACTGGCGGCCCTGACCATTGATATGGTGGCCTCGGCGGTGGAGCAGGGACACTTCCATGCGTTGGCGGTAGGCGCGATCATCGGTGGACTGTTGTTTATCGGCTTGAACCATGTGGTTAATATTTACGGCGGTTTTCTGCGCAAGGCATCGACCACCATCTATCATCTGCGCAGAAAACAATATCAGCACATCCGGCAGATCACCTCGCGGATCAATCGGGTCGACCTGTTCAAGGAATTACCGACCCGGGACTTTAAAGCAATAGCCCCCGCAGTACAGATCAGGAAATTCCAATAGGGCGAAGCGGTACACTAGGCGTTGTCCAGCGCTACCGGTATGCGCCAACAAGGCTTCTCCTTTTCCCGGATATTGCTGATGTGGAGTTCGCTGATGTTGTTCACCGGACTCGGCGCAACCTGGAAAGCCATTTTTTTTTCGATGCCACTCCCAACAGCTTCGCCATGGTACAGGGAATAGCTGCCGGCGCCATGCTGACTATGATCGCCGAAATCATGTTACCCGAGGCCTATTTCAAGGGCGGTTCTGTGGTTGGCATGTCGACCTTGATTGGCTTTCTGGTAGCGATCTTTTTCAAAACCCTTGAGGTTGCATCTTGAGCAGGGAAGCCCAAGCTGAGCCTGCTTGAAATACACGTGATTTAGCCAAATTGCAACAAAACAGAAATCGGTAACACACACACAAACACTACTATCCGCAAACCGATTTGATTTCTTCACACCGATAATTCAGAGGATTTCATGCGTCAGGATAGTAGGCGACTGGCTATTGCACTGGTAATAACCGCCCTCAGTGGGTTTTCCTTGAATTGCCTGGCCGGGCATCAAGATGGTCGAGACCAAGAAAAGCTTTGGCATGACAGGACCGCCAAAACAGCGAAGATACAGCTGGGACCGCGCCCCTTCTACCTTGTGAATGACATGTAGGAAAGCCGGCTTAAATGTAAATTACAGAGTTGTTCCGAAGGGCCGTTCGAGAAGAGTGACTTCTCTATCGGTCACCGCGGCACCGCCTTGCAGTTCCCGGAACACACCAAGGTATCCTATCTGGCAGCCGCTCGCATGGGTGCCGGCATCATCGAATGTGATGTAACCTTCACCAAGGATACCGAGCTGGTGTGTCGTCACTCCCAGTGTAACCTGCATGCCACCACCGATATCCTGGTGCGTTCCGGACTCCTGAAAGACGGTGGCGGCTGGTACTACCAGAGCCTAAACGATGAGATCGATAATGATGGCGACAAAATACAAGTGCTCGACGTATTGGCACAAGATGTGGGTATCATCGGAATCTTCTCGGACTGGCCGGCTACCGTCACCTACTATGCCAATTGTATGAAGTCGAAATAAGTTTGATAATCATCTGGTAAGCCATAGCTCCGATAGATATAGGGGCTATGGTTCCTTCGCTCGACCATCGATCACCCCAAGATACATCCTAGCGAGGCTTTGCCTCAGACCCACCAGACATGAAGTGGCCCCGATTGAGCATGCAGAAGCGTATAGACTTCTGCTATAACCACTAGGCGGCGGGAGGACGATCAGTCCAAGAGTCAATCGGGGCCTGTAACCATGATAGAACAAACATTGAGGGAATTGTTAGAGGACAAGGTGACATTGGATATCGAGGGCATTGATCGTCTGTACCTCAACGCGTATCAGCCCCGCCTACAGACCGGCGGTGGTGTGGTGGGTTTTTTCCGCGAGCACCGCGGTGCGCAGGTCGCCTCGACTACCCTGATGGCGCCGATGAGCCAAGACTTTGTCAAGCAGATTCATACCTTTGCCAAACAGCATGAGCTGGAGTTGGTGCATTTCACCAAGGGGCAACGCAAAGACGAGGTGACCACGGCCCGCTTGAAAGACTTCCATGAGACCGAAGGCGTGCTCTATATCGGTATTGCCCAAGAGAAGTTTGCCGGCTTTCGGGTGAGGAAGCGGGTCAGCGAACGCACCGGGACGACCTTTCCCTGGCTGTACCGTTCCACGGTGATGTGTAACCAGTACTATTTTTACGTGGTGGACGCGGACTTCGGCCCGCTGTTTATCAAATTCTCCTCCTACTTTCCCTACACCGCCCGGATCTGTCTCAATGGCCATGAGTATGCCAAACGCCAGCTGGATAAAGCGGGGATTGCCTATGAGGCACTGGATAACGGGATTCGCAGCTGTGCCGATCCGGCCCGCCTGCAGCAAATCCTCGATGAGCTGGATGAGCGTAAGATCGAGGCGGTGGTCCGTAAATGGTTTGCTCGCCTACCCCATCCGTTCAGTCCTGCCGATCGAGCCGCGGGGTATCGCTATGAGTTGTCGATACTGCAGGCGGAGTTTGCCCGCACCCAGGTGTTTGATCGCCCGCTCTCAGGCCGGCATCTGTTCGAAGAAGTGATCCGGGAAAACATCGACCTGGGACGCCCGGAGAAAGTCAGCTTGATCTTTGATCGGCGTATTACTAAACGCACACCGGGGCGGTTTTGCACCCGGGTGCTCACCCAAGGGGTCATGCCCTCGCTGCATGTCAGCTACAAGGCCACCAAGATCAAGCAGTACTTCAAGGAGGATCGTGCACTGCGAACCGAGACCACGATCAACAACACTCGCGACTTCGCCATCGGTCGACGCCTGCCGAATCTACCCGCGCTGCGGGAGATCGGCTTTGCTGCCAACCGACGTTTATTGGACGTCGAAAAAATTTCGCAGGACTGTCAACTGGGCGAAGCGGTGTTCGATCAGCTCAACCAACCGCAAATTGTGGATCGACAGCGTGCTTCGGCATTGGGCTTTGGCAATCCGCGGGTCATGGCGCTGTTTCAGGTCTTGTGTCTGTTCCTGTGGTTGCCTCAGGGCTTTCGCAATGCCACCCTGCGTAGCCACGTTGCGCAGTTGCTGGGTGAATCGCCTGAAGACTATACCCCCGGACGCATGACCTATGATCTACGGCGGTTACGTTTACACGGGATCATACATAAGATCCCCGGCACCCATCGCTATCAGGTAACCGATGAGGGAATCCGCATCTGCCTGTTCTTGACCAAGGTCCATGTGCGTATCATCCGCCGCGGTTTCTCGCAGCTGATGGATGGTTGCCCGAAAGCACCCAACCGGCCTATCGCCAACGCCATACGTCAACTCGATTATGCGATGGAGCAACTCAATGTTGAAGCCAAACTGGCCGCTTGAAAATTTGACGCAATTGTAAAGATACTTTGTGCTCAAGGATTCCCTAGTGATACTCTTTATTGTAAGAAAAGTTTCATCTCGGCGTCATATAGATTTTATCTGAAGGCTCCATACTTTCCTCCTCGCATTAACGAGAAAAAGCAAACGACTTGTATAAACAAACCAGCACATGTCACTTTTACATGTTTAGAGGACCGATCAGAATGAATAAACCTATCCGACGGGTATAGCTACAACATGATGTATAGACTCAGCAAGCAGCGCCATACTGATTGATTTTTCCCCAAAACTGCTCCCAACGATTAGACCGCTCCAGTGTTCGCAGGCTCAGGATGATGGAGGCACCTTTCTCATTCCACTGCATACCCGATTGGCATAAGCGTTATTTGACAATCATTTTACAAGCCGCTTCGGTAACACCCGAGCCTATCGGCAAGGCCTGCTTAACCAGTGAATAATACCGCATTCTGGCTTTCTGATGAGTGAAATAGGTAACAGCCCACGGCGGAACGCCGCTAACCACCCAATCCCAATGAAAACATCAAGATACCCACAAACTGTGAACAAAACCTGTCGCTTGAGGTAAAAAGCAGGTGTTCAAATTCCCGAACGAGAGACAGCTTGCGCCATTCATCCCTCAATGTAGTACCTGTTCACCCCTCCCAAGAGCGTGATTTTCAAGCGCTGATGCAGGCGCATCATTATCTGGGCTCACTGCCCAAGATAGGAAACACGATCTGGTCTGTTGCCACCATAGAAGACCAATGGCTTGCCCTGTTGAGTTTTTCAGCCCCCGCACTCAAGTGTTCCGCACGCGACGAATGGATCGGTTGGGGCTACCGCCATCAGTATGACCGTCTCAATCTGGTGGCGAATAACTCACGTTTTCTGATCCTGCCAGCGCATCATCACAAGAATCTGGCCTCGCAGATCTTATCGCGCTGTAAACGCCGGATTCAGCAAGATTGGCAGGATCGTTTCGGGTATCCGCTCCTGCTGCTGGAAACCTTTGTGGACCCTGATCTT
>CAVQUR010000021.1:0-326885 GCA_963716875.1 uncultured Gammaproteobacteria bacterium
TATGCCACGAGCCGCAGGATGGTAGCGATTAGAGGATTTTTCTTGGGTTTGCTCGATGCTACGCAAAGCCTATCAAAACCCTGTTTAGCAATAACACTGGAAATCAATCGTCGTACATCGCCAAAGGCGAAATCGGTTCTGTCATGGGTGGCGTATCGCCGCGTGGGTGTATGACTGATGCGATCAGCGTATATCCACACCAGGGTCGTCGCCATCATACAGAAGTGGAGATGGTTGGTAACCGAGAAGGCATTGCGAGTTTGGCTTTGACTGCTTCCGATCTCTTGCTTTATCTCTCGGAATCCGGCTTCTATTTTCCAGCGAGCGCCATAGAATTCGATGATCTGCTCCACGCTCAAGGCCAAGTCCGTGGTTACCAGCGCGATCCACTGGTTAGCCCGATAGACCCAGACCACCCGTACCGGACAGCGCAGCGTCTTGAGCATCAGTACCTGGTCATGGGCAAGGACTTCGCGCCACTTGCCGTACAAAGACACCCCATAGGATTTGGCCTGGGCCTGATGGCCTGCGGCGAGCTCGCTCGCCGAGCCGAGCTTGGCGCCATACTTCCTGGGACGGCCCTTTCGCCTACCGCTAGCCGGTGGCAGCGCATAGAGTGTGTTGTTGACGCGTAGCCGAGTCAACAGGTGGGCGCGCTCACCCAGGGTTTGCCGCAGCGGCTTGAGCAATCCGTTGTTACCGAACCAACTGTCGGTGACCACCAACACCACCTCCGTAGGGAAGACGCCCGCCAAGCGTGCGAACATGTCGAGCGCCTGCTCGAACTTGGTTCGAAACTCCACGGGCTTTTTCCCTTTGGTGATGGGCTTGGCCTGCAGGTGCTTTTTCATGAAATAAAACTCGAAGGCCAGGGGGAGACAGCACCAGCGTCTCTTGACGGATTTCAACAGGCCGATGGAGACGATCTGTTGTGACCAGGGATAGCGACACTGATTGGTTTTTGCGGCGTGATCGAAGTGGTGCTGACAGGCAAAGATCTTCTTGCCCGTTTTCGGGTTGATCGAATCGTCGAGCGCGACCAACAAGCGGCCCTCGGTCAAGGGCTCTGGGATCAGGCGCCAGAGCGCGGCCCAGAGTTGATCCCAAGGCAATTTCTGCGATGCCATAAAGGTGTAGTAGCAACTCTTATCCACGCTCAAACCAAACAGCGTACGCAAGCTGCGCAGCAGATTCGAAGTGCGTGACGGGGTGAACGGCACGATGATCGCGAGCAGTGTGCAGACGAACCAAGTGCGCCGTTGCAGCCCTTCCTCACTGACCGGAAACAGGGCTTGGAGTGGGGTCAGCAGGTCGCGTAGAATGAACATCGAGCGGGGCTCCTTTTTCTTTGTTGAATCAGTCGCTTAGACACGCTGATTATACATGAAAAGGTGTCCCCGTTCACGCTTAAGGCACTGTTTTAGAAGAAAAATTCGGCAGCACGCGGGTACGTCGTAAGCCCTCAAGCAGTATGTAAGCATACACTAATATCGCGTCCATTAGTGCTGACTAATATACTGTTAGCGGGTGATGTCCGATGATGGAATTAGGAAACTTCAGTTGGATCAATAAAGGATTCCTTTTTCCACTGCCTGACAATGGCCCCAAGGGGCAGATTTCAAACGACAAACGTCAGACACGATAAAGAAAGCAATAGAGTGATTTAGTCGCAGACGTTGATTTGGTCGAACCGTGTGGCCCGACGGTGTGATGCGGCCAGCGGCGGCGACCCCTCGCGGACCAGCCAGACGGTCTGCCAGCCGGCCTCCCGGGCGGCGTCGAGCTCGGCGCGTACGTCGGATAGGAACAGGATGCGCCGGGGCTCGGTGTCGATGGCCGCGGCGATGCGCCGGTAAGCCATCACATCGCGCTTGTGCCCCATGCGGGTGTCGAAGTAGTCAGACAGTAAGGGCGTAAGGTCCCCGGCGATGGTGTGGCCATAGATCAGGCGCTGGGCATGGGCCGAACCCGAGGAGTAGCTGTAGAGCCGGATCCCGCAACCATACCAGTTTCGCAGCGCCGGGGGCACATCCGCATAGACGTGGCTCACCAGCTGGCCGCTGCGGTAGCCTTCCTCCCAGATGAGGCCTTGCAGGGTCTTGAGGGGAGTGACCTTCTGATCCCGCTCCATCCAGTGGCACATGCGCACCACCACCGCCTCGTCGTTGAAGACCCCGCCCGCCTCTCGTGCCTCGTCCATGACCTTCTCTACCTTCGGCTCGTTGCGGTGCTTGCGGATGAAGTTCGGCAGGTGTGCCCGGGCATAGGGGTAGAGCACCGAGGTGACGAAGTCGATGGAGGTCGTCGTACCCTCGATGTCCATCACCACGGCTTCGACCGGCGTCATGTCTAGGACTCCCCAAGGTTAGTTGCAACCTGCAGATTGTACCTCAGGTACTGCGATGGCGGAATCGCAGGCCCGGGTACGTGTTGGTGGTGGCAGGGATCGATTTGCGTCAGAGCGTCGCAAACGAGGCGAACCTTCAAACGGGTAGATGTCGTGGTTATTGTCGGCTGCATGAGCGCACTTCGAGTCAGATTTCGGGTCAGATCAAATCTGGAAAGACATATCAGCGTCTGGTACTGGGATGCTTGGCAAAATCCATCAGACTGATTCGATTCATGGATTCTGTAACACAATTTGCATTGGGTGCTGCCGTCGGAGAAGCGGTGGGTGGGCGACAGTTTGGCCGCCGGGCCCTGCTGTGAGGGGCGGTTTGCGGAACAATGCCCGATCTGGATGTGTTTGTGCCGTTGGGAGATGCCGTCCGTGATTTCACCTACCATCGAAGCGCCAGTCATTCGCTGATTGTCCTGCTGGCGTTGACGCCGTTGATCGTCTGGCTGATTCTGAAGCTCCATCCAAGCACGGCCGAGTATAGACAGCGCTGGTTCGTACTGGTCTATCTGGTGTTGGCCACGCATGTGCTGCTGGATAGTTTTACCGTGTACGGCACCCAAATCTTCTGGCCCTTGTCGACGACGCCGATGACATGGTCGACCATCTTCATCGTCGAGAGCGCCAAGAGTCAGGTCTCGCATTGTAGCATCCAGTCTGTGAACCGCGACAGCCAGCACTTTGCTGAGCAGGCACTCATGATTCTATATGCGGATATAGCTCCGGTTTTACTCAGCTCACTCGACCAAGCGAAGTACATCGGTCTTGCCGTCGGTGTCGAAGTGGGCGAAGACGGTGTTTGTGATGGCTGTATCGCCGGCGGAACCGACATTATGCCAGACGCCGAAACTTGTTCCGTTGGAGCCTGAGCCCATGTAGTTGATCTCCCAGACGCCGTTGGCCAGGCGGCGATAGCCCCATGTGTCAGGATAGTGGTCGCCTCGATTGAAACATAGGAAGCAGAGGGACGAAGCATGGCGGCAGGGTGGGTGACATGGAATGTTCGGTTGGTATCGAGAGCCTGTTGCCCAGACCTCCAGTTGAGTATGAAGTCTATCTGTAGTGTATATCCCGGAATACTTTGTGGGTGCTCAGACTGTTAGGCTCGACTTTCCGTGAGGTGAAAATCCGCTATGCTGTCTTCGTCGCGCAGGGCATTGGTCAGCCGAGTGTGTGGAAGGCGCTACGCCACCAGATATTCCTCGGCAACGAAGCGTTCGTCTAACGCTTCACCCAAAAGGCTCAGCCCGTTGCTTGAACTGTGAGAAGTCCCGATAGTCCAAGGCCGTCCTCTGGCGCACCCACCCGACTACTAGGGCGCAGCTATTCCTCCCGACACGAAGCGATGGCTTGCGCTTATCACAGCAGTGTTATCACGATGCAGGAAATCGCTGACCCTTTTCGTGTGCATTACTCGTCCCCAAGCTGTGCGGTACGATGGTTGGAAGCGCGAAAGCGCGATGCGTGATTGCAAGTCCTGACCTTTTGACCCCGAATCGCAGCCGTACTCTGAAGTGGTTAGTTCAAAGTCGATACCGTATTCTGTTGTCTATGGTCGCCCCTTAAAAGCGGCAGACTCTCGGGCCGCCATTGCGAATATCGATTACGGCTACGTAAAGAAAGTAGCCGAATTGGCCGCAGTGAGGAATGTCCGACAATTTCTGCTGATATCAGCCGTAGGTGCCATTGCCTATTCCCCGGTTTTCTACAGCCGTATCAAGGTCGTGCGGAGGAGGCGGTTCAGCGGTTAAACTTTCCCTGTGTGCACATTCTTCGGCCATCGATGCTGTTGGGGTCAAGGGCACAACCCCGATTAAACGGGGAGGTGCCCAAGCCGTTGGTGAAATTCGCGATACCGCTGTTGGTCGGGTCCATACGGCGGCTACGCCCAGTTAAGGCCGAAACGTTTGCGGAAATAATGGTTAACTTAGTGAAGGGCAACTACGCAGAAGTGAATATCCATTATCCCTCAGCTCTATGAGCCTGAATGGAAAAGATCTGGAGAATGTACCAGACTCGAAGAACTAAACGATCTAACTCATAATGGCAATTCTCCCTGGCCTTGACCACTCGATGCCAAAGAGTCGTTTTTCGTCATATCTCCTATTCAGTACATTGCTCGTGCTGATCGCAGGAACCAATGCCTTTGATTACGTCAAGAAAATGACGTGGATGCAAGCTTGCAAGCTCACTATCAGAAATGGGCCATTCGCCATAAAGCTGACTGCGTTCCGCATGCTGTACAATGGATTTCTGTACAAGCATATTGCACAAATCCGGCAACCATCTTTCTTCGCCGGTACATATTTTCTTATATTGCACCTGTTTACACAACAGCTCCAACCCCTGTCTGGCACAGACACGCTGCGTAACCCACTGCACCTTTTCGGTGCGCACCCAGTTGCCGAAAAAGCAGCTGCACCAATTTACCAGCACCTTACCGATATGCATTTGTCCTACTCCCTAACTGCCAAGCAAAACTGCGCTACAGCTTGAATATTTAAACCCTTCGTAAATATTCATCAATGCGAATTCGCAAGACCTTACCAAACGATAATCAGCTATCTTTTCAACAAGTCTCGTTTTTTCCAGATGCGACTGGAGAAAACCTTGGGGCGAAGATTACACAAGACTGAATCTACAATTTTCTTATATGGTTCCAACTACGAATATCAGCCCAGGTATTCATCCATTTTAGTTGAAGTCGGCGGTGGGGATTGATATGGATTGGGTACCATTCTGGCCTGCATCACCGGGCCAGTGGACAGGAACTCCACAGATCCTAAACGCACCCGCGAGCGAATTCGCCGCCAGGAACGCGCCCTGAAAAGGGGGCTGGAAGAGGGCTACGGTAGCGACGGCTACGGCAAGCGATATTTACTGGGACCAGTTTACATGTGGCTGGGCGTTGTCGATGGAGCGCTGGCTTCATTCGACTGGTAACAAGAGAGCTACCCCAAAGACAGCGGAGATCCGTACCAATATCTGACCTGGCCACTGGCATTATTCCCACGGTGGCCGCAGGCAGGACACCTTCAAAAAAACTCTACCAAACCATGCTCGAGAACCTCCGGCGACACCCGTTTCAAGATCTCGACAGTCGCGCTCACCCCGCTTTTGAAACTCATCGAGCACCTCTGACAGTATCAGCGTATTATAATAGGCCATCACGTTTGCCACCAGGCGGGCGCACTCTTTCCAGATCTCCTGTGCATGCTGGGAGAGCGCCCGGAAGTGCCAACTATGGGCATACCCAATGAGCTTCTGTCGCAATCAGCACCGAACCAGCGAACATCAAGCAATAGGGACGAGCATAGCATGACCAGTGCGACCGTACGCGTCAGGACAGGGTGCTTCGGTTCAGCCATGTATATTGCGTAATGCTTAGGTAGATTGCTTACCGATATCGGGCGCGAACCCACTACGCAGCGTGTTTTCGGTAATGCACACGGGGACCATGAACTGCAGCAGGTTGTCAGGCCCCCGCAGCCTTGCTGCCTGCGCTGCTCAGCCTGAAGCCGCCGAACGGTTGACGGGCGACCAGCGCACCGGTGATCCTGCGATTGAGGTAGAGATTGCCCACCTCGAACGCCACGCGGGCCCATGCAAGATGGGCGGGACGACGGACACACGCCGCCGGTGAGGGCATAAGAAGTGCCGTTGGCGATCGTCAAGGCCTGTGTGAAATCTTTTGTCCGCAGCAGGCTGAGTACAGGCCCGAAGTCTCGTCCTGCGTCAACGGATCATCCGGCGCCACCCCGCCAAAGATGTGCGGGGCGATATATTGACCCTTCGCGTTTTGGCTGGTCGACCTTCAGCCCCCCGATTACACTGAAGTCCTCGGCTGATCATTCGGGGATCACGTCAGAGTATATTGACGATCTCAGATTGTTTATGACCCGCTTTCTTCAGGGCATAAATTTGGTATCTTTCCTCTGGATTAGCTGTGTTTGGATCATCGATGCTACGCTTACTTTGGTCAGTAAGAAAAAAGCCGTGATACTGCCGCAGCTTTCCCTCTTACCAACATGCTAGAGTTGCACTTACAATATGAATTCACGACGGACAAAGGTAATACGATGGAGCCTTTACACCTCCTGCTGACTCAGCTTACCCAAATCGCTAAGTCTGTGGTGATGGCCATCCCGCAAATCGCGATCGCTTTGATTATTATCGCGCTGACCATTGTGGCAGCCAAGGCAACCAGTGCGGTAATGCGCCGTGTGTGGGCAAAAGCGCGCCTGCGAAAAAGCCTGAAAAATCCCTTCTCGTTACTGTCATCAATAGCCGTCTGGGCATTCGGTTTGATGCTCGCTGCGCTAATCGCGTTTCCGAATCTCACGCCAACCAAGCTGCTCGCTACGCTGGGTATAGGGTCTGTTACCATCGGCTTCGCATTCAAGGATATCTTCGAAAATTTCCTTGCCGGCATCATCATTTTATTACGCAGGGAAATGTGTATCGGCGATTTCACCGAGTGCGAGGGCATCGGGGGCAAAGTTGAGGATATCCTGGTTCGGGAAACACATATCCGCCTCACCGATGACCAATTAGTGATCGTCCCTAACAGCATGATGTTCAAGAATCCGCTACGTATCCTTACCGACCGTGATCAGAGGCGTACGACGATCATTTGCGGTGTTGCTTGCGGCGAAGATATTGATGAGGCAAGAGAAGTCATACGGGCTGCGGTCAACGACTGTCCAGGTGTAATGACCGACAAAAACCCGATTCAGATCTTTGCACAAGAGTTCGCTGATTCGGCGATCAACTTCGAGGTCACTTGGTGGACTGGATCCTCACCCCTGGATGTCCGGCAATCCAGGGACGCCGTCGTCGCGGCAGTCAAACGCGCCCTCGATGAAGCCGGTATCGAGATTCCGTTCCCTTACCGAACTTTGACCTTCGCTGAGACCATACCCGTTCGTCTTACCGAATCAAAGGGCTGAACAAAGTAAATAACCCCCGGTATTTAGCATCATCACTTTCAGGAGCACTGAATCGCCATGTTGTTCAAACAGTTAATCGAAACCGACTCGTCCACCTACACCTATTTGATCGCCTGTGAGGATACGCGTAAGGCTATTCTTATCGATCCGGTACTCGATACCGTGGAACGAGATCTGCAAATCGTGAAGGATCTTGAACTTAAGTTGATTGCCACCTTGGAAACGCACGTTCATGCGGATCATCTGACGGGCTCCAGGCGACTGAAGCAGCGGTCAGGCTGCAATATCGCCTGTCCGGCGATGCTCCAACTACCCTGTGCCGATCTTGGCGTGAAGGAAGGTGAGGCTTTCTCCGTCGGCACGATCGAACTGCACCCGTTGTTTACACCCGGCCATACCGATCATCACCATGCCTATCTGATCGATACGCCCATACAGAAAATGCTGTTCACGGGCGATGCGCTACTCATCGACGGCTGTGGTCGCACAGACTTTCAGTCGGGTAATGCCGGTGATCTTTACAACAGTATTCATAACAAGTTCTTCTCGCTGCCCGATACGACGCTGGTATATCCGGCCCATGACTACGAAGGACGTTTTGTTTCCAGCATCGCTCAGGAAAAAGCGCGCAATCCGCGCCTGGGTCAAGGCAGATCGAAGGAGGACTTTGTCGCCTTGATGGAGGGACTGGATCTGCCCTACCCGCGAAAAATCGATTTTGCGGTACCGGGCAATGAGGCCTGTGGTGAATGCCCCGAAGATGTGCCCGAAGAGTTCCGAGGTCCCTGCGCGGCCAGTGACCAGGGGTGATAGTATGCTGGGCAAGGTTTGGAAATGGTTTTTGCAGGGTATCGCCCTGATCGCGCCGGTCGCCTTGACGATAGCCTTATTGGTCTGGTTGGGCACCTGGTCAGAAAACACCTTCGGCGGGTTGATCAGATCACTGCTACCTGATAGCTGGTATTTCAAGGGCTTGGGACTGCTGAGCGGCATTGCCGTAACGCTCGCGGTCGGGCTTGCTGCAAACCTTTTTCTGGTCCGTTGGGTGGTGTGCCTGGTCGAATCCATACTTGAGCGCATTCCGCTGGTTACCTCATTGTTCCAGGCGTTCAAGGATGTTGCGCGACTGTTTTCTCAGGACGCCGACCAACGACTCGGCCAGGTTGTGGCTGTCGACATCGGCACTATGCGCCTGGTGGGATTTGTCATGCAGAAAGATGCGCATCTGCCAGGCGGCTTCGATGAAGAAGATGAGCCGCGGGTTGCCGTGTATCTTGCAATGAGTTATCAACTGGGCGGCTTCACCGTGCATGTCCCGAAAAGCAGCATCACACCGCTGGATGTTCCGGCAGATCGGGCGATGCGTGCGGTGCTTACCGGAGGATCCCTGCAGTCAGACCCATTGAAACATACGGCAGCTGTTGACAATTGAGAGATTGAGGCATGCGAGAGATCCGGGAAATTCGAAAACTTAACGGCAAGTTCGATGCACTATATTTTTGTCGAGATACGCGACAGCTTGGCTCATTACAAGAGGTGGTAAAAAAGTTCTGATTCAGGAGGAAAACCGACCCGTCAGAACGAGGAGTTTCTTGTAGCGCTGCTTCAAGTCGGCGACATCATAACTTGACAGTTCCTCATTCATGATATCGTCCCAGATCAGTCTCCCGTGGAGTGCGAGAATCGCCAATCGCTCTGTGCGTGTCGTCAATTCAGCAAGACGACAGAGCGATTCGAAAAGACTAACGGTCACGGAGACTTCAGTCTTTGCGAACTGCCGTAACTTTGCATAAATCGCCTTCATGATGCCGGGGAAATGGGTAAACTTTGCCAGCAGCCGGGGAGATCCCTCCCGATCGAGGAACACACTCCCAGGCAAGTCATGGTCAACTAACTGTGCGAGGGAAAGGCTGAACCAGTCTATACAGGTGATGGCGGTTCCCGGGTCATTGATACCCGGGGAAAGGGCGCGTGCCGCCAGTTGATTGAGTTGGGTGATGGGATACTCCGGGTCCTGCGTCGGCGTTCGTATCGGCCCGCATATGACATGGCGGTTAAGTTCATTCACGGCATCCGCAAGCTGTTCAGCAGGGCAACCAAAGACCTTGAAAAGACAGTTGCCCTCAACAATGAAATCACCGGCTCTGCGGCGCACTTGCAGAGTGCAGTCGTGTTCCACGCACCAGTTGACGAGGCCCTGGTAGTCGATCGTCTGCAGGTAACCCTGTTTTGACGAGGCGATCAGATGAGGACGATATGAACGTGCAGCACGCCGCCATGGCAGGGTGTTATGGCTACGTGCAGTGGATTGCTCTGTGCTCACCAGGCTGTCAAAGGCACTGAGCAGTTGCCGACCGATGTGCTGGATGATTTTATCCGCCTGCAGGTCGGTTGCTGTCAGATGAATGAAGCGGATAAATCCGAGCAAGGCGACTAAGGCGAGCAGTAATGCTGTCAGCACCGTGAGGTGGGGTTTGTCGGATTCCAGATAACCGGTCAGTACGATGAGGGAGTAGACATAGGTGCCGAAAAACAGGCCGAGACTGATCTTGCTGTCGTTGTCTTCGAGAAATTGGCGCAGGACCTTCGGACCATACTGTCCGGAAGTCAGGGTCAACGCCACCATGGTGACCGAGAAGGAGACCCCGCCGACACTGATCACGGATGCCGCAATTACACTCAAGACCTGGCGGGCGGAATCGACCGGCATTGCGAACATCCGCAGGCCCAATTCAAAGGCATAGACTTGACGATCCAGCCACAGCATAATAATGGCGAGCATTGCACCGCCCAGACAAATAAGCATTGGGATCAGCCAGATGCCGGTATCGAGTTGTTCCCGCAGATAGGCAAGTCGTCGCATCATCGGGCTATATCTTTGCAATGAGCTAAAACCTCTTGAAAAGCACACACCTATGTCACCAAGATTGACTCAATGTTACAGGCAGATATAAGTCTGAGGATGAACCTGGTTATCGCTGGTTGGGATGAGTTAAGGTCTGTTTATTTAAATTTTGAGGCGGCTGACTTTATTGCATTGCCTAATGTGTCCCACGCACCCTCTATGCCAGACTTGAGGTCTTCGAAGGCATCATCACTCGTTGCTTGCAACTCGGAGAGCTTTTCTTTGGCTGTCTCCTGCAAAGTGCGCAATTCCTCAATTTTTTGATAATATTCAAGTTGCATGTCAGCTTCCGCGTCGTCCGCTTGCGCCTTGAATTTGTCTATTTCCGCTCTCCACTCATCAAGCTGTGCCTGGAGTTTTTTCTGGTAAGCCTCTTTCTTGCTCATGTGAAATCTCCTGTTAAGGATAAACTGAAATGAACTACCAGCAGCAAAATAAAAGTAACAATTGTCGCTGGGAATAGCAAAACAGTTCGACTCCATAAAATCCCCGGAGAGTGACCGGCTTTATGTGACTGTTACTCATGCTATGCTCACGTTATGGCTCCAATGGTCATTCGAAGAACTGTATTGGATTGTCTTTCACAACACAGCAGAATGATTTGCCGTCCGATGACTCATTTTCATTGAAAATCATCAGAGGTCAACGAATGACTGGTCGACACTTCGAATCCATCAACCCCGCTACCCAGGAAGTCATCAGTCGAACACCGAAATTCGGTACTCGCGAAGTCGAACAGGCGCTCGAGCAGGCGGACCGGCAGGCGCGTAGCTGGGCTCAAACAAGTTTTACCGAACGCTCGGCGCTGCTCGAAGCTGTCGCCGATCAGCTCAAGAGCCGGCGTGACGAACTCGCCGCACTGATCACTGCGGAAATGGGCAAGCTGCTCAGGGAGTCACGCTCCGAAGTCGAAAAATGCGCCTGGGTCTGTCGCTACTACGCCGAACATGGTGAGGCCTTCTTGACCGATGAGACCATCGAATCGGATGCCGGGCGCAGTCTGGTCGCCTATCAGCCCCTGGGTGCTGTGCTCGCTGTGATGCCGTGGAATTTTCCCTTCTGGCAGGTCTTTCGCTTCGCCGCGCCCGCTGTCGCCGCGGGTAATGTCGGGTTGCTCAAGCACGCCTCGAATGTGATGCAGTGCAGTGCATCAATTGAAGATGTCTTCCACGCCGCCGGGGCGCCGAAGGGACTGTTTACTCACCTTGCCATCGGTTCTGAGCAGGTAGAGAAGGTTATCGGCGACCACCGGGTGCAGGCGGTTACCCTGACCGGCAGTGAACCGGCGGGGCGCGCGGTGGCCGCTGTGGCGGGTCGGGCACTGAAGAAAAGCGTCTTGGAACTGGGAGGTTCAGACCCGTTTGTGGTCCTGCAGGATGCGGATCTGGAACTGGCGGTCGCCAAAGGGGTCCAGTCTCGCTTCATGAACGCCGGACAGAGTTGTATCGCCGCCAAGCGCTTTATCGTGGTGGACGCGATTGCCGATGAGTTCGCACAGCGATTTGCCGAGGCGGCTGCCGACCTGCGGCATGGTGACCCTAGGCTGGAGGGGACCCGGCTGGCGCCCATGGCCCGAGAGGATCTACGTGGCGAACTCGATCAACAGGTGCGCGATGCACTCGAGCGGGGCGCCGAACTGCTCACTGGCGGTGCGTCACACCCGGGTCGAGGTTGGTTTTATCAGCCTACGGTGCTCAGCGGGGTGACTCCGGGAATGCGGGCTTACACGGAAGAGTTGTTCGGGCCGGTAGCGAGCATCCTGCGGGCCGAGGATGAAGCGCATGCCCTGCAAATCGCCAATGACAGCAGATTCGGTCTGGGCGGCAGTGTCTGGACGCGAGACCGGGAGCGGGGCCTGGCCCTGGCGCGGCGTCTCGAGTGCGGGTGTGTATTCGTCAATGAACTGGTTAAAAGCGACCCCCGCCTGCCGTTTGGCGGCATCAAGGCCTCGGGCTACGGGCGGGAGCTGTCGCACCACGGCATCCGCGAATTCGTCAATGCTAAGACCCTATGGATCGATTGATTTTTCGCATGATCCTGAGCCTGATGTGGCATAAGAACCCAAGCACACGACAGGTGTTCACGCGATGGTGGATATAAGTCTCAAGTCATCAAGAAGCCGCGCCGCGCAGCCCACAGGCTGCCGGGCCCGCAAGAGGATGCTCTTGTGCTGGTCGCGAGCCCGGCTGCAGGGGCTCCCGCTGGCGGGATTGTTGGGTACGGTAAAGGGCTTCGCCAGTGAGACGCTGGTCGATTATCAACGTCAAATCCAGCCCCTGTTGGATCGCTTTTGTGTGGCCTGCCATGCCTGCTACGCTGCGCCTTGCCAGCTGGATCTGACCCATGCGGCGGGTGCCGCGCGCGGCACCAGTAAACAGCCGGACTATGATGCTGCGCGACTGGATCCCGCGCCGCCGACCCGGCTCTTCATCGATGCCGGCAATACGGCCGCATGGCGCGAACTGAGTTTCTTCCCGGTGACCCAGGGACAGGAGGCGAGCCCGCCATACTTCTGCGCCTCCTGCGTTTGAAGCAGGCCCATCCCCTGGCGACCGGTCAGGCCCTGCCCGATGGCCTCGAGATCGGCATCTGTCGACATAACGCTTGCGCCGCAACTGCCGAGGCCAAGACTTTTACCGAGCAGTACCCGCAGCTCGGGATGCCATCTGCCTTACCCGGTCTGCCACAGCACCGGGCAAGGCGGTCGTCACGGGGAATCCGAACTTCATCTTCCACGTGCCCAGCGAGGAACTGCAAAGATTCGTGCAGACGCTGCGTGACAAAGCGATGAAAGATAAACAGAAGTCTGTGCAAGCGGTCATCGCACGCCAGGGGAGTGCTGCGCAGTCATGCCAGCTTCTGGCAGCAGTTCCATGACATCAATCAATTTCTGGTGGAAACAGAACCGGTTGAGGCGGGGATTCTGGACCTCAATCTTATGTCGATTTCCCGCTGAGAGAAAACTATGAGTGAAGCGAGTAACGAAGAGACCCATCCGGCTCGGCAGGATTCGATACTCGAGACGGGCAGGAACTGTTGGGCGCAGGCGCCTGCCTCACGTCTGGCGACGCTGGTCGACACCGCGGACTATTTCGCCGCCTTCGCCGAGGCCTGTCTCGCGGCCAGACGGCAGATCCTGATTCTTGGCTGGGATTTCGATCGCTGTGAGCGCCTGCACCGCGATGCGCAGGATGCCGAGATTCCGGATCAACTCGGCGCCTTTCTGGTCTGGCTGGTGAAACAGAATCCAGCCCTGAATGTCTACCTGCTGTCCTGGGATTTCAACATGATCTACGCGTCCGAGCGCGAACTGCTGCCGGCGCTAAGATTGCGCATGCAGGCGCCGCCGCGGTTTCATTTCCGCCTCGACGGCGACCATCCCAAGGGGGCTTCTCACCACCAGAAAGTCGTGGTCGTCGATGATCGGGTGGCTTTCGTCGGCGGTATCGACCTGAGTCGCTGGCGCTGGGATACCGCTGAGCACAAACCCGACGATCCGCGCCGCATCGATCCCAACGGAAAGCCCTACCCGCCCTTTCACGACATGATGCTGCTGGTCGAGGGCGAGGCGGCAGCCCGCCTGGGGGATCTGGCCCGCGAGCGCTGGCGCCGCGCCCGTGGCCGGAAGATTCCCGCACCGCAGGTTGTCGAGGAATCGCCCTGGCCCGGCGGTGTCGCCAGCGAACTGGAGGGTGTACAGGTGGCGATCGCCAGAACCGAGCCCGGCTATCGCGGACGTAATGCGGTTGAGGAGGTGAAACAACTCTACGTCGATGCCATTGCGGCGGCCCGGCGGCATATCTATATCGAAAATCAGTACCTCACCGCACATTGCCTGCAAGAGGCCCTGGCGGAGCGCCTTGCACAAGCAGACGGCCCGGAGGTGGTTCTGGTGCTGCCGGAAAAGACCGGCGGCTGGTTGGAACAGGTCACCATGGACGTGGTGCGGGGACGCATCGTGGAACGGCTGCGCGAGGCGGACCGGCACGATCGCCTGCGCATCTATTACCCCTATCAACCCGGTCTCGGCGATGCCTGCATCAGTGTTCACGCCAAACTGCTGATCGTCGACGACCGCCTGCTGCGCATCGGATCATCCAACGCCAGCAACCGATCCATGGGGCTGGATACGGAATGTGACCTGGCGATCGAGTCCCTCGCGCCCGATGATGAGGTCGCCCGCTACATCAGTGGTCTGCGCTCACGTCTGCTCGCCGAGCACCTGGATTGTGAGCCGCGGCAAGTGCAGGAGACCTTGGCCCGCGAGGGCAGTCTGATCAAGACGCATAGAGAGCCTGCAGGGCGATGCAGCGCAGTCTGCGGCCCTTGGACTGCGAAGTCGCCCCAGAGGTGGATGAGATGGTGCCGGACGCGGGGTTGATCGATCCGCCCGAGCCCTTCAGTCCGGACTATTTCGTCGAGGAATATGTGCCCCAATCCGGCAAGCCCCGGGGCCGCCGGCGTTTGTTGCTGTTTGCCGGGGTAGTGCTGCTGTTGCTGGGACTTGCGGCCGCCTGGCGCTGGACGTCCATGGGGGATTTCTTGTCCCCCGAATCTATCGGGCGCTATCTCGACTCGATCAGCGTCAGCCGAGGCTCGGGCGGCGGTGGCGGTTGGCGGGTTCATCTTGGCGAGTCTGTTGATGGTTCCTGTAACGCTGCTTGCCGTGATCGGCGGGGTGGTATTCGAAGGTTGGCAGGCCTTTATCTATGTCCTCGTCGGGGCCATGGGGGCCTCGGCCATCGGTTTTTTCGGCGGCAAGTTTCTCGGACATGGGGCGATCGAGCGCTCTGAGTGGTTCTCGGGTCGAGCAATTGAGTAAGCGCCTGGCAAAACGTGGTACGGTGGCGGTGGCCATCCTGCGCCTGGTGCCCATTGCTCCTTTCGCCGTCTTCAATCTCGTGGCAGGCAGTTCTCACCTGGGCGCTCGCCAGTTCCTGTTCGGCACCCTGCTCGGCATGGCGCCGAGCCTGGGGGCCATCACCCTGTTCTCGAACTCGCTCTGGGCGGCGCTGACCGCACCTTCACTGACCAATGTGGCCCTTGCGCTCGGGGTTGGCGGCCTGTTGGTTTTGTTCGCCTGGCTGGCAAAGCGCTGGCTGCGCAGCCGTTAAGCCAGGGTGCATGCTGCGCGTCGCGACCTACAATGCCCACGACTGTATTGGCAGGGATGGCCGCTATCCTGCCGGAACGGATCGCGGAGGTCCTGCTCTCGCTGGATGCCCAGGTCATCGCCTTACAGGAAATTACCCTGGATGCCGCGGGAGAGCTGCAGCGATCGCTTGGAGAAGACCTTGGGCATGCAGATTATGGACGGCACGTTGTTCGACCGCGGGGCAGGGCGCTATGGCAATGTTTTATTGTCGCGTTACAGGATCGTCGAGCAAAGACTGCATGATCTTTCGTTTGCCGGACGTGAGCGCCGGGGTTTGTTGGATGTCGTGCTCGATCGATGACGGTCAGAGATTGCTTATTTTTGCGACCCACCTGGGTCTGGCGAGACGGGAGAGACGCTGGCAGATCGACCAGCTTTGCACATGGCTCGCGGTAAGGCGGGGACCGAGCCTGCTGCTGGGAGATTTCAACGTTTGGCGCGGCGGCAAGGAATTGCGTGCCGATAACCGCGCTGGGCTTCAAGCATTTACCGGTGCGCAGCTTTCCCACCTGGAGAAGGCCCCTGCTGGCTCTCGACCATGTCTTCAGTCGTCACACCTGCCGTGACTGCAGCGCTGCTGGCGTCACGACACACCCTTGTCACGTGTCGCTTCAGATCATTTTCCGGTCGTGGCTGAGATCCAAGTGGAGGGGTGACCCCAAGCTCGAGAAACGCCTGAAAGTAGGCTGTGGTATCGATCGCTGCGGCGATACGCCGGGCGTGTTCAAGCCGCCAGCAGGTCTCACCGGGACGCAACAAGGGTCTTGATCGGTGTCCGGGTTTACAGGTGAGGAAGGCATGTTCATACAGATGCATCAGTAGACGCAATTAGCTGTTGCAGGGTGTCTGTGTCAGGGGCTACGGGTTGGTGCGAGAGTGGTATGTATGGGATGCGTCAGCAATATCCTGCCTTGCCTGAACCTGCATTCAAATTCGCCTTCACATCGACAAAGCAGCCGGATATCTTTTGTACATAAAAATCAACAGCCGATCGTTCAAGTTGCCCTGACGACGCACAACGCAAACCGCATGCCGGATCAAGTCTGAGTATTTATAGGTAATCATTGAATCCGGGGTCTAGCTATAGCTTGCCTATATCGTGGATAGGATAAACTGACTGGGCAGCTCGGAGCTTCGGTCTGGTTAGCAGAAGGGTAGTGTGTCTGTCGGCCCGGTACCATAAGGCTTGCCGTTGCGCGCGAACAGGTCCTCCAGTTCGGTCAGGTTTTCACGGGTTAGTTCGTGTTCCAGAGTGCGCAACACGTCGGTCTGCAAACCGATTTGCCGAATCACCCGGATCGGCTGGTCGGATTGGTGCAGGCCGGTGAGCAGGATCAGCCAGGCCAGGGGTTTGCCGGAGGCCTGTTCCGGTACGGGCGGGTTGGACTCGACCCTGTCGATCCAGTGGTAGACCTGCTGGAGCGGAGCGCCGCACAGGACGCGGCTGCGCCAGCCCTCGTCTTCGTAACAGGAAAGGATGGCCGCGGTCGCCTGCATGGCCTATTCGCCCCTTTCACTGACCCAGGGTTTCTTTTCGGTGGAATAGGCGGAGCGGGTATAGGCATACACGGTACTGCCCGACTGGTCGGCGATCAGTTGCGGGATGTTGCCGTTGCCCACGTTGCAGGAGAGGATCCAGATCTCCGCCCGGCCGTAGAATTTGCTGCTGTTGAAGTAGGGCAGCCAGGTGGCCTTGTTGGAGGCCTTCAGGTTGAGGGTGTCGCCCACATCCGGGCCGTCGCCGGAACCGGTGGCCAGGATCTTCTTGTTGCCGTGACCGCCGATGAGCAGTTTTCTGAAGCGCTTTGTCTCGGTGACGGTGTCGATCTTCATCTTTTCCCCGAGATCGGCCAGGGAGATGTGCCGCTTGGCGCTGTAGCGTTTCGCCACGGTTTCGTCGAAGCCGTTGTCCCACTCCGGTTGTTGGGGTTTTTCCACCGTCGCCAGATCGGTGGCGGTGCCGGTCACTTCCGAATTGGGGGTTTTCGGGTTGAATTGCTTGATGTCCGTCCGGCACACCCTCGCCGCCGTTGTCATCCGATTTCTTCTTGCCGCCGTGGGGTTCCACCTCGCGCCCGAGGGCCTTGCGCACCGAAGCGTGTTGTCCACCGGAGATCCGCCTGACGCGGCTTGGGGCAAGTGAACCGCGCTCCATTCCCGGGCGGTGTTCTCTTTGACTCAGTTCCATTCAGGTGCTCCGTAAAGGGATGCTTTCGCTTGAGTATAGCCGAGCATGGCCGGGAGCAAACGGTCATGGGGGGTGTGATAGAGTGCTTGCAGGGATAGGCAAAACCCAGTCAGGATGTCCCGGCGGTGTATCCCTCGTTGCGATAGAAACGGACCTCGCCGACACAGAGATCCGCGCTGAACTCGCGGCCGATGGCTACCAGACCGAGGCGGGTCAAGTGTTGCGGGTCGAACGGTTTGTGGGTGCGATAGGGCGCCAGCACCGTAAAGGGTACCCGTACGGTCTGCCAGTGTTCGGTTGCCAAGAACTCGGTTCGATAAGATTGCCAGGGCAGCCAGAGGCCGCTGGTGCGCAAATGCAGGTTGTACATCTCCTCGTTGCCGTACACGTTCAGCTCGAGGCCGTCGTAGCGGGAGGCATCAAAACCCTGGCCACCGAGATCCAGGGCCAGCTGGATGAAACCGCCATTGCGTTCGGTGCTGACCTCTCCGGTGAGCCGGAGGCAATCCCGGCCTGCAACCTGGGCCGGTTTCACCGCACCCCGGGAGATGCCTCCCATCACCTGGTCGGTGACCAGTCTCCAACTCTGGCCATTGCTTGCCACCAGTGTGCCTGAGCGTCTGTTATCGACGAGTTCGGATGCCATACCGCCTGGAGTGAAAGCCGTCATGAGTATACCAACCAATCCGTAGGGTAAGAGTCTGATGGGGTGCATTCGCATAACCCCCATAGACAGGGTAACGGGTGCCTGCTGGTTCCCGGTGTGTTGTCGATGGGAAGTTTTTCGCAACGGGTAGCCCGGCGTCTGTGTCGACGGTAAAGTAGGCTCATCGACACTCAAACAACTGGATAAATGGTTCGAACTCAAGCCCATATCTGCATTGCCCGACCCCGCACCGAGGTGTTCCGATTCGTCGCCACCGATTTTTTCGAAAACTATCGTCGCTGGTCGCCCGAAGTGATTAGTGCTGCAGGCGACCTCTCCCGGTCCCATCGGTCTGGGGAGCACCGGGCGGCAGGTGAGGGTCGACTTTGGCAGGCGCACGGAGGTCAGCTTCCGCGTCAGCGCCTTCGATGCAGCTCAATCGAATCGATTTCCAGGGTCTCTCCATGCCGATGCTGAGCAGCTATCGATTCATCGAGGTCGACCGTCATACCCGCTTGACTTTTATTTTCGAACTCGCCCGGCTCGACATTTTCATGCGACCCTTCACCGGATTGATCAATCAGAAGGTTCAGCAGGGGGCTCAGCAGATGGTCTGGAACATCAAGCGACTGCTCGAGTCGGATGCCGCCAGATTGAGCTGAAGCCGGGCGGACGGCAGGCTCCTAATTCGCCGCCGACTGGGCAGGCGCGACGCTCAACCGGTGCGGAAGAGGCCTGGTCTGGCGGAATGCCTTCGAGTTCCCCGGCCCGTCGACCGATTTCGCGGGTCAGGCCGCGGAACAGCTGATGGTGGATCGGATAGAAACAGTACCAGTAGACCAGGCCCCACAATCCCGTCGAGTGCCAGTAGGCGGTCGCGGTGAGCCGGGTATGCTGCGCTTCGTCCCGGTCGACATCGAACTCGAGCGCCCCGGCGCCGGGGGATTTCATGCCCATGCCCAGGGTCAGTCGCCGTTCCGACTTGACGCTGATCACGCGCCAGGAGTCGATGGTGTCGCCGACCCGGACCTGGTAGGGGTGACGGCGACCCCGGTGCAGTCCTTTGCCGCCGATCACCCAGTCGATGAACTCGCGCAGATTCCACAGCGGGGTCCAGTAATAGTAACCATTCTTTGCCGCCCAGCCCGATCAGGACCTGCCAGACCGCGGCGGGGTTGCCGCGGGAGACGGCGCTGCCGCTGACCTTGATTGGGATAAAAGGTGTATTCGACATGCCTGCCGATGGTAAAGGCGCCTTCGGTCCAGCGGGAAACCAGCAGGTGATCCATTTCCGCCGCGAAGGCGGCCGAGACCGCTTCACGAAAATCCAGCAGTCTTTGCGGAATCAGTTGTCTGAGTTCCTCGTCTTTGGCTTGAAAGTCGTACTTCAGACCGTCCACCAGGCCCCGGGCGATATTGATGGGCACGGTGCTGAACAGGTTCATCCAGAAGGCCGAGAGCCTGGGTGTGAAGAACGGCAACGGGATCGTGAACGGACGCCGGCGTTTCGCCACTTCGGCCATGATCCGCATCATCTGCCGGTAGGAGAGATATTCGGGTCCGGCGGCCTCGAAGATACCGCCGGTGGCGGTCGCCTGTTCCGGCAGCCGCACCAGGTATACCAGGATATTCTCCAGCGCGATCGGGGGTGACTTGGATTTCGCCCAGCGCGGGGTGAACATGACCGGCAGGTTGTAGATCAGGTCCCGCATCACCTCGAAGGCGGCGGAACCGGGACCCTACGATGATACCGGCACGCAGTTCGGTCACCCTGCACCCGGTAACGGCGCAGCAGGTCGCCGGTACGCTGGCGGGAGAGCAGATGCGGCTGTGCGCATTGGGTGGCACCAGACTGCTGAGGTAGATGATCTGTTTGACCCCGGCCGCCTCCGCCGCTGCGCCGAAGTTGCTGGCGGCCTGATCGTCGAGCGCCGCAAAATCGGGACCGGCCGCCATGGAATGCGACCAGATAGTAGGCGATCTCCACCCCTTGCATGGCCGCCGCCAGGGTCTCGGGCTTGAGGGCATCGGCCGCGACCATTTCGGTAGCCGGCCAATCCCTGCCTTCGAGCATGGAGATATTGCGCGCTGCGGCACGCACCCGACGGCCTTCCTGGAGCAGGCGCGGAACCAGGTTGCTGCCGATATAACCGCTCGCGCCGAATACCAGGTAAAGGGGCTCGCTTGTTTCCATCGTCGTCTGTTGTGTTGTCTGTGTGTTTTCCATGTCTGCGAATGTCCGGCGCATCCGGCGCAGCTTGTGCTTCGGGGGCTGAGGCCGTCTGCTGGCTTGTCATCGGTTTCCCCAGGTGGCGTCCGATTTGCATGATCGCTCCTCAAGCCCAAGCGGCATACTCATCCTGGCCTGGTGGACCAGGTAAATATGCGCGAACACTGTCCACCCGGTCCCCTATCTCTGACTGATTGGAAAGAGGAGCGTTCCGGCTTATTCACCACGCTAAGGCGGCTCGGGCCCAGCCCCGCCGGCAGGCCTCGTCTGACCAGACAAATGTCGGAACTTCAGGCGTCTCGCCGAGTCAGAAATTACATTACATCGTGTTGCATTACACTTTATAGTGTTTGCGAGTCAGAGAACACAGTCAATGAGTGAAAACCATCGGGCACCATTTATCGAAAGTGAGTCGCAGCTGACTGCAGGGAAGTCTGGCAAAAGCTAATCATCGGCGCGAGTACCTCGTCAAAGATAGAAGACTCTGCCTTGTTGTCTGTGCACGCCAACCTCCATTCCGGGGAGATGACCAATCATGCAACGTTCTCGTTTTGTTCCGAGTTTCGATGAACTGCCGGCAACCCTGCCGGTGTTTCCGCTGGAGAGCGTGATTGTGCTGCCGGGGGCGGATCTGCCGCTGAATATCTTCGAACCGCGTTATCTGAACATGGTCGAGGACGTACTGAAAAGCCACCACATGTTCGGCATGGTGCAGCCGAATACCTTCCAGACAGGATCGCAACCTCAGGTCTGTATCATACCGGCTGCGCCGGGCGGATCACCGCCTACAGCGAAACCAGCGACGACCGGATCCTGCTGTCGCTGACCGGGCTCATCCGCTTTCAGATCCAGCAGGAGCTGCCCGAGGTGCGCGGTTACCGGGTGGTGGCGCCCGAGTGGCGACCCTTCGCCGCCGATCTCCAGCAGCAGAACCAGAAGATCTTGAGTGACCGTCCGTTTTTCACGCAACGTTTGCGTCATTTTCTGCGGGAGAAGAGTCTGGATGTGGATTGGCGTGCCGTGGGGCAGTTGACGGACCTGCAACTGGTGCATACGATGGCCACCCTGTTGCCCCTCGATAGCGCGGAAAAGCAGGCCATCCTGGAAGCCCCGAATGCCAACGAACGGGCCAGCGTACTGATGGCCGCGTTGGAGATCTCATCTCTCGGTGGCTCATTCGCCCGCCACTGAGGGTCAACGGGTAGAGCATCTGCCCGCATCTCTTGCAGGTTCTATCTTCTTGATCCCATACTGTCTCGATACAGATGACTGGCCCGGCGGCTGGATAGCCGGGCTTCGTTCATCGTATAGTAACCGAGGCTGGCAGCTGTTCCACTTCACGGTCGAGGGGCCTGGTGATCGCTGAAGCATGGTGCTCATCGACCGAGTGCTTTCCATCAATAACCAAACCTCCGATTTTTCCTATGGATGACATCTTCATCAAACGCTTCCGATTTTTTGCCATTCTGTTCCTGCTGTTCTTCAGTATCTGGTATTTGCTGCCGGTGCTCGAACAACTCCTCATCAGGAGCACCACCGAGCCCAGGACGATCAGCGCTCGCGGGGAACTGGCGGCGGACGAAGCGTCCACCATCGAGATCTTCCAGAACGCCAGTCCATCGGTGGTCTACATCACCACCGTGCAACGACTGTTGAATCCCTGGACCCGCAATATCCTGAGCGTGCCCCAGGGCACGGGCTCAGGCTTGATCTGGGACGGTCTTGGGCATGTGGTGACCAACAACCATGTTATTGCAGAGGCCTCCCAGGCCCAGGTCAGACTGAACGACGGCCGCACCTACGATGCGGTGCTGGTGGGCACCAGTCCCGCTCATGACCTGGCGGTGCTGCGCATCCGGGTCGATTTCGATCGTCCACCGCCAGTGCCGATCGGCATCAGCAACGATCTAAAGGTCGGCCAGAAGGTGTTCGCCATCGGCAACCCGTTCGGACTCGATTACACCCTGACCACCGGGGTGGTGTCGGCCCTGGATCGGAGTCTGTCCGAGGAAGAAGGGATTACCATCGATCATCTCATCCAGACGGATGCGGCCATCAATCCGGGCAATTCCGGGGGTCCGCTGCTGGACAGCGCCGGGCGTCTGATCGGCATCAATACGGCCATTTTCAGCCCCTCGGGGGCCTATGCAGGGATCGGCTTTGCCGTGCCGGTGGATACGGTGAATCGGGTGGTGCCGGAATTGATCAGCCAGGGTCGTTACACCCGACCGGCCCTGGGAATCGAGATCAACGATGAACTGAATCAGAGGTTGACCAAGAAACTGGGTGTGGAAGGGGTCTTGATCCTTCGGGTGACTCCCGGTTCGATCGCAGAGGCCGCCGGTCTGCGCGGCACCGAGGTCAGCCGTAACAGGGACATTACTCTCGGGGATGTCATCGTGGGGATTGGTGGTCGCAAGATAGCCAGCGTGAAGGAGTTGCTGGCGCGGCTGGATGATTTTCAGATCGGCGACGAGACCACCATCAGCCTGTGGCGGGATGGGGAGATCCGGAAAATCGAGATCACCCTGTAGACTGTTGCGGATCATGGACAGCTGTGCGGTAGCTTGAAAAACGCTGTACACCAGAGGTGTATATCCACGCTGATTTACGCGAAAATGCGACTACGTCGTAACAACAAGCACTGGCAGCAGTATCATGTTAAAACTCATCACCAGCGATCTGATCGCGTCGTTCAAGAGCAGCCTTGAGAGTCACCCGGTCTATGCAGCCGTCCGCACCGAGCGGGATCTGCGTTGCTTCATGGAGCATCACGTCTATTCGGTGTGGGACTTCATGTCGCTGATGAAATATCTGCAGTCGGTCATCGCACCGAGCCGCTATCCCTGGTCTGACCAGGGGGATCCCGGCGTTCGCCGCTTCATCAATGAGTTGGTGCTGGAGGAGGAAACGGACGAGGGCCTGGAGCCGGGTACCTACAGCAGCCATTTTCAGCTCTATCAGAGGGCCATGAGCGAGATTGGCGCGAATCTGACTCCGTCCAACAGATTTATCAACAGCGTCACCGAGCAGGGTCTCACTAACGCCCTACAGACGGCTGAGATCCCCCCGCCCTCGAAACGCTTCACCACCAAGACCTTTGAGTTCATTCAGAGCGACAACCCGCACCGGGTCGCTGCTGCTTTAGCGCTGGGGCGGGAACATATCATTCCCGGTATGTTTCGCTCGATCCTGAGCCAGATCGGGGTCTCGGATCAGGCAGCCCCGGTATTTCATTATTACCTGAACCGTCATGTCCATATGGACGAGGATTTCCATGCCCCCCTGTCCCTGAGACTGCTCAATCAGCTCTGCGCGAATGACGAACAAAAGACCCAGGAGGCCATTGCGGCGGCCCGCGACGCGATCCAGGCGCGCATCCAGTTATGGGACGGGGTGCTGGAAGCGATTGAAGCGAACCGGTAGCGTTCCCATGCCGTACAGGGATGTACCAATGCCACGGGCGCAGGATGCGCTGGAGTGGCGGCCGTACAGGGATGTACCAATGCCACGGGCGCAGGATGCGCTGGAGTGGCGGCCGTACAGGGCAAGATTTGCTCCTGCAAATCAATTGCATTTCCCCCATCCCTGGCGGGCAGATGTACCAATGCCACGGGCGCAGGATGCGCTGGAGTGGCGGCCGTACAGGGCAAGATTTGCTCCTGCAAATCAATTGCATTTCCAGCATCCCTGGCGGGCAGATGGACCAATGTCAGGAAAGGCAGGAAGACGATACTGACCTAACCCTCCCCCGCGGGGGAGGGGATCATGGCTGGAACAGACCGGACTGCAGTTCCGCCAGTTTCCCCGCAAGGCGTTGCCGCCGGTGGTGGTGCCGGGCCTCTGTCGGCAGTAGCTCAGTGTAATGCTGCGCGGCCACCAGATCCTTGCTGACATGTTCGTGATACTTGGCGAGCCGCTCCAGGGAATCGGTGCAGCCTTTCGCGGCGAGTTCCTGCCACAGGGTCAGGGCCTGACGCCAGTCGCCGGCCCGGCGGGCGAGCCGGCCCAGCAGCCGTTTACCTTCATCATCGATAGATTCCACATGGGACTGCAGCAGGTGGTGGGCGGCCGCCGGGTTGGTTCCCTGCAGCCAGCGCGCCAGGGCGCTTAGATCCACCCCGAAAGCCACCGGCTGCTCGACCGCCCGCGCCAGGGCGGTATGCGCCAGGATCAGGGAGACGATGTCCTGGCGGTTGTGCTCGACCACCCGGATCAGCCGGCCCGCCTCCCCCTGCCGGAGATAGTCGAACCAGGCCGCGGGGGCCTCGGCGCCGGGCAGATCGTTGTGGCGGGTGAAGCCGAGCAGCTTTTCTTCCAAGGTCATCAGACGGCAGTCCGGCCAGCGCCGGCCGAACAACCGCCGCACCGGGTGCAGGAGGTCCAGGTGCGGCAACTCCGCGAAGGGCTGAGGCAGGGCCTGCATCCGATAGCGGGTGAGCAGCAGGGGCAGGTCGTAACTCTTGCCGTTGTAGCTGATCAGTCGATCGTCCGCTGTCAGGGTATCAGTGAAGGTCGACAGCAGGGTCGCCTCCGCGCCAAATCGGGTCAGCAGCCACTGCTCGAGCTGGATGGCGTCATGCGTTAGATGGGCGATGCCAAGCAGAAAGGCGAGGGTGCCGCTGCCGCCGGACAGTCCCGTGGTCTCGGTGTCGATATAGCTACCGCGCCTGGTCTCGCCCGGCACTTCACCAGGCAATAGGGGATGCTTGATCAGGGAATTAAGCTCAATCGAGCCGCAACGACCGGATAGCGGGAATCCGCTGCCGGATACGGATTACGCCCTCGGCGATCAGATCGCCGCCGAGCCCGCCGGGCCAGGGCTTGTTCCGACAGGCGTGATCGACCGCTGTTGGTTTGCAGCTGGGCACGCTCCGGGCTGCAGCTTGGCCAGTCGTTCCTGCAGGTCGGTAACGGCGGGACCGGCGCCGGTCGTGCTGAATCCACTTCCGGTCTGCGACTGTAACAGTGGGATAGCCGGGACTTAAGACGCATGACTCGGACAACAGATCCAATACGGCGAGCGCCGCCTGTTTCGGCGAGGGTCCGCGCTGCTCGTCGTCTGGCCAGGATCGGACCGATGCAGCTGGGGCAGCCGTAGGCGCAGGCGCACGCCTGATCAGTTGCCGGGCTATCGGTCACGATGGTGGCCCGGCTCTCGAACAGGGGTGCCGAGATGCCGATGCCCCCCGGATAGTTGTCGTAGAGGAACAGGGTGGGGGTGAACTGTTGCAATTGGTCGGGCTCCAACGCATCCCCGTCGGCGTCGCGCAGCCGGCCGCGCCCGCCGACATCCACCGTGGCGAACCAGTTGGCGTTGCCGTCGCCCACTGCACGGCCGATGTCCCGGGGCTCCGACAACATACGCATGGCGGCGACGATGTGCAGGGCATAGCCGGCACCCAGAAAGCCGTCCAGGGCCAGCCTGGCGGGAGGGAAAGGCGGTCTCCAGGGCATCGGGATTCACCTGCCACCAGACTGCGGTGGTGTGCATCTCCTGATCCGGCAGGGCGATCTTGCCATAGCCCACGTTCTCGTGGCTGTAGTAGCGGATCTTCTTGTAGCCGGCGATGCGTCGCACCAGGTGCACCTCGCCCTTGGCGACCGCGTGCCGGCTATGATCGGCCTGCTCGAAGCGCTCCAGGATCTTCAGCCGGGTGTAGTCGATGGCATCGGTGTAGTAGTCCGCCCGGGTGCGGGTGACGAAGGCCTTGCGGCCCTCCCAGTCGAGCCGCTCCACCTGGTAGGGGGTCGACTGGATCATATAGATCGCCCCTGGATAGATCGTCATCGGCGGCGGCGCTGTAGTCGACCTCGGCGATCACGCTGCTTGGCCGCCACTGCCGGTAGTCGATCACCACGAAGTTGCCTTCCGCCACCGAGCGCAGGCTGACGCTGTTGGCCGGATAGCTGTCCGCCATCCAGTGCCACTGATCGTCCTTCCCGGTGCAGGACGCCCTGTTCCTGCAGATAGCCGAGCAGCTCGGACAGCGCCTCGCCGCCGAAGGTCTCGCCCTGTCTGAATGGCAGTTCGAAGGCGGCGCAGCGCACATGGTCGAGCAGGATCAGCAGTTGATCCGGGTCGATGCGGGCCTGCTCCGGTGAGGCGCCGAGGAAGAATTCCGGATTGCGGATGATGTACTGGTCCAGCGGCAGGCTGCTCGCCACCAGCACCCCCAGGGCGCGTGCGCTGACGCCGCCCGGCCCGCCCCAGGCGTTGCCAGGTGCCGGCGATGGTGCCGGGATAGCCGTTCAGCACACAGAGGTCCAGGGCGCCGATGTCCACCCCCAGCTCCAGGGCCGAGGTGGAGACCACGCAGTCCACTGGCCCCTGCGCGCAGGCGCTTCTCCATGCCGCGCCGTTCGGTGGGCAGGTAGCCGCCCCGGTAGGCAGCCACCCGGGCGGGGCGGCGCGGGTCCTGATCGAAGACGTCCTTCAGGTACTTGGTCAGCACCTCCACCATCAGCCGGGACTGGGCGAACACGATGCTCTTGAGCCCGCGTCTGCAGCGCCAGTTTGGCGATGCGGGTGGTTTGGGAACGGGCCGAGGCGCGGATGCCCAGCTCCTGATTCACTACCGGCGGATTCCACAGCAGCAGCTGCTTGGCCCCCTGGGGCGCGCCGCTGTCGGTGATCGCGTGCACCTCGGCCTCGATCAACTGGGCGGCCAGCTGGGCTGGATTGGCGATGGTGGCGGAGCAGAGGATGAAGCGCGGATCGGCGCCGTAGAAGCGGCAGATGCGCCGCAGGCGCCGAGCACATTGGCCACATGGGAGCCGAACACGCCGCGATAGCTGTGCATCTCGTCGATCACCACATAACGCAGGCCCTCGAAGAACTGAGCCCACTTGGTGTGATGAGGCAGGATGCCCTGGTGCAGCATGTCCGGATTGGTCACCACAATGTCACCCCGGGTGCGCACCGCCATGCGTGCGTCCCCTGGGGTGTCGCCATCGAAGGTGAAGGCTCGTACTCCCGACTCGGCGGCCCGGTTGAGCTCACTCAGCTCCGCCACCTGGTCCTGGGCCAGCGCCTTGGTGGGGAACAGATACAGGGCCTTGGCCTGCTCGCGCAATGCCGCCTGCAACACCGGCAGGTTGTAGCAGAGGGTCTTGCCCGAGGCGGTGGGGGTGACGATCACCGTATGCCGGCCGGCCTGGATCGACTCCCAGGCCTGCGCCTGATGACTGTAGAGCTGGTCCAGGCCGCGCGCCCGCAGGGCGGCGGCCAAGCGCTGATCCAGGTCGGCGGGGAGCGGCGTGTAGCGTCCCGGCTTGGCCGGCATCACCAGCTCGCCGGTGATGCGCTCCCCATAGCGGGCGCGCAGGCGGATGGCGAGGGATGCCACCGGATCGAGGGTGGGGGCGGTCAAGGATTCGGCGGTGTTCGACATGGTCTGTTCTCTTTTGGTTCTCCTGAGATAGAATAGAGAACAAGTAGAGAACAAAGCAAGACCAATTCGCCATGAAATTGACCCGCCGCCAGCAGGAGATCTACCAGACCCTGCGCGATCGCGCCGCCAGCTTCGAGCACCCGCCCAACTATGACGAGCTGTGCCGACTGCTGGGGCTGCGCTCCCGAGGCTCCCTGCACAAGCACATCCAGGCCCTGGTGCAGGCCGGCCTGGTGGAGCCGCTGGACGGCCTGCAACGGGGCATCCGTCTGGTTGAACTGGGCCAGGCCGCAGAGGGTATCCCCTTGCTCGGCAGCATCGCGGCGGGGCGGCCCATCGAGGCGGTGAACCAGGCGGAGCTGATGCAGGTGCCCGACGAACTGCTCGGCAAGGGCCCCTGTTACGTGCTGCAGGTGAGCGGCGATTCGATGATCGAAGAGGGCATCTTCGATGGGGACTACGTGGTGATCGAACATCGCGACAGCGCCCGCAACGGCCAGATCGTGGTGGCCCTGATCCGCAACGAAGAAGTGACTCTGAAGCGTATCGAACAGCAGCCAGGCCGGGTGATCCTGCACCCGGCGAATGCCAGCCTGTCACCCATGCGGTACGCGCCGGATGAGGTGCAGATCCAGGGTGTGCTGCGGGGGTTGTTGCGGAGTTATCGTTAGGGGAAGGATGACTCCCAGGCTCTTGAAGCCATTGGTGCGATTATCCTCGAGCGCCCGCCCGGTCGCCGCACTGAGCACTGAGCACTGAGTCGCTGCATCTGCGCGTGGCGGCGTACCGGTAATGCAACGAGTCCCTACTGCAACCTGAGAGATTTCGTATTGTCTCGTGCCGCATTGGCGATACACGATGAACCTCCTTTTGGGTCTTCTGTCAGCCAACCATTGGTTGACAACCCCCCGGATAATCGTTCTCGATCGCCTCCGTTTCTAGCCATCGCGGGCGGGGCGGGACCAGCGATTTCACGGGGTCGACGCGGGCTGCGCGGCGCGCAGCTGCGCGCGATAGAAATTCAGGACCTTTTCCGTATAGATGGCAGTGCCGCCGCTGCCGTACTGCTCCGGGTCGCCGGTCATCCACCAGGAGGCGGCGCGGCGCACGGCAACGGACTCGTCGTCGCTGCCGGCCTGGTATTGATCGCGCAGGACACCGCCCATCACGCATTCCACGATCTGTCCGGCGAGACCTGGGTTGGACTCGAACAGCAGTGGGGTAAGCTCGTCGCCGATGCAGCGCTTGGACCAGCGGGCAATGTTGTCGGGCTTGATCTTCCACTCACTGTAGAGCCCATCATCCTCGAGTCCGGTCTGAGGAGCGGCGAGCCGCAAAGCCTCCGCCAGCGCCCTGATTTGGTCCTGGGAAATGGGGGCCTGGGCCGATGCGATGGATGCCAAACCAACCAGGACCAGACCCACGGCCCACAGCCACCGTGAACGGCAGCGCCAAGGCTGGCGCCAATGACACAAGAGCTTTTCCATGTTACTCCCCCCTCACAAGGGTAATTAAGTCTGGTAATCGAAGTCGGGACGGCTTTGGCGGTTTGGTTACGCTGAATAAAGAGGTATCGGGCTTGTCGAAGCTGTTGACGTTTCGATCGGATTTTCGTCCCCCCAGTGGACGATTACCAATCCCGGCAGCCAATAAAGAATGGAGAATGAGAACTTCAAACCCTGTACTAGAGGCAGTGTAGGAGACAGGGTTAACGAACGCAAGACTCCAGGCATAGATGAAAGTATGTGTAGTGTGACGGCCGACGGACGCTCAATGAAGTGGTATCCAGGAATGCGTACTTTATACGTACGAATCTTGCCTTGATCCAGTATAGAGAGCCTGATTCAGGATTACATCAGCCAGCGTTTTTTCATTAACTGGTAGGACAGGAAAAAGGTCAAAAGCCCAACCCCGAACAGAGCGAGCAGTTGCTGTGGAAAATCGGACAATCCGCCCCCCTCAAGAAGGATCGATTTGATCGGACGGTAAAATTGGAAAGATGGAAGCAATGGCGCCACGCTGTTCAATGTTTGCGAAAAGTCGGCGAGCGCTGATGGGAGAAGGTGGGGCAGATAAAAAAGCACGCCCAATGTTCTCGCGCTGGCCTGTGTTCGGCATAAAAAACCGACGAAGATTCCGAATGAGCTGAAACAGAACCCGCCCGCCATCAGAAAGCCCAAATAGCTCAAGCGGCTGTCAGGTTCCAGGTCAAACACCATCAGTAGATGCAGCAGGAGAGCCGAGACGGCGATCAAAATCATGCCAAATAAAACCTTGGCGAACAACCACTCCGCCTCACGAATTGGTGTTTGCAACAACCCGAGAAGTAGCTTTTTTTCCTTTTCTTCGGCCACCTGTGTCGGAAGGACGATGAAGCCGACCAGAAGGACGAGCATTAATATCCAGGTCGGCAGCATCTGTTTTTGAATCATGCTCTCCTGAACAGAGCGGATTTCCGCGATCCATTTATTGTTCTGCCCTTCCAGGGACCGCTGCAGTTCGGATACGCTTTCGACAATGGCTAAAGTTTGGAAGGAGGCCAATTCTAGAACGATCAGGGCGCAGCCTTGCGCCACTTTGGTCGATGGCACAAGAATGCCGTCGCCATTCCTGTCTTTTAGCCAGCGCTTCCCTTGCTCTTCGTCCGCCAGCCAGAAAATCGCAAAGGCCTGATCGGCCGATTGGAGGGATTGAATCAGCCCGGCGGGATAGCGCCCGTTTTCAAGCAGCCCGATCTTTATCTTCTGAAAGTTCGGACCGTTTTTGTCAACCATCTCCAACGAGAAGAAAACAAAAAGGGGGATAAAGAGAATTAGATAGAGAGTTTTATTTTTAAATGCAATCGCTAAATCATTGAGGGTCAATACCAGGACATTTCTGATCATGCGTAGAGATTCTGATGAATGTGCGACGCAAAATATTCCGCAGGGCAACCGTCGAAGACCAGAACTCCTTGATGGAGCACCATGATCCGTGTGGCGAGGGTTCTTATTTCTTCGGGCCGATGCGAGGTAAACATTATCGTCTTTCCCAACCCATGAATTTTTTTCAGTAGAAGGTGAATCTCCTTGGTCATTTCAAAATCGAGCCCCGAAGTCGGCTCATCAAAAAGAAGGAGGGGTGGATCGGCGAGCAGCGCGCGTCCGATGCTGACCCGTTGCTTCAATCCTTTCGACAACTCCTGAACTTTATTATGGCGAAACGGGAGGAGACTGAATTCCTGCAACGTCTCTTCGATTCGCAACAAGGGGGTTTGAAACAGGCGGGCAAAAAGGGCCAGATTATATTCGACTGAAAAGAAATCGAACAGATTCGGCGTTTCCGGCACGAAGCCAATCTTCCTGACGAGGCTGCGTCTGTTTTTGAGATCAACCCCATCGACTCTGACCACGCCACAGTCGGGAACCAGCCAGCCACCGAGCATTTTTAACAGGGTCGACTTGCCGGCGCCGTTGTGTCCAACCACTGCGATCAGTTCGCCTTTTTCGACGTTAAAGCCGGCGTCAAGGAGCCCTCTGTTTTCTTTGTAGACTTTGGAAAGATGAAGAACCTCGAGCTGCATGGAGGAATCTACATTGCGATGACATGCGTCTCGCTGGGGTCTCCTGCCTGCGCCTTCACCCGGCGACAGCAAGGCCGGGATCCAGTGACTCTAAATACGCTTTGCCAGAAAAACAATCAGCAGCACCAAAACGACAACCACTAAAACAGCTTCCATGACAATCTCCTCTCGTTGATAATTCTTGATTGATCTAAGGGTATACTTTACGCACACCGAACAGGTGGCACCACGAACGTACTATAGTTTGCCCAATCGCTACTAGAACAAGTACGTCTACCAACACCAGCCTAAGTACACCGTTGCGAGTATAACCCCATCCCTGGCTGCGTGACCAGATTGATTGGAACCATGCTGAGCACCCTTGGAATCAGAACGACAAGAAGATTTGTTACTGATCCATCTTTATCATTAGTCGGGAAATCAGTGACATAGAATGGCATTGGGGGGAGATCGCCTATTCTGCGCGATTGAAGCCACCGCTACTGTGCAGCCGAATGGGATCCGGCCACACTTTCACAATCTAAATCATCTCGTTCGATAAGTAGGTGATGTGACTCATTCCAGTCACCTGATCCATTTGACATCGAAGCCGATTTTCCAGAGGATACCCAGTTCCTGAAACACCTCTGGAACCGATTATGCCCAGCCGTACCGAATCGCTCCGTTTCGCTCCCTTGTTACCTGCACCCCTGACCTTGCCGCTTGGGCTTATTCCCAGGCGGGTGCATAACGGACTGCTGGTAATGGCGCTGAATCAGGTGTTTGCGCCGGAACTCAAGGATGGGGAGTTGGATTTTTTGCAGCACAAGGTGATGTGTGTCGAGGTGACGGATACGCCGCTGCGGTTTCATCTCACCCAGAGTGGGGGACGCCTGCACGCGGCAACCGGCGGGCAGGCGGATCTGAGCATCAGCGGCAGCGTCTACGACTTCCTGCTGCTCGCGACCCGGCGGGAGGACGCGGATACCTTGTTTTTCAATCGGCGTTTGAAGCTGGGCGGCAAGACGGAACTCGGGCTCTACGTGAAGAACTTTCTCGATGGGCTGGAACTGGAAGGCCGGCTCGGCCCGCTGTTGAAAGTCATGAACCTCTCGACCGATCTGCTGCGCCGTTTTGCCTGAACCGGTCTCTCCGGTTCAGACGCCGTTCAGGTACTGGGCCGCCTTCGTCGCCGACTCCATGCCTGCCACGCCCCGCCAGTAGCCATCGCAGCCACCGGTGGGCATCAGCGCTTCAAGGCTGTTGCAGCCTGCCGATGATCCTCCTCACCGCTCAACGCCGCGGCAAAGGCCTCCACTATCTTCGCCGTATGGTTGGCCTGGGGACTGATGCGCAGCACATCCACCCCCAGTTCCTGCAGACGGGGCAGTTCACCCAACAGATTCACACTACGGGCCGATTGGGTCTGGATGCCGTTGAGGGCGAGGAAGCGGTTGTCGTCCTGGGTAGTCAGGGTCAAGCCGTCCGGATAGTCGAGACAACGGTACTGGCAGTCGTCCTTGGTTAGTTTGTGCGCGCGGGCGGTGAAGCAGCGGGCGGAGTAGGCCAGCGGCATGCGTCCGTAAGCGAACACTTCGGTCTGCAATCCCGCAGGCCGTTCGGCCTGCATGGCTGAGAGGGTCTCGGCGGAGAGTTCCAGCGGAAATACCCAGCGTTGCAGTCCCAGGCCTGCGAGCCGTTTCAGGGTGTGCGGGTTGTAGATGTTCACGCTGTGTCCAGCCACGAACGGGCGGCCTTCCAGCAGGTGGATGGCCCCCAGGTCGTTCGCCTCGACCAGATAGCGTTCGATTGGCGCAGATGCGCCGCAACCGCATCAGCTCCGACTCCGCCTCTAGCAGGGCCAGGGTGGACAGCACCACCTGCTTGCCGGCGGCGGCGAAGCGGTCCGCCAGGTCGAACCAGTCATCGGTGCGCAGCTGGTTGCGCTTGGCGCAGACCGTCTCCCCGAGGTAGACGATGTCCAGGGGCAGCTCGAGCATCTCGGTATAGAAGTCCAATACCCGCTGACGGGACCAGTAGTAGAGGATGGGGCCGAGGGAGAGTTTCATGGGGGACGGCATGGTCGATTCCTGCGCGCGCTACTGCCAGGGGCGGGCATAGGCGCCCAGGGTGGTCTGGGTGCCTTCGGAGACCCGGTCGAGTTCGTCATCCAGGCCGGCTGCGGCCGATAGTGCGCCGGGTCCCGGGCGCAGGCATCGAGGGCGGCGCGCCACACCCGGGTCACCTGGGCCACATACACCGGGCTGCGCTGGCGGCCTTCGATCTTGATCGCGGCGATTCCGGCGGCCTGCAGCTCCGGCAGCAGCTCCAGGGTGTTCAGACTGGTGGGTTCCTCGATGGCGTGATAGGTGTGGCCGCCGACCTGGTAGCGGCCCTTGCAGAGGGTCGGATAGCCCGCGTTCTCGCCTTGCCGGTAGCGTTCGATCAGGACCCCGCCCAGATGAGTCTCCAGGCCGTCTTCGGTCTCGCGCCACTCCACATGGCTGGCCGGGGAGCAGGCGCCGAAGGTGTTGGGGGACTGGCCGGTGGCGTAGGAGGAGAGGATGCAGCGGCCCTCGACCATCACACACAGGCTGCCGAAGCCGAACACCTCGATCTCGATCGGGCTGTGCTCGACAGGTGCCGGACCTGGGCCAGCGACAGCACCCGGGGCACCACCGCGCGCCGCACCCCGAAGTGCTCGTGGTAGAAGCGCAGGGCCTCGTAGTTGGTGGCGGAGGCTTGCACCGACAGATGCAGGTTGAGCTCGGGATGGTGATTAGCGGCATAGTCCAGGACGCCGATGTCGGCGGCGATCAGGGCATCCACACGCAGCTCGGCGGCCCGGTCCACCGCCTGTCGCCAGCGTTGCCAGTCGTGGGGTTGCGGATAGGTGTTCAGGGCCAGAAAACACTTGACCCCGCGCTGGCGGGCGTAGGCGATACCCTGCGCCAGCTTGGCGGGGGTGAAATTGAGCCCGGCGAAATGGCGTGCGTTGGTGTCGTCCTGAAAGCCGAAGTAGACCGCGTTGGCGCCGTTGTCCACCGCCGCCTTGAGGGAGGGCAGGTTACCCGCGGGACAGACCAGATCCATGCCAATACCTCGTGTTGTGTTCGTGATGGCTACCGGGCCAGGGCTGCCGAAGCGCCGTTCCGGCGGCCAGGTGTGAGCCCTGAAAGCTGCCGCGGCGGGCCAGTTCCGCCTCGATGCCGTTGAGCACCCGCCACTTCTTTGCGCACCAGGCCGGGGCCAGCAGGATGGTCTCCTGTGCGGTGCCGGTGAGCCGGTGGTAGCGCACCTCTGGGGGGGTGCGCTCGATCAGGTCCGCGGCGATTCCGATATAATCTGTGAGTGAGAGCGGCTGATATTCGCCATGCCGCCATTCATTGGCCAGCCGGGTGCCCTTGACCACATGCAGGGGATGCAGCTTGAGCCCCTCGACCCCCAGTTCCAGAACCTTGTGCAGGTTCGCCAGGGCGGCGTCGCGCCCCTCGCCGGGCAGACCGACGATCAGATGGGTGCAGACCGGCAGCTCCCGTTGCTGCGCCGCCCGCACCGCAAGACGGTATTCGGCGAAGCCGTGACCCCGGTTGACCCGCTCCAGGGTGGTGTCGTCGGCGGACTGCAGGCCCAGTTCCAACCATACCTCGAAACCCTGCTCCCGATAGCCGGCCAGTAGATCCAGCACCGGCTCGGGCACACAGTCCGGACGGGTGCCCACCGAAAGGCCGACCACATCGGGTTCCCGCAACGCCTGGGCATAGAGTTCGGCCAGATCGGCCAGATCGGCATAGGTGTTGGTATAGGCCTGAAAGTAGGGCATATAGCGGCGCGCGCGGGTGCGTTTGCGGATCACCCGGCGGCCCGCCTCGATCTGTTCGGCGATGCTCGGCGGGCGCCGTGCATTGGGACTGAATGAGACGTTATTGCAGAATGTGCAGCCGCCGCGGCCCTTGCTGCCGTCCCTATTGGGGCAGGTGAAGCCGGCATTGATCGCCAGCTTATGGACCCGTTCGCCGTAGCGGCGCAGCAGGTCCTGGCCAAAGGTGTTGAGATAATCGGAAAGCGCCATGTGCCTCGATCAGGGGCTGGAAGTTCACGCCAAAGTTGAATTGTCCCACATTGCGCTGTTTTCAGCATCCGATAAAAGGAAGGGTTGCCGGGTAACATTTCAGGCATAGAAAGCTCAGCGGATAACGATCCTGTCTGCTGAACAGTCTCAATGCAAGATCAGGATGTTTCAGCAGGATCTGTCCGGAGCGGATGTGGTCGTGGAACCTTTTAAAGGATTGGTTTGTTCCGCATACTCTGGGAGAAGACAAAAAGCTGACTGCTTCCAGTAATGCCTTGGCTAATGTTTCCTAGCCGGTACCGTCAAACAAACAAATCCAGAGTGCCTCTTTGGTAAGGGCCTTGAAGCGCTCGTTATTGGTCAGAATGCCTGTGGCCTGGAAGTCGATAGCCGTAGCTGCATGAATGGCATCAGGTGTGTGAAGACCATACTGAGCGCCTGATCTGACGGCTTCCAAGCTGACTTCGCTTCTTGCGCCATAGCACAAGACCCTTCTCCTGGTTGAAATGCCTTCATGCGTTCAATCTGCGGGTCTGCATCTGCATCCTGTCGTCTAATTGACATCCCTGACCGAGAAATCTCATTTCTTTTGTGAAATTCGATTTCATCCAACCTAACTCCAGGATTCCACTTGCTTTTTCTCATTCTGAGATGCTTCTTCGGCCGCTCTGAGATTTCACTGCCTATAGAAATCTGTAAGTGTAACTAATTGAAATAATTTGAAATATTTTTTTGGCATAGGGATTGCCCATTAATCTGTGAGAGGACTCATGAAAACTATAACGAGGAACATCATCATGAAAGCAATCTCCAGACGTAAATTTTTACAGACAGCAGCGGCTACTGGTAGCGTGCTCGCGGCTAAAGATCTTCTGGCGCTGGATCTGTTGTTGCCGGTTCTGGACCCGTTGGGAGATTATCCATACCGGGGTTGGGAAGACTTTTACCGTGAGCAGTGGACCTTCGACTATTTCGGCCGCATCGCTCACTCGGTGAATTGCACGGGATCCTGTACCTGGAAGACCTATGTCAAGAACGGTATCGCCTTCAAGGAGGAGCAGTTCGCCGACTACCCCGAGATCAACGATGTATTGCCGGTCTACAATCCCCGGGGCTGCCAGAAGGGCGCCAACCACAAGGAGTATGTGTATGGGCCGCAACGGACCAAATACCCCCTGATCAGAAAACCCGGAACGGCGCGGGGTGAAGGGCAATGGATCAGGGCAACCTGGGACGAGGCCCTCAATCTGATCGCCAATAAGATCGTGGATGTGATCGACACACCCCACCGGGACAAGGATGGGCAATTTCATCGCTACAGTCCCGATGAGGTCAACTTCTATGCCGCGATCCCCGCCAAGCACCATATCACCGTGGCCGGTGGCTTCCGCCTGGCGAACCTGATCGGTGGTGTGGCCTGCAGCTTCTATGACTGGTATTGCGACCTGCCTCCCGGCCAGCCCCAGACCTGGGCGGTGCAAACCGACGCCTGCGAGTCCGCCGACTGGGTCAACTCCAAGCTGATCATGCTGATGGGGGCGAACCTGTTGGAGACCCGCATCCCGGACGCCCATTACTACACCGAGGGGCGCTGGCGCGGCACCAAGAGCATCGCGGTCTTCCCCGACTACAACCCGACCGCCATCCATGCGGACACCTACGTACCCATCGCACCGGGCACGGATGGCGCCCTTTGCCTGGCCATGGCGAAATACGCCATCGACAAAGATCTGCATGATATCCCCTACATCAAGCAGTTCACCGATATGCCGTTCCTGGTACGCACGGATACCGGAAAGTTTCTGCGTAAGGACGACCGCCAGAACCCGGATGGCAGCCCCGTGGATCCGGCCGCCTTCAACACCTATTATGTGTGGGACTACACCACCGATGCGGCGGTCGAGGTGCCGGGCACCTTGGGCAGCCCGGACCAGACCCTGGACCTGGGTTCGATCGATCCGGCCCTGGAAGGGACCTTCACGGTCACAGGTATCCGGGAACTGAAGAATGGCCGTAAGTGTTGGGGCCACGGCGGGCATGACCACAGCGAGATCGAGGTCACCACCGTGTTCTCGCGGCTGCTCGATAAGCTGGAACCCTTCACGGTCGAAAAGGCCGCGCAGATCACCCATCTCCACCCCAGCCTGATCCGGGAGATCGCGCAGGATTTCGCCACCATCAAACCGGCCAGGATCATCGAAGGGGCGGGCACGAATCACTATTTCCACAACGATCTCACCAACCGCGCCCAGATCCTGCTGCTGGCGCTGACCGGCAACGTGGGCAAGCCGGGCACGGGTTTCGACCACTATGTCGGGCAGGAAAAGATCTGGCCCGAGGAGGCCTGGTTTCATCTGGCCTTTCCTCAAGGCCGCCCGACTCAGCGTTTCCAGAACACCACCCTGTGGACCTATGTGCATGGCGAGGCTGAATCCGACGTCGACAACCTCTATCCGCGATCGATCAACGAATACATCAAAGAGAGCGTCGACAAGGGCTGGATGCCGCTTTGGCCCGAACACACCCTCGACACCGGCAGGACGCCCAAGGTCCTGTTCATCTGGGGCGCCAACTATGTCAACCAGTCCAAGGGCTGGAACGATCTGGTGAACAACCTGCTGCCGAAGGTCGATCTCATCATCGATCTGAACCTGCGCATGGACACCTCCGCCATGTATGCGGATGTGGTGCTGCCGGCGGCCAGCATGATGGAAAAATGGGACCTCAACACCACCGATCTGCATACCTACGCCATCCCGTTCACCCCGGTGATCGACCCGATGTACGAGAGCCGGAGCGACTGGCAGATCTGGCGTTCCCTGGCCGAGGCGCTCGCCAACACCGGCTTCAGCTTCCAGGACAGAACGCCGGACAGGAGTGTCATCAACCGGGATTTCGTCAATCTATTGAATGACTTTGACACCTTGAACGTGGCCACTGACGGAATCCCGGGTAATGTAGCTGACGACAAGGCGGCCTGCCAGTTCATTCTGGACAACGCGCCCGAGACCGCGGGCATGACCCTGGATGGGCCGTATCGGTTCGCCGATGACGAGGCGCTGAATCTCGCCCCCGATGACTCGATCATCAAACATCCGATCCGCTTCCCCACTACCAGCGAGGCCTGGACCACCACCCTGCAGGAGGGTGTGGCCTATCACACCCACGGCCGCATGTACGACGAACTGCTGCCGCTCAAGACCATGACCGGGCGCCAGCAGTTTTACATCGACCATGACTGGTATCTGAACGAGTTCGGCGAGGAACTGCCGACCTACAAGGGCACGGTGGACAGCGATCCTTATCCCCTGCGCTGGAGTACCCCGCACGGGCGCTGGTCGATCCATTCCACCTGGCGCGACGCCAAGTTCCAGCTACGCCTGCAACGTGGCCGCACCGTGGTCTATCTGAACCCTGAAGAAGCCAAACGCCGCAATATGGAGGACAACGAACTGGTCGAGGTCTTCAACGACCATGGCGCCGTACAGGTGCATCTGAATATCGCACCGCGGATGCCGGAGGGCATGGCCCTGATGTATCACGGCTGGGAACGCTACCAGAACAATACGGGCTGGCAGGCGCCGACCACGATCCGCATCAACCCGACCCAGCTCGCCGGCAAGTACGGGCAGCTCACCTTCCGGTTGAACTACTGGGGGCCCACGGGAAACCAGAAGGATACCCGGGTGGACGTTCGCAAGATCTAGCCTGAGGCCATGACAGCGAATACCCCGGTTCAACCCATGTGAAGATATCAGGAGCGACGAAATGGCTAACATTGAAAAACAGGTTCGAATGGTTTTCGACCTCAACAAGTGTATCGGGTGCCATACCTGCACCATGGCGTGCAAGACCCAGTGGACCGACGGCAGAATCGATATTCCGCTGGAAAACCTGCCCGATAGTCCCGAAGGACTGTTGTATCAGTACTGGAACAACGTGGAGACGATGCCGGGCAGGGGCTACCCCAGAGGCATCTTCACCAAGGAGCTGGCCGGGGGCTTCGTGGAGCCCACCAACCCCGACAACTGGGAAGTCGATCTGACGGGAAAACTCCCCAGCATCCATGAGGACTATGGCGACCCCTGGGAGTACAACTACGACGAGGTGCTGAAGACCGAGGGCGGCGATGCCACCAGCAGTCAGCTGGTGCCAATTCCCTCACCCGACGGTCCCGATGCCTACGCGAGCAACTGGGACGAGGATGTGGGCGCGGGCAAGTATCCCAACACCCACTACTTCTACCTGCCCCGGCTCTGTAATCACTGTGCGAAACCCGCCTGCCTGGCCGCCTGCCCCAAGAACGCCATCTACAAGCGCGCAGAGGACGGCGTGGTGCTGATCGATCAGAGCCGTTGCGAGGGTTACCGGCGTTGCGTACAGGCCTGTCCGTATAAGAAGATTTACTACAATGCAGCCAAGAAACGCGCGCAGAAATGTATCTTCTGTTATCCGCGGCTCGAGAAGGATGCCGGTCCCAGCGGCCTGCAGCCACCGCGTGAGAACTTCTGCTTCAACCAGTGCGTCGGGCGGATTCGCTACGCGGGTTACTATGACCCCAATCTGCCCGCGGACCACCCGGAAAACATCGAGCGCAACAACGTCAATCGGCTGGTCGACTATTGGGGGGTGGGCCTGCGCCTGCATCCCGAATACGGCACCGCGCCGAATCTCTTTTACATCCCGCCGCTGAGTCCGCCCAGTTTACGCAAGAGCGGCCAGTTGCGGCCCAACTCCAAGCGGATCCCGATCAAACTGCTGGCCAGCATGTTCGGCGATGATGCGAATCAAACCTTCGCGCAGCGCGTTGCCAGGATCGATGAAATCTTCGACATCTTGGAGACCGAGCGGGCCAGGGGGGTGGATGCGGATGGCCAGCCCAAGTCTGAACTGGTGCGCATCCTGATGGCCCATGACGAAACCGATCGGTTGCAACTTTACCTGGGATAGGAGTGAATAATGAAAAAAATCCATAGAAAAATGGCAATGGCGCTGACCCTGGGCCTGGCGTTGCCTGCGCTGCTCATGCCTTCGATCAGCAGTGGTTTTCCAACCGACACCAATACCTATCTGATCGAAGCGGTGCGGGTCGGGAACTTCGATTTCGACGATCCCAATGGACCGGCGAACAACCCGGAGCATCGGGACTGGAGAACGGCCCCGGCGACCACCGTGCCGCTCGAATACAAGGTGTTCGCCAGCGCGAATGCGGTGGCCCCGTTCGATGACTGGAGTCAGGTCAGGCCGGGACTGGTCAGAAACCTGTATGTGAAGGCGATTCATGACGGCGGGGAACTGCTGCTCAGGGTGACCTGGCAGGACAAGACCTTCGACGAGAACGCGCACGAGGTGCCGCGCTTCTTCGACGCCCTTGCGCTGATGATCCCCTATCCGGAATCCGACTATCCCGGCTGTATCCCCGGCCCGGACAATGAGCCGATGATCCACATGGGGATGCGCTGCGACGGACGCGATGAGACAGGCCTGACCGCAGACGATTCCAATGCCGGGGTGATTCGTTGTTGTCCCGTCAGCATCCACTTCTGGCGTCCGGACAAGGTCGAGATCGAAAACATCGTCACCAATGGCCCAGGCACCACCCTGGAGACCGCCGAAACCGACGAGCCGGGCGTGTTTCATGCCTGGCAAAGATGGCAGGACAACCGCTGGATGGTGATCATGGGACGGGTCCTGGATGCTCCGCCTCCGCCCGAGCTGCCTGCCGACACCGCGCTCACCCATGTCGGCGCCGGTGGCAACCTGGTCGATCTGGCGGTGGGCGGAACCTATCCCACGGTCTTCGCCAACTGGGACGGCTCGAGAGATGAACGCAACGGCAGTAAATTTATCGGTCTGTGGGGCGCCCTCACGATCAAGCCGTAACCACCCTGGTCACCACAAACCCGGCCTTGCTCCCTGCATGGAGCAAGGCCGGACAGCAGAGGAAAAAATATGGATAACTTGGTATCAACTCCAGTATTCACCGCGAACCCGATGGTCAGGAGCACCCTCTATCGCTTATTGTCATCGGCATTCCAGTATCCAACCCCTGATCGCTTTCTGCATTATCAAAATGGAGATTACCTGTCCGAACTCTGGGACAGCCTCGCCATGCTGCCGCATCTGGTCAATCTGATGCGTGAAGAGACGAGCAGCAAAGACAATATTCAACGCCATCTGGAACAGACCAGTCTCGAGGAGTTCCAAATCGCTTATATGGGGACCTTCGACGTGGGCGCCCCGGAACCCCCGTGTCCACCCTATGAGGGTGTCTATCTGAAGGGGGTGGAGCGGAGCGGTCACCTGATCCGGCTGCTTGACCTCTATCAACACTTCGGACTCAAGATGGACCCTGCGGAAGGCAAACGGGAACTGGCTGACCATCTGCGGGCGGAATTGGAGTTTCTGCACTTTCTCAGTTTCAAGGAGGCGCAGGCTTGGGATGAGGACAAGGAAGAGCTGCAGCAAGGCTATCTGTCGGCTCAGAGGGATTTTCTCAAGCACCATCTGGTAGGGTGGCTGCCGGCCTTTCAGGCGCGCCTGGAAGCACACTGCCCGCTGCCATTTTATGTCTGGCTGACCCGCTTAGTCGCACACACCGCACGCCTGGAACTCGACTATCTGAACGGCGTCCTCGATCACGATTGAGCGTCTGTTAGACAACTCAATTCGTGCCCATCCAGAAACTCCCTCTGCTAGTGGAGAGTATGGTAGAAACTAGCGTAGGGTGCGCCGCGCACACCAAATAACAAGGACTTATGATTGACCAAGGTGTGCGCGGCGTACCCTGCGTCAAGCGCAGCGACCGTTCGCGGCAGTTGCCACAGGGAGCAGGGTTGGGGGAGGAATGACCTTAGTTTCCGGACGAAAACTGCGCCCGCTGCTCATTACTCCTGCAGACAACGCCACACAGGATCGTCAGGCCGCGCTACGCAGCGTAACGATTATGCGGTCATCCACCCATGCGGATCATTGGGCGGATGACCGCATGGTTCTCTGAAGCCGTCCTGTCATGGAACGGATGCCGCCCCGGGGATTTGGCCAACGCCGCGGCGCGAAACAGGGCCTGTAACTGCGCTGTGCCGGCGCCGGCCCGTAAGGCCTCGGCGATATCCAGTTCCTGGTCGCTGTGCAGGCAGGGACGCAGCCTGCCTTCGGGCGTGAGCCGCATGCGTGAGCAGTGCTGGCAAAAGGGTTCGGTGACACAGGCGATAATGCCGATCGGCGCCCTAGCCCCAGGGACGGGATAATCCACTGCCGGCGAGTCCGGCTGGGCGCGCCGGCCATCCCCCAAGATGAACTCTTGACCAAGCCTACTGCGTAGTTCGGCAGCCGCGATCACCCGGTCCATGGACCAGCCATTGCTGGCAAAGGGCATATACTCGATATAGCGCAGGTGCAGTCCCCGGTCTAGCGCCCAGTGCGCCATCGGGATAATCTGCTCCTCGTTCACCCCGCGAATGGGTATCATGTTGATCTTGATGCGGAAGCCGATAGCATGCGCCGTCGTGATGCCGGCCAGCACCTGGTTCAGTACATCCCGGCGCGTCAAGGCCTGAAAGCAATCCTGACTCAATGCATCCAGGCTGATATTGAGACGCCTTGCGCCTGCGGCGTAGAGCGCTTGCGCCTGGGTGGTCAGCAGGACACCGTTGGTGGTGATCGGTATATCCTCCAGTCCTGGGATTCGGGTCAGGCGTCGGACCAGTTCCGGTAGATTGCGCCGTACCAGGGGTTCACCACCTGTCAAACGAATTTTTTTGATATTGAGGCTGGCAGCAACTTCGACCAGCCGAACGATCTCAGCAAAATCAAGCAGCTGTTCCCGCTTGGCGAATTGAAGATTCCCGGCCGGGACACAGTAACTGCAGCGCAGATTACACCGGTCGGTGACGGAAACGCGCAAATCGGTAATGCGCCGACCCTGGGAGTCGACCAATGCCTCCCCTTTAACGTCATCCAACAGGCGTTCATTCATGGCGGGAGTCTGGTCCGGTATCTTCCATCGAACGGCATGCGATCCTTCTGCTGATCCGGCATTGTCGAAATCGTTCGGAGCCATCGTCATCGCCTCTCCGTTCTGTGTGGTATTTTCAGAATATGATAAAAACGAAATGCAACGTGAAGACCCAAGATAACTAAAAATATAAAATAAATGTTATATCGTTAAACGATGTCACGGGACATGCTGAATACAGGTTGCTACGGGATTGCGGTTTCATAACGTGCAAACCAACAATAACAGTGAGTTCACTCGATTGAAATGCCGATGCAAAAAAAAAATAGCAGAAATACCTGTAGCCTATACGAGCGGATATGACGGGATACTCAATCCGGTTAATGAATCTGCCACCCAGGTATACCACCAATACTTAAAAATAGGTAAGCAATACGCCTGATTGTTTTAAGTTATGTAATTACTAGAATTGAAGTTATTGCGATGGCGAGTCGGCCAGCACTAAATCCAGTATTTGAAGTTGAGTAAAGCTAAATACAAGCCACATGGAGGTATTGCCATAACCGAGCATGATATGCGATTGAAGTTGTAGGGAAATAATAAAATTATAGTTTTTTTAGCGCTCTGTTGAATCAAGCTTGATTCGATTTATATTCAGAGCATAAATAATTGACAAAAAAACACATGGCCAGTCTGGACCCGTCGCAGTTGTAACGTGAACAAATAATGTGGCGTTCAGAATGGGCAGGATGGTGGAGAGGAATATGGGATCTCAAACTGCTCTAAATGGATTGGATAATATCCAAGCACAGGATCTGGTGGATAAAATCCTGGAAAATTGCAGCAAGCTCGGCAAGGGAACAAACCCCGAGGCGCGGCAACAGATCTATCGAAGCGCCAGTATCTGTCTGGAAAGCTATTATCGGACGAATACCTTTGTCACTGACAACAAGTTGTCGTTCGATGATTTCACCCGGATTGTCGAATGTATTGCTTGTGGTGGACGAGCCAGCCAAAAGGCGGTGGCGGATAGCGATAACAGGGTACGGCTGGTACACGCCAAATGTCCGTTGCACAGCTATCCCGCTAAAAGCAGGTCTGGTTTGTGCCAAACCGCAGCCTACCTGCTGGCTGATATCGCAAACCGGAATTTTGCATACGCCAAGCTAACCATCGGCAAACGGATCTTGAGCGATTCCCGTTGCTGCGAATTCACTGCCTACCTGACGCCTGACGGTACCCGGGAACCCAGGCAGGACGAATGCCCGACAGTAGAAACCTTCTCACTCACTCAAAGCGGCTCGATGCTGCACACGCCGAACGATCATGAAAACCGAAGTTCGAATCGCACCTTGCCGGAGATTGTGGCCTGCTCCAGCGCGATGCAACAGTTATTGAATGCGGTGGATATCATTGCCGCAACCTCCGCCACGGTACTCATTACCGGCGAGACGGGGGTGGGCAAGGAGTTGATCGCAAGACGTTTGCACGCCGTCAGCGATCGGGCCGGGCAAGCGTTTGTCGCCGTCAACTGCGGTGCGATACCCGAGGAGTTGGCCGACAGCGCACTTTTCGGCCATGAAAAAGGCGCGTTTACCGGCGCGCGAGAAAAACAGCTGGGCTATTTCGAACGGGCCCAAGGCGGCACCCTGTTTCTGGATGAGATCAACTCCCTGCCCGTATCAACCCAGGGGCGTCTGCTACGCGTGCTGCAACAAGGTGAATATGAACGGGTGGGTGGGCAGCAGACCTTGCACAGCAACGCCCGAATCGTGGTCGCCAGCAATACGCCGTTGGATGAAGCAGTCCAACGTGGCGAGTTCCGCAGAGACCTCTGGTACCGCCTCAATATCATCGATCTCTATGTACCGCCGTTGCGTGAGAACCGGGAGAATATCCCACACTTGGTAGAGTTCTTTTTACGGAAGCTGCGGTTGAAATACCAAAAACAGGTCAATGCCGTGAGCGATGATGTATTACGCCAGTTATACGATTACGCCTGGCCTGGCAACGTGCGTGAACTGGAGAATACCCTGGAGCGAAGCTTTATTTTCGCCAATGGCGAGGTCTTGCAGAGTATCCGGCTGAACGCCCTGGAAACGCCTGCTCCTGCATTCGCCATGCTGACAGACTCTTCCGCAAAGGGCTGGCAGGACTACAAGCGACGTCTTATCGAGCAGGCGGAAAGGGCGTTTCTCGATCGCTCATTACAACGTTACCAGGGGGACTTGGATGAGGTCGCTGTTGAAATGAGCCTCACCAAGCGTTCGATCTATCTCAAGTTATGCCAGTACGGGTTGGATCCAAACGACTATCGCAGCCTCTGATGGGAAACATACGGTACGATCTGAGAAGATTCATTCAATTCCAGACTGACTTATGGCGTCTGTGGGTATCACAGGATCTGTTTGTTGTTCACCGCCCACACAGCGGCTTCAACCCGGGTTTTCAAGCCGAGCTTCTTTAGCAGATGCTTGACATGCACTTTGACCGTCGCCTCGGCTATATTGAGTTCCCGCGCAATGACCTTATTGCTCTCGCCGCCACGCAGATGGCGCAATATCTCCCGTTCCCGGTCAGTCAGATCTGCGGCAGCGTCCCGGTGTTGTTCACGCTTGCCTTCCGTCCTCAGCGCCCGGGCCAGGCATTCGGTGATGCTCGGGGATATGGCCAGTCGGCCTTCCGCCACTTCGCGGAACTTAACCAGCAGTTCCGCCGGGTCCATGTCCTTGAGCAGATAGCCGTCGGCTCCGGCGCGCAGCGCCGCCACCACGTCCTCCTCCGCATTGGACACGGTGAGTATGACCACCTGGACATCGGGGTCCGCCCGTTTGATGGCCGCCAGGGTTTCGATTCCGTTCATGCCGGGCATATTGAGGTCCAGCAGCACCAGGTCGGGCTTGAGCGCTTGAACCAGGTTCAGCCCTTCTTCACCGCTGTTCGCTTCTCCGATGATTTCGATCAGCGGGGTAAGATCCGCCAGCTGTTGCAGGCCTTTGCGGATCAAGGGATGATCATCGATGACAACGAAGCGTTGGGTTTCTGGATTACTCATGACAGGGTTTGTTCCCGGGCTGTCGGTTGCTGGAATGCGGCACCGTTGGGTTTGAATCTGAGGCTGACTCGGGTTCCGCCTTCCTGACCGTTGGTGATGTTCAATTCGGCGTTGAGCGAATTGGCGCGTTCGTGCATGATCGCCAGGCCATAGTGGTTCATGCGTTCGGCGTGGCTGGGGATTCCGCTGCCATTGTCTTCCACGCTGAGCAGGATGCTGTCGTCGTCGTGTGCCTGAATGTTGAGCTCCGCCTGGGTTGCACCCGAGTGATGCAGAACATTGGCCATGGCCTCCCGTGCGATCTGTAACAGATGAATCTCTTCATTGACACTCATAAAACTGTTTTTGAGCTGATTGTGCAGTATAAATTTAACCTCTCCCCGGGTATTGAACTCAGCCACCGTTTCAGCGAGCGCTGCCCCCAGACCCCGGCCATCCATCTGCAGCCTGAAGGTGGTGAGCAGTTCCCGCAATTGACGGTAGGCCGCGTCCAGCCCCTCTTTCAAATCATGCATGACCTCATCCATCTGGCGGGAATTGGCGTTATTTTCTCTGAGCAGGTAAAGGCGGGTGACCTGTATCTTCAGGTAGGAGAGGGATTGAGCCAGCGAGTCATGCAGTTCCCGGGCGATCACGCTGCGTTCGTCGAGCAGCGCAAGACGGCGGCGCTGGGTGACCCGGCGCGCGACGCCGATCGAGATCCCGATGTGTTTGCCCAGGGTCTCCAGCACCTGGGTCTGCCAGTCCTGGAAGGACTCCCCCTGCTGGAGTCTTACGAGCAACACGCCATACTCGTTTTCCTCGTCTTTGACGGCTATCGAGAGAATGTCGTCGCTGCCGCCATGGTCGGAACTGCCTAGCAACCGGGTCCTGCCATTGCCCAGGCAGAGGTTGCATCCCTCATCCCGACAGATGGGAGGCAGGGGGCCAATCTTTGCAATGGGGTAGGCGCGCTCTTTGTTCTCCTGAACGAGGCACAGGGTGATAGCCTGAAAACTCAGTACGTTTCTGATCTCCTCCAGCAGTTCCTGGTAAGTGGCTTCCGCCACCGGGGTTTCTGTCAGGCACTGGGATGCTCTGTAGAGCAGTTCAAGCGAGCGGTTGCGCCGGGTCAGCGCCTCGGTCTTTTCCATCACCCTGGCCTCCAATGCTCCGTACAGGGTCGAGAGATCCGCCGCCATGGTGTTGAAGGCCTGTCCCAGCCGCCCCAGTTCATCACTCCCGGTATGGCTGACGCGTACGCTGAAATCACCCCGGCCGGCCCGTTCTGCAGAGTTGAGCAAATCACGCAGGGGGCTGAGAACATCGGTGTAGAGCAGATAGAGTACAAGCATCGCCACCAGCAGGGTCAACATCAGGCTGACCCCCTGCATCAGCCCGAGCATGTGGATTTTGGATTCCGCGTCCTCCTCGAGTAGCCGCACCAGCTGGTCGATCTCGTATACGAAACTGGCCACCAGGCTGTGAAAGCCGGAGCTGATCGCCTTCAGGTCCGACTCCAGAAGGGGGGAAATCAACTGCTGGAGATAGCCCTGAACGCCGGGCAGCATGCTCTGATGCCAACGCTGTTTGATCTGAACATAGGCCTGTTGCAGCGAACGGCGGTTGGTGCTGAAGATCACGGATGACAGCACCGGGCTGTTTAAGCTCTGTTCGAACTCCAGAACGAGCGCATTCACCTCTTTGGCCAGATTGGCATGGATACGGGTGTCGGTTTCGAGCGTCGCGGCAATGCGATAGGACTGCATCCGCAGACTGCCCGCCAGGTTTACCGCAGCGGCTTCGCCATGGGTGGATTTGGCCATATATACGGCACTGGCCATGCCGGCGACCGCCAGCACAGTAATCACTCCCATCGCCAGGCCGGCGCGGATAAAAAGTGAGCGGCTGAGAAATCCGAACATGAATCGACCTCGTGGGTGCTGGTGTGCCTCCAGCTTATTCTTTAAGGGGTGCGACGTCCCTTTAGCAGGATTTTCTAGGAGTATCCCTTATTATTTTCCGGTCTTTCTCAGCGAATTGCCAATGATTCGCATGATATAGAAAATCAACATATTTAACAGTTAGTTATGGGGTGGTACATAGGATACCACTAAAGTGTTAAGGAGGGTGCTTACTTCAATAAGGAATTGACCTCAGTCAATGGCCAGGTTCTACCCGTTGCATTATTTTCGGCTGCGAGTTTCAGCAGTAGAGGTTTTACCCATGGCGACCCAGAGCATGCAACGTTTCTCTATTCTCAACTTAAACCCATGCGTGGTCAGCGCCGGTTTCTGCAGTTCAGGTGATGTTCTCTCACCGGTATTCCGATCCCACCCGGGTGACCGGCCTGATCTTCAAACTGCTCACTGGCGCGACCTGGGCGTCGGTGGCCTGGATCTATTGCGCCTTCGCCCGCGACAAACAGTGTGCGTGGGTAATTTAAAGAAAGTAGGAGTAAACAATGGTTGATATCAAAACCTGGAATACCGAAGACTCCCAGTTTTGGGAGTCCACCGGTAAGCGCATCGCCAACCGTAACCTGTGGATCTCCATCCCCAGCCTGTTATGCGGCTTTGCCGTGTGGCTCTACTGGAGCATCATCACCGTACAGATGCTCAGCCTCGGTTTCCCCTTCGCCAAGGCGGATCTCTTCACCCTCGCGGCAATCGCCGGCCTGACCGGCGCTACCCTGCGGATTCCGTCCAGCTTCTTCATCCGCATCGCGGGTGGACGCAACACCATCTTCTTCACCACCGCGTTGCTGATGATTCCAGCCATCGGTACGGGTATCGCCCTGCAGAGCAAGGAAACACCCTTGTGGGTGTTCCAGCTGTTGGCGATGCTGTCGGGCCTCGGCGGCGGAAATTTCGCCTCGTCCATGTCCAATATCAGCTTCTTCTTTCCCCGGCGGATGCAGGGTCTGGCCCTGGGCTTGAATGCCGGTCTGGGCAATGCAGGTGTGACCACCATGCAGATCCTGGTGCCCTTGGTGATGACCTTCGGTATTTTCGGCGGTGCGCCGATGATCCTCGAGAGCACCTCCGGCACCCTGATCGGCAAGATACCGGCAGGTTCCGAGACCTATATCCATAACGCCGGTTACGTGTGGCTGCTGTTGCTGGTGCCGCTGGCGTTCGCCGGCTGGTTCGGCATGAACAACATCCGCTCCGAAGAGGTGTCGCCGCATATCGGCTCGCCGTTCGGCGCCATGTCGAAGATCACCAGCATGCTGTTGATCGGCTTCTTCACCGCCGCGGTCGGTCTCTACATCATCCTGCCGGCGCCGACCGGCCTGGGCGCGCCGGGTTGGGCGAAGTGGCCGGTGATCCTGGGTATTCTGTTCGCCACGGTGATGTTGATGAAGATGATACCGGGCGATATCAAACCGAACCTGCAACGCCAGTTCAAGATCTTTTCCAACAAGCACACCTGGATCATGAGCGTCATCTACACCATGACCTTCGGCAGCTTCATCGGTTACTCGGCGGCTTTCGCGTTGGCCATCAAGGTTATCTTCGGTTTCCAGCACATCGAGATCGACGGCGTCCTGACCCATGAAACCGTCAATCCCAACGGCCCCTCGGCCCTGATGTTCGCCTGGATGGGGCCCTTTATCGGCGCCCTGATCCGTCCGGTGGGTGGTTGGATCGCCGACAAGCTCGGCGGCGCCAAGGTAACCCAGTTCGTGACCATCGTCATGATCGGCAGCGCCCTGGGTGCGGCCTATTTCATGCAGGCGGCCTATCAGTCGGCAACCCCGGAAGACTATTTTATTCCCTTCCTGGTGCTGTTCCTGGTGTTGTTCGCCGGTACCGGCATCGGCAACGGTTCGACCTTCCGCACCATCGCCATGGTGTTCCCAAAAGAGCAGTCCGGTCCGGTACTGGGTTGGACCTCGGCGGTCGCCGCTTATGGCGCCTTCATCATCCCCCAGGTGTTCGGCGAGCAAATCAACGCCGCCACCCCGGAGGTTGCCCTGTACGGCTTTGCGATGTTCTACGGGGTCTGCCTGGTGCTCAACTGGTGGTACTACCTCGGGCCCAAGGCAGAATTCAAGAATCCGTAACTTAAACAGGTGCATGCAGCTTTCGGATGGATCTGCACGAATGAACAAGGCTTCCTCCATTGATCCTCCTCGGCCTTGGCGGATTCATCCAACCTTTACCAACATGGGTGGGTTGTACTCGTGACAGCCTGTTCTCAGGAGAAAACAGATGAGCCATTTGTTAGATAGACTTAGATACTTCAAGAAGATCCAGGGGACCTTTTCCAAGGGCCATGGCATCGTGACCGAGGAAGACCGGCAGTGGGAGGATACCTACCGCAACCGCTGGCGCCACGACAAGGTGGTGCGTTCCACCCATGGGGTGAACTGCACCGGTGGCTGTTCCTGGAAGATCTACGTCAAGAACGGCCTGGTCGCCTACGAGATGCAGCAGACCGACTATCCCCGCACCCGTCCGGACATGCCCAACCATGAGCCGCGTGGTTGCCAGCGCGGGGCGTCGTTCTCCTGGTATCTCTATAGCCCGCATCGTATCAAGTACCCGCTGATCCGCGGACGGCTGCTCGATCTCTATCGAGCGGAACGCAAGAGCGGCAAGGATCCGGTAGAGGCCTGGGAGGCGATTCAGAGCGATCCCGCGAAACGTAAGCAATATACTGCGGTGCGTGGCCTGGGTGGGTTCGTGCGCAGCACCTGGGATGAAGTGGTCGAGATCGCCGCCGCCGCCAATGTCTACACCATCAAGAAGTGGGGGCCGGACCGGATCTATGGCTTTTCGCCGATTCCGGCCATGTCCATGATCAGCTATGCCGCCGGCTCGCGTTATCTGTCGTTGATCGGCGGCGCTGTCGGCTCTTTCTACGACTGGTACTGCGACCTGCCGGCCGCCTCGCCCCAGGTCTGGGGCGAGCAGACCGACGTGCCGGAGGCGGCCGACTGGTATAACTCGAAATACCTGATCATCACCGGCGCCAATCTGCCGATGACCCGCACCCCGGACGCCCATTTCGCCATCGAGTCCCGTTACAACGGCACCAAGGTGGTCTCCATGGCGCCGGACTATGCCGAGTACGTGAAGTTTGCGGATCTCTGGATGCCGGTCAAACAGGGCACCGATGCCGCCGCCTTCATGGCCATGGGGCACGTGGCGCTGAAAGAGTTCCATATCGACAGGCAGGATCCCTACTTCACCGCCTACGTGCGTAAATACACCGACCTGCCGATGCAGGTCATCCTCAACCGTGAGGGTGACCGTTACGTCACCGGCCGCTTCCTGCGCGCCTCCGACTTCGCCAATAACCTGGGCGAAGCGAATAATCCCGAGTGGAAGACGATAGTCTACGACGCCAAGAGTCAGGCCTTCGTTGTGCCCAACGGTTCGGTGGGTTTCCGTTGGGGAGAGGATGGCAAATGGAATCTGCTGGAAAAGAATGCCAAGGATCAAAGCGAGATCGAGGCTGAACTCAGCTGTATTGAGCGCAAAGACACGGTGGCGCCGGTCGCCTTTCCACATTTCACGCCAGACGAGAAAGATGTCCTGATGCGCAATATCCCGGCGCGCAAGCTCAAGCTGGCTTCCGGAGAGGAGGTCCTGGTGACCTCGGTGTTCGATCTGCAGGTCGCCCAGTACGGCATCAATCGGGAGTTGGGGGACGATACCGCCTTCTCCTACGAGGACGCCAGCGTTCCCTATACGCCGGCCTGGGCGGAGAAGATCACCGGCATCAAACGCGCCGATCTGGAGCGTACCGGCCGCGAGTTCGCCGAAAACGCCTCCAAGACCCATGGCAAGTCGATGGTGATCATGGGTGCAGCGATCAATCACTGGTATCACAACGATTTGAGCTACCGCAGCATCATGAATCTGCTGCACATCTGCGGCTGTATCGGTCAATCCGGCGGCGGCTGGGCCCACTATGTCGGACAGGAAAAGCTGCGTCCCCAGGCCGGCTGGGCCCCGATCGCCTTTGCCCTCGACTGGAACCGTCCGCCGCGCCACATGAACAGCACCACCTACTGGTACTTCCATACCGATCAGTGGCGTTACGAGAAGGTGCAGGCCGACGACATTCTCGGTTCCACCGCTCAGGCCAAGTACCGGGGCTATCAACTGGCCGACTACAACGTGGTCTCCCAGCGTCTCGGCTGGCTGCCTTCCGCACCGCACTTCAACAAGAATCCACTCGATATCGTCAAGGCGGCCGAGGCCGCCGGTGCGAAGGACGAGGCCGGGGTGTCCAAGTATCTGGCTGAACAGCTGCAGAGTGGCGACACCGCCTTTGCCTGCGAGGACATCGATGCGGAAGAGAATTTTCCACGCAACCTGTTCGTGTGGCGCGCCAATCTGTTGGGCTGCTCCGCCAAGGGGCATGAGTACTTTCTCAAACACCTGGTCGGCGCTCAGAACGGTGTCATGCAGGAGGGTATCGAAGGACAGAACTCCAAGGAGATCAAGTGGCGTGAGAAGTCCCCGGTGGGCAAGCTGGATCTGATGGTGGACATCAATTTCCGCCTCAACTCCACCGGCGCCTACTCGGACATCATCCTGCCGACTGCAACCTGGTACGAAAAGGCCGACCTCAACACCACCGACATGCACCCCTTCGTGCATCCGCTGGGCAAGGCGGTGGATCCGGCCTTCGAATCCAGGTCCGACTGGCAGATCTTCCAGACCATCGCCAAGCGATTCTCCGAACTGGCGGAGACCCATCTGGGCACCCGAAGTGACGTGGTTTCCCTGCCGATGCAGCACGACACGCCGATGGCGCTGGCGCAGCCCTTCGGCGAGGTCAAGGACTGGAAGAAGGGTGAATGCGAACTGATTCCGGGCAAGACCGCACCGTTGTTCAAGCTGGTCGAGCGCGACTATCCCAACACCTACAAAAAGTACACCTCGGTCGGTCCGTTGATGAACAAGCTGGGCAACAACATCAAAGGTATCGACTGGAACACCGAGCTGGAGATCGAGCAGTTGTGCGAGCTCAACGGCGTGATCACCGAGGAGGGCATCTCCAAGGGACGCCCGTCCCTGGTGGAGGACGTGGCGGTATGCGACACCGTGCTGCATATGGCCCCCGAGACCAACGGCGAGGTGGCGCACAAGTCCTGGAGCGCCCTCAGCAAGAAGACCGGTATCGACCATAGCCACCTGTATGCGGGACGGCACGAGGAGAAGATCCGTTACCACGATATCGTGGCGCAACCGCGCAAGATCATCACCGCACCGACCTGGTCCGGGATCGAATCGGAAGAGGTGAGCTACAACGCCTGCTACACCAACATCCATGAGCACATACCGTTCCGCACCCTGACCGGCCGGGCCACCTTCTATCTGGATCACGAGTGGATGCGCGACTTTGGCGAGGGGCTGTGTTGCTACCGTCCGCCCCAGGACCTGGGGGCGCACAAGAACCTGCCGAAGGAGCTGGCCGGCAAGCTGCAGGGTAAGAAGACCCTGACCCTGAACTGGATCACGCCGCACTCCAAGTGGGGCATCCACTCCACCTACCAGGACAACCTGCGCATGCTGACCCTGTTCCGGGGTGGTCCGTACTTCTGGCTGAACGAGAATGAGGCGAAGAGCATCGGCATCAAGGACAACGATTGGGTCGAGGCGGTGAATGCCAACGGTGCCACCGTGGCCCGCGTGGTGATCAGTCAGCGGGTGCCGGAGGGTATGGCCATCATGTACCACGCTCAGGAGAAGAACGTGAACACACCGGGTTCCAACACCACCGGCAAGCGCGGCGGTATTCTCAACAGCGTGACCAAGGTGATCATGAAGCCGACCAACATGATCGGTGGCTACGCCCAGTTGTCATACGCCTTCAACTACTACGGCACGGTGGGCAGTCAGCGTGATGAGAACGTCATCATTCACAAGATCGAGGACGCCGATGTGAATTGGCTGGAAGGTGATCTGACGCCGCAGCGTGAAGCCCAGCTCAATCCCGCGGGGATCAATAACTGAGCCAGCTGATTATTCCGATGCGGGGTGAGATCGACCCCACCCTGCATCCCGGTGGAAAGAATTTTGAGGAACATAAGATGAAAATACGTGCACAAATTGCAATGGTCCTGAACCTGGACAAGTGCATTGGCTGCCATACCTGTTCAGTGACCTGCAAGAACATCTGGACCAACCGCAAGGGTGTGGAATACGCCTGGTTCAACAATGTTGAATCCAAGCCCGGAATCGGCTTTCCCAAAAACTGGGAAGACCAGGACAAGTGGAAAGGCGGCTGGGAGAACAAGGGCGGCCAACTGGAGCTGAAGGCGGGCGGGCGCATCAGCAAACTGCTGAACCTGTTCGCCAATCCGGATATGCCGGAGATCGACGACTATTACGAACCCTTCGACTACGAATACGCGAAACTGCAGAACAAACCGCTGTCCGAGGCCGCGCCCACGGCGCGCCCGTTGTCCCAGATCACCGGCCAGCGCATGGAGAAGATCCATTGGGGGCCGAACTGGGAAGACGATCTGGCCGGCGCCTTCGAAGACCGCGCCAAGGACAAGAACTTCGACGGCATCCAGAAGCAGATGTACAAGGACTTTGAAAAGACCTTCCACATGTATCTGCCACGCTTGTGCAACCATTGTCTCAATCCGGCCTGTGTGGCGAGTTGTCCCTCCGGCGCGATATACAAACGCGACGAGGACGGCGCGGTGCTGATCGATCAGGACCGCTGCCGCGGCTGGCGTATGTGTGTCAGCGCCTGTCCCTACAAGAAAATCTACTACAACTGGGAGTCCGGCAAGTCGGAGAAGTGCATCCTCTGCTATCCGCGCATCGAATCCGGGATACCCACCGCCTGCGCCGAATCCTGTGTCGGTCGTATCCGCTACATCGGGGTGGTGCTCTATGATGCGGACCAGATCAGCGACGCCGCCGGCGCCGGTGACGAGAAGAATCTCTATCAGTCCCAACTGGCGATGTTTCTCGATCCCAACGATCCCAAGGTGATCGCCCAGGCGCTGGAAGACGGTGTACCGCAGGGTTGGATCGACGCGGCGCAGGACTCGCCGGTCTACAAGATGGCGGTGGATTGGCGGATCGCCTTCCCGATCCATCCGGAATTCCGCACCCTGCCCATGATGTGGTATGTGCCCCCATTGTCGCCGGTACAGAGCCAGATCGACCAGGGCAATCTGCCCACCGAGGCGGATGGCGTGCTTCCCAAGGCCGAGGCGCTGCGCTTCCCTGCGCGCTATCTGGCGAACCTGCTGACCGCCGGCGACGAGGCGCCGATCATCAGCGCCCTCAACCGCATGATCGCGATGCGCAGTAATCAGCGTTCCAAGGCGGTGGACGGCAAACCCAACACTGCGGCCCTGGAGGCGGTCGGTCTCAGTGAAGCGCAGGCCGAGGCGATGTACCAGTTGCTCGGCATCGCCAACTTCGAGGACCGCTTCGTGATTCCCACCACCCACGAGGAGATGGCCCAGGAGGATCCTTACGCCTTCCAGGGGCAGAGCGGCTTCACGCCCGGTAACATCAGTTCCCCGGGCGCCGCCGGAGGACAGGGTTTCAGCCTGTTTCCGACCCCGCGCAAGCGCAGCTACACCCCCCAGGGGGTGATGCCGCGCAAGAAAGATTAAGCAGGAGAGAACTACATGCAAATCTACACCCTATTGTCCCGCTTGCTCGATTACCCGGATGCAGAGTTGATCGCCAGCCTGCCCGAGTTCATCCAGTTGTTGAAACAGGATCCGGCGGTCAGCGCTCAGGAGCGCGAAGCCTTGCTGCCGCTGATCTCCTGGATGCTGTTACACGACCTGACGGGGCTGCAGGCGGAGTATGTGCAGACCTTCGATATGACGCCGGAGCACGATCTGCATCTGACCCACCACCTGTTCGGCGACGACCGGGGACGCGGGCCGGCCCTGATCGACCTGTCCGAGCACTACAAGGGGCTGGGCCTGGAGCTGGAAGCGGGCGAGATTCCCGATTACCTGCCGTTGATCCTGGAGTTCGTATCCACCCTGGAAGAGATGCAGGCGCGGGTCTTTCTCGGGGATGCCGCCAAGGTGCTGAAGGTGCTGGCGGATAATCTGGAGAAGAAGCAGAGCCCCTATGCGCGGCTGCTCCGCATCGTTGAAAACCGCGGCAGTCTGGCCCAGGCGGCCTAACCCTCACCCCATCCCTCTCCCAGGGAGGGTGTTGTAAAAGCCCTTCCATGGGGCTTTTACAACACGGAAACGAAAAATGCGATTTCTCGTTTCCTTCATTTTCAACGGCTTGCAGCCGTCGAAAATGGCGGCCCCTCCATGGACCGCATCGGGTGTCGCCTTTTGCGACACCCTCCCAGGGGGGGAGAGGGCGTGTTGGAGGTGTTTTACGCACCAATTAGATTGGAGAGAATTGAAATGATGACATTACATGACTTTATCTTCGGCGCCTATCCTTACCTGGCGGGCACCATCTTTCTGCTCGGCAGCTGGATCCGTTTCGACCGCGAGCAGTACACCTGGAAGGCCGATTCCAGCCAGTTGCTCAGCAACAAGAACATGCGCCTGGCCAGCAACCTGTTCCATGTCGGCATCCTGGGGATCTTCTTCGGTCACGTGGTCGGCATGTTGACACCGCACAGCTGGTTTCTGGCGCTGGGGATATCGGATGTGACGCATCAGTACCTGGCGATCTATGCCGGGGGACTTTTCGGGATCATGGGTCTGATCGGTGCGGGCATGCTGTTCCTGCGGCGTGTCACCAACGCCCGCGTCAAGGCGGTCAGCCGCACCCGCGATAACTTCGTGATCGGCTGGCTGCTGGTCACCCTGGCGCTGGGCCTGAGCACCATCCTGATCTCCTCCGGTCACGCGGCCCATGGCGATGTTTCGCAGATGATCCTGTTGACCGAATGGGTCAAGAGCGTCGCCACCCTGAGCGTTGAACCGGATCTGATCAGGGGGGTCTCGACGATCTTCAAGATCCATATCTTTTTCGGCATGACGGTGTTTCTGATCTTCCCGTTTACCCGCCTGGTGCATATCTGGAGCGTACCCCTGAGCTATCTGGGACGCGCCTATCAGATCGTACGCATCAAGCGGGTCAGCATGAATTGAGGCATAGTCAATACGATGCGGGAGCGGGTAGCGCTCCCGCCCTTTTCAAGAGGCTGTTTCATGAGCACCAATCCTTATGCTATCCCCATTGAATGATCTCTTTCCGAAGGCTCGACCCCAGAATCAGGGTAATCGGCTGGCGGGGTTCCGCAAAACCAAGGGTGAGCTTTGAACATGCGCATATGCAAAGACAAGGTGGTCACCATCGAATATCGGATGACGGATTCCGAACGCAACCTGATCGACAGCAGCGACCACGCCGAACCCCTCTCCTTCATCCAGGGCCGGGCCATGGTCTTCCCGGACATCGAGGCGCAGGTCGACGGCCATGCGGTCGGGGATCGACTCACCTTCACGCTGACGTCGGAGCAGGCCTATGGGGAACGCGATGACGGCCTGATAAGACAGATACCGCGCGATCGATTCATCCATCATGGAGAATTGCGCGTGGGGATGACGTTCACCAGCGGCAGAGCCGGGCACCAGCGCCTGGTGAGCCTGGTCGACGTGACGCCGGACGAGATCACGATCGATGCCAACCATCCGCTGGCGGGGCAGCGGCTGCACATCGATCTGGTGATCGTTGAGGTGCGGGAGGCGCTCGAAAATGAATTGACCACCGGAGTGGTGCAGGTGATGGCGGATATCTACACCCACGAGCAGAAAGAGTCGCGCGGGCATGGGGTGGCAGTGCAAGGCCCGATGCTACCCGGCGTTCGATAAAACTGATCGGGACCTTTCACCATATGCTTGAATAAAAATACCATTTAACGAAAATCCTGAATAGAGAGGTGAATGAGATGATATCCAAAGATACGCCCAACATGTTCCAGACCCTCAGGAACAGGCACCCGCAAATCATTGAGGCTGTGGACCAACTTGGAGAGACGTTACGGCGGGAAGGTCCGCTTGATGACAAACTCGGACACCTCGTGCAACTTGCCGCCGCCGCCGCGATTCGTTCCGAGGGGGCTGTACACAGCCATACGCGACGCGCCCTTGAAAAAGGCGCGACGGCGGAGGAGATCCGACACACATTGTTGTTGCTGATCAGCACAATTGGATTCCCCACAGTGGTCGCCGCGCTGAGCTGGGCTGAAGATCTGCTCGAGGTGGAGCAGCACAGTTGATGTGCAAATGATATGATATGATGAATCGGACTTTTACGGGCTTGAAACTTTTTGGGAGCATGTGGCGATGATCTCTCTGGCGCTGACTCTGCATATCCTCGCAGCGATCATCTGGGTGGGCGGAATGTTTTTTGCTCACATGGCATTACGTCCTGCGGTAAATCAGTTATTGGAGCCACCCCAGCGCCTGCCTCTCATGCTCAAGGTGTTGGATGGGTTTTTCCCCTGGGTTTGGGGTTCTGTATTCCTGATCCTGATCAGTGGTTACTGGCTCATGTTATCGGGTTTTGCTGGTGAGATTTCCTTGTCTCAATGGATCATGGCGGTAACAGGGACAGTGATGGCGGCAATCTTCGTGTTCATCTATGTTGTTCCCTATCGCCGAATGACAGCAGCGCTACAGCACAATGAACTGCCCAAGGCGGGTGCCGCCATGGCCTTGATTCGCCGTTTGATAGGGACCAATCTTATCCTGGGTATGTTGATCACGGTTGTTGCTGTTTATGGAAAGTACAGTGGATTCTAGACCAAAGTGCCCCCTTTGCCGCTATGGTGTATAAAAACACCTATTATCGAGAGCTTGTGGGGCTGTGGTGTATGACAAGAATGTTCCAGATATACTTGGATCGCAATCCAGATCTGTTTCATGGCGGCGCCCCTGGTTGTGATCCATACGCCCTGCTTGTCCTCATTGAGTCGAACTCTCTCTGAGGGTTATTCGGTGTTCACGTCTTCTTGTCCCTGCAGCCTCTCTATCAGTATCTCGAGATCCAAGTCGTGCATCTTCTGTAAGGCATATTCCCAGCGGCCTTCTTGGCATAAGCCGCTGATTCCTGCGTCTTCGTAGGCCTCCATGGCGGCGCGTAGGCAGGCTTCTCGAACAGCTTCGGCAAGTTGCAGTGGATCCGGCATGACGATTTCCTAATGCGAAGAAATTACTTGGTCTTTGCAGTCACGGGATAATTGTGCTCACGACAAAACAGGGTGACATCGTTTTCAGTTAGAGGGTTCATGAGTCAACTGGCAAAAAAAGTCTTTTTCACGTTGCAGATTGAATCGACAACTATGGCAGGGTGCGAAGGTCTTGAGACCATTCGCCCTCTGCACAGAATGCAAAAGACAACGCAACTGCTCGACAACTGCCTGACTTTCAGACTTTGACAGTTCATCGAACCCCAGTACCAGCGATTTCGCAGGTACCGCGCGTTCGACCAATCGACGGCCTTTCGACGGTGGGTTTGAGATGAACCAACCGCTTGTCCCTGGCATCACCTTGCTTGCGCAATAATCCCTTCTGTTCGAGCACCTTTAGGGTCTGGGAAACGGTGCCTTTGGTCAACCCCAGAAACTCCGCAACAGCTTGTGGCGTATTGGAATAACGATTGCATTGGGTGAGAAAATCCAAGGCCTCGAGTTGTACGGGCCGCATATCATATTCGTTGCATACGGTACGCAGGTCGGCGCGTACAAGGTTTCCGAGTCGCTCTAGCAGGTCATGTGTTTCATGCGTATCTCGTAGACATAGCCTAATAGTAGCGTCTCGATACTTTCTTGACAAACTGAGATTGCTCGCACATGCTCTATAGTATTGAGTCGATACAATAAAGCACTTAAATGCGATAACGTATTAACGAATATTGATCTATGCGATACCTGTCCGGGTGGCTGCGATGAGGTGCTGTGTTATTTCGATATTCTGTTATCAAGTGGAGGAGGCGGCAAGGCGACTCAATTCGCAACGGCAGGTCTGCAAGGTATTGGCAGGAACCGACATTGTAAAAGTGCAGATAATGCCATGTATAAAAGGCCAGACCGGAAATACAACTGCAGATTCGTGAGCAAGGCAATTTCGCTAGCCCTTCAAAGGCTGCATGTAACAGCGGTTAAGAATCCCAATACAGGAGAATGACGATGAAGCGAAATATACTCAACTTGGCGCTGGTATCTTCGATGCTCGTTGCCACCCACGTGCATGCCGCGGGCAACATAGATTATCCTGATGGCTACCGGATGTGGACCCATATCAAGTCCTTGGTACTACACAAGGGCCATGCACTGGAAAATCCATTCCTGGGCATTCACCATATCTATGCAAACGAGCAGGGTGTCGCCGGTATAAAATCAGGTCAGTTCGAGGGCGGTTCAGTCCTGGTGTTCGATCTGCTCGAATACCTAACACATGACAACGCATCGAGTGAAGGGGATCGAGTTCTGCTTGGCGTGATGGTCAAGGACAGCGCCAGTTTTTCGGCGACCGGCGGCTGGGGTTTTGAAGGTTTTAAAGGAAACAGCCGTACCCAGCGTCTGGTCAATGATGGAGGAGAGTCCTGCTACACCTGCCATACGTCAGAGAAAGACAATGATTTCGTATTCAGTCGTTGGCGAGAGTAATTGCGCCGGAGTAATTATTCAGGCTTGTGTTTGCTTGACATGCAGCGAACAACGGCACTCCTCCCACAAGGCTACTTGACACTGACTAGGTGACTGAAATAGGTGATTCGACCGTATACGACAGGCTAACTTACGCTGTGATCACTCCACCGGCAAAAGTCGGTGGTGTGTCTCTATACTTTCGAAATTATCGATAATAATATCCAGTAAACATCGTTATGTAAGATCTAAAACCCCGCGTATATTATTAGTCGCACCTGAAACGTTGACGTCTTCGACCGTACTCTCGCTCATCTGCGTCCCCTTCGGAAGCAACGGCAGACAGCCTGCGATCCCCATTTAGGATTGTGGCCATGTCGATGTGAACTATGGACGGACTCATCCACTCATTGACGGAGGAGGGGTTGCGCTGTGACCGGCCCGAAGCCATCAGCCTCTTGCATGCTGCAATAATCGCTACCGAGTCGGGGTGATGTTAGACCCGGCGCGATTTTGCACAAGCAGTTTGGCCCCCAGCTTGGTCTTGAGATTTTGCATCCGGGTACTGACGCTGGATTGGTTTACATGCAATCGTTGTTCTAATCGTCAACCTTTGTTGTTATGCATAAAGTAGAAACCTCTTGTGAAAATGAATCTTAAGGTTTTGATTACCTATTTTATTCCCGAAGCGACGCCATTGACTCTCGGTGAAAAACTGCGTTCCGGACTGGCTGCTTTTGGCGGAATTCTTCTGGTCGGATTGATCAGCAGTCTCTTTCATCACTGGGCCGGGTTTGCCGTTGATGGTGGCTTCAATGGGTGCTTCAGCCGTGCTGTTGTTTGCTGCCTCCCATAGCCCGCTAGCGCAGCCCTGGCCGCTGATAGGCGGCAACATCCTTTCGGCCATCGTTGGCGTGGCTGTTTCCAGGCTGGTGCATGATCCGGCGCTTGCCGCCGCGCTGGCAGTCTCTCTGGCCATCCTGGTCATGCTGCTGACGCATAGCCTGCACCCGCCGGGTGGGGCCGTTTCACTCATACCCGTGTTAGGCGGGGAGAGTATCCATGCGCTTGGCTATTCATTTCGTCCTCTTGCCGGTGGCGCTGAATGTGTTGGTGATCTTCAGCAGCCGCCATGATCATCAATAACCTGCTGCCAGGCAGACACTATCCCGTCACGCCCGTTACAAAAACGGGATGATCTGCATCAAGCACGATGATCCGAAAGCAATGGATCGACTGGGTGTGACGTCAGAGGATCTGCATAGCGCGTTATTGGAATACGGCGCTTATCTGGACGTCAGCGAAGAGGATCTGAACCAGGTGTACAAAATGGCGGGAATGCATTCCTACCGGCGTAAAATGGGTGAAATCAGCTGTGCTGACATTATGTCCCGTGATCTGATAACGATGGAATTCGGCACCGAACTGGAAGAGGCCTGGGCCCAACTACGGTCTTCACAAAATTAAGGCATTGCCAGTGATCGACAGGGCGCGTCGGGTGATCGGGATTGTCACCTTGGTGGATTTTCTGAAGCGCGCAAATCTCAAGACTTACGAAACCTTCGAGGATAAGCTGATCAAGTTTATCAGACGCACCCCAAGTTTGACTTCGGATAAAGCCTGAAGTCGTCGGCCAGATCATGGTATCACCGGTGTATACGGCCCATGAAGACATGCATATCGTGAATCTGGTGCCATTGTTATCAGAAAAAGGATTGCACCATATCCCGATTGTCGATGCAGAACAGCGCCTGGTCGGGTATGGTGACCCAATCTGACCTGATTGCTGCGCTGTATGCGGGGGCGCTGTCCAAGCGCGCTTAGAGGCACATGCCATAGTGCGGCAGCCAATGTGAAGGCAACTGGATATAAACTTTCATGGCCGCACCGGGAAAAAACATTGTGACTTTTCAGCTCGCGCTGCTATGCCGCTTCTTTGATTGAGAAAAACGCCGTTGTAGGAGCTGCCCGCGGCTGCGATCAAAAAAGACAAGACATTTCAACCTCTCTACACAAAGCGACTAGCATCGCTATTCGCAGCCAAGGGCGGCTCCTAAGGGTGGCTGAATAGCTTCTAAACTTTTTTCTTGGCCGCTGTAACTTGTCCGGATTCCCACATAGCTAAACCATCCCTGTTCGATGCTGTCGACCGCGTGGCGGCAAGTACACAGGCGCCTATTGCTGGGTTGGCCGGATTCAATCGAAACCCCTGCCCTTCGCCGGCCTCTTCGTGGGTCACGCCATCGCGGATGTGGTAGATGCGTTTGAAGGTGGGGATGATCTTCTCGTCGTGGGTGACGACGATGATGGCGGTCTCGAACTGGCGCGCCATGTCGTTGAGGATGCGGATGACGGCCATGGCGCGCTCGCTGTCGAGCGGCGCGGTGGGTTCGTCGGCCAGGATCACCGGCGGGCGATTGACCAGTCCACGGGCGATGGCGACGCGCTGCTGCTCGCCGCCGGAGAGCTGCGAAGGCATGGCGTGGGCGCGGTGTTGCACATCCAGCGCCGTGAGCAGTTCCAGCGCCTGGCGCGCGCCTCGCGGTTGGGTACGCCGGCCAGCATCGGCAGCAGCGCGACGTTGTCGGTGACATCGAGAAACGGGATCAGATAGGGCGCCTGGAACACGAAGCCGATCTTGTCGCGTCGCAGTGCGCGCAGGTCGCGGACCTTCCAGCCATTGTCGTAGATGACCTCGTCGCCCAGCATCATGCGCCCGGCGGTTGGGATCGATCACCGCGCCCAGGCATTTGAGCAAGGTGCTCTTGCCCGAGCCGGACGGACCGATGAGGCCCGACCACCTCACCCGGGCGCCACCTGCATGTCCACGCCTTTCAGGGCATCGACAGCGGTATCGCCCTCGCCATAGCGTTTCTTCAGACCCTCGATGCGGATGCCTTTGCCGCTCATCTTCAACCTCCAATGGCTTCGGCCGGATCGACCTTGAGCGCCATGCGAATGGCGACGATGCTGGCCAGCACGCAGATCACCAGCACGGCGAAAAAGCCGGCGACGGAATCAAGCGGCATCAGCAGCACGTACTTGGGAAATAGCGGTGCCGCAAAGGTCGCGGTGATCTTGCCGACCACGAAACCGATCACCCCCAGGGCGAGCGCCTGCTGCATGATCATCGCGGCGATGGTGCGGTTGCGTGTGCCGATCAGCTTCAACACCGCGATTTCGCGGATCTTGTCCATCGTCAGCGTGTAGATGATGAAGGCGACGATGGCCGCGCTGACGATGGCCAGAATCACCAGGAACATGCCGATCTGCTTGGCCGAGGTGGCGATCAGCTTGCCGACCAGGATGCCTTCCATCTGCGCCCGGGTGTAGACCGTCAAACGTTTCCAGCGGCGGATGGATTCGGCCACGTCGTCCGGCGCATGGCCGGGCTTGAGCGTGACCAGCACGGCATTGACGAAACGCGTTGGTGCTTTGTGAGGCGATCACGGCATCCAGCAGACCGGGAACGCCGGGGCGATTGAAGGCCGGGTTGGCTTCGGTGCGGCGGCGGCTTTGCCAGATGGCGTCGTTGTCCTTGAGGAACTGCGCCTCCTGGGCATCCTTGAGCGGAATGAACACCATCGGGTCGCCGCTGGAGGACACCATGCGCCGGGTCAGCCCGACGACGGTGTACTGATTGCGGCGGATGGTGAGACGATCACCCAGTTTGAAGCCGGTGGCGATGTCGGCCACCGCCTCGTAGTGACCGCGCGTGATCTGGCGTCCGGCGACCAGATAGGGCGGCCATCCGGGGGCACCCATGCCGCCGGGCGCGATGCCGACCACCATGGCCCGGACATCGCTCTCGCCCTTGCGTACCTGCATGGTCAGGTAGGTCACGTTGGCGGCCTGGGCGACGCCCGGCATCGCGAGGATGCTGCGGTAGACGTCATCGTTGAGGCTGGACGACTCCGCGTAGGGACCCAGGGTGTCCTGTTGCACCACCCAGAGGTCGGCACCACTGTTGTCGAGCAGCGCCTTGCCGTCATCCACCATGCCCCGGTACACGCCGGCCATGATCAGGGTCACGCCGATCAGCAGACCCAGGCCGATGCCGGTGAAGACGAACTTGCCCCAGGCATGCAGGATGTCGCGGCCGGCCAGGCTGATCATTGCGGCACTCCGGGAATCTGCTCGACCACGTGGATGCGGCTGTGCGTGGTCAGTGCCTTTTCGCTGTAGGCCACGACCTGGTCGCCGTGCTCGAGCCCTTCGCGCACCTGTACACGGCCATCGAGGTCGGAAGCGCCGAGTTTGACGGGAGTAAAGTGCAGCTCACCCTCCACGATCTGCCAGACACCCATCTCGTCACCCTCACGCTGGATGGCGGCATTGGGAATCATGGGCGCAGCAGGGGAGCGCCGGCAAGTCGACCGTGACCTCGGCCAGTTCACCCACCGGCGGCAGGGATTCGGGCTGTGTATCGAAGATCACCTTGGCGAGCGTTTCCTCGGTGACGGCGTCGGCCTTGGGTTCCACCCGCAGCACCTGGCCCGTGCAGCGTCTGGCCGCTACGCGAACGCAGCACGATATGCGCCGGCAAGCCCGCGGCGAGCCCCGCCGCGCTGATCTGGTCGAAGCGTACGTTGATCCACAGGCTCTTGGGGTCGATCACTTCCACCACGGCCTGGCCTGCGACGATGGTCGTGCCGGGATCGGCATCGCGCACAGCGACCACGCCGTCGACCGGTGCGATCAGGCGCAGATTGCTGCGCTGCGCGACCAGTGCCTCGCGGTCGGAACGGGCACGGGCGAGATCTTCCCGGGCGGCCGACAGTGCCGCATCGGCGATCTGCAGTTCCTGCCGCTTGGTGGTGAGGCTCTCCTCGCTGGTCGCATGGGCCTCGAACAACTGCTCATAGCGGCGCGCCTGGGTTTGCGCATAGGCTTGCCGTGCCTCGGCCTCACGCAACGCCGCTTCGGACCGCTTGACTGCAGCTTCCTGCGAGCGGACGCGATCATCGAGATCGACCGGATCCATTTCGCCGAGCACCTGTCCGGCCTTGACGTGATCACCCACCTGCACCTCCAGGCGCTTCACGCGCCCGGCAAAGGTCGGCCCGATCTTGTAGGTGTAGCGCGCCTCCACGGTGCCGATGCCGAACAGCGCCGGGTTAAGCGGTTTTGTCTCCACGGTTGCGACCGTCACCGCGACCGGCGCCAGCGGACCGGAGCGCAGGCCGACGTAGACGAACAGCGCGAGCAACGGAATGATCACCGCCAGCAGCGCCAGGGTGCGACCTTGCAAGGGTAAACGTTTCATTGCGTACCTCCGATGCCACGTTGATAAATCGCAAAGACCCTGGGCGCATGCTGGCGGATGCGCCTCACGTCACCGGCCAGCAGCGATTGCATGACCAGGCCCTGGATGGTGCCGATGAAGAGGGTGGCCGCCGCCTCGTTGTCCAGCGTGGCAGACAGTTCGCCGCACGCCTTGCCCTGCTCGATGAGCCGATGCAGGCGCTCGCCGTAGCGCTGGATCAGGGTCTGCACCATGCGTTTGGCCGGCGTCGATTCGGCGCGCTGCAGTTCGCCGAACATCATCCTGGGCACGCCGGGGTGCTCGGCCACGAATTCGATATGACTCATGAACATGGCCTGCATCGCAGCCAGCGGCGATTCGATCCCTTGTGCGGACCGATCGATCCGCGCCAACAGACGCTCCGCCACCCACTCCATGACCGCCTGCCAGATGGCTTCCTTGTTCGGGAAATGCCGAAACAACGCGCCCTGGGTCAGGTTCATGTGCTTGGCGATGGCCGCGGTGGTGATTTCGCTGGGGTTTTGCGAGCCGGCGAGCTCGACGACTGCTTCGACGGTCACGGCACGTCGCTCATCGGCCGGCAGATGTTTAACACGGATGTTCATCGTCGATCCTCAGGAAAGATAGTAATTAATTACTATCTTAATCACGAAGAACGAAATACACAAGAACCTTTCTCCATGTGGCTGAAACCTCGGCACGGCTCAGCGTTTTATCCGAGGACTGCGTGCAATACCTATAGGTAAATCGGGCTGGAGCGGTCGATCTCGGGGCGCAGCAGACCGGTAGATCCGAGGTCATCAGCGGAGTCTCCGGCACTGAAGATGTGATCAAGCGGCGATACACGTGCGGATTAGGGAGTATTATGGTTTTGCAGGATTCTCTGGAGAGTCGGTTTCAGCGGATGCTATGAAATTCTGATTATTGAGGAATTTTACCGCAAGGTAATAGATAACGAGGACAAATGATGCGACAGTTGCGCTGGAAAACAAAGTATCGAACGGGTAACACGGTGCTGGATGACCGGAAAAAAGCGCTCGTGGATAGCCTCAATGAGTTTGTTGACGCGAGGCGAATCAGGTGGAGCACTGCCAGGATTTAAATGAGTTTTTTGACCGGATCGCTACCGCGACTGAATCCCTGCTCGGCCACATCCGAGCACATCGACTCCGCAGCCGGCAGTGAAATCGAATTATTTGAAGATCAACTCCGCGGGTTGTTGCGAGTCGAATCTTCCCCTGGCGGCCAGAGGGACACCCGCCTGCACGGATTGTTGCATGTGCAGCCTGCTCGAGAAACGCGCCCAGGCATGGCTGGGTGCTGTGTTCGAAAATCGCGCGCAATGCGAAGCGACTAGCTGATCTTGTGGAGTCTTATGCCGCAGCGGATCCACTCACTTTCGGTGAGTGGATCCGTTGCAGGTTCTGTCTGTGGTCAGCATACATACCGACCGTCGCTGCTGCCAGGTGGTGGCGTATGTCCGCGCCTTGATCGGTACTGCGGGTAATTTATGTCGAGATGCCTGAGCCGGCGTAAACCCCATCCCGGTCTCTTTGCAGTTCCTCTTCAAAGCTGTAATGACGGTCGTCCTCCACCTGGGCCGCCTCACGACTCTTGCGTCCTTTGCGGTATAGCAGTTGTTCAACAACCGCGTTGATGTCATTGAAAGGTGGCACCTGTAATTCCAGCAACCGATCATATACTGCCTGATCCAGGGTAACCTGTACCTGTTTAGCCATTGCTTACCTCCAATCTGTGTGAATTGTTGTGAGCTAATAATAGACCATTTCAGTTGGTTTTATTTCAACCCTGATTATTCAGGGGCAATATCATCAAGCCGGGGGGTTCCTGTCTGATCAGAGGGATAATAGTTCGCAACCCTTTGGGGGTAGTCCATACCAGGACAACTTGAACCTATCGCGCTTCATCTGAGCTTCGAACGCTGAAGATTTCCAAATTGAATGAGGGACTTAGTATGTGGTGCCGGAGCTGAGAGGTGGTACTCTAAAGGTGGTAGTCAGGTAAATTATGTTCAATTAATTCAATCACTTGCTGTTTGATTTGAGTCAACTTGGTGGTTCCGTCATTCCATTAGCATGGGTATGGTTTTTCCTTCTGCGTCATTCGACCTTCGCGGGAATAAACAGAACAGGTTACGCAGCAGGCATAGTGCGGAGATCCGAGATGGCCACTCAGAAATAGAAACAAATCTCGGTCCTGACCATGAATACCATTGCGTTTGCAGTGAACTTCGCGGTCTGGACCATGTTTTCCGTCATCGGCATCAAGATCAAACAGGAGCTGAGCCTCAGCGAGACCGAGTTCGGTCTGCTGGTGGCCACACCGATCCTGACCGGCTCCCTGGTGCGACTGCCGTTGGGGTTGATGACCGACCGCTTCGGTGGACGCATCGTCTTTTTTATCCAGATGCTGCTGGTGGCCATCCCGACCTATGGTCTGTCCTTCGCGACGGAGTATTGGCAGTATCTGGTGATCGGCCTGTTCGTGGGTCTGGCCGGCGGCTCGTTCGCCATCGGTATCGCCTATACCTCCGCCTGGTTTCCCAAGGAACGCCAGGGTACGGCCATGGGGATCTTCGGGGCCGGAAACGCCGGTGCGGCGATGACCAATCTGGTGGCGCCGCTGATCATCGTGGCCGCGGGCTGGCGTGCAGTGCCGGAGATCTATTCCATCGCCATGCTGGTCATGGCCATCCTGTTCTGGTTCACCACCTATCCCGACCCCCTGCATGAGGCGCGCAAAAAAAGCCACACCCGGTTGACCCTGGCCGAGCAACTGGCGCCACTCGCGGAAGCGCGGGTATGGCGCTTCGGGCTGGCCTATTACTTCGTCTTCGGCGGCTTTGTCGCGCTGGCGTTGTGGTTGCCGAAGTACTATGTGGGCGAGTATGGCCTGAGCCTGCAAAGCGCCGCCTTAATCACCATGTTTTTTACCCTGCCTTCCGGCTTGATACGCGCCCTTGGCGGCTGGATGTCGGACAAATGGGGCGGTGACAAGGTGACCTGGTGGGTGTTCTGGGTCAGTATCGTCTGCCTGTTCCTCGTCTCCTACCCCCCGACGACCCTCACGATTCATGGCATCAAGGAGGATGTTTCGGTAAGCATCGGTGTCGGCATCGTGCTGTTCACGGTACTGATCTTCATCGTCGGGATCGCCCAGGGCATCGGCAAGGCCAGCGTCTACCGCAGCCTGGCCGATTACTATCCCACCAACATGGGCTCGGTGGGCGGCATGGTGGGTGTGATCGGCGGTCTGGGCGGCTTCACCCTGCCGATCATGTTCGGTATCGCCGCGGATGCGATCGGCGTGCGCAGCAGTTGCTTCATGTTGATGTATGCGGTGCTGGCGGGTGTCATGATCTGGACCTGGGCGGCCGCCAAGGGTGAGCGTGAGGCCATCCTGCAGGAACATGAAGGGCTGCGCGCCGAGATGGCGCGTGACGGCCTGGTGGATGTCAAACCCGGTCGCAAGGTCTGGCTCACCGATTGGCGCCCGGAAGATGCTGCATTCTGGGAGTCCACCGGCCGCCGCATCGCCTATCGCAATCTGTGGATCTCCATGCCGGCGCTGTTGCTCTCCTTCGCGGTCTGGGTGGTCTGGAGCGTGGTGGTGGTGGAATTGCCGAAGGTCGGTTTCGAGTTCACCACCAGCGAGTTGTTCTGGCTGGCCGCACTGCCCGGCCTGTCCGGGGCGATCCTGCGCCTGCTCTATGCCTTCGTGGTGCCCATCTTCGGCGGGCGTAACTGGGCGGTGTTCAGCACCGCCTCGCTGCTGCTGCCGACCCTGTGGATGAGCATCGCGGTGCAGAATCCCGACACCAGCTATGTCGTGTTTGTGGTGATTGCGCTGCTGTGCGGTTTTGGCGGCGGAAACTTCTCCTCGAGTATGGCCAATATCAGTTACTTCTTCCCCAAGCGGATGCAGGGGGCGGCCCTGGGGCTGAATGCCGGTATCGGAAATCTCGGCGTGGCCCTGGTGCAGGCGGTGTCGCCGCTTGTGATCTACGGCGGTGCGCTCTACTTCTATGGCGGTCAGCCCCAGACCCTGGTGGAAAATGGGGTCGAGACATCGGTCTGGCTGCAGAACGCCAGCTATCTGTGGGTGCCCTTCATACTGTTGGCCACCTTCGCTGCCTGGATAGGAATGAATAATATCCGGCATGTTCAGGCCTCATTCACCGAAGAGGTAGCGGTTTTTCGTCGTAAGCATGCCTGGCTGGGCAGCTGGCTCTATACCGGCACCTTTGGCTCGTTTATCGGCTTCGCGGTCGGTTTTCCGATGTTGCTGGTCAGTCAGTTTCCGGACTCGGATAGGGTCATGTATGCCTTCGTCGGGCCCGCTGCTCGGGGCCCTGATCCGGCCGCTGGGTGGTTGGTTGGCTGACCGCCTGGGTGGCGCCAGCCTGACCTTCTGGAACTTCGCCGTGATGACTGCGGCCATGTTCGGTGTCCTGCTGTTCCTGCCCGGCGATTCCTATGCCGGCAACCTGAACGGCTTCTACAGCATGTTTCTCATCCTGTTCATGACGGCGGGCATCGGCAACGGTTCCGTGTTCCGCATGATTCCGACTGTTTTTCATACCCTCCATGAGCGCTGGTCAAAGGATAAGGAGAAAGCGGAAAAGATCCAGGCCAGACATCGGGCCGAGACTGAAACCGCCGTGGCGCTGGGATTCAGTGCATCGATTGCCGCATTCGGTGGCTTTTTCATACCCATCGCCTTGGCCATCTCAATCGACATTTTTGGCGCACCAAACTTCGCCATGATGGTCTTCGGCGCGTTTCACCTGAGCTGTCTGTTGGCTACCTGGGTCTGGTATTTCCGCAAGGGGGCCGAGGTCCCTTGTTAATTGGCATTGGGCTGGAGACGTCTTACAGGCAATACCCTTGACCTTGAAAAATGCTCGGTCGAGCGTCTCATGATGATTAGATAAGCGTTCCGGATGAGATATGAGAAAGCTATTCTGGAACAGCAGTCGTGCCTACGTGATTGTCCATCGATGATTATTAATCGACGATAATGAATAGCCTCAGCCTGTTCATCAGGTGTGCGTTGCAATCCGGTTCCGCCCAGTTTCTAAACTGCCCATTCCCTCCCATTTGCCGGTAGAATCATCGGTATGATTCCGCATCAACCGGAGGGCCCGGATGTTCGGTTACCGTTCCTTTTCATTGCCACCGATGTCCTGGTTATGGGTTGCTGTGCTCAGCCTGTCGCTCATTGCCTGCAGTGATGGTGAGTCGCCCACAGATGATGACTCGGGTAAACAGCAGGTGGTGGCGGTCGGCTCCCAGTGGTACGGCCATATCCCGGTGTGGGTCGGGATCGAGCGGGGCATCTTCGAGCGCCATGGCTTCGCCGTGCGCGTGGCGCGTCATCGGCAAGAGCATGGACCGGCTCAACGCCATCTCGTCCGGCGAGGCCCAGTTCGCCAGCCTGGGCGAGATCGCCATGCTCTCCGCCATGGCCCAGGGCAACACCCGTTTCTACTGGGTCGGGAATCAGGACATCGCGCCCGGTTTCGAGGGCCTGGTGGCCCAGCCCGGGATCGTCGAGCTTCGCAGCAGCTGCGCGGCAAGCGCATCGGCTTCCCCTTCGGCTCCTCGGTGGACCTCACCGCGCGCATGCTGCTGCGTCAGCAACGGGCTGGACCCGGCGCGGGACGTCCGCTGGTGAACCTGGAGGTGGGCGACGTGCCGGCGGTGTTCCGCGCCGGCAACGTGGACGCGGCGCTGATCTGGGAGCCGGGCTTCTCCCAGCTCAAGGCGGTGGAGGGCGCCACCGTGCTCGGCATGGACACCGACACCGAGGTCTACCGGCGCTTCGGCACCATGACCGGCCCGGACGTGCTGGTGCTGGGCAAGGCCTGGGTGGATGCCGATCCGGCCCGGGCGAAGCGCTTCATGGGCGCCTATTTCGAGTCCCTGGACTGGGTCAAGCCGCGCATCCCCAGGAGACGGTCGGAGCTGGTGGCCGGCCGTTACATCCAGCAGGACCTGGCGCTGATCCAGGCTAACCTGGACAAGTTCCTCTGGCAGGACGCGGCGGACACATCAGCGGGTCATGAGCGACGAGGGTATCTTCGCCCAGGCCGACTACATCCTGGAGATCCTGTACGAGCAGATGGGGGCGCATGCCGCGTCAAGCCGGACTTCCGCGACTGGGTGCGGTTGGCCATGCTGCCGCAGCGCCGGCCGAGGCTAGCGCATGAACGGCAAGCGGAGCTCGACCTCTGGCGGGATCCTGGTGTACGGCGCGCCTGGGTCTGCTGGTCTTCCTCGGTGCTCTGGGAGCTGCTGGTGCGGCTCGGGGTCATCGACGCCTTCTTCCTGCCGGCCCCGAGCCAGGTGTTCGAGCGCATGCAGCAGCTGGCCAGCGGGCCCGAGGCGGTGCTCTGGCACGACATGCGCATCAGCGCCACCGCGGGTGCTCGCCGGCTTCGTGCTCAGCGCCCTGGTCGGGGTGCCCTTCGGTCTGCTGATGGGCATGAGCCCCGTGGTGCGCGCGGCGCTCAATCCCAGTCGTCTCCATCATCCGGCCCCTGCCGGCCCTGAGCTGGATTCCGCTCGTCCATGCTCTGGCTGGGCATCGACGAGCAGCAGAAGTACGCCATCGTGTTCATGGGCAGCTTCGCCTCGGTGCTTGTCTACACCACCGACGCCACCCTGCGGGTGGATCAGACCCTGGTCGCCGCGGCGCGCAACCTGGGCGCCAACCGGCTGCAGGTCATCCGCCACGTGGTGCTGCCCGGAGCCCTGCCGAACATCCTCAGCGGTCTCAAGGTGGTGCTGGCCATCGCCTGGACCTGCGTGATCTCGGCGGAGATGGTCGGGGCCAACAGCGGCCTGGGTTTTCGCATCTGGACCGCCAAGGAGTGGTCCGACACCGGCCAGGTGCTGGTGGGGATGCTCTCCATCAGCGTCACCGTGCTGTTGCTGGACATCCTGTTTCGCGGCCTGGAGTGGCTGATCGCTGCCCTGGGCAGGCGGAGGGCGGGTCGTTGAGCGAGCCCTGATCCGGCCCGAGAGCTCACCATGACCTTCGCGACCCGCAAGGGTCGCCGTTGACGGCGCTGGCAGGACATTCCATCTGGAGTATCACCCCGGCGAGGTGATCTCGTCCTCGTGGGGGCCTCCGGCTGCGGCAAGAGCACCTTGCTCAACATGATGGCCGGCTTTCTGCGCCCCAGCGGCGGCGAAGTCCTGCTGGAGGGACAGCCGATCACGCGGCGTGGAACCGCGCTGCGGCATGATCTTCCAGAACTACGCCCTGTTCCCCTGGATGACGGTGCTGGACAACGTGGGCTTCGGGCCGCGCCTCAAGGGCGTGTCGCGCCGGGAGCGGCGGGCGCAGGCCCGTCACTGGATCTCGCTGGTGGGTCTGGAGGGCTTCGAAGACGCCTATCCGGGGGAGCTGTCCGGCGGCATGCAGCAGCGGGTGGCCCTGAGCCGGGCCCTGGCCAACGATCCGGAGGTGCTGCTGTGCGACGAGCCCTTCGCGGCGCTGGATGCCATGACCCGGCAGATCCTGCAGCAGGAGCTGCTGCGGGTGGTGGCGGAGACCGGCAAGACGGTGCTGTTCATCACCCACTCCATCGACGAGGCGCTGATCCTCAGCGACCGCCTGGTGGTGATGTCGGCCCGCCCCGGCCGGGTCAAGGCTGATGCTATCGACAACGACCTGCCGCGCCCGCGCAGCATGGACGTGCAGCTCACCGACCGCTTCCTCGAGCTCAAACGGGAGGTCTGGGACCTGGTGCAGGAAGAGGTGATGGGCTCGATGACGGCGCTGCAACCGCGCTGAAGTAGATCAACACAGGATGCAAACACCAGCGCTGCGGCCCGTTTGCAACCCGGGACATTCGACATTGTGGTATGTGCCCCGGGATACACGAAGCTCATCGGCCAGCGCCAGCGCCGCTTGCCGCTCAGCTTGAGCTGACGCTGAGCAGACTGTGATTCAAGGATTCCGCCGGGCGTCCGTGACGGCGGAGGGATTTGTTTGAACTTGTACAGACCCGCTTCCAGCGGTTGCCGAATCCGCTTTAAAGCTGAGTGTGACCAGCAGGACGAACAGGAGCAGCAGTAGCAGGTTGAAGAACAGTTTGGTTGAATATCCCACGGATTTGGATTTCATCGCAATGTCTCCTTGGTCGACTCGACCTGGGTATGGATACAACATGAATGATCCAGTGAATGTGTGAAAGATAAGCTAATAGATGTAAGAATATGTATCACTTTCTTTATCAAGATTAGTTCATCGAATGCAAACTTACAGCCATTGATCCCAGGTGGAATTCGTCGGATCTGGTGACCAAACGGTCATGGTATACTGCTGATTCGTGAGTCGACTGCACAATTCCGTGACGAGCCAAGCCGTTCTTGGCATCTGGTCACCAGCCTGTGCCGCATGACAGCTTCATCCCTCGAACCCGAAGCTTGCGAAACCAACTGAAGTAAACAAAAAACGCATGGCTACAGATGAAATTTGAGGGTGAACCAAACGAAGCCAACGGCTTTCACTGGCAACAGGTGCAGCTGTTACGTCAGAGCTGTCATGCGTTGGCCGGCCGACAACAGATACTCGGTAACTTGAGCGACAGGGAGGCCGCTGAGCAACTCTATTTCGCGCCTTGCGTCGTGCTATCCCATGATGCTGCCGCCGATCCGATCTTTTGATTGCGCCAATCGCATCGCATTGGATCTCTTCGAGATGTCCTGGGATCAATTTACGCGCCTGCCCTCGAGAAAGTCGGCAGAACTTCCCAATCAAGCAGAACGGTCTCGATATTTAGAACTGGTGAAGCAACAAGGTTTCATTGATGACTATTCAGGGATACCCATCTCAAAAACCGGCCAGCGCTTCATGATCGAAAATGCGGTGGTGTGGAATCTTGTCGATCCGTCCGGAAACTACCGGAGGCAAGCGGCAACCTTTAATCGGTGGCTGCCCGTTTAACCGGCTGTCGGTCAACACGGGGTTTATGATCGATGGCTTAGAGAAGGTCATCTCGCGTATTCTCTCTGCCGACCCGGCTAAGGTATGATTCGAGCCAGGTCAAAGTAGCTATCGGCAAGAACCCGTGAGAAAGAGGAATTGATCCATGCGCATCGAGATCACACCGTATGAGGCCCGTGTCATCGGTTGTCTTATTGAAAAAGAGGCAACCACCCCCGATCAGTATCCTCTGTCACTGAGCGCCCTGACCAACGCCTGCAATCAGAAGAGCAACCGGGAACCGGTGCTGCAGTTGAGCGAGGTGGAGGTGCAGGAGGTTGTCGACGGATTGATCAAGAAGCATCTGGTCAGTGATCGCAGCGGTTTTGGCAGCCGTGTGACCAAGTATCAGCACCGCTTTTGCAACAGCGGCTTCGGCAGTCTGGAATTCACCGCGCAGGAGTTGGGCGTGCTTTGTGTGCTGCTGTTGCGGGGTCCCCAGACACCGGGTGAGCTGCGCACCCGCACCAATCGGCTGTGCGAATTCTCTGACGTGCACGAGACGGAGACGGTGCTGCAACAGTTGCTGGAACGGGAGGATGGCCCGTTCGTGGCGCGCCTGCCGCGCGAGCCGGGTAAGCGCGAATCCCGTTACATGCATCTGTTCAGCGGCGCACCGGAGGCGGCCAGTTATGAATCTCCCATGCTTGAGCGATCCGAGCAGGGGCAGGAATCACAGCAACGCATTGAGCAATTGGGAACCCTGCTGCTGGAACTGCAGGAAAAGCTCGAGGCCATGGAAACGCGGGTCGCCCGCTTGGAAGCGGATCGCTAAACACTCAAGCTCATGATCCCCCCTGCGGGAGGGGGAGGGTGGGGGCGATCACCAGGCGATCGGCTCGCCATGCCGGAAGAATCCACCGCTGGGCCCATCGTCGGGCAGGGTGGCTGCCCAGACGATGCCCTTGGCGCCCTCTTCGATGGACAAGGGCGCCTCCTCGCCGCCCATGTCCGTACGGACCCAGCCGGGACAGACGGAATTGATCTTGATGCCTGAGTCTTTCAATTCATCGGCAAAGATGCGGGTGACGGCATTGAGTGCGGTCTTGGACAGACGATAACCGGGGCAGCAGCCGTTCATCTCGCTGAGCTGGCCCATGCCGGAAGAGACATTCACCACCCGGCCCTGTTCCGCCATCAGCGGGATCAGGGTCTGGCAGAGCCGCAGGGGGCCGAGGGTGTTGGTCTCAAAGCCGGTCAGGACGGTATCTCTATCCGCATCGAACACCGAACTGCTGCCATCCCAGGGGGCGGGATCGGGAAAAACACCGGCATTGTTGACCAATACATCCAAACGGCCGTAGTTGCCTTGTATGAAGTCGACCAACTGTTGGACGGATGCCCCATCGGTTACATCCAGGTTGTGAAATCGGACATCCAGACCGTCTTTTTGCAGCGCTTGCGCGGCGGCTTCGCCTTCCACCGTCTTGCGCGCCGTCAGGATGACACGATAAGCCAAGCGGGCCAATTGGCGGCAGGTTTCATAGCCCAGGCCGCGATAGGCCCCGGTAACGACGGCGACGAATTTCTCAGACATCTCTTGCTCCTCCGGTTATGACAGGACGATGGCTAAAGTATCGCTCGTCCAGCGATTTTTTACAGCCTCGGCATCTTGCAGAGGGGGTGACTTGCTGGACAATTGCGCTTATCGGTTCGGCGCCTTCAGCACCTTGACCGACATGCTGCGTCGCAATGCGTCTAGCAATTCATCGGCGGGTACCGGTCGCCCGTAGAAAAAACCCTGCAGCTGGTCGCAGTGATGGTGAATCAGGAAGTCCTTCTGGGCAGAGGTTTCCACGCCTTCGGCAAGCACAGCCAGATGCAGGCGGTGGGCCATGTCGATAATCGCCAGGGTGATTTCCGCGGTTTCGCTGTTGGAGTCCAGTTCGTTGATGAAGGAGCGGTCGATCTTGATCCTGTCCATCGGAAAGCTCTTGAGATAACTCAGTGAGGAGTAACCGGTGCCAAAATCATCGATGGCCAACTGGATTCCGAGGGTCTTGAGCTGCGCCAGGGTGTTGGCAGCCGCATGCATGTCCTGCATCAAGACGGTTTCGGTCAACTCCAATTCCAGCAAGTGGGCCGGCAGTCCGGAGGATTTCAGGGTTTCCCCAATACTCTCGACCAGGTGCGGGTGATTGAACTGCACGGCGGACAGATTCACGGCCATGCGGAGCCCCGCGACCTCGTCTTGTCGCCATTGCTGGGCTTGTCGACAGGCTTGTTCCAGGACCCATTTCCCGATCGGAATGATCAGACCATTGTCTTCCGCTATAGGAATGAACTCGGCTGGAGGAATCAGGCCCCGTCGAGCGTTACGCCACCTCAGCAGGGCCTCCACGCCGATGATGCAGCCATCCGCTGCACTGACCTGAGGCTGATAAAAGATCTCGAATTCCTCGCGCTGCAGGGCCAGACGCAGGGCGTTTTCGAGATCGGAGCGGGCCGCGATCTCGATCTTGATCCCTTCATCGTAAAACCAGAATTCTTTGCTCTTGTCATGCTTCGCCTTCTGCATGGCGCTATAGGTGTTGTGCAGCAGACTGTCTTGATCATTGCCGCCATGGGGATAGAGATTCGCCCCGATGCTGGGCGACAGAAAAAACTGCTGTCCGTTTACTTCCATGGGATGGTGGAAGGTGTAAAAAAGGCGCCCCGCCATATCGATGATTGGCTTCTCATCCTGCAGGTCCACCATCAACAGGGCAAATTCGTCACCGCTGAGTCGAGCCACAATATCGTTCCCCCGGATGACCTTGCGCAGCCGTTCCGCCACCAGGTTGAGCAACTGGTCCCCGCCCTTGAGGCCCAGGTTGTTGTTGATCTCTCTGAAGCGGTCCAGACTCACGATCAGCAGGCCCAGATGATTGCCCGTCCTGTCGGCCTTGGCCATCGCCCGCTGCATGTCTTCCTGGAGCATTTCCCGGTTGGGCAGCCGGGTAACCGGATCATGCCTGGCCTGATGACGAATCCGGTGTTCCAAACGCTTGATGGCGAGGGATGCGGATTGCAGCTGGTACCAACTCCACAAGGGATAGGAGAATCCCTGCACGAGCAGCAGCACGACCGGAGGAAACCACCAGCGAAAGCTGATCAGCAAGATGGCCGAGGTCAGCACCACCGATGTTATCCCAACCACCAGAATCAACAGGGAATATCTCGCGGGTAACAGGAGAAAGGCCAGATACAGTGCGAGCATGTAAACCAGGCTCAAGAACAGGCGGATTTGCGCAGACAGGGGTAAAATCTCGCTGTTGTTCAACAGGGCGTTGAGCACATTGGCATTCATCTCCACGCCGGGCATGCGGCGATGGTCCCAGGATACGGGCGTGGCGAGCGCATCCCCCAGGCCGCTGGCGGTCGAGCCGATAAGGATGATGCGGTCATGCAGCAGTTCATGGGGGATCTTGCCGGAAAGCACGTCGAAATAGGAGAATTCCTGGAAAAAGCCGATGGGGCCGGCAAACGGTGTGAGAATCAGGTCGTCCCTCACCCAGCCCGTCTGCATCCGGGTTGCATCAGCATTCCCGCTCTGAATCTGCGCATGCAGGGCGCGCTGCCCGGGGTCGGCAAGTTCAGCCAGGGCGAGGCTGAAGGCCGGCCAGTGTGGATCCCCCATCCCCGCCTTGAGAAATACACTGCGGGATACGCCATCCACATCCAGTTCAAAATCCACATGGCCCAAGGCCGCCGCATGCTCTGCAAACAGGGGTATGGGGAGGATTTCGGTAATCAAATTGCCCGCCTCGCCAAAACCGGGAGCAACCGCCAGCACGACTCGCCGGTTTCTGGCCATGGCGTCTGCCAACAGCCGGTCTGCCTCGGGATCTGCCGTCTCAGGTTCGGCAAACAGGATATCGAATCCGACCGCCCGGACGCCGATTTCGGTCAGGCTGTCGAGCAGTTGCGCATGAATCCGGCGTGACCAGGGCCAACGCCCCAGCTTCTGCAGGCTCGATTCATCGATGGCGATGATGACCAGCTGCTCACTGGGGGTCCGGTACTGCAGGCGCAGCAGTGTATCGTAGAGCACCAGATCGAGCCGTTCAGGCAGATTACTGATCAGCAGAACAACCGTCGCAACCATCAGGGCCAGGCCCGGCAGCAGGCGGCGAGAGTGCGCGAATAAACGCGACCTTAACATTGTTTACAGCAGCAGAAACCCTAACAGGCCGCCCAGGATGACATACACCCAACCATAATCCGGCAGAGGGGCGATCTGCTGTACCGCACCCCAGGGACCCAGATAGCCGTCGGGCTCGACGATGCGTACCCTCAGGTAGCGCATTTGGCCTCTGACTTGGGGAATCTCGAGCTGGGGTGTCGTGACCGATTCTTCGTGTATCAGCTTTGCGAAATCACGGTCTTCTGCAATCTGCACCTGGTAGGTTTGGCCTTCTGCACCGGCTTGCCAGGATGCCACCACCTTATCTTCATCCGCGCTCAAGGTGGCCTGGGGCTGGACCGGGACGGGTTTGATCTCAAAGCTCCTGGGCGGACCGTACGGTCCTTGCTCACCGCTCGCACTCACGCTGGCCAGTCGCCAATTGTATTGGCCGAGCGGGATGGCGCGGGTTTCCAGGGAGTTGGCCGTCAGCTTATCCTGATCGAGCAGCAGATTGTTGAACTGCGCATCCGTCGCCAGCTGCAGCCGATAACTGGTCGCCTCCGCAGAGTCTGTCCAGCTCAGTTTGGGTGTGGCTTTGCGGACAGCACCCTCGTCTTTGGGGTCCAGTGGAGCCGGTGGTTGTGGTCTGGCATTGAGGACAAACTGCTGCAGTCGATCCAATCCCTCGATGCCCAGCTCGTCAATGGCACGTACGCGCACGAAGTAATTGCCGTCCGCCAGGTCAGGCAGGGAGGTGCGCGGTCCATCGGTATAACGCTCCCACAGGATCAGCGAGAAATCAGATTTTGCCGCAACCTCTGTGTGGTAGCGGCTGGCGCCCGCGACTGTGTCCCAGATCAGCGGCCAGCCGATACGCTCGATCTTTTCAGGCAGTGGTTGCAACACGGGCGCCTTGAGGAGTGGACGGGGAGGCAGGGGGGGCTCGCCCTGCACCACCTTGGTGCCGTACTCTGCCGGCACCAGTCTGGTTTTGGCCTTGCCTGTTGCCGCGACCTTGCCCTCCAGCACCTCCACCCAGGTGGCCCTGTCCTTATCTCGGGTGGCCGTGCGATATTGGGTCCCGCGCACCGCGCTTACCGCCGCAGGGGTATGGATTTCGAAGCGGGTGCCAGGCCCGACCGCGGGTTGCGCGCGAACATCCACCCGGCCATTCGTCAGGCGTAGCCGCGTATCCACCATTCCCGTGTCACTGTAAGCGCTGAGATGGTCGAACACCACGGTCGTTTCCTGACGGACATTGACGATGGAGCCATCGGCGAATTCCACCGATGTGCTCGCGGTTGATCCTGTTTGCAGCCGATCTCCAAGATGGATGCTCGTCCCTGCCGTCGCCTGTTGTGCAACATTCGTTCGTGCAGGGGTCAGCCTGACATCACCGCTGATGGCCAGGATTTTTGCGGGCACGGCCTGGTCGCTGAGCCAGCTCAGGGGGATGCGCAGGCGGGTCCCGGGTTTCATCAGTTTCGGTTCGGTGATGCCATTGAGTTTCTGGAATTTCTTCCAGTAATTCACGCTGGGGAGGTATTTTTCGCTCAAATCCCAGAGTGTGTCGTGTTGGGTGACAATGTAGATCCATTCCTGCTGTCTTGCATGGACGCTGTCGAGAACCGAAATCAAGCACAAGCCGATAGCTATCCCGGCGAGCCATAGCTGTTTGATTTTTCTTTTTTCCATAACGAATAGTCTGCGCTAACCTGTTTGAGGAGAAACTCCTACAAAGAATAATTAACATAAGCCGTGCAGTATACCGCTTTCAGTTGCTTTGATAGAAACCGGAATAAAATTTATGGGATGGGTGTCACCTGGAGATTAAGATTGTTCCAAGTCATAAAAGAGCAGGTTGATAGTGCCACTTGATTTATTCCCCATAAACAGCGTCTTCTCTAGTTCCTGCAAATTTAAATAATGTTATATCAATAAGTTATTGCGCTTAACTATCTGTGATGATCATCCGTAACCCGTGCGAACCGCGGGGTCAACCGAGTCTGAAATAGCAAGGCTGAGGTTCCGATAATCAGTAAACAACTGTTTATTGATCTCGCTAAGGCGTTGTTCACAAAAGAGTCAATTTCTGCAAACCATGGAAGACGCCCGCGGATCTGTGAAAACCTATTGCATGGGGATGCTGCAGAAACAGAACGAAGGAAAATTTGAATTTTTCATCTGCTGCACCGGATATACCACCCGTGATTTGACAAAGCGCCTAGAGGTTTGCTTTCTCGCTTGATCCAGCACAGTCCTTCCAGTCTTTGGGTATTCGTGCACTGCAATAGTCTGGGTTGTTGAACTCTTTGTGTTGCATAGACTCAGGTCTCTAACGAACGACCCAATGGAGCAGCATTTCCGAAAGCTGATCTTTTGTAAAGGGCTTCGCCAGATAATCGTCCATTCCGGCAGCCAATGCTGCCTCACGGTCGCCTTTCAAGGCGCTGGCTGTCATGGCGATGATTGGAAGACGTTCAGTCTGCTCAATTGACTCCTGCTCTCGGATGCTGCGAGTTGCCTGGTATCCGTCTACCACCGGCATCTGGCAATCCATCAGCACCAGGCTGTATTGCCCATTTTTCAGCTGATTCAAGGCCTCTTGACCATTTTTGGCAATCTCCACCTGATATCCAAGGATCTCTAACATGGCTGAGGCAACTTCCTGGTTAACCAGGTTGTCCTCTGCCAAGAGGACCGGTAAATGTTTTGAATAAGACGTTGAATGTTGTTTTGGACTCGCTGGATTACGGTCTGGCTGCGGACCATACTGCAAAAAACTCAGCAGCGTCTTATAACGAAGCGGCTTTCTCTTCAGGGTGCAATTGCCGGACTGCAACCTTTCACTATCAAGTTCCGTGTTGATCCTGACCAGTATGAGCATGTCCAGGGATGCCGTGGCTTGGTGCCTATTGATTGCATGAATCAATTCTATAGATTCCATATCAGGCAGGCAGGCGTCCATGATTGCGGCATCATATGGCCGGCCGGATTTCGAAGCTTCAGTGAGCATTTCGAGTGCTTCTTTACCACAGGCAGCCGTCCCGATTTTCAAGTCAGGCAGCGCCAACATCTCTGCTAGCACCAGGCGGCTCTTTGCATTGTTCACTACCAGCAAAATATGGCGATATCGACTTTTGAGGCTATGAACATCAGCACTCAACACTGCATTCTGCTGCGGCGTGAACTTTGCGGTGAACCAAAATCGGGCACCGCCTGCTGTGGGATTTTCCACTCCGATCTTACCGCCCAGTAATTCAGTCAACTGTTTTGCAATCGCAAGCCCCAGTCCTGATCCTCCATATTTGCGCGTAGTGGAGTCATCGGCCTGGGTAAACGAATCGAAGATGTGTGTCTGGGCGGTTGAAGAAACGCCTATGCCCGTATCTTCCACTTCAAACCGGAATTCCAACGGGTCGCCAACGGAACCGATGGGATAGACTCTGACGACCACCTCCCCTTGTTCCGTGAATTTCAGCGCATTGCCGATCAAATTTGCCAGCACCTGTCGCAACCGCAGCGGATCTCCAATGACTTTTGAGGGAAGATCGCCAGGTATGAAACTGATCAACTCGATGCCTTTACGGTGCGCAGGCTCCGCAAACATTTCGATCTGTTGTTCTAGTTCTTCACGCAGGTCGAAAAATGTCTTCTCCAATTCGATTTTTCCTGCATCGAGTTTGGAGAAATCGAGTACGTCGTTTATCACATCCAGCAGTAAGCGACCGGAGTTATGAATCGAATTTGCGAGATGTTGCTGCCGCTCATTCAATTGTGTGTTCATGAGCAGTTCGGTCATGCCAAGCACGCCATTCATGGGGGTGCGGACTTCATGACTCATCTTGGCCAAAAACTCAGATTTGGCCCGGTCGGCGACCACAGCGGCTTCATGCGCCCTAGCCAGATCCCTGGCTCGTTGATCCAGTAAAGAGAGGTTAGTCAAGCCCTGCCAATACTCCTTGTTGAGACGCGTTCCAACCGAAAGCAGGAAAAGTATACCGATAAGGAGCATGATCGAGATCGGAATGGCTTCATTGGCCCCGCTGATAACTACGGCAATTGGTATGGGAATGAGCATCAACAACAGAAAATAAATAACCAGCTTCTTGGCGGGCGCCAAGGTGGCGACTCCGGCCCCGGTAATACCTATGGTCATCATGATGGATAGGTTGGTGGTTGGCACCAGGCCATCCTGAATAATCGCGAGTGACCACGCCAGGCTCCAGACCGCAGCGACCCCGAGTGTGCCGATATAGAACATGATCAGCCAGAGCCTGCTGTTCCAATGGTGTAATTGCTCGAACCAGATAAACAGGGCAAACCGGTAGAGCCCAATCAGGATCAATAGTGACCCCGCAATGCCAACCAGGATAGGTCGCTCGAGATGATATGAATTTGCAAAAACGTTGATACTGAACAGCACGACATAGATAAAAGTTCCTGGAAGCACTCTGAGAGCGAGACTGCGGTTTGCCGATGAGATCAGTTGTTGCTGGTCTTCGATCAAGTGCTTCTGCTCAGCCATATAGCATCAACAGTAAAAACATATTACATATACAGGCTTGTGATAGCGGATATCAGCTTCATTCCAGAAAGGTTATTTCCAATCTAACAAGCGCTTTTCTGCCAAATGGGACCAGGGATACTATCGGCATAGCCGGTGATATCTTGATGCAGGATATCAGCCGAGGGCTGGCGGGAAGGGCTTAGAGTTTTTTTGTAGAAAGTTATTCACTACATCTGTCGATCGGGATCTCTGACCGCTGACTGTTGTCGAATTTGGCGAGGGAAACACCACACTTTCCGTGGAGCAGCTGACCTCGGGTGTCAGACTTTTTTATCTTGAACGGCCAACCAACTGCTCACCCCTGTCCGGAGAGAGTGATGACGTGATCTATGCTTGAATTTTGTCAGCTAACGCTTGATGATTAATCGCTGAATTGCGGGTATGTTATGTCAGGGTCATTGATACTTGTCATCGTAAATGGCTCGGTTATTAGTGATCATACAGAAAATTACTGAGGGGACGACGATGTTGACCTTTGGTCCGGTGCCTTCACGCCGTTTGGGGCGCAGTCTGGGGATAAACAATATCCCGGCAAAGGTCTGCTCCTATTCCTGTGTCTATTGCCAATTGAGACCAGCCTCGGAATTTGCAATATCGCCACAGTCTTTTTACCCACCCGCGCAGATCTTTCACGAAGTGGAGACACGACTTGCAGAGCTGGATAAAAAGGGTGAATCGGTTGACTATCTCACTTTTGTTCCGGACGGCGAACCGACCCTGGATGCTCGATTGGGCGAGACCATTGAACTCTTGACGCCGTTCGGTATCCCCATTGCTGTTGTTTCGAATGCCTCCCTGATGGGCCATCGAGAGGCCAGGGAATCCCTGGCCAAGGCGGACTGGGTCTCCCTCAAGGTGGATACTACCCAAGAGAGCCTGTGGCGGCGCATCAACCGGCCTCACCCAAAATTGCGTCTCGAGGATATCCTGGAAGGGATGGTCGATTTTACCCATGAATTCACGGGTACCCTGACCACCGAGTCGATGTTGCTCAAGGGGTTGAACGACAATCCCCGGAACGCCGCTCTCCTGGCGGAATTTCTCGACAAACTGATTCCGGACACCGCTTATCTGTCGGTGCCGACACGTCCGCCCACAGAGCCCGATGTGCAAGCCCCTGACGAGGGAACTGTCACCCGCATCTTCCAGATCATCCATCAGCAGGTGGAGCAACTGGAACTGTTGACGGGATATGAGGGCAACGCCTTCGCCTCCACCGGTGACCTGACGGAAGATATCCTGTCGATCACCGCGGTCCATCCCATGCGGGAAGAGGCTGTGCGGGAGTTACTGGTTAAGGCCGGTGAACCCTGGTCGCTGATCGAGGGCATGCTGGCAGACCAGCGTCTGATTCAGACGATTTATCAGGGGCATAAGTTTTACCTACGCTCCCTGCCGTAATGATGGGGGGGACGGCGGACCATCCGACGTCCTCCTCGTCAGCTCGAATTTCTACCTTGATGGGCCGTTAACATACTGTAAGTAAAATGTATTTATTTATAACCGGGGCTTGAAAATGCCGCTGGAAGGCCCAAGATCAAGTATAGGTAAAGACCAACTCGATGAGTTGGAAGGAGAAGGAAAAATGACAAAGAAAGAGACAAATAAAGAGTTACCCGTCACCACAGAAGGTCAGAGTATGGAGAAGTCTAAGCAGAGCAGGATGCTGACTCCTTTCGAAGAGATGGAGCGGGAGATGGAGCGCTGGTTCGGTCGTTTCGGTCAGGGTTGGATGCGGCCTTTCCATTGGGGCAGACCACACTGGGCTGATCTGAACACACCGTTCGAAGGCATGGCGCCGAGTGTGGATGTGATCGATCGGGAAGAGGAGGTCGTGGTGCGGGCCGAGTTGCCTGGGGTCGACAAAAAGGATCTGGAAATCTCCCTGAGCGAGGATGCGCTCACTATCAAGGGCAGCACCAAGAGCGAGAAGGAAGAAGAGAAGGGCGATTACTACCGTCGTGAGGTCTCCAGCGGTTCTTTCTCGCGCACCATCCGGCTGCCCTCAGCGGTCGATGGGGAACAGGTCTCGTCCAGTTTCAAGGACGGCATTCTTCAACTGACCCTGCCGAAGATCAAAAAGTCCACACGCCACACCATCAAAGTGGAATGAGGTGGATTGCCAGCGGTACGCGCCGATTGGCGCGTACCGTTTATCCCTGTTTTGCCCCCACGAGATTTCACTGTCGATGCATCGCGTGTATAAGGCTCTAAGAGCGGAAAAGCACAGCGTCTTTTGCCGTCATGGACGGCCGACAAGACGGATTGATGACAAATCGAGGCGTGTTCATCTCCCTTCGATTTGTCATGCGTCATTGTGATTGCCAGCGATTGGTTTCATATTACGGCATGTGACCTCGATAGCCACAGGGTGCCAAGGTTGTCCAAACCGACGGCAATTTGAGAGCCAGCGGAGCCTATGCCATGCATGTTGAACAACAGCCAGATCGCTCGCCGGGTATTCAGCAGGTCCGACACGCGATGATGGCGAAACCTGCTTCACGCTGCGGTCAGATCTTCCTGCGGTTAATAGATTGGCTGGTTAAACGAGAGACGGCATCGGCCTGAAGGATCGCGAACAGATGCAGTCCGATGCCTCACCTGTTGATTTCGATCTGTCGGTCACGGTCACCGGTTCGGGCGGCAGTGGCGCGATCACCTGCGGGCTGATCCTGCTCGAGGCGATCGCCGAGGCCGGTCTGTATGGCCTGATGAGCCGTTCTCTGGGGCCGCAGATTCGTGGTGGCGAATCCGCCGCCCTGCTGCGTTTCTCCCGAGAGCCCGTCGAGTGCCTGGACGATCGAGTCGATCTGCTGCTGGGGCTCGACTGGCTGAATGTGGAACGCTTCGCCGACGAGATTCCGCTGGATGCCCATAGCCTGATCATCACGGACCCGCCACCGACCCTGTAGCCCGCCTGTCTGCTGGCTTCCGGCGCCCGGATGCTGGCTTTGCCGATCAATGAGCTGGCGGGCGGTATCGCCGGCGGTCGTGGCAATATGGTGGCGCTTGGATATCCTGGGTCGTCTGTGCGGACTGGCCTGCTGCTGCCCTCGTGCAAGCCAGCCGGGCGGGCCTGGCCGACAAGGGCGCATGCGGTCAGCGCAGCCGCGGCACGCTGTGTGGAAGCCGGGTTATGCCGCGGTCGTGGACCCACTCCTAGGCAGACTCCCTGCGCCGGACAAACGACCGCTCTGGAACATCAGCGGCAACGAGGCCTGCGGTCTGGGCGGCCTGCGGGGCGGGATCCGGTTCGTCGCCGCCTATCCCATCACCCCGGCCAGCGACATGCTGGAGTGGCTCTCACCCCGGCTCGAACAACTGGGCGGCTCGCTGTTGCAGGCCGAGGATGAACTGGCATCGGTCAATATGGTGATCGGGGCCTCGTTCGGCGGGGTGCCGGCGCTGACCGCCACCTCCGGTCCCGGGCTGAGCCTGATGGCGGAGGGTCTGGGGCTGGCGGTGGCCAGCGAGATCCCACTGGTGGTGATCAATGTCACCCGGGGCGGTCCCTCCACCGGGATTCCCACCAAATCGGAGCAGTCCGATCTCGAATCTGGCCCTGTATGGCTTGCATGGGGACGCCCCCCATCTGGTGCTGGCGCCGCTCTCGATCAGCGACTGCGCCGTCACCACCGAGTGGGCGGTGGGTCTGGCCGAGCGGCTGCAGACCCTGGCCATCGTGCTGAGCGATCAGTTTCTCGGCCAGAACCGGGCGATCACCGAGCCGGCTGCCGCGGGTGCATTCGCGCTGCACCGAGAGACCCAGATGGACACCGTTGGGCCCTATCTGCGTTACCGGCTGACCGCGGATGGGGTTTCGAGCATGGGCATCCCCGGCCAGGACGGGCTGCCTCTATACCAGCGATGGCCTGGAGCATGACCAGCGGGGCGATCCATCCAGTCTGGCGCTTGACCATCGGGCCCAGTTGGATAAACGTCAACGCAAGCTGGAGTGCTTTCGATTATGGACCGTCACTGGGTGGAAACCCGGGGTGAAGGCGGGCTCTGTCTGCTCACCTGGGGCTCCAGCGCCGGCGCCGTATTCGAGGCGGCCCGGCGGCTGCACGCGCAGGGGACCGCCGTGCGGGTGATCGCGGTGCGCCTGCTGGCGCCCTTGCAACGGCAGGCCCTGCGGGAGCTGCTGGACGGCGCGGAACGGATTCTGGTGGTGGAACAGAACCACCAGGCCCAGTTCTTTCGCTACCTGCATGCCCAGCAGGTCCTGCCGGACAGTCGGCGGAATCCTTTGCCAGACCCGGTCCCATCCCGCTGCGCCCCGGCGAGATCCTGGCGCGGCAATGGTTAAAGGAGGCAGAGCGATGAACGATCAGAGCCACGCTTTGCAGGCCCGGGACTACAAGTCCGATATCAAACCGATCTGGTGCCCCGGCTGCGGCCATTATGCAGTGCTCAGCGCCCTGACCAAGGCCCTGGCCCATCTGCGAACTGGCGCGGGAGCAGGTGGCATTGATCTCCGGCATCGGCTGTTCCTCGCGCCTGCCCGCCTATCTCAACACCTATGGCTTCCATGGGGTGCATGGCAGGCCCTTGCCGGTGGCCACCGGCCTGAAGGCCGCACGGCCGGAGCTGACGGTGGTGGCGGTCGGCGGTGACGGGGATGGCTTTTCCATCGGCGGCAACCATTTTCTGCACGCCTGCCGCAGGAACATGGACCTGACCTATATCGTCATGGACAACGAGGTCTACGGCATGACCAAGGGCCAGGCCTCACCGACCACGCCGCCGGAATGGACCCAGCAGCAAGCTGACGCCCCATGGCACCGGCATTCCGCGCTTCCGCCCGGCGGCGATCGCGCTGGCGGCCGGCGCCGGCTTCATCGCCCGGGGTTACGCCGGCAAACCCGCCGATCTTACCCGACTGCTGGTGGAGGCGATCGAGTACCGCGGTTTCGCCTTCGTGCATGTGCTGAGTCCCTGTCAGACCTTTCGCCCCGAGCAACGGGCCTGGAAAGCACAGGTCCATCCCGGTGACTGCGACGAGCGACGATCCCCTGCTGGCCACCCGCTGTCTGCAGGCGGACGACGGCCTGACGCTCGGCATCCTCTATCGACATCCCATGTCGGTGTGGCAGCCCAGTCCAGCAACAACAGGCCGATCTGGCGCAGATCGAAGCAGGAGTTCCGACGATGATTGAAGCAGGCTGACCATCAGCTTCTCGTCGCAAGAGGAATTTCTGGTGCACGCCCAGGCCCTGGAACAGGAACTGGCGGAGCGCTACGCGGAGATGGCGGACAGCATGGAGGTCCACAACAATACCGCCGCAGCCCAGCTGTTTCGCGAGCTGGCGGACTATGGCGAGAGCCGCGCGGGCGAACTGATCCGGCAGGCCCAGGGCATGGAACTGCCGCAGGTGCCACCCTGGGAATACCAATGGCTGGTTTCGATCGACGGCACAGAGAACGGCATGCAACAGCTTCACTACCTGATGACGACCTGTGAGGCCTTGAGGCTGGCGTTGCAGATTGAGCAAGGCACCTGCGATTTCTACCTCCGTGCCACCGAGGATGCCTCGGATTCAAGTGTAATGAGTCTCGCCGCCGAGATGCTGGCCAGCAAACGGAAGCATCTGGGTTTACTCCAGGAATGGTTGCGACAGGAGCTGGCAAACCACGTGCCGGAGCCGGAAGATCTCGATCCACCCCACATGCCGGAGTAACAGGCATTCATGTGACAGAAGCTGAGCAAGGATTATTCACCGGTTGGAGTTCAACGAGGCAGGGTCGAAGTCAGCTGACGAAACACTATTGCCGTTATCAATAGTTGGATAAATCTGGAGGCTGGATAACATATTCAACACACGGGCAAAGGCATATTGTGTTAGATTATTACGCTTTTCTAATAGAGTGTTTGAGCCGGTGTTGTACCGTTCGGACATTCGGGGGGGACGTAACATGGCGTCAAAAGGTTTTTCGAATGCGTTGACAATGGTTCACTCCGTTCATGACCTGGGTGCCCCAGGTCGGACCCAAGGAGCTCAAGGCGGACACCCTGGCTGCCGTTACCGGCGCCATCGTGGTACTGCCCCAGGCGGTCGCTTTCGCCACCATTGCCGGCATGCCACCGGAATACGGGCTCTATGCGGGTATGGTGCCGGCCATGGTTGCCGCCTTCTTCGGCTCTTCAAGCGCACCTGGTGTCGGGTCCCACCACTGCGGCTTCGGTAGTGCTGTTTTCCGCCCTGTCGATGCTGGCTACGCCGGGCAGTCCGCAATACGTGACCCTGGCCTTGACCCTGACCTTCATGGTCGGAGTGTTCGAACTCCTGCTCGGTCTGGCGCGCATGGGGGCGCTGGTCAACTTCATCTCCCATTCGGTGGTGATCGGTTTTACCGCCGGTGCGGCCTTGTTGATCGCCGCCAAGCAGCTGAAACATTTTTTCGGCGTGGAGATGGACAGCGGCGGACACTTTCCATGACATTCTGATTGAGTTCGGTTCCCATGTGACCGAGATCAATCCGGCCGCCACCACGGTGGCAGTGCTGACCCTGTTGATCGGCATTGCAGTGAAACTCTGGTTGCCACGTATCCCCTATATGATTGTCGCCATGCTGGGGGGCAGTCTGGTGGCGTTGCTGCTCGATCGGTTTTTCGGCACTGCGGCCATGCATATTGCGACGGTGGGCGAATTACCCTCCAGTCTGCCGCCTCTGTCCGCCCCGGTTCTGACCCACGAGAACATCAGACAACTGGCGCCGACCGCGCTGGCCGTGACCCTGTTCGCGCTCACCGAGGCGGTCTCGATCGGACGTTCCCTGGCCGCACGGGGTGGTTATCGGATCGATGGCAATCAGGAGTTCATCGGCCAGGGACTGTCCAATATCGCCGGTTCTTTCTTTTCCGGTTATGTCGCCACGGGTTCTTTCAATCGCAGCGGCGTCAATTACGAGGCGGGGGCCCGCACCCCCCTGGCGGCGATTTTCGCGGGTCTTTTTCTGATGGTCATCGTGTTGCTGGTCGCACCCTATGCGGCCTTCCTGCCCAAGGCGGCCATGGCGGGCATCCTGTTTCTAGTGGCCTGGGGTCTGATCGACTTCAAGGAGATCCGGCACATCATGCATGCCTCCAAAGGGCGAGACGTCGGTCTTTGCGGTGACCTTCCTGTCGGCCCTGTTTCTGGAACTGGAATTCGCCATCTTCTCAGGCGTGCTGCTGTCGCTGGTGCTCTATCTCGAGCGCACCTCCAAGCCCCGCATCCTGAAACGCGTCCCGGATCCTCGTCTACCGAAACGCAAGTTTACCAGCGATCCGGATCTGCCGGCCTGTCCGCAGTTGTGTTTCCTGCGGATCGACGGTTCCCTCTTCTTCGGTTCGGTCAACCATGTGGAAAACACCTTCGACAGATTGCGCGCCGAGCATCCGGAACAGAAACACCTGGCGATCGTTGCCGATGGCATCAATTTCGTCGATCTGCAGGGTGGAGAGGCCCTGTTCAAGGAGGCGAAACGGCGCAAGGAGGCCGGCGGCGGTTTCTATCTGATCCGGGTCAAGGAGGGTCTGTGGGATGCCCTGGAGAAGTGCGGCTGTGTGGATGCGGCCGGGGCGCGGAACATCTTCCAGTCGAAGACCGCGGCCATCCACGGCATCTATCAGAAGCTGGACAAGTCGATCTGTGCGACCTGTGACAAGCGGATCTTCTCGGAGTGTCGAAGGATGCCTGAGGCAGATGGCTCCACTCTGGAGCGAAGCACGGCCAGCACCGTTACGGATTACCGCCGGTATGCCGATCCAAATAAGCCATGAACCCCACGGGTTCATGGCTTTTGTACGAAGCGATGCTGATGAAGACTGACTTGGTCTTGGAACAAGACCCAAACCAATCAGCCGGAGTTGGTTAGAGCTGTTACTGTACACTGCCGAACGAGCGGTCGATGGCCCCGGCCGGTATCGGCAGGCCAGCCAGACGACAGCCCTGGGCCACAGGACCGCCGGGGAACAGGGTATAGAGATAACGCATGCCTCCCTTGATGTGAAACTTCTCATCCAGGGCATCGTGCAGTTCCCGGGAATGCAAGCCATGGTACTTCGTGTTTCGAGAAATATTCCTGTAAGGCCCGCAATGCCTCCAGATGGTCATCGCCCAGTTCAAGCCCCTCCTGACGCGCCAGTTGATGGCTTCATCTTCACTCCAGTCAGCCGGAGCATGGGGATAACCGGGGATTGCCACGTGGGGCCGATGCAGGTCGTATATTTCGTTCATGTCTCTTCTCCTTTGGGGTTGTGTCGTTTCGATTTAGCCGTTCGGTGGTTGAAAAGCAGTAACTGACTTGACTACTTGGTATTGTTTTACCAACTATAGACGCTTTATTCATATTATTCAGCCAGGCAATTGGATTTCGCAACGGATAAAACAACTCGCTCACTGGCAGATCCTGTACCTAGGCAGCCATCATCCTTGCCGTGAAATCGCCGGGGCGTATCGAGATTCCTCGAAGCTTAAGATCGGTTATGCCAGTTGTCAATATGCGATGTCGATGAAACTCAGCAACGAGCAGGACTTCTCCGCATTCATCCGCAGTCAGTCCCCTCTGTGCGGTCTATTTCAGCGGCCCCAAGTGCGCCGTCTGCGAGGCGCTGAGGCCGAAACTGTTCGAGCTGCTGCAGCACCGCTTCCCCAGACTGGGGCTTGGTGAAGTCGACTGTTCCGCCGTCAGCAATTGGCGGCCCGGCAGCTGGTTTTCAGCATCCCGACCCTGATCGTCTACCTCGACGGCAGGGAGGGCATACGCAAGTCCCGCAGTTTCAGTCTCACCGAATTGGCCGCGGAACTGGAACGGCCCTACGGGATCCTGACCGGGCAGTGAACCCGGGTGGTTTCATTGGGCATTCAAAGGAGGAAGTATGTTCCCGAATGGCTTGCTCCGGCTGTGTTTAAAAAATTATCGCAGCCTCACCCGGGCGCCATCCTCAATGCTCTTGTCGGGATGGGTGATCACCCGCTCGCCCGCTTGCAGCCCCTCGATGATCTGCGCGGACAGACCGTTGCGCTGACCGATGCCGACCTGGCGGCTGACGGCCCGGTCGTTCTGCGCCACGAATACCGCCCAGCTCCTCATCGAGCGCGGAACAGGGCACTGGCCGGGATCTGCAGCACGTCGTCGGCCTGCCACAGGATAAACCGGCTCTCCACCCGATAGCCGTCGCCGAGTTCCCGCCACATGATTCGGCGTCCGAGGTGATGTCCGAGATCACCAGCACCCGCTGTTCCTCCACCCCGAGGGCGGAGATCTTGGTGAAGCCGACCGGCTCGATGCGTCGCACCCGGCCCTCCAGGGGCTGGTCACCACCCCAGCGCTCGAACAGCACCCGCATGCCCGGCTTGATACGAACTGCATCGGGCGCCAGCGGGTGTTGCGCGATCTCGGTGACCAGGGCCACATTCTCCCGCGCGGTAAGGCTGGGGATCAGGTTGTAGAACTGGAATACGAAGCCCACGTGCTCGCGCCGGTAGCGGGTGAGCAGGTTATCCACGAAGGCGGTCAGGTCGTGATCCTGTTAAGCGGGCACTGCCACTGCTCGGCACGTCCAGGCCGCCGAGGATGTTCAGCAGGGTTGACTTGCCGCTGCCGGAGGGTCCCAACAGCACCACGAACTCCCCTTCGTGCAGCTCGAGATCGATCCCGCGCAGGGCGTGCACCTCCACCTCACCCATCCGATAGACCTTGGTGATCCCCCGGGCTTGAAAGGCCACCGGAGCGTGCAGGGCCGCTCAATGGATGGTCCGGAGTTTGTGGGTTCTGCCTCGGCATCTCGCTGCTGGGAAGGTGAATCCTTACCCTAAAGCATACTGCAAAAACCCCCTGAGGTGCGGGGGAAACAATCAGCTTGAACGGCGAAGTAATTGCCTTCCTGCCGGGGAAGCCGGGATGGGGTGAACAGGCACTACCGCCCACCCAAGCAAGATCTTGAGCGATTCGGTCCGACAGGCTATGTTGTCATCACCTCTGATCCTGAAGGGATCGCCTGACCGCAACCCAGACGTTCAGGCCCTGCCCAGCGGAGACGAAAACTTGGCAATGCGTAACTATAGGCTGCTATATCGGACTGTTCGGTACTCAGCCTGATCCAGAGCAGCGCCTGGGCGGGCGCCGGCTGGACCTCCTATGGTCAGGTGGAGGAGCTCCATCCCACCACCGCCGGGCGTTTTCTGGTGCGGCTCAATGGGGTCTCCAATCCCAGCGGCTGCCGGGATGAGAGTCTGGTTTTACCAGGACTATACCGGCACCGGGGTGGAGCTGATGTTCCATGCCCTGCTGGGGGCGATCACCTCGGGCATCCCGGCCCGGGTCTACGTGACCGGGCGCTGCGACCTCAACGGTTATTCCGAGATCTCATCCGCGAGCATCAGTCGCTGAGCGGCCTCAATGCAGCAAGTCCTGCCGGTTTTCGGGCGGTGGAGGGTCCCACCCTGGGTCCAGTTCGTCTTCGTCCTCGTCTTCCCAGCGATAGCGTTTTAGCGGCGGGGGCGGATCCAGCTGCTTGAGTGTGAAGGCCAGAATCACCCCGATGATGGCACCGCACAAATGGGCTTCGAAGGAGATGTCGGCGGTGGTTGGAAAGACCCCCCAGAGCATGCTGCCATACAGAAACGAGACTACCAGGGACAGGGCGATGGCGCGTTTGTCCCAGCGCAGGATGCCGATCACGAGGAGAAAGGACGAGCAGACCGAAGGTCAGACCGCTGGCCCCGATGTGATAGGCGCTGCGGGCGAACAGCCAGACCCCCAGGCCGGAACCCAGATAGACACTCGGGATGACGATCCTGGCCGAGCGCGGATAGGCGTACAGCAGCGCCGTGCCAAGCAGAATCAGCGGGAGGGGTATTCGCGAACAGATGGGACAGGGAACCATGGATCAGGGGGGCCAGCAGGATGCCGATCAGGCCGTGCAGTTCTCGAGGATAGACGCCATAGGGCGTCAGCTCCAGTCCGAAGCAGCAGGTCGGCGGTCACGATCAGCCACAACAGCAGCGCAAAGGCCGCCGCCAATAGAAACGACCGCTGCAGGGCCCAGACGTCGTTGGACGGAATGGTCTGCACATCGGACATGGATCGATATCTCCGCGGTTCATGAGAGGCGATGCCTGGGGCGAGTATTGGTTGTTGCTATAGATTGGGTCTGACCGGGACTTTGTCAAGCTTGTTGCCCCCGCCTATCCCGTCCTTGCCCTGCAGGGGTGGTGAGTGCGGTAGGTCGGCATCCGATGCCAATGCGAGGGGGCTGCGAAACCAGCGTTGTGTGGGGAAAGGGTTCCCGACCTACTCGGCGTTATCCAGGGTTTCGATCAGCAACAGGCTCTCGGGGGCGATGCCTTATTCCAATTCCGGAGCAACGGCGAGGCGACGCGACGGTCGTGTCGGCAGGCGGTGTGGGTCTCGATGGCCTTCCGTTTCGCCTCTGCGGCGGCGTTGGGATTAGCGGCGTCGTTCTTGAGCGGGATCTCCAACGCCGGAAACCGGCCGCTACGATCTCAATACAGCTCCATCAGTTCGGTTTGTCAGGGTTCTGGCGTGACTCTTGGAGGGAATCTACCCGCTTGGCGGGTGCCGTAAAAACCCTCCGCAGGGTTGAGGCGCGAAGCTCAAGGTTAACCCTCTGAGCAAAAGGTTATGTTGGGCTTCGTGCCTCGACCCTGACTTTCTTCTGCAAGGATCAGTCTGCGGTATCGAACACGAGGCTCAGACTGACCGGCACCGCGTTGCTGATCGACGGCAGATCGGCAATCTTGCGCAGTTCATCCACCCCTTTCGCCAGATCGAAATCAGCCGCGTTGACGATGATCGGGTGGAGCGTGGTGACCATCAGACTGCCGCCGCGCAGTTTGACGACGCTGACCGCGGTCTTGAAGGTATGACTCTGGCCCGTCAGGGAGACGGTGATGTCCGTTTCGGTGTTGCGGAACTGTCCGGCGACCAGGCCGGCGAAGTCCGCGGGATCGACCTTGGCGGATGACGGTCGCGGTGGGAAACAGCTTGGTCTGAAACAGGATGTCACGCATGCGCTCGTCGCGGATCGGCACGGCGGTATCCACACTGGCGAGTTGGATGACGATCTCCACCTGGCCCTGGTCATCCACTGACCCGTCCAGGTGTGTGAATTTGTGTACCTCACCTACGGTGTCATTCTTGATCGAGATGAAGCTCAGGCGGGAGGCGTCGTTATTCAGCTTCCAGGCCGCGTTCAGCGGCTCCGGCCAGCATCAGTATCATCACTCCGAGGAGGAGCTTGGCTGGGTTTGTCAAAGGATTCATGGGGTTTCTCCGTCGGTTATATTTAGCAATCAGTATGTGGGGCTGGAGGGTGCGTCTTATTTGGCCAATGCGGCCGATCAGCTTCGACTCGTCGATTTCTCCTGTAGTTCTTTTGCAGATTGGGTCCGGAACCTAGAGTACGAAAAAAAATCTCGTTTATAACCCTGAATAATTGTGGAATATGCCCTTGGGCCGAAGGGGATTCCCAGGCACTCAAGAGTGCGCGGCCAGGCGCTTCACTAACCGGGTTGCGATCCGGTAGGGTAAGATAGGGGTTACCAGAGGTCGTAGGATCGCAGCTTCTCACTTTCAGCCACTACAGGAACGCGTAATGGGACGCTCCCGCCGTAAACCCTTGCCGAAAGACCCTGTCGAGGCAGAGATCGAATCCCTCACCCAGGACGGCAAGGGCGTCACCCATATCGATGGCAAGGCGACCTTTGTGTACGGTTCCCTGCCCGGCGAGCGGGTCAGCTTCGTCTATACCGAGCAGCTCCGCAAATATGACGCAGGGTCGGGTGGTGGAGGTGCTGGAGCCCTCGCCCGAGCGGGTCGAACCTCGCTGCAGTCGCGTTCGGTATCTGCGGTGGCTGCAGTCTGCAGCACCAGGCAGCCGGCGGCTCAGGTGCAGTGCCAAACAGCAGGCCCTGCTGGATGCCCTGCAGCATATCGGCAAGGTGAGCCCGGCGCAGATGTTGCCGCCGCTGGTCGGCGAGTCTCCCTGGGGCTATCGCCGCAAGGCCCGTCTCGGGGTGCGCTATGTGCCGAAGAAGGGCGGCGTCCTGGTGGGCTTCCGGGAACGGAGTTCTTCCTTCGTGGCCGAGGTGGAGACCTGTCATATTCTGCATCCGCGGGTCGGCGAACTGCTGCCAGCCCTGAGCCGCCTGATCGATGGCCTCTCCATCCGCGAGCAGATTCCCCAGATCGAGATGGCCATGGGGGATTCGGTGTGTGTGCTGATCTTTCGCCTGCTGGCGACGCCCAGCGAGGAGGATCGCAAGCGCCTGCTGGCCTTCGGACCCGAGCATCAGTGGTGATCTACGATCAGGAGGGCGGGCCCGACAGCGGTCCGGCCGCTCGCCGGGGCAGCCGGCGGACCTGTTCTACCAGTTGCCCGATTTCGATCTGACCCTGCACTTTCTGCCCAACGACTTCACCCAGGTGAATTCGCGACATCAACCGCCGCATGGTGCGGCGGGCCGTTGATCTGCTGGAGCTGGAACCGGTCGACCGGGTGCTGGATCTGTTTTGCGGTCTGGGCAACTTCACCCTGCCGCTGGCCCGCCGGGCCGGCGAGGTGACCGGTGTGGAAGGGGAAGCGGGGCTGGTGACCCGCGCCCGCGAGAACGCGCAGCGCAATCATCTGCACAATTGTCGCTTCTACACCGCCAATCTCTACGAACCCCTGGAGAACGAGCCCTGGCTGCAGGACCGCTTCAACAAGGCGCTGCTGGACCCGCCCCGCAGCGGCGCCCAGGAGGTCCTGAGCGCACCTGCCCGGGCTGGGGGTGGAGCGTCTGGTCTATGTCTCCTGCTACCCGGGCACGCTGGCGCGGGACGCCGGTATCCTGGTGCATGAGCTGGGTTATCGGTTGCTCAGCGCAGGGGTCATGGATATGTTTCCCCATACCGCCCATGTGGAATCCATCGCGGTCTTTGCCAAGAGCTGACAAATGGCTATAGAAATAGAACGTAAGTATCTAGTAGTTAATGATAAATGGAAGTCATCCGTTGAGTCGGAAACGGTCATGAAGCAGGCCTACCTGGCGACGGTGGCGAAGGCCAGCATCCGGGTGCGGGTGGCTCGGGACCAGGCTTATCTGAACTATCAAGAGCGCTACCCTGGGCATCCGCCGCAGTGAGTTCGAGTATGCCATCCCGCTGACGGATGCCGAAGAGATGCTCGCCAATCTGGTGGACGGGGCCGCGATCGACAAGGTGCGCTACAAGGTGCGTTGCGGCGACCATGTCTGGGATCTGGATGTGTTCCATGGGGATAACGCTGGCCTGGTGGTGGCGGAGGTGGAGCTGGCTTCCGAGGATGAGTCCTTCGAGCTGCCCGAGTGGGCCGGGCAGGAGGTCTCCGGCGATCCCAGATACTACAACGCCAGCCTGGTCAAACATCCCTATTGCGACTGGTGATGGACGCGGTTTCGTCTGACCCTCTGGCTGCTGCCGGTGCTGGCTGCTGCTGGCTGCCTGTGGTCAGGCGACCGACGAACGGGTGATCCGCATGGGGCTGGCCACCGCGCCGCTCAACCTGGACCCCCGCTTCGCCACCGACGCCACCTCGGCCCGCATCAACCGCTTGCTCTACCAGCGTCTGGTGGAGTTCGATGAGCAGGGCATGCCGGTGCCCGGCATCGCCGACTGGCAGCTGATCTCCGCGACCCATTACCGTTTCCGGTTGCTGCCGGCTGCGGCCGATTTCGCTGACGCCAAGCCACTGACCGCGGCGGATGTGGTGGCCAGTTATCGGTTCATCCTCGAGCCGGCGAATCTGTCGCCCCATCGGGCGACCCTGGCGATGATCGAGCGGGTGGAGGCGATAGACCCCGTGACCATCGATTTCCATATCGATCGGCCCGATCCCCTGTTTCCCGCCTACCTGGTGCTCGAGATCCTGCCGGCGGAGCAGATCGCCAACGGCCACCCGTTCGAATCCAATCCGCTGGGCAGCGGCGGTTTCCGCTACCTGGCCCGGCCGCAACCGGGCCGCCTGCTGCTGGAACGGCGTCGGGACGGCCAGCGCTTCGAGTTGCTCGAGGTGAAGAACCCCACGGTGCGGGTCCTGAAACTGTTGCGGGGCGAGATCCAACTGCTCCAGAACGACCTCTCGCCCGAGCTCATCGGGTATCTGAGGAGTCAAAAAGAAATCAATATAGAACAGATAGATGGAAGTAATTTCTCATATATTGGATTCAATATGCAGGATGCCGCTACCGGTGATCCCCGGGTCCGCCAGGCGATCGCCCATGCCATCGACCGGGAGGCGATCATCCGCTTGCGTGATGCATCAGTAACGCACGTCCCGCCGAGGCCCTGTTCCCCCCCGAACATTGGGCCGGCAATCCGGAGCTGGCGGCGCTTTCCTATGCCCCGGAACAGCGCCAGGGCGCTGCTGGCGGAGGCGGGCTACGGCCCGGACAAGCCGTTGCGGCTGGTCTACAAGACCTCCAGCGATCCGTTTCGTATCCGCCTGGCCACCATTATCCAGAGCCAGCTGCAGGCGGTAGGCATCGAGCTGGATTTGCGCAGCTACGACTGGGGCACCTTCTTCGGCGACATCAAGGCCGGCCGTTTCCAGCTCTACAGCCTGACCTGGGTGGGCCTGCGCACCCCTGACAGCTTCCGCTATATCTTCGGCTCGGACTCACTGCCGCCCTCGGGCGCCAACCGGGGGCGCTATGCCAGCCCGGCGGTGGACGCACTGCTGGATCAGGCCGACCGGCAGCAGTCCCTGCAGGAGCGGGCCGCCAGCTATCGGCAGATCCAGCAGATCCTGCACGAGGATCTGCCCTATGTGCCGCTCTGGTACGAGGATCAGCTGGTGGCCTCGCGCCGGGAGATCGCGGGTTATCGAGCTGATGGCCGACGGCAACTATGATGGCCTGAATCAAGTGCGGTTTCGTCGGAACGAGCAGATCGCGGACGGCGTAGCGCATGCTGCGCATTGATCTCGCGAAGCAGACCCTGACGCCTGTTCGAAGCGGATCGGGCAGTTTGCAGTTACCCGGTCTCGACCGCCCTGAACGGGCCCGGCGAGCGCGATCTCCAGTGGTTGTACCCCGCGCGGATCTGCATCGGGTGCGCCTGAAGATCGGCGCCGGTTGTCCGCTCAATTGCGTGTTTATCGGGCGGCGTCCAAGCGGCGAGATCTACTCCGCCGAGCTGGCGGCGGCCCAGCCCGACCGGGACTGGATTCTCACCCGCATCCTCTGGCTGAGCGGGCTGGAGCCGGGTCGCAACCGGGGCGGGGCGGTGGACACCCTGCGCCGCTTCATCTACATCCACGGTTGTCCCGACAGCGAACCCATGGGCGTGGCCCGTTCCCACGGCTGTATCCGCATGCGCAACCGGGACCTGCTGGAACTGTTCGAGCGGGTCGACAACGGCGCCCGGGTGGAGATCGTCGAGAGCGCATGATCGATTTCATCCTCTCGCGGTTGCTGAGCGCGCTGCTGGTGATCCTCGGGGTCGCCTGCCTGGTGTTTCTGCTGCTGCATCTGACCCCGGGCGACCCGGTGGATGTGATGCTCGGTGAGTCCGCCCGACCGGCCGATCGGGAGGCCATGCGCACCGCCCTCGGACTGGACAAGCCCCTGGGCCGGCAACTGGTCGACTATTTTGCCGCGCTGCTGCGACTGGATCTGGGTAGTTCGCTGCATTCCAAGCTGCCGGTCAGTCAGCTGCTGGCCGAGCGGCTGCCGGCCACCCTGCAACTGGCCCTGGCGGCCCTGGTCTGTGCGCTGCTGGTGGCCCTGCCGCTCGGCCTGCTGGCGGCGGTCAAGCGGGGCAGCGCCTGGGACTGGGGGGCCATGGGCTTCTCGCTGCTGGGGGTCTCGATGCCCAATTTCTGGCTCGGGCCGGTGCTGATCCTGGTCTTCTCCCTGTGGCTGGGCTGGACCCCGGTGAGCGGCCGGGACGCACCGGCCAGCCTGATCCTGCCGGCGCTCACCCTGGGCACGGCCTTTGCCGCGATCCTGGCGCGCATGATCCGCAGCAGTCTGCTGGAGGTGTTGGGGGAGGATTACGTGCGCACCGCCCGGGCCAAGGGGCTGGCGCGAATCCCGGGTGGTCTGGCGGCATGCCATGCGCAACGCCTGGTTGCCGGTGGTGACCCTGCTGGGCCTGCAGCTGGGGGCGCTGCTCGGCGGCGCGGTGGTGACCGAGATCGTGTTCGACTGGCCCGGCATCGGCTCTCTGCTGATCCAGGCGATCCAGCAGCGGGACTATCCGGTGGTGCAGGGCTGTGTGCTGTTCATCAGTCTGATCTACGTGCTGGTGAATACCCTCACCGATCTGGCCTACGGCCTGATCGATCCGCGCATCCGTCACGTCGACATGAGTGCGGTTCTGGCTGCCTGGCGGAGATGTTGCTGCTCTGGGCGCTGGCCGCCCTGATGGCGGCGCCTGGCTCGCGCTCGAGGCGAATCGGATCGACCTGCAACGGATTCTGCAGGGGCCCGGTGTCCACAGGTCTGCTGGGCTTCGACGATCTGGGGCGTCCCATCCTGGAACGATTGCTCGCCGGCGCGCGCACCTCCTTTCTGGTGGCCTTCGGGGTGGTCGGCATCACCGCCGTGGTGGGCACCGGCCTGGGACTGCTGGCCGGTTATCGGGGCGGCTGGCTGGACCTGCTGCTGGTCCGGCTGATCGAAATCTTTCTGGCCTTTCCCGGCATCCTGCTGGCGATCGCCCTGGCGGGTGTCATGGGACCGGGACTGGACAACCTGGTCATCGCCCTGGCGGTGGTGGGCTGGGTGGGTTACGCCCGCCTGGCCCGGGCGCAGGCCCTGTCGCTGAAACAGCGGGATCATGTGACGGCAGCGGTGGCGTTGGGCAGCCGGTCAGGCGGTGATCCTGTGGCGTCACCTGCTGCCGTTGATGGCCGCGCCGCTTGATCGTGGAGGCCACCTTCGGGGTGGCGGGGATGGTGATCGCCGAGGCGGGTCTTTCCTTTCTGGGGCTGGGCATCCAACCCCCCGTCTGCATCCTGGGGCAGCATGATCCGCGACGGAGCCGGCTATATGCTGATGGCGCCCCATATGGTGCTGGCGCCCGGTCTGGCGATCCTGCTGGTGGTCTTTTCACTGAATCTGCTGGGCGACCGTCTGCGGGACAGGCTGGATATCCGTCTCACTGAACGAAGAAGGTCGTAAAGAACAGGCCATCCGGTCCCGTCTGACCGCTCAGCTCCTGCATCAAACTGGCTGATCTGCGGCCAGGGCCTGCTGGCTCAGATTCTCCTTGCCTTCTGGTGTCTTGATGGTGTTGCCGTCCTGTTCCGAGAGCAGCATCAACAGGGTGTGGCGGATGGCCGGTCCGTGCAGTTCGCAGTTGGTCCCGGAATACCTCGTCCTTGGTCATGAGCTGAATGTCGGTGCGGATGTATTTACCGCCCCCGGCGAGATTCGCCACCAGCGAGGGTTTGACTTCGTAATAGCTGATGGTGACCTGCATCGCCCTCGCCGTCCGCCGCGAATAGGCTGATGGTAAAGAGCAACAGAATGAGGAGACGGGAGTAGCTGAGCGCATGATGAGTTACCTTACGATCGATGCCGACTGAGCGGATTCATTTCTCTGCCGGGTTGTCTCTTTGGGTCGGCATAGTTTTCCAACACTGCTGTTTGCGGCATACTGGGACGAAAATTGAGTACCGATCACAGCGAGTTTCATGAGTCTTGGTCCTGTCATGTTCGATCTCGAGGGCGTCTTCCCTGACCCGGGAAGATCGTGAATTGCTCGAACATCCCGCGGCCGGTGGGATCATTCTGTTTTCCCGCAATTTCACCGATAGCGAACAGCTGACCCGACTGTGCCGGGAGATTCATGCCTGTCGAAATCCCCATCTGCTGATCGCGGTCGATCAGGAGGGGGGACGGGTGCAACGCTTCAAGGAAGGTTTCACCCGGCTGCCCCCAGCGGCCTGTTATGGAGAGCAGTATGCAAAACGGCCGGACGAGGGGCCTAAAGCTGGCGGAGCAGGGGGGCTGGCTGATGGCGTCGGAACTGCTCAGCTGTGGGGTGGACTTCAGTTTTGCGCCGGTGTTGGATCTGGGCGCCGGCATCAGCCAGGTGATCGGCGACCGGGCGTTTGCCTCCCATCCGGAGACCGTGGCCAAACTGGCGCATGCCTGGATGCAGGGGGTGCATGAGTGCGGGCATGGCTGCGGTCGGTAAACACTTTCCCGGGCATGGAGGCGTGGCGGCCGATTCCCATCATGCCCTAGCCGGCAGGACTCGCGGCGCTTCGAGGATCTGGAGATGGAGGATCTGCGTCCCTTCGAGCGCATGATCCATTATGGGATGGAGGCGATCATGCCGGCGCATGTTATTTATGAGCGGGTGGATCGGCAGCCTGCCGGTTTCTCGTCCGTCTGGTTACAGGAGGTGCTGCGCAGGCGCCTTGGCTTTCAGGGTGTCATCTTCAGTGACGATCTGAGCATGACGGCAGCGGCGGAAGCCGGCGGCTATGCGGAACGCGCCTGGGCCGCGCTTGCCGCTGGATGCGACATGGTCTTGGTGTGCAACCACAGGCCAGGGGCGGTCGAGGTGCTGACAACCTTGGGTGCTTACAATGATCCGGCAACCCATGTCCGATTGATGCGGATGCATGGTCGCAGCCACCTGACCCGCCAGACTTTGCATCTTGACCCCCGCTGGCCGCAAGCGGTCGAAGCCATGGCGACGCTGGTCAGCGACCTGACATTCGATCTGAAACTGGAATGACCTATCCGATGATCACGCCTGAACAAGCGACGCAGGTCCTGGCCAGGGCTGAACAGCTCTATAGTCAGGGCGACGTGGAGTTGGCCCTGGGCCGGATGGCGGAACAGATAAGCGCCAGGCTCTCAGGGCAAAACCCCGTTGTACTGTGTGTCATGAACGGGGCCCTGATCCCGACGGGGCATCTGCTGATTCGCCTGCCGTTTCCATTACGTCAGGATTATATTCACGCGACCCGTTACCGGGGCGGCACCAGCGGCGCCGAGTTGCAATGGATCGGACGACCCGGCACCCCGTTGGAGGGTGAGACGGTGCTGGTGATAGACGATATTCTGGATGAAGGCGTGACCCTCGCCGAGATCGTCAAGTACTGTCGCCAGGCGGGGGCAAGATCCGTTTACAGCGCCGTGTTGGTGGAAAAGAGACGGTAAGAAGGAATGGTTTCAAGGCCGATTTCGTCGGCCTGCAGGTGCCGAACAGCTATGTCTTTGGTTTCGGCATGGACTATAAAGGCTTTCTGAGAAATACACCGGGCATCTACGCCGTGCGGGAATGTGATTGATGCGGGATTACCCGATTACTGGATAAGAAAAAGACTGGGATAACCCCTATATAATATGAAATTATGCTAATAATATTAAGTACCTATTTGTTATTTTCAGAAAATTAGTCCAATATTGAATAACCGGTAAACTTGACCTAAGAACAGGATATCGTCATTTTCTTTCTTCATTAACTTGGTTAGGTATTACTGACCCTGCAGTATTCTACTGCTGGGCCGAGCGATCCCTAGGAGGAAGTAGTAGTGAGCACCATTGACAACATGAAAGGCAGCCATGGTGAGATGCAAGACATGATCAAGGACTTGCGGGCAATGATGACCAAAGATCAGCTGAGAATTCGCCCCAATGCCATGACAACACACAAATTACTCTGTGACTTGGCGGGTAAGGTGAAAGTCCATATGTCATCTCAGGACCAGGATATCTACCCCGGTTTGTTGATTCACGAGAACCCCAAACTTAAGTCCATGGCCTGGGGGTTTCTGAATGGCCAGAAACCGATGCGTAAACAGTTCGATGACTATTATCAGAAGTGGTTGAAAAATTGTGACTTCAACTTCAGCGACGAATTCATAGCTGAAACTTTTGAGATTTTCGACATGGTGGAAGAGCGGATTGAGCGGGAGCGCAACATCCTGATTCCGACCTTGGAGATGTCAGGAGTCTTGTCCGCGTCGCAGCGGGTTGAATGAGTTCGAATTCGATATGATATAGGGGGCAAAGGCCCCCTCTTTTCTTCATCAGTGTTGCAAAATCGTAATTATTCGGCATGGATGATTGAGCTGCGATAACAGACTGATTTCAGGTATTTCTTAAAGCAGTGTCTGCCGCATGCGACCCATATGGATGGGGGAAGTCAGCGCAACGCAGGAGCAGTTGCCGGGAGGCTGCGGTCAAGCCTACCAGGAGGTATTCACGGCGACTGCTTTAAGCAATATCTGAAGGGTGAAGCTGAATAGTTACGCAAAACTTATAATCGATTATGCTGCCGAGCCGCGTTTCTCTATTATTCTATACCGTTACAGAGCATTTCTTGAGTAGAAGCTGAAGGTCTATTCATGACAAGACTGGCCATTATCGGCGGTACCGGCCTGGATAAGATTCCCGATCTCGAGATCATCCATAGAGAGGTTTGCCATACCCCGTACGGTGAAGCTTCCGCTGCCCTGACCTACGGCAGGATCGGCGGCACTGAAGTGATTTTCCTGCCACGTCACGGCTCCTCGCACAATATTCCTCCCCATCGAGTCAATTATCGGGCCAATCTGTGGGCCTTGAAACAGGTGGGAGTGGAAAAGGTTATCGGGGTTGCTGCGGTCGGAGGCATTACCGAAGGGATGTCGCCCGGGAAGATCATCATCCCCGATCAGATCATCGATTACACCTACGATCGCAGTCACACCCTGTTCGACACGGACCTGGCGAAGGTCACACATATCGATTTTACCTATCCCTATTGTGAGTCGTTGCGTCGGCAGTTGATTGAGGCGGGGCAGCAGACGATCGATCAACTGGCTATCTTTGGCACCTATGGAGCGACCCAGGGCCCACGTCTCGAGACCCTGATGGAAGTCAGGCGTCTGGAGCAGGACGGTTGTGATCTGGTGGGTATGACCGGTATGCCGGAGGCCTCCTTGGCCAGGGAATTGGGTCTTTGTTATGCCTGTTGTGCGGTGGTGGCCAATTGGGCGGCCGGTAAAAGCGATCAACTGATCAGCATGATCGAGATCGAAAAGAACCTAAAGATTGGAATGAAACACACCAGATCCCTGTTAACTAGACTTCTCGCAATCCAAGCAACATAAACCAATCCACCTTCGCGATGCTTCAACTGATTTCGGGGGTTGACGGATCGATCATGATCCCTAGGCATAGAAAACCCTACATCTGTTTTTTTTTATTGCTGTCGATCAGCCGGAGTCTATTCGCCGGTCCATACGAACAGGGCCTGGAGGCGCTGAATGCGGGTGATTTCGCGGAGGCCTATTGTCATTGGCGTCCTCTTGCCGAGCGGGGCCATCCGGACGCCGCCTATCATCTGGGTTGGCTGTACGCCAATGGCAACGGCTTGAAGGTCAATGTAACGACCGCGGTCCGCTGGTGGACCCAGGCGGCCGACCGGGGCCATATGGATGCGATGTTTGCTTTGGGCATGGCCTATACAACAGGTGAAGACATCGAGCAGGATCCGAGCGAGGCGCTGCGCTGGTATATTGCGGCGGCGGATGCGGGGCATGAGGATGCCCGTGAAATGATCAGGACAAAGGTGCAAGGTGGCGATCGCGAACTACGCGATCGGTTGTCAGAGCTTATTGTAAAGCCCTGGCTTGGCAAACCCGTCATCATCACGGTGGATAAAGCCAATCTTCGATCGGGTCCGGGTAAGGGCAAGAAGCTGCTGGAGACCGCACTAATGAACGCCAGCTTCATTGCCATCGGGCAGCGGAACGGCTGGTATCAGGTCATCAAACCGGACGCCCTCAGCTATGGCTGGGTTGCCAGCTGGTTGACCGATCAGCCGCTGGAAAAGGGTGGGAAGCGTTGAAATGCTTGCCTAAGCTTGGCAGAGTACAGGTCCTGGCGATTCCTGATGTTTGCAGGATCGAGAGGTCTCTGAGTATGACATATTGCAAATGGAGATGGGGTTGTGGCTGAATCCGATGACAATGACGAACGACAAAACGCGACCACCAATGAGCAGAGTCCAACGAAACCGGATGCGCCGACCGAGGCGACCGAACAGAAGGTGGTAAAGAAAAAAGCGGCAAAGAAGAAAACCGTCAAGAAGAAGGCGGTCAAGAAGAAGGTGGTCAAGAAGAAGGTGGCGAAGAAAAAGGCGGTCACCAACAACAAGGCCGCTAAAAAAACCGTGGTGCCTGAGAATTCGTCTCCAAGCGAGCAGACGGACACGGCGGTCGCGTCATCGATAATAGAAACCAGTGTAACGTCGGTAGCGGCCGCGGAAGAACCGATTCCAATCCCATCAAAGGACAAGCCGCAGAAGCAAGAGACTCGTGTCGTGACAGCAGATGAGAAAATTGCCGACACGGAAAAGAAAACCGATTCGTCGGTGGAATTGATTGTTCAAGCCCACCCAAAAAAAGAGGAGAAATCCATGGGGCCCAAACCCGCTGCCGCAGCCAGCATGTGGCCAAAGGTAATTTTCTGGTTACTCATCATCATCATTGGATTCGGTTACATCAGGTCCTTGGCCAAACGACCGGGAGCCGAGACGGATACCGCTATACCGCTTGAAACTGCGGTCTCCAGCGTGGAGACGGCCGTTGCGCCGGATCTGCAAGCCACGACGCCGCAGACAGGGGACACTGCCTCGGCGGCAACTGAGGAGGCGGCCGGTGAAACGCAACCCGTCGAGACCCGGCAGCACCAGGTAGAAGAAGCGACACCGGTTGCCGAGCAAGCCGCCGCGTCTGCGCAGCCGAGTCCGGCCGATTCTGAGCAGGCGCTGAATCAGACACCGGCTCCTGCGGTTACGATCGCGAAACCGCTCCAGACGGCCGAGCCGGAGGTTGTACAACGCCCTGTCGCCGCGATTGAGAGCCAGCAGGTTGCCCGTTCTGAGATTGCGCCGAAGTACCGTCAGGAACGGGAGGAATCGGTATCGAAGATACTGAAAGATTTCGATCATCAGCGCCGGGCGGCCGATGCCGAGATGCAGGCCATGCGCGAACTAATGGCAAGGGAGAGGGCACAGCGGCGGCTTAGCATGCCGCGACGACCGGCCTATCCAGGCTATCGACCCTACCCTCCAGCCTATAGCCCTTACGGGTACGGCTATTATCCACGGTAACTGGCAGATCCTCCTGATGGCGGATCGAAGAATGGCCATTTTTCTGCAACCTTCAGAAAAAAATTCGCGTTCGGCATAGATCCCCAAGCGCCAACCGTCATGCGGTATCGATCTCTGATCCTTCGGTTTTGTTCTCATATGCTTTCCCTCGGGACCGAGGCGTAGACTCTGAGCCTGTACAACAGGTGTCCAATTCCCTACTTCTGGACCACAAAGGGAACGATGCGCGGATCAGGTCGACAGGTATCTCAGGGACAAGGGGCGCTGGGGGGTAATCAGTTGTGGTTATGGCGGGGTAGCCCCGGCGGGGTCGAACGTCAACGCTCCCGGATAGCAGAAGCACCGCCGGGGGCTCTATTTGAGATAGGCCGGGACACGGGTCGTCCCAGCCTATCGGGGTCGCTGTCGCTCATCGAGTGGCGTCAGTTCAGTCTTCCCACAGCCCCATCATGATGGGTATGACCTGACAGGAGCTGTCAGCCTCGCAATCGATGCTGTCGAAACCAAGCCAGGGGGCGCCGAAGCCCACCATGCAGCCATCGCCATCTTCGATTTCCGGCATCATCTCCTTGCCGCCTTCGATGTTGAACACCACACTTGTCATGGCGCCATCGTCGTTGAACTGAGGAATGACCTCGGTGCTTTCGAAGTCGGACCAGCAGGCGCCGCTGCCTCTCAGTTCCCCGTCGTCATCGCGCAGCGCAATGGCCCAGGCGGCATGCAGGATGTTGTCGTCATTCACCAGGTCATCGCTGCTCCCGCCTTTCAATACACAGATCGAAGTGGGTCCTTCGGACAGGCAGGTCCCGTCCCCATCCTCGTCGGTGCCGATGAACAGGGTGATGACAGCGTCCGTGGCGTTTTCTGATGTAATCCCGAGATGGGTGTTCAGGACTTTGAGGGTATCGCCGTCGTCATCCAGCAACTCCAATGCCAGACGCACATCGGCGTTCAAGGCCGTATTGTCACCGCCACTGAATTCGAAATACTGGGCATAACCCTTGCCCTTGGTGGGCGGGATGGGAAGAAAAGTGGCGCTCAGGGCGTCGCGGGAACCGCCGCCACCACCACGATCCTCGTCATCATCTCGGCTATTTCTGCCGCCACGGTCCTCACTGCTGCTGCGATCTTCGTTCCTGCTGCCGCGGTCTTCGTCGTCAGGACTGGCCAGCAGGCTGGCGCTGCCTGCGGCAAGGGCTGCCATCAGCATCAGGCTGAGTGGTTTTTTTATGAGTCTTTTCGCTTTCACGATATTCTCCCTAATGGGTTTGATATTTTCTATCGATATAGCTAATAGAGAGGTCGGTCTATGTCGACCATAATGCTTGGACACTCCGCCTCGGGCGGAGATTGTATTAAATAATATAAGGTATTTCAATGGGATTGCTTATACTGCATGGCTCTGCGAGGAGACTGATCGCAGATCCTCCTTTACGAATGGGAACGGGTCATGCATAGTTTCCGGAGGCGAGGCGAGCCCGGAAGATGAACCGGGCGTCGGTGGCCGGTGCAAATCCCGCTCGATACGCGGTGACTTCGCCGCTCGCCTAGACATTTTATTAAGAATTTTATTAAGAATCGACGCCATTTCTTCAGCGGCAACTTTAGCACCCGCATGCAACGTTGGGTCCACCTGCTTGCAGCAATTACGATGGAGGAGAAGTACTGAATTATGTTTGACCGTCTGCTCAGACCCAAATGGCAACACCCCGATCCCCGCAAGCGCCAGGCCGCGCTTGAATCAGGCAATGTTCCGCTGGACGGCCTGACCAAAGTGGCCCGTGAAGACCAGGATCCAGATGTGCGCTGTTGCGCAATCAAGCAACTGGATGATCTGAAACTGCTGGCGGAACTGATGCGGGCCGATGCGCCCAGCCAGGTGCGAGAGGCCGTCGTGCAGCGACAGCAGGAGTTACTTGCCAGACCTATGGATCAGATGCCGGCGCTGGATGAGCGCTTGACTGTCATCCGTGACATCGGCTCACAGAGCCTATGTGGGTTTCTGGCGCAAAACGCAGCTGCCGTGGAGATCCGCTGCGCAGCGCTCGAACAACTGACGGATAGCCACTTGCTCAGCACCGTGGCGGTGGATGATCCGATCGCCTCGGTGCGGCGTTTGGCCCTTGAGCGGATCGATGATCCCGAGGGTTGGGAGATCGTCAGCCGCAATGCCCGCAACAAAGACAAACAGCTCAGTCGGGCCGCTCGGGATCGACTGGAGGTCTTTCGTAAGGCACAGTCCGATCGCGAGGCTGCCGAGGGCCTCTGTAAAGAAATGGAGGATTTGCTCGCTGCGGATCGACTGAAGACCGACAGCCAGGCCAGGTATCAATACCTCTGTGTCCAGTGGGATCGACTCGCGCCTTCCCTTGCCGCAGAACTGACCACGAGATTCGCACGTGTACGCCAGCAGACCGCTGGCAGAATCGAGCAATTTGAGCGTCTGCTGAGTGAGCGGCGCGCCATCTGCACCGAGCTGGAGTCGCTGCTCGAGCGGCTGCGGGAGGGGCGGGAGGACAATGCCGGCTTTCACACGGCGCTCGAGGCACAGGCGCAAAGTCTGGCCGAGCGTTGGCAGGCGACGGTTCCGGATTCATCCAGCGACGATCCCCTGACCCAGCGTTTCACCGACCTGCAGCAGCAGTTGCTCCGGGGAGCGGAACAGCTGGGCCGAGACCGGGTTCGGGTCGGCAAGCTGCGTGATCTGATCGGCCGGGCGCAAGCGGCCCTGGAAGATCCCGAACGGCTCGACGAGCATCGTATCAAGCAGCTGCAACAGCGTTGGAGCGAGCGGGAAAAACCGGAAACCCAGCGGCTGGCAGAGGCCTTGCATGATGAGTTCGACGGGGCCTTGCACAACCTCAAGGAGCAGCTGAATCAACAGATAAAACAGCGCAAGAAGGCCCTTGAAGAGGCCGAAAAGATGCTTCCGGAGCTGGCAGACGCACTCAAACAGGGCGAGCTGGAACGGGCCCTGTCCCTGCGCGATCGCATCACCCATCGTTTGAAGAAGGCGAAAGGCGTCGCTGACCAACGGCGCAGTGCTTTGCAGCAAGAGATGAGCGGGATGCGCGACAAGCTCGAAGGGTTGCGGCAATGGCGGCACTGGAGTTCAGGACATGCCCGGGAGCAATTGTGCAGCGAGATCGAGGAGCTGATCGGCAGTCCGCTGAGTCCGGATGAAATCGCCGCCAAGGTTCGTACCGCACGCAAGGCCTGGCAGCGCATCGATCATGCGGAGGGGCCGGCTGACGAAACCCACTGGCAACGTTTCGACCGGGCCTGCACCAGCGCCTACGAACCCTTTCAGCAGGAACGCAAGAAACAGGAGGAGATTCTGAATCAGCACCTGGCACAGAAACGACAGCTCTGCACCGAACTGGATGGATTCGAGCGCGACACCGACTGGGAGCAGGTGGATTGGCGCGAAGTAGACCAATACGTTTTCAAGGCCCGTGAAAAATGGCGGCGCATCGGACCGGTGCCGCGCAAGGCCGGCAAGGCCCTGGAGAAAAACTATCACGCCGTGCTCGAGCGTCTGGAAGGCCACCTCACCCCCGAAAGGGAACGGGAACTGAGGCGGCGCAGGATGCTGATCGCCCGGGTCGAAGAACTGAGTAAGTCATCCGATTTACGCGCCGCCAGCCGCGAAGTCAAGGGAGCCCAGGACCAGTGGAAGCCGACGGTACCGTTGCCGCGCAGGGAGGAACAGGCCCTGTGGCAGGAATTCCGCAAGGTCTGCGACGCGGTCTTCAACCAGCTGCGGGAAGAGCGGGATGCGGCGGATGCGGAACGTCAGGCCAATCTGGAACGCAAGCAGGCCATCTGCGCCGAGTTGGAGGCCCTGCTCGACCAGCCGGACAAGACCTTCCGGGAGATCCACAAACAGTTCGACGAGACCAGTGACACATGGAGTGAGATCGGGGAGATCCCGCGTAAGCAGGAGTCGGCTATCGAGGCGCGATACGAGGCCATCAAGCAGCGGCTTGCGGAGCGTCAACAACATGAGAAGCAGGCGGCGGAGGAGGCCAGATTACAGAGCATCCAGGAACGTGCCGAACTCTGTGCCCGGCTGGAGCAGGCGGTGCTGGACCCGGCCCTGGACGAAGCCACTCGCCAGGCCCTGCTCGAGCAGACCGAGCAGGCCTGGCGGGCGCTGCCCGAACTGGATGCGGAGTACGCAAAGCCGCTGCAGGCGCGCTACGCATTGGCTGGGCGCGCCCTGGGTGGGGACGACTCGGCTATCCAGACCCTACGGGATGCCCTGCCGATGAATCTGCAACAGCGTCTGCAGCTCTGTCTGCAATTGGAGGTGGCGGCCGGCGTCGAATCGCCACCCGAGTACGCGAATGCACGAATGGAATATCAGGTCTCCCTGTTGTCGGATGCCCTGCATCAGAAATTCGAGCAGACGCAGAGCCGGGAAGCACAAATGCGGGATCTGCGGATCGCCTGGCTGCAGGCCGGTCCGGTTGCGCCGGAGGCCCGGGCCAAGCTCGATGCGCGCTTCGAACGGGTCATCATAGGGGGCGCATGAAGCAGCCCCGGGTTTACGGGTTCCGATGCCTGCTCGCACCCACCAACCCACAGGCTCGGTGACTGTCTCAAAAGTATCCTACAGGAGGTGAAGTAAACAGCGATTGCACCATAGAGAACCTTTAGTATAAGAAGTTTAACAATCAACCATATGGAGGAAACCGCCATGCAAAGAGTGGCCATTGTTTTTATCACCGTTTGCGGCCTGACCCTGATCAATCCGGCGTTCGCCGGCGGACCCAAAGCGAGCCATCCCTGCTACGATGTAGCGGACTGCAAGACCCAGACCTCACAAAAAGAGTTCTCCGCCTGCATCAAGGCGCACAAAGCGGAGGCCGATGCCAACGCGGCATGCGCCGAGTTCCGCAAGGACAAAAAGGCATATATGGAGAGCAAGGGCATCGCCGATCTCAAGGACCTGTTCAACTGATCACCTCTTAGAAAATCGCTGCGCCCGACCCTTCCTGGTCGGGCACAGCCAAGTCGCCACAGGCAAACAGCCGGATTTCCTCAGCAAGAACGGGCTAAAAAACATTCGGCATCAGATTGTCCACCTTCGGGATCAAATCGCTGGAGTCGACCCGCAGGTTCAGGAACATGGCGTTCCACAGGGCCGGGTCCGGCGCATTCGCCAGGTTGAGATTGAGATCCTGTAGCCCGGCAATGGGGGCCAGGCTGGCGTCCCCATTCGTCAGGTTCCTGTAGGACAGGCTGCCGGTGTCGTTGGCAAAGTCAATATCCAGACACAGGCGGTACCAGTCGGTGATCGTGTCGTCCACGCCGAGATCCGTCACCCCGGCGCGCACGGTCAGGCTGTTGCCGGTGAGCACGATGAACTGCCGTTCCCAGAACCCGAAAGGCACCCCGATCTCGCCATCCGCAGGGTTCAGCCTGCCATCCTGCACGATCTCCTGGCCGAGGGCGAACAGGGAGTTGTCATCGGCGGTGGTGTCGTAACAGATCCGGCCGGTGGGGGCGAAGAAGCCGGGAAAGCTGAAACCGACATCGTTGACCCGGGTGATCTCGGTATCGCCCGACCCGCCGAGCGTGGTATTGGGCTGCACCACCCGGGTGCCATTGACAGTCGAGGTATCTAAGGCGATGGTCGCGTTGGTCACGGGCTCAACCCAATTGTCCTGACCGTTGATATTGCCTATCGTGAGGAATTCGAAATCGTACAGAGCGATGGACTCGTCATCCTGAATCGCGACATCGGCGCTGCTGGGGGAGCCCAGGACGGCCCCGCCGGTCGGGTTCGAGAGGGCCACTACGAAGGTTTCCGTGCCTTCGGTGTCGGCGTCATTGATGATCGGTACCGAGAAACTCTGACTGGTGATCCCATCCGCAAAGCTCAAGGTGCCGAGGCTGGTCTGATAGTCTGCGCCGGCGATCGCCGTGGCATCCTGGGTGGCATAGTCAACGGTCACGCTGCCGCTACTGCCGCCGACCCGATTCACCGTCAGGGTCAAGCTGTCTGCGTTTTCCATCACGCCATAGGCATCAGCGCTGAAGACGAAGGTTCCCGGATCGGTGGTATCCGTAGTGGTGGAATCGTCGCCTCCGCAGCCTCCCAGGGAAAAGATGCCGGGCAAAAGACTCAGCAGGGAGATGAGATGTATGCTGTAAGCCGTTATTTTCATGGCGCAATCCTCCGGCGCATATGCTGTTAGTCAAGGTTACGCCAGCAGTCGGCTGGGTAACCGGAAAACCATAGCATGAATTTAAATCATCACGTTATGCGCTGGCGCACACGAATTCGTTGCGGAGGAAACGAGAGCGGAGGTCCGCAAGGGGGTGCCGATCTGCAGCAAACCTGGAATCTGCGTGGGGCGGAATCCCTTTCCCGCCTGCCGTCCTGTCGTCTAATGCAAAAGCTTCAAGCCAACCGGCAGGGAATCGCCCAGCAGGCGTTTTTCGTCCACCGCGCTCAGTTCCACGACCTTACGCACCATCGCCACCCAGGAGGGCGACGCCTTGCCGGCCTGCAGGCGCTCCATGACCTGATCCCGCAACGGCTCGCCGAGGTCACGCTCCCGATCCCCGGTCATGCGGCACAGCAGGGCGGCAGCAAAGGCGGCCGGCTCCACCTGCTTCCAGTCCTGGGCGAGCAGTTGCTCGAGCCATTGCTCGGTGACCTCGATCGGCACGACCTGATGGGCGCTGCCATAGACCGGCTCGCGCGCCCCCAGTCTGCCGATGGCCCACCAGGTCTGCAGATTCTCCTTGGGTTTACGCAGCCGCTGCAGCAACCAGCCGCCAAGCTCGATCTTGTGCTCTACCGGCAGTCGCTCCAGGGAGGCCGCGAGTCTCACCATGTCGTCATAGCCCTGCATCTTCGGACCCGCTGGCCGCTTTGCCTGGCCGGGGGGTTGTAGATAGAAGGCGATGTCCTCGAACAGTCGCAGTTGCGCGCCAGGGTCCAGACCGCCAGCCACCCGCCGCCAGAGGATCCACCATTCCGCCCAGTTGCGCGCCTCTTTGGCGAACTGCAGACCGGCCGGGTAGAGGCTCCAGAGCTGCTCCACCCGCCAGTCGTCGAGCGGGTAGCCGAAGCCCGGGCGCACGCAAAAGCCGGCCAGATTGAACCAGATTCGTTCGTGGTCGGCGCTACGGCGGCGTTTGCCGGCGCCATCCCAGAGCACCCCGAAGAGTTCCCGCAGCAACAGGCCATCCCAGTCGTCCCGAGGACCCAGCAGGCGCTCCAGCTCGTTGCGCAGGCGTTTGATCTCGCCTGACTTTCACCGACATGCGCCGGCTGCCGTACATCCGTTCCAGCCATTGGACGGCTTCTGCAAAACGGGCGGGGAGCTGCGCAGCGGCCTCATCGACAGGCATCCCCTGGCCGCGCAGTTGGAATTCCAGGCGCCAGGGCCTTCCTTGAGCTTGCCACACACTGCACCTCAAGGGTGCCTACCTCGCTCAGACTGGTCGTCAGCTGCACCGGGATCTCCGCCTCGCCTGTCGTCTTCCCAGTCCTCAGTACCGTGGCGATGGGTGGCAGGGCCAGCATGGTCGCGGGGCCCAGATCGACCAGCTCGCCGGCGGCCCAGGGGGTGTCGGCGGTGCTGGAAAACAGATGGAAGCGCACCGGTTGCCCCACCAGCAGGGAGAAGCTGCGCTCCTGGAGCAGCACCTCGCCCTCGCGGGTGCCGCGCGGCAACAGACAGATCCCGCGCCGTTGCCTGCTGTCGTCCTCCAGGGCCAGGAAATAACTGCGCGCCGAACCACCGCCGATACGCGGCGCCCGGCCCTTGCGCCCCAGGGCATAGGCCACCGCACCACGCGCCACCGCCTGCTCCGGATGGTCGTTGCGCAACTGCTGCAGGGGTTTGCCGCGCCAGTCGCCAAGGGTCTCCAGCAGGCGTTGGGACAGGGCGGCGCTGCGGAACACGCCGCCGTTTAGCAGCACCGTATCGGGCACCGGCAGGGTAAGCTCGGTACGTGATTGTCCCAGGGCCTGGGCGGCCACCCGGGCATGTTGGGCCAGGAAGCCCGCCACCTGTCGGGTGATCGCGGGATCGGCGGCGTAGGGCAGGCCGAATTCCACGATACCCCCGCGCAGCCGTTGGGGTCGGGCGTCAGGACCTACCCGGGGGAAGAAACCTTCGAGCACCATCGTGCTCACTTCCGCCCGGTTCAATTCGGTCGAGCGGGCGCCGCCGATCAGGCGCGCGCCGGCGCCGAGCACCGTCACCCTGACCGATTCGGGGGGATCGGGCACAAGCATCCGTTCCTTGGCGAGGCGGCACTGCTGGCTGAGTTGCGCCAGCTGGGGGGCGCTGAGGCGGCCACCAGCGGCGGCAATGCGCGCCTCCGCGGCATGCGCCAGCCCCAGATCCATGTTATCTCCCCCCAACATCAGGTGATCGCCCACCCCGATGCGGGTCAGTTCGGGTCCCTGTTCTGTCTGTTCCACCTGGATCAGGGTCAGATCGGTGGTGCCGCCGCCGACATCGCAGACCAGCAGTAGACGGGTTTCCTGCAACAGGTTGTCCAGTGCGTCCCGGTGACTGTGCAGCCAGTCGTAGCAGGCGGCCTGGGGTTCCTCCAACAGTCGCACCTCGGCGAGACCCGCCAGCCGCGCCGCCTGCAGGGTCAAGGCGCGGGCGCCCTCATCGAAAGAGGCGGGCACCGTCAACACCAGCTGCTGACGCTCCAGCGGGTGTTTTGGGTGGTTATGATTCCAGGTCGCCCGCAGATGGGCGAGATAGCTGGCGCTGGCCGCCAGCGGTGAGATCTTCGCCACCTCCGGTCCGGCGCCCCAGGGCAGGATGGGCGCGGTGCGGTCCACCGAGCGATGCGACAGCCAGCTCTTGGCGCTGGCCACCAGATGCCCAGGCACCTGACTGCCCAGTTCTTGGGCCAGACTGCCGATAATGGCCTCGGCGGCGCCGGCCGGGTCCTGCGGCGGCCAGGGCAGGCAGAGATCAACCCGATTCAACTCGCCCGGGCTTGGGTGATAGCGCAGCGAGGGCAACTGTGGCCGCCGCGCCACTTCGCCCAGGGCTACCAGCTGCTCGACCTCGAAGATCCGGATCTGCTCGGGGTGTTCACGATCCGCATAGGCCAGCACCGTGTTGGTGGTGCCCAGGTCGATGCCGATGGAATACCGGCTCATGGCAGCTGTTCCGTTCAGGCTTGCCGGTTCATTTGCGCACCTCGAACTCTACCTTCCAGCGCTCGCTGCCGCCCCGGGGCAGGGCCTCCAGACGCAGGGTGCCGGTCTCGGTCACCGCCGCGCTGAGACGCACTGGCACCACCTCGCCAGGGGCTCGGTCTTCGGCGGGCAGGTTGGCCTCGATCCCTTCCAGTTCCTGGATCTCCTCTGCATCCCAGTACTCCAGCAGGGTCCCGACCTGGTCATGCCGGCGTACCGAGGAACCGAAAAAACGGAACCGCACCGGCTCGCCAACGATCAGGCCGAACTCCTGAGGCGGCAACTCCGCCGCGCTGCCTTCCTCCATGCCGAAAGGCGCGATGCACAGCACGTGTACCGGCGGCTCCATGCCGGGTACTGCGGGCGTGGCCGATTCCACCCCGACATAATAGGCCTGGGCGGTACCGCCGCGGATGCGCACGCCCTGGCCGCCCCGCACGTAACCGTAGTAGGCGGCGCCCCTGGCCACCGCCAGGTCAAGATCGGCCCCTTCCAGCAGGCGGGCCGGTGGCGCCTGCTCGGCGGCCAGCCAGCCGTTGAGCACGGCCATCACCCGCTCGGACAGGAGTTCGGCCTTGAACACGCCGCCATTGAACAATACCGCGGTGGGGTGCAGGAAGCTGGCCCCCTGCGGCAGGTTGCTGGCGAAGCCTTCGAGATCGCTGGTGGCTTCGGCCTGGCGGCCCAGGAAGGCAGCCAGGTGGCGGGTGATGGCGGCATCCTGGGCATAGGGCAGACCCAACTGGGTCAGGCCGGTACGCGCCCGCACCTTAGGCCGGTCGGCGGCGTCCACCCGGGGAAAGAAGCCGTCCAGGGCGATCGCCGTGACCTCGTCGCGGGTCAGTTCGCTGCGCACCGTGCCGCCAATCAGCTTGGAACTGCGTCCCGGTACCACCACCGGCACGCTGCTCAGTTCCGGATCGCTGAGCAGGGCCTCCTTGGCGGCGCGGCACCCATGGGTCAGGGCGCGGATCTGCCAGGGATCAAGCCGGGTGCCCTGGCCGGCGAGCTTCTGTGCCACCGTGTGAGCCAGGGTCAGGTCCATGTTGTCGCCGCCGAGCAGGATATGTTCGCCCACCGCCACCCGGTGCAGTTCAAGGGCGCCTTCCTGCTCCACCACCGCGATCAGGGAGAGGTCGGTGGTGCCGCCGCCCACATCCACCACCAGGATCACATCACCCACCCGCACCTGTTCGCGCCACTGGCCGCCGCTGGCCTGAATCCAGCTGTAGAAGGCGGCCTGGGGCTCCTCCAGCAGGGTCGCGTGGGCGAAGCCGGCGGCCTGCGCCGCCTCGGCGGTCAACTCCCGGGCGGCCGGATCGAAGGAGGCGGGGATGGTGATGGTCAGTTCCTGCTGCTCCAGCGGGGTCTCGGGATGCAGATGGTTCCAGGCCTGATGCAGGTGCTCCAGATAGCGGATCGAGGCGGTGAAGGGGGAGATCCGTTCGATCTCTTCCGCGGTCTCGGCCGGCAGGATCGCGGCGCGCCGGTCGACCCCCCCATGGCAGAGCCAGCTCTTGGCGCTGGAGACCAGACGGATCGGGGTCTGTGCCCCCTTGTCCCGGGCCAGGTAGCCCACCGCCCAAGGCTGCCCCTGGATCCAGGGCAGGATCAGGTCACCCGGGGCCAGTTCGTCAGGGTGGGGCAGATAGAGGAACGAGGGCAGCAAGGGTCGTTGCTCGACACTGCCCGGAGCGGTCAACTGGGGAATCGGACAGAGATCCAGCCTGACGACCTCCCCCTCGCTGGCGTTCAGATCCACATAGGAGAGGGCGCAATGGGTGGTGCCCAGGTCGACACCGATGGCAAAACGCGCTTCGCTCACAGCTCCACCTCAGCCGGTGCAATTACCTGAATGTCGTGGCCCTGGGCCAGTTTGGGCAAACGGACCTCGATAGCTCGCCAGCCGCGATGGGCCAGGGTGCCGGTGAACGGCGGCTGACCCACCAGATTGCCGGTGGGACGCAGGGCCGCGGCATCGAAACCGGCTTCCAGGGTGATCCGGGAACCCTCTGCCTCCTGACGGATCGGCTGCAAGGTGAGGTGTTCGTGCAGGGCCTTGCGGCAGCCCTCGTGCACCACCCGTACCGCTGCGCCGATCTCTGCGTCCGTGTACTGGGCCACATCCTCTTCGAGGAAATCCACCAGCCTGCCCTCCTGCTGCAGCAGGCCGAGTAACTGGAGCGCCGAGGCCGGATCGGTTTCGAGCAACACCGGGACCTCGGGCGCGGGTTTTTCGGGCAATGGCGGCGCACTGACGCCGCCGAGGAGTGGCTGGATCGAAGCGGCGAACCGGGCATCGAACAGGGTGCGGAAAAAGACCGTGAATGCCAGTCCCAGTCGGTTGAAGAAAGAAGGTGTCTGCTCGGCCATGGAAATACCTCATAGTAAAGAAACGGCCCGATAAAATCAGGTGACTGTGTGAGAGTTAATTGGGAAAACTGATCTGGCCGGCCTTATAAGCCATGCCGAGAGCACCATGATGACTGAATGGTGGGGTGCGATACGCGAGGCTCGCTGCGTTGATCTCCCAAGCAGGGTTTGAATCGACCTATGGAGGCGTCAATTGACGCAATCCGATCGGTGGCGATTGATTCCTGGCGGAAGGTAAGGTGCTGTTGGCATCCTTCAATAGAGCCTCGGCTGCCAACCAGTTCTGCTCGGCCATACCATCCGGTTTGCCGTTGGCTTCCCACAGCTCGTAGGCCTTGGTCCTGATCATCTCTTCTGTGATCTGCATGGTCTGACTTCCCTTGAAAAAAATTCCGTCTGAAGTTTCCCCGCATCCGGCCGTGGGGTCAATAGTTGAAAGCGGGCGTTCTCCAATCCGCCATACACCTTCGTTAGGGTGGGTCCGTGCAGCAAATATTCGGAACGCCTCGGCTCAACGATCCCAGTGCACGGAAAATCTTAACACCTAACTTACTGATATTGGATTAGAGTTGTGAGTCATGTTCAGGTAATCGAAGACTGCCCGCGCATTCAGCAGCAGTTACTTCATCATTTCTGGAATTGTCTCGTTGTTCCTCTTGCTTTTGCGCAGGCCGATAGCAAATCGCCGCAACCGAGTGATGATTTCAGGCCCGAAGCCGGTACAGATCTGACTGCGATTCTCATCATAATTCCAGTCAATGATGTAGTGACAGCTTTCCTCACGCCAACGCCCCGGGTTGTCTGCAAGAATGCGTTATGGTCTGGCTATGTCTGAACTTTTGTCCAATAGATAGGATGTTACAATGCGAGACCTCATACACTTACAAGACCCCGGCTGATCTGAGCATCCGCGACCTGATTCTCGACCCCAAATCCGTTCTCGAAAGGTTTTTCAGCGGCGTTTTAGACACCAATACCGGTTCAAGCCTGGAACCCCATCCATCCATGAGGAAACCCATCGATGAAATCATTTCTTCTGTTTATCTACAGCTTAGTGTTGCTGATCCTACCTTTACAGCTGGTCAATGCAGCTGATGCTTCCGGTGTGCTGAGCGTCACTACCCGCCATGTCCCGCCTTTCTCGATCAAGCAGGAGGATGGCAGCTGGCATGGCATCAGTATCGAATTGTGGAGGCAGATCGCCGAGAGTCTCGGTCTCGACTACCGTTTGCGTGAAATGGGGCTGAAGGCGATGCTGACGGCGGTGGAACGCAAGCAGGTGGATGCGGCCGTTGCCGCCCTGACCATCACCAGCGAACGCGAACGGCGCATGGACTTCACCCACCCTTTTCTGAGCACCGGCCTGGGCATTGCCGTACCGCTGAATAGTGGCGGCGGCTGGCTGGCCGTCACCCAGCGCTTTTTCTCTACCCGTTTTCTCCAGGTCGTGACTGCGCTGCTCGGCATCCTACTGTTGATCGGTATCCTGGTCTGGTTCTTCGAGCGACGCCGCAATGCTCAATTCGGTGGCACGCCTGCCCAGGGAATCGGTTCCGGTCTATGGTGGTCTGCGGTCACCATGACCACGGTCGGCTACGGTGACAAGTCACCACAGACGCTGGGTGGCAGAGTAGTGGCCCTGGTCTGGATGTTCACCAGCATCATTATCATTTCCTCTTTCACCGCCGCGATCGCCACTGCACTGACCATCGGCGAGTTGGGCGGCAAGGTCCAAGGTAAGGAGGATCTCACTCGCGCCCGGGTCGCCAGCGTAGCCGACAGTACCAGCGCACAGTACCTGACGGACGCACGCATCGATTTCCGCGTCGAGCCTAACCTGCAAGGCGCCCTCGAAGCACTATCCAGGGGGACCCTTGATGCGGTCGTCTACGATGCCCCCATACTGCGCTATCAGGTGCGGCAAAAATACAGCCACCAACTCAGTGTGCTGCCCGGCAATTTCGCGCGCCAGGACTATGGCATCGCCCTGCCCGCCGGCTCCCCTCACCGCGAAGCCATCAACCAGGCACTGCTGGAAAGCCTGCAGGATCCGGCTTGGGAAGAGTTGCTGTATCGCTATCTGGGAAAAACAGACTGATGGAAACACTCACCTGGATCGGCATACTTGCCTGTCTCTCCCAATCCGCCGTGTTCTCTGGTCTGAATCTGGCAGTGTTCAGCCTGTCACGCCTGCGACTTGAGGTGGAAGCGGCAGACGGAAACAAATCGGCCGAGCGGGTTCTCGAGCTGAGATCGGAGCCAAACCAGGTACTGACCACTATTCTCTGGGGCAATGTGGGCATCAACGTGCTGCTTACCTTGTTATCTGATTCCGTGCTCGCCGGGGCGAGCGCTTTCCTGTTTTCGACCTTCGCCATTACTTTGTTCGGGGAGATTGCACCCCAGGCCTATTTCTCCCGCAATGCGCTGAAGATGGCCTCGCTGCTCGCCCCTTTGCTGCAGTTCTACCGGATCTTATTCTATCCGGTAGTCTGGCCATCGGCTTGGGTACTGGATACCTGGCTTGGACGGGAGTCGATACACTATTTTCATGAACGCCATCTCAAGGATGTGATTCGCCGCCACATGGAAGACAAAGACAGCGACATCGATCGTATGGAGGCGATCGGCGCGATCAATTTTCTGTCCCTCGATGACCTGCCGGTATTCAGCGAGGGGACGCTGGTCAATCCGTTGAGCGTGATACAGTTACCATTCAACAAAGGGCTTCCCTTGTTTCCAGAGATCTCGAAACTGTCCTGCTGATCCCTTTCTTCAACAGATTGCGGCATCCGGCCGGCGTTGGGTAGTGATAATCGATCAGAAGGAAAGGCCCCGCCTGGTGCTGGATAGCGACGGGCTCCTGCGAAACATCCTCATGCAGGAGGAGGTGGACCCGCACCGGTTCTGTCATCGGCCGGTTCTGATTCGCGAACGGGAGTCACCACTCGGAGAGGCCATCATCCGTCTGCGCTTGGAACCCGATCCGTCGGATCATGTCCTGGAAAAGGATATCATTCTGGTCTGGGGCGAGGAACGACGACTGATTACCGGGGCAGATATCCTGGGCCGCCTGCTGCGAGGAGTATTACAGAGACACCAGTAATATTAATTGTCCAGAAAGCCTGTCGCATGCAGGTGCTCGCGACAGGCTATTCAAAGCTCCCAATACGCTAGATGACAGGTCTGCCGTACCGAGCAGCACCAGTGCCGAGATTGCTGGATGCCAGGGAACGGCCCTCCCTTCTACGCTCTCGACCTCAGATAGGCGCAACTCTTAATGAGCGCAGTGTCCGAGCGTCTGCATCTTTGCTTTAGACTGAGCTGACCCATCAGCTTTGTAAAGACTCCCTCTCTCGATCAAGTCGTTCGCGCAAATCCCGCAGGGCATCTAGAGTAGCCGTCATGATGATCTCCTGGTCACGATAACCCATTTCTTCGCCCATCGGAGAGAATACCGACAGAGATTGATGCCGGCACTTGTCGAGATGACGTTTGTAGGCCTCGATGAGTCTGTCCAAATCTTGCCTATCGATTTCCCGGCCAGCCAGCCGCGGCTTGAAATGGCGGATTTCTTCATTACTGACCCGCTGACCAAACAGAATCGTGATGTCATTTTCCAGTGCAACCCGATTGATATCGATCAGAGCGAGACGCTGATTGTTCAGAAAACCGGCCAAATTGAAGAACAGACTTACCGCCATGATTGTATAGACCCAATTGCTTGGCGGCATGATATCGACCAGCCAAGGCAGATACTCGTCGGCGAATTCAGCGCCTTGATTCTCGTAGAATCCGCGCGCCGACTCAGAGAGAACAAGGCCTGGTGGGATTCTCATAGTGCGGTTCCGTTCGATGAAGTTGGGATAGGCCCACTCAAGCAGGGTCATCATTCCAACGATATCGGAATGTGAGGCGCAGCCGTTACTCAGTAATAATGTGTCCAGTCGCAGGATCGGCTTGGCCACGGGCGGAAGCACTCGGACTAGGTCGAACTGGCCCTCGGCTATTGTGCCGTAATTAACGAACGGAAAAAGCCGCGCTATTGCTTCGGCATGCTCCAAGCCAACGATTTGCAGGCCCTTGTCACGCACTGCCTTACTGATCAGATTTGCATCCTCGTCCATGATAAACAGCGCCAGGTCCAGCTCTCCGGTTGCTGCCAATTCTGCCTGCTGTTCCAGCGGATGATGCTCCAAGGTGATTTCCAGCGAGGTAAGATCAGCGGCGCTGTACAGACGCTCAGCCAGAAATGCGGTACCACTCCTTTCGGGCCCCACACCAATCTTAAGACCATGCAGATCGGCCAACCGATGTATGCTATCTCCGTTGCGTCCCATCAGGATCAATGCTTCCGTGCTGCCGATGCGTCCAATCAGCTCCAACCCCTGGTAAGTCAGCTGGTCAAAGCCATCCTGCACCAGCCCTAACTGTACTTTGCAGTTTTCCTGTGCCGCAAACAGTCGGTCCAGGTTCTCTCGCGAACCGCGCGTGGAGACGTTGCTAATCTTAGCATTCTGATCAGCGGCAGCACTTATCAAGTGTTCCACCATGGAATAATAGTGACCCTCGAGAGAACCTGATAGGATCTTAACGTCTACATAGGATAGGTCTGGCACCAGGTCTAGGTTGCGAAAAAACAAGGCCCCAAAAGCAATGGCAATTGATACTACAGAGGCACGCAATGCAAATCTGCTCCAGAGTATATGCTTGTGCCTGGAGACCAGATCCGTGGTTTTTTCGAAACGCATTGCGGTTTTCTTTCTTGCGCTAGGCATTCTTCATAAAATCAAACAAAATCTATTTCAGTGTGAAGTAGCGGGAGGGGCTCACGGCAAATCTACACCAACCCCTAACACATTGATAGTGGCTAGAGTTACGAGTCATTTTAGATAATCAAACACGGCCCGGGTATTGAGCAAAAGTTTCTTCATCATTTCCGGGATGGTCTCATGACACTGCTTGCTTTTGAGCAAACCGACAGCAAATTGCCGCAACCGGGTGATGATTTCAGGACCGAAGCCGCTACGGATTTGGCTGCGATCTTCACCCTAGAAACCGCAGTTGGACGGGTTGAAGGGTGCGTGCACAGGGGTGCAGAACTAGGGTCGCTCCAGCGCATCCTGAGCTCGCGACACTTGTATATCCTTATAAAGCGCGCAACGACGCGAATTAAATCGCCTGGAGCGATTTGAGCAGCGACAGCTGGCCCGTAGGGTGGAGGGCAGGACGCCCGGAATAATAGTCATTCTATTCCAAGGAGTTGCAAACCCGCTGACCCACAGGAATGTGGGAAATGCCGGTTCCGTCAGGAACAGGAACCGGCGATTCGCCACTGGGGGCGTACCATTCGGCCTGAAGCGTGATTCGCCCAATTGGTGAGTAAGTAAATCGAAAAAATTTGAAGTAATATCATTATGTTACTGTAAGAACGGAGTGGTCAACTGCGGTTTCTAGGTTCACCATAATTCCAGTCAATGCTTGGTCCCATTATGCTGGATCAACCCCGATCAAGGCATTCCGCATCACAGTGCAGCTCGACATCTCATAGTTTCGCTGCCTTCCCTGCACCAGAAACGACTGCGCGCTTGCTGCCCAGCGCCTGGACCTGAAGGGAAATGTCTTGATAACCCCGCATCCCAAAGTGCACCGCTGCCATGACGAGGGAAAGAATCCTGGGTATCTGCAAGCCGTCCGACAAAGGTGTTGCACCTGTTCATAAATACGTGATGTATCAACACGCTATCGTTGATTTAGCAGTGAAGGTTATATTTCACAAACGAAAGCCCCGCAACTTACCGAAATTACAGGGCTTTCCCTCGTATCATGCTTAAATCGCAACACCTTTATCGGACGGCTTGGGGCATCTGAGGCTATTTTCCTTGGGCTCGAGGCGTATCATGAATGGCTTTGAAGAAATCGTGCAGGCTTAACATTTGCTTCGCTGTCAGCTCAATTCTGCGCTTGCACTGGGACAAGATCTGTGCAGCCAGATTCCGCTGATGGCACTCTGGCATGATGAGAAAACGTGAGTTATTGGCCACCAGGTTGAGCCGATCATACTGATGGCGATAAGCCCATCCTATCCAGGTTGCTTCGCTGCACAGCATGGCACTCTCCCTGAGGAGCCGCATCAGCTCAGGTGTTGGTTGCAACAGGCGGAGCTGTATGCCGAGATGAACAACCCCTTCTTTCGCGGCTGGCTGGTGCGGCGTCTGAGCGAGGCGGAGGCGGTGGGCCCCGCCCATCGCCAAGATTGATACAGGCCAGGGTCGTGGGGGATATCGCCCACCGGGACACTCATGATCCAGCCTTTTTTCGGTTAGAATCACCCTTGGCGTCGATTCAACCACAATCCGGAGGACAGTATGTACAGCTTTTCTATCCAACTTGCGGGGCAACTGCCGGCCATCGAACAGCAGGTGACTGAGGCATTGAAGGCGGAAGGCTTCGGCATCCTCACCGAGATCGATATCAAGGCCACCCTGAAGAACAAACTGGGTGTCGACAAGCGCCCGTACAAAATTCTGGGCGCCTGTAACCCGCCGTTGGCGAATCAGGCCATCGACGCGGAACCCGATATCGGCCTCCTGCTGCCGTGCAATGTGGTGGTCCGGGAGGAGGCCGATGGCACGATCACCGTGGCCTTCATGGATCCGGTGGCCGTGTTGCAACTGGTGGAGCGGCCGGAGGTCGCGGCCCTGGCCGAAGAGGTGCGTGCACGTCTGTACCGGGTGCGCGACGCCCTGCAAGCGAGTTGATCTCGTCTGATCCCCTGCCTTATTTTTCAGTGGACACTCCTGGACCGGCCGACGAACTTGTCCTGAACAGATGGTGCGGCCAGAGGAAATGATGTTGCATGGCGGGTTGACAGATCCTGCCGATGATGTGGAGATCGAACGATGTCGAGCTTGAAACAACTGCGGGAAGGTTTGAGTGAGGCCTGGGAAGCCCTGCTGCACGGCTGGCAGGCGCTCTATCAGCGGGCGGCCAGCGCCATCACCCGGTTTACCCCCCAGGGGGCCAAGGGCGAGCTGCTGCCCCGGGATGCGGAGGAGATTGCCCTGCGCAGCAGCGGCTGGGGCGTACTGGCGGCCGAGGTGTTCGATGCCGACGATCGGGTGTTGGTGCGGCTGGAAGCGCCCGGTATGCAGAAGGACGAGTTCAGTCTGCAGGTGCTCGATGACGTGCTGATGATCCGGGGCGAGAAGCGGATGCAAAGGGAACATTCCACAGGACGCTATCACATATCCGAATGCGCCTATGGCCGCTTCGAACGGGCCATCGCCCTGCCTGACAAGGTTGACCCCAAGCAGGCGCAGGCAAAATACAAACGGGGTGTTTTGCGGGTCACACTGCCCAAGCTTCATGCAAGGCACCGCCGGCGTATTCGGGTCGAGCCGGATGCATAATCCACCGATTGCAGATGCGGCAGGCGCTATCGATCTGCAGCGCACTCAACTATTGGATCAGCAGAAACATCGCACTGTTGCCCCGGCGAATGTTCAATAGCAGCCGATCCGGCGCCGCTTGCAGCGCCAGCGAGACATCCTCCAGGGTTTTGACCGTTCGTTGGTTGACCGACACGATGATGTCGCCGGGGCGCAGCCCGGCGGACCAGACATCGCTGTCCCGTCGTATGGCGAGCACCTGCACCCCCTCGATGCGGCCGGCCAGCGGGTGATCGGTTGCGATGGGCCCTAAAAGGGCGCCTTCGAGGTGTTCGCTGAGGGCGCCCGCTTGCGCCTGTCTATCCTGATGCGGCTCGCTCAGCACGACCCGCAGGGTCAGGGGCTTGCCGTTGCGCATAAGATCGAGCTTAACGTGGGCGCCGACACTCAGCAGGCCGAGGGTATTGCGCAGTGCCTCGGCGCTCTGGACCGGCTTGTCGTTGAGCTTCAGGATGATATCACCGGCCAGGATGCCGGCCTGTTCCGCGGGCGAGCCCGGGTGAACCTGCGCTACCAGGGCGCCCCCCTGATGCGGCTGACCAAAGGCGTTGGCCAACTCAGGGTTGAGTTTCTGCATGATGATGCCGAGCTGACCCCGTAGGACCTTGCCGTGTTTCACCAGATGCTCCATGACCGCCCGGGACATGTTGCTGGGGATCGCGAAACCGATGCCTACACTGCCGCCGCCGGGTCCGACGATAGCGGTATTGATGCCCACCAGTCTGCCCTTCATGTCTACCAGGGCACCGCCCGAGTTACCCGGATTGATGGAGGCGTCGGTCTGGATGAAGTTTTCGTAGCCCTCGATCCCCAGGCCGGTCCGGCCCAGGGCGCTGACAATGCCGTAGGTCACAGTCTGCCCCAGGCCGAACGGGTTGCCGATGGCCACCACGAAATCGCCCACCCGCAGCTCATCCGAGTCGGCGATGGGCAGCGCGCGAAGCCTGCGCGCCTCGATCTGCAGCAGCGCCAGGCCCACCGCTTTATCCATGCCGACCAGTTGCGCATTGACCTGGCGCTGATCCTGCAGGGTGACGGTGATTTTGTCGGCGTCTTCGATGACATGATGGTTGGTCAGCACATAGCCTTTATCCGCATCCACGATGACCCCGGAACCCAGGCTGTGCGAAAGCTGCTGCCTGGTCCGCTCATCGGGGAAGTCAAAAAAACGCCGGAAGAAGGGATCGTCCAGCAGCGGGTGGCGTCCGACTTTGACACGGGTCTGGGTCGAGATGTTCACCACCGCCGGCAGCACCTGCTCCAGCATGGGGGCAAGGCTCTGCGCGGGAGGCGGGGACTTGGCCAGCAGGCTCGCGTTGACACCCAGGAGCAACAACAGCAGGGCCGTCAGCCGGGAGCAGGTTGTGAACTGGATGATCGTCTGCATGGGATTTTCCTGGTAGATGCTCGTCTGTGGTCTGTTATCGCGCTCTGTCTGATCGCTGTCCCCTGAATCTAATCATCAAGCATTATGAGCCCATACAGGGTCAATCCCCGATCGAACCGGCGCTGGTCCATGGAAACACTGGAAAAAGCCGCAGCCTGACCCTATCTTGTCAGGTGAAACGGCCGTTTTCGTGCCGATCTCAAGGTGCAATCTATGGAGTATAAAGACTACTACAAGACCATGGGGGTCAAGAAAGACGCCACCCAGGATGAGATCAAACGCGCCTACCGTAAGCTGGCGCGCAAATATCATCCGGATGTGAGTAAGGAGCCCGAGGCCGAAAAAAAGTTCAAGGAGGTGGGCGAGGCCTACGAAGTGCTCAAGGACCCGGAAAAGCGCGCGGCCTACGATCAACTCGGGGCCAACTGGAAGGCGGGTCAGGAATTTCGACCGCCGCCGGATTGGGATGCGGGCTTTGAGTTCCGCGGTGGTGGTTTCACGCCGGGTGATGCCTCGGCCTTCAGCGACTTCTTCGAGAGCCTGTTCGGCCGGGGAATGGGTGGTGGTTTCAGCGGCAACCGACAGAGCCGGGACGCAGTTTCACGCCCAGGGTGAGGATCATCACGCCAAGGTACTGATCGATCTGGAAGATGCCTTCCACGGTGCGACCCGCACCATCAACCTGCGCGCGCCTGAACTCGATCCCCAGGGGCATGTGATCACCCATGAGCGTACCTTGAACGTGCATATTCCGCAAGGCGTGAAGCAGGGTCAGCAGATCCGGCTGGCAGGGCAGGGCTCGCCCGGCCTGGGCGGCGGCCGCGCCGGTGATCTCTATCTGGAGGTGGAGTTCAAACCCCATCCCCTCTACCGGTAGATGGCCGGGACCTCTATCTGGAACTGCCGGTGGCGCCCTGGGAGGCGGCGCTCGGGGCCAAGGTCAAGGCGCCCACCCCGAGTGGGATCATCGATCTGAAGATTCCTCCTGACTCCTTTTCCGGGCGTAAGCTGCGTCTGCAAGGACGCGGTATCCCGGGCAAGGTCCCCGGTGATCTCTATGCGTGTTGCGTATTGCCCTGCCACCCGGTGAGAGCGAACGGGCCAAGGCGTACTATCGCAGAGATGGCGGAGGAACTGGCTTTCAATCCGCGGGCCAGTCTGGGAGTGTAGAAAATGATGAAACAAGATATTCTTACCGGTCTGCTGCTGGACGAAGAGGTCTCACTGACCCTGGGTGAGCTCTGCCGCGTCTGTACGGTGCAGGCCGAATGGATCATCGAGCTGGTGGATGAAGGGATTCTGGAACCGAGCGGTCCGGATGCCGCCCATTGGCGTTTCTCCGGGCCCAGCCTGCAGCGCGTGCGCAGGGTCAGGCGACTGCAGCAGGACCTGGGGATCAACCTGGCGGGCGCCGCGCTGGTGTTGGATCTGCTGGATGAGATCGAGACCCTGCGCGCCCGCCTGCAGGTGCTGGAGCGTATCTATTGAGTGCTAAAGCGGGTCGTAACTCCTCCCCACAATAGGAGCTATGATCCAGCGGGGCTGGCGGGAACGGGCTCCGCCCTGCGTACTGAATGCGATCCAATCAAACCTAGTACCCCGTTCCACCTTTTGCTGAAACCGAAAAATAGGGTGGAACGGGGTACTATGTCGGGATCCCATCCCGACGAGCCTGCTGTCGTCGATCACTTCGGCTTCCTCCTGATACGAGTCCAGTCGGCCTTTGAACACACAGCCTCCGGCATAGGGTTTTAACACCGTTAAGAGGAGTGTCAACAGGGATGTTTGAAGCAAACATGAACAAATCGATGCCCTTGCAGACGCGGAGGAACAAGTCCGTTTTTGCAGTGTCGTAGTGCAATGTACGGATAGCTAACCGCACCAAGAATGTATTCGATTAAGACTTCTCCAAGCTAACGCTGCCGATCTCTGACACGCTGGGTCGCTTAGATCTCTATGCTTGGCCAGGCGCCCGGATTCGGCAGTCAATAGATTCTGCACATCAGGCGTCACATGGTGGTGTCCTAACACATCAAATGGAACGCTATGAGCTGTGACAGCGGTGTCTGCTGTCTCGCAGTCGGAACGATAGCGCCTTGTTTGTCATGCGGAGAGGCAAGAAGATCGAGTGACAACACCTTTAAACCTGCTAAGGAGTCATCAATGAGAAAAAATTATTTACTGGCTTTTCTGCTGCTCATGCTGTTTGTTACAAACACACTCACCGCCCAGGAGGGGGGTATAGAGAATCTTCGGCAGACAGGCAAGGCGTTCGCTTCCGTCGCGCGCAATGTCTCACCCTCAGTGGTGTTCATCCAGGTGGAAAATACCCAGGAAACCCGCAGCGCTCATGGCTTCAGTTCACCGCATGGCACACCCTTCAATGATGATCTATTAAGACGGTTTCTTCGGCGACAGATTTCCAGAAATGCCAAACCGACAGCAGCCGCAACAGAAGCGCCGCTCGATGGGTCAGGGTTCCGGCTTCGTCTTCTCGCTCGATAAAGGCCTGTTTGACCAACAAGACCTATATCCTGACCAATAATCACGTGGTGGAAAACGCCGGAAAAATCCAGGTGAAATTCCAGGATGGTCGAGAGTTCGAGGCCAAGGTCAAGGGTACCGATCCGCAATCCGATATCGCGGTGTTGGAGGTCGACGATACCAATGCCCCTGCGCTGAAGCTTGGGCGATTCCAGCAAGCTCGAAGTGGGTGAGTGGGTGGTGGCGATCGGCAATCCCTTCGGTCTGAGCCATACCCTGACGGTCGGCGTGGTCAGCGCGACCGGACGCACCAGCCTGGGCATCAACGACTACGAGGATTTCATCCAGACCGACGCGGCCATCAATCCCGGTAATTCCGGCGGTCCGCTGGTCAACCTGGACGGGGAAGTGGTGGGCATGAACACCGCCATCTTCAGCCGCAGCGGCGGTTACATGGGGGTCGGTTTCGCGATTCCGATCAATATGGTGAAGAACATCGCCAGCCAGCTGCTGGAAGGTGGCGAAGCGGTCACCCGAGGGCATCTGGGCATCATGATTCAATCGCTGACCCCGGAGCTGGCGGAGTCCTTCGGACTCAAACAGAGCCAGGGCATCCTGGTTGCGCAAGTGATGGAGGATTCGCCGGCCGCCAAGGCCGGTCTCAAGCAGGGCGATCTGATCGTCGGCTATAAAGGGAAGGCGGTGTCCGATATCGGCAGTTTCCGCAACGATGTATCGCTGACACCGCCGGACACCAAGACCAAGCTGCGTATTGTGCGAAACGGACAAGAGCGGGAAATCGGCGTCGTGATCGGTAGGCTGACAGACGAAGACCAACTGGCCCTGGGCAATACTCAGTCAGCGGATGATCTGGGCCTAAGTGTGCAGACCCTCACGCAGGACCTGGCGGCCCAATTTGGCGTGCAACCCGGCGAAGGCGTGGTGGTCACCGGTGTGGCCCCGGGCTCCATCGCGGCAATGGCCGGCATCGAGCCGGGTACCGTGATCCTGCAGGTCAATCGAAAATCGGTGAAGTCGGCGGCCGAGTTCAAGCGTTTCGTCAGCGAGAGCGGTGGCGACAAACGGATCTTGCTGCTGATCAGCAAGGGCGGCATGTCCCGCTTCGTGGTACTGCAATGGTAATGGTCGATTGATGAAGCGTATTTGAACCGTTACAAGGCCTCGGCTGCTGGCCGGGGCCTTGTCATGAAACGATCGATCTTCGGTTATCGGATGGGTTGGGTCGATCAGCGTCAGATTCCCGCTACTTTATTACCCCTTGCCGCCTTGTGTTGCTCCTGGGACATTTTACCAAGTGATGGGCCCTATGTGTCAGCTAGCCACCGGGGGCATGGGTACCGGTAGTCAGGACGCGCTGTGACTACGTCCCTGTACGCTCGACGGCGGCGTCCTTACCGCCGACGGTCCCGCCAACCCGCACTCATGCCCCAGTTAAAGCTCGTGGTTGAGCGATGGGGCTAATCACCTTTTGCCAAGGGAGGCCCAGTGTGTCATTCAGAAGCTGACGGCGGAGTCAGTGCGGGGAGCGCCGCCGGCCAGCCGGCGGCCTATACGCGCTGGCATGCGTGTTAGAGAGATCTAGCGCGCAATCTCGTGATGCCGAGGCCGAGTAGTCCCAGGCCCAGTAAGGCCAGGATTGATGGTTCGGGCACGCTGTAGGTGTAACTGACGAACACCGTGCCGCCCCAGGCGTTGTTGAAGTTGAAGTGTCCGCAGTTGTCGTTGTTTCCGCAACGTGTCAGGTCCGAGGTCAAGGTGCGTACGAACCTGAAGTCAAGTGCATTCAATCCAATAAAGTCTGACAGGGTGAAGACGGATAGATCGAAGGCGTCGTTGAAGATGCCGCTGTCGGTAACGGTGTCGGTACAGCTTCCTGTGTCGTTACAGGTGGATCTCACAACCTCTCGATTCGACTGAATATCTCGGAAAGGGTCGATCAATCGGGCCGATTGATTGCTGATAGACCGTCCTGCAGCAGAAGCGGTTCGTGCACCGCTGACCGTATCGAACGAGTTGACCATAGAGGATAGATTCCAGTTCGTTTCGAACCAGATATCGACACCGGTAAGGTTTCCGAGTGAACCGTCAAAACGATCCAGCGACACAAGGACCGAATCTGTCACCTGAGTGAAGATCGTGTTGTCCGGGTTCGTGTCTATGACGGAATCATAGGTGGCGAGGTTGAAATCAGTCGAATAGCTGAGAACCATTGCGTAAGATGGCACGCCGATAGAAGCCAGGGTCAAGGCCCCCAGTCCAATGATGCAATGTTTTAAATTCATATGGGCTTACTCCATCTGATGGTTTCAATAGGATGTATTTTGGGAGTCTGAATTTTTTTGGGTTCTTTTGAGGTAAAAGGACCACTATTCCCGGTTTCAGTCCATGACAGACCAACAATAACGACAATTAATTAAGCAAATATGAAGCCAAATAAAATTATTTAATAAAAAACAAAAAGATAAATTTTTCCCAAGGAGTCATCTCGACATGCATGTTAATATATTCGACACTTGGGTCCTTGTGATAATTATCCATTAAAATCAATTTGATAGAGAAAATAGAGTACCTGACAGGAAGTCGGTTCTCAATATCTAAGGTATGGCGCACTGGTTTGTGTAAAGAAAGCTGGAATCCATCGTCTGATCCGGGATGCTTATCACCCGGAAAACTATCTTTGTGAGATGCAGCTGGCTGAGGCCTCATATGGGGTTGCCGCCTTGCTGAAAGATTCTGTTACAAGGCGAATCTTCGTTATACTCACAAGCCACTGATTTGAGAACTGCTTGTCATGAAATTGCTAGCCATCGAAACCGCCACTGAGGCCTGTTCCGCCGCGCTCTACATCGATGGCGAGATCGGACTGCGTTATCAGGTCAAGCCGCGCGGGCATAGCGAGTTGATCCTGGGCATGATGGAGGCGCTGCTGGCGGAGGCCGAGCTTGCAGCCCCGGTCAATTGGACGCCATGGCCTTCGGGCGTGGTCCGGGTTCGTTTACCGGGGTGCGGATCGCCACCGGGGTGGTGCAGGGGGCGGCTTTCGGCGCCGGACCTGCCGGTGGTACCGGTTTCGACCCTGGCGGCGTTGGCCCAGCGGGCCTTTCGCGAGCACGGCGAGCGGCGCTTGCTGCCCGCCTACGACGCCAGGATGCAGGAGCTCTATTGGGCGGCCTATCGAGGTCGATGATCGCAGGGTCTGGTGCAGCCGGCGGAGCCGGAACGGGTACCCGGGTCGGAGATGATTCCACGACCCGCCGGAAGCGGCTGGTATGGCGTGGGTTCCGGTTGGGCGGCCTATGGCGAACCGATACTGATGCGGTTCGGTGACGCGTGGTCAAGGGCTGTGATCCAGACATGCTGTGCAGCGCCTTCGATGTGGCGCTGCTCGGGAGTGGCGGGTTTCGAACGGGGTGAGTCGGTGATGCCGGAGGCGGCGCTGCCGATCTATCTGCGCGACAAGGTCGCCAGCAAACCTTCGGCATGAAGCATTACCTGTCCTACACCCCGGGTGCTGAATACCTCTTTGAAGAGGGCCGTCATATTACCCGGGCCTGTTACGAGGATCTGGGTTCAAAAGCCGATGCCGATGCCGATGCTGCCGCCGGACCAACCGCCCGAGCCCGCGCCGAAACCGAAATGCACCCCGGTGCGGCCCGATGTCCCCGATGGGCTCGGCCACAGCAGGATCTCGTTCGCCTCCAGCACCGGAAACGGTAATCGGCTTCACCCACCTTGCCGGGGCGTATGCGTCTGCAGCCGGCCGCTCAGGGTCAGCTGTCTGCCGGTCTGTAATCGGCGGATTCCAGATAGCCCTTGACGACCGCGATGAAGCGGCCGGTCGGCTTCTTGCCAAGATTGGGCCGACCGTTTTTCTGCAGGGGATAGGCGAGGATCTGAAACTCGGTGGTGTTCGGGCAGGTTACGCGATTCGACAATGACGCCGCCCCACTCGAGCACGGTGGTCTGCAGGCGGTCGCTGTCCTGCGCCGCCAGCTGTGGGGTGATGCCGCGCTCGCCCATCACGGGGCGTTTAACGGCCGTGCTGCAGGCGGCCAGCATCAGCAGCAGGAGCAACAGGGGGATCTGGCGCATCGGGCTCCTCAGTACCAGTAATAGGGATGCCGGTACCACCAATAAGGGTAGGGGTACCAGGGATAATAGAAGGGGTCGTAGGCGTCACGATAACGGTACTCCCGCTCCTCGGGCCACAGATAATAACCGTCGGGCGCCACTACCGGATAGGAATATCGGTAAGAACCGACCGTGCCCTTGTCCACCTGGGCAACCCGTCCTCTCACCGTGATCATGCGGTCTTTCGGGAACCCGGCGGGCTCGACGAAGCCGGGCAGGGCAATCTTGAAGCGTCCCTGGCTGCTGCTGTTTGGGTCGGGTTTGCCGTCTGTGAAGAGACGGCGTGACAACACTTCGATCAGAGTCCTGTTCTCCAGGTTTTCCACCTGGATGATGTTGCCGCCCCAACGCACCTGGGACCCCATAAAGGCGTCCGGTTGCTGCTGCGCCTCTTCGACCCGGATGTCGTCCGGCGGTGTGTTTTTGATCAAGTCCGGTATAGGAGAGGCACAACCGCTCAGCGCAAGACCGGCGACCAAAACCAAAATGAGATTCCTCTTGGAAATGTTCATACCTGCAAATCCCCTCTACTCTCTTCATCGTACTTTAGGACAATAGAATAGGGGCTAAATTCAGCTCACTCCGAGATTATTCGCTCCTGCTTGGCATCCTCCTGATAATAGTAATCGTAGGTCTGATGCAGGTAGTTGGTGAAGGACCAGGCCTCGCTGTAGGAGAGTCCGCTGTCCTTGGGCAGAATGACCTTGATGTACAGGCCATCGGGGAATTGCCGTTTCATGTCGGTCAGGTAGGCGTCGAGCTGCGGACGTGACGCGCTGGTGAAGTCCAGGCTCACCCGGGCCCCGGTAGTCGATCCGGAAGCCATTACCGGCCTTGGCGTACCGCACCTCCACCACCGTTTTGCCGCGGGGTGAGCGGGCCGGACGCACCAGCTTGTCATACTTGATCTTGAGCGATTTGTAGTCCGTCTGCAGCTCGGTCAGAGCCTGGTCCGCTTCCAGATTCTGTGCCAGCGCCGTCTCCAAGGCCTCCTCCTGAGCGCGATAAGTGCGTTGCAGCGTCTCCAGGTCCTTGAGGGTGGCGTCCTGACGGGCCTGCAGTTGGCTGAGGTCCTGATGCAGACTGCCGATGGTCTGATTCGCTTCCGCTACCTGGTTCTGCAGGCGGCTGGAATCGGCGCTCAGGCGCTCGATCTGTTGATTCAGTTGCGTGCGTTCAGTGCTGAGCCGGCTGACCCGGTTGGTCAGATTGTCCCGCTCCCGCGTCAGGCTGTTGAGCTGATGCTGTTGGCTGGTGATCGCGGCCTCCTTCTGCTCGGCCTCTTCTTCCATGCGCATCACCTGCATGCGCATCATGGCGAGTTCGTGCTCCCGGGTGATCAGTTTCTCTTCCAGGGTCTCGTTCTCGGCGCCGGTGGTGCGGGCCAGTTCCATCGCCTGGCGCTCCGCCTCCATGGTGGCGCGCAGTTGGTTGACCAGTTCCATGTTGCGGATCAGCAGGATCACCATGGCGAGCAGGAAGATCATCACGATCACCGTCATGATGTCGGTGAAAGAGGGCCAGAAACTCTCTTCCGCCTGGCTCGTCAGGCTGATTGAGACGCAGATCGATGAAGCTGTCGTCCACGGTTTAGTCGTCCTCGTGCAGACGGAAGCCGCGTTTCAGCAGGTATTTGAGATCTGCCAGATCGGAGGTCAGGGTGCCGGATTTGGATTCGTAGCTCTGCAGGGTAACGAGGATATTCTGCTCCAGGCCCTCCAGGGTCTTCTGGCTCTGGAACATCTGGTTGACCAGTTCCTGCAGGGAGCGCACCAGACCGGTGAATTCGTAGAGGGCGCTGTCGGCCTGCACCTGAAAGCGCGGGCATGAGTTCGTTGACGGTGACCTGTTCCACCGCGCTCACCAGATTGGTCTGCACGTCGGTCAGCTTGAGGTGGAAATAACCGAAGAAGATGAAACAGACGATGGCGGTGATGGTGGTGGACAACGCGGTGGACATGCCGTGCACCACCATGCCCATGCCGCCTACGTTGACCGAGCTCTCCAGCAGGTCGGAGGCGCCGATCAGGGCGATGGAGAGCGACACGATGGTGCCGAACACGCCGGTCAGGATCAGGATGTTGTTGATGAAACGGGGCAGGCTGTTGCGGGTGCTTTCGGTGGCCAGCAGGGTCGAGGCCAGGGAGCCGTGATTGATCGGGCAGTTGGCCTTGTAGAGCCCCTGCATGGTACGGAAGCGTATCGCAATGATAGACTTGGTCGGCAGTTTGTCGAGCGGATCCCGCTGGCCCTCCCGCAGGTTGCGCAGGAAGCGCAGCAGCGCGTTTTCCTCCCGCATGTAGTGCAGGAATATCGTGATCATGCGCAGGATGCCGACGGTGAACAGGCCGACGATGCCGCCGTTGATGATCAGGCCGGTGCTGGTCAGCTGGTTGCGGAAATAGACCTCATTGATGAACTCGAATTTCCAGACCATCATACCCGCGATGATGAGGGAGAGGATCACCATCCGAATGAGGATATTGCGGCTGAAATTGCGGCGTAGCTGAATGCTTCCCAATGTTCGATCTCCGGCGATACGACGAAACCCGACCATTCTAACCCAGCTCACTAGGAACACAAGATTGCAAGATTTGAACAGAAAATCGTTACTTGAACTCTATCAGACCGCATTGCAGGCGGTGAACGGCCGCAATGCGGTGGCGGCGCGGCTCAGGCGCACCCGCCAGTTTCGGACAGCGTGAGAATGGTGGCGGTGGGCAAGGCGGCCCAGTCCATGGCGGAGGGGGCCTGGGAGGTGCTGGGCGAGCGTATAAGCCAGGCTCTGGTCATCTCCAAGCACGGCCATCTCGACCTTTCGCTTTGCCACAAACGGGGTTGGGAGGGCATAGAAGCCGGCCATCCCCTGCCTGATCTGGCCAGTCTGCAGGCGGGCCAGAGACTGCTCGCGTTGCTGAGCCAGCAGGACCCGGCGGAACTGCTGTTTCTGATCTCCGGTGGTGCCTCCAGTCTGGTGGAGTGTCCGGTAGAAGGGGTCGATCCGGGTTTTCTGAGGCACGCGAATGACTGGCTGCTGGGCAGCGGCCTGGCGATCGATGAGCTGAATTGGGTGCGCAAGGGGCTGTCCCGCATCAAGGGCGGCGGGTTGTTGCAGTGGGTGGGAAACAGGCCGTTGCGCGCCCTGGCGATTTCGGACGTGCCGGGCGATGATCCGGCGATCATCGGCTCCGGCCTGCTGACGCCCGATGTCGGCTTGCAGGCCGGTCTGTCGCGGCTCTCGCTGCCGGAATGGCTGGCCACCCCGGTACGCCAGGGTTTGGCGCAGCGTCGGCCCGCACCCGGCCAGCCGCCACAGGTCGAGGTGGTGGCCAATCTCGAACTGGCCAAACAGGCGGTGGCCGCGCAGGCGCGCACACTGGGCTATACAGTGCGGTTGGTGGGTGAGTTCATCGCGGGCGATGCGGCGGAACAGGGACGCCGCTTGGCTACCCAACTGCTGCAGGGCGAGCCCGGTGTGAGTATCTGGGGTGGTGAAACCACGGTTCGCCTGCCGCCCAGACCCGGTCGAGGCGGGCGCAACCAGCATCTGGCGTTGGCCGCCGCCGAGATCCTGCAGGGGCAAACAGGGGTCTGGCTGCTGGCGGCCGGAACCGATGGCACCGACGGTCCGACCCAGGATGCGGGGGCCCTGGTGGATGGCGCCACCGTGCAACGGGCCGATCTGGCGGGGTTGGATGTGGCGCAGTCGCTGGCCCAGGCCGATGCGGGCTGTCTGTTGGAGGCGACCGGCGATCTGCTCACCACGGGCCCCACCGGCACCAACGTGATGGATCTGATGATCGGCCTGAAGTTGTGAGATGAGCGAAACTGCAGCGGCAGAGAGTCTGTTCACGGCGGCCCGGCGCTGCCTGTTGGCCATGGAGGTGGAAGACAAACTGCGCCTCACCGCGGAAACGGCCGAGGCCTGGCGTGCGGGCCGCCTGCAGCTCTCCGGCTGGACTTCAGCCGAGACGATCGTCGAGGCCGGCCGGCCGGCCAGACCGGAACTGGTGCATGCCAGTCGGGTGCCCCGGCGCGGCCTCGGCAGCGAACAGGGTCGCCTGGCCTTGATCCACGCGATCGCCCATATCGAATTCAATGCCATCAATCTGGCCTGGGACGCGGTGCAACGCTTCCCCGATCTACCGACCGATTTCTACGACGACTGGGTTCGGGTGGCGGAAGAAGAGGCCCACCACTTTCACATGCTGCAGGAACGTCTGCACGATGGCGGGCTCGAGTATGGCGATTTCGCCGCCCATAACGGGCTCTGGGACATGGCGGTGCGCACCGCCCATGATCCCCTGGTACGCATGGCCCTGGTGCCGCGCATGCTGGAGGCGCGCGGGCTGGATGTCACTCCGGGCATTATGCAGCGCTTGGGTCGTCTGGGAGACCCGCAGACCGTGCAGGTGCTGCAACTGATCCTGGACGAGGAGATCGGTCATGTGGCCATTGGCAGCCATTGGTTCCGCCAGCTCTGCCGGCAGCGCGGCCTCCAGCCGGAGGCCGCCTATTTCGACCTGTTGCAGAACTTTCTGAACGGTGAGGTCCGCTGTCCCCTGCATCGGCAGGCCAGGTTGGAGGCGGGGTTCAGCGAACAGGAACTGGACCGCCTGGAAGCACTATGCGCCAGACATTGACGGGGAATCATAGGCTGCTGTTCGCTCTGCGGAGCCGCTGCTGCAACGGCGGAGATTGCCGCCCAACGGGTAGTGCGGGTATGCGAGTGGGGCGCTCGGCCCAAATCAACCACCTTTGGTGGCTTGGATTTTCTACACCTGGATCAGGGGCTGCTCAACAGGGATTCCATCCTGCTGATTTGTTCATCAGCGGAGTCGTCGGCATGGAGTGGCCGATCGGGTACCGCTTTTAAAGGTCGATGTTGGCTAGTCGCCAGGGATGAACCATGGCCGAAACACATTCCCGCCATTCCTGCCCCAGTTAGAAAAAGCGCTGATCGACAAAGGGTTCTCGACCGGCATTTGGTCGACTTTTGCTTGGGAAATCCTTCCACTCGTCGTAAACTCTGCCGCTTTATTTGCGGCGGCCGGTCGCTAAGCGCCGTGCATTGGCCAAAGTATGAAAACAACTCGGGCTGAGACGACATGGGGAGTATGCAAACCGATGGCCTTCAAGAACAGACTTCACCGCAGTGAACTGGCGGTGCCCGGCAGCAATTGGCGCATGCTGGAAAAGGCCCCCCATGCCGGGGCGGATCTGGTGTTCCTGGATCTGGAAGACGCGGTGGCGCCGGATGACAAGGAGCAGGCGCGCCGTAATGTGATCCGCGCCCTCAACGAGTTCGACTGGTCCCCTGTTCGGTGTCGGTGCGCATCAACGGCCTGGACACCCACTACTGCTATCGCGACATCGTCGACGTGGTGGAGCAGGCCGGGGACAAGCTCGACACCCTGCTGGTGCCCAAGGTGGGCAAGCCTTCGGACCTGGAGTTCGTGGCCCTGCTGCTGGAGCAGATCGAGGCGGCCAAGGGTTACGAGCAGATCAACCTGCATGCGTTGATCGAGACCGCCATGGGCATGGCCAACGTGGAAGCGATCGCCCAGGCCTGTCCCGATCGGCTCGAGGCCCTGGTATTCGGAGTGGCCGACTATGCCGCCTCCACCCAGGCCCGCACCGTGAGCATGGGCGGGGCCGAATCCAGACTATCGGGTGCTGGGGTTTGCCGATGCAGGCGGGCGCAGCGCCCCAGCTATCTCGGCGATCAGTGGCACTTCGCCATGTCGCGCATGATCGTGGCCTGCCGCGCCTATGGTCTGCGGCCCATCGACGGGCCGTTCGGGGATTTCAGCGATCCGGAGGGTTATCTGGCGGTGGCGCGGGCCTTCGCGGCCCTGGGTGGCGAGGGCAAGTGGGCCATCCATCCGTCCCAGATCGAGCTGGCCAACCAGGTCTTCACGCCCCGGCGACAAGGAGGTGGAGCGGGCCCGGCGCATCATCGAGTCGATGGCGAAGGCGGCGGCCGAGGGCAAGGGGGCGGTGAGCCTGGACGGCCGCTTGATCGATGCGGCCTCCATCCGGCAGGCCCAGGTGATCTCGAAAAGGTCGAGCAGATCGAACGACACAATAAATAAGGCCCCCTGTCCATCCGGAGTGTGCCGCAATAAGTGTCGGTTGGATTAGCGCAGGTGCTCCGACGCATCCTAATAAGTATCGGGCTTACGTTAAATCGCAAGGTACGCAGACGCACCCTGGATTAGTTGTTACAGCACCCCCCTGGAGGGAGAGAGCACAGATTCTCCCGAGGAGAGAGCACATGGATATACACGAATATCAAACCAAAGAGCTGTTTCGCGGCTATGGCATTGCGGTGCCGGAGGGACGTGTGGCCCACTCCGCCAAGCAGGCCCTGGCGGTGGCCGAGGAGCTCAACGGCGAAGGCTGGGTGGTGAAGGCGCAGATCCACGCGGGCGGCCGCGGCAAGGCCGGCGGGGTGCTGTTGGCCGACCGCCTCGACGAGGTGGAGCAGCACGCCAACCAGCTGATCGGCACGCAGTCTGGTCACCAAACAGACCGGCGCAGGCGGGCCGCCTGGTGCAGCGGGTGCTGGTGGAGCAGGCCCACGCCATCGCTGCAGGAGTTCTATCTGGGGCTGGTGATCGACCGGGCCAGCCAGCGCATCACGCTGATCGCCTCCGCCTCCGGCGGCATGAACATCGAAGAGGTGGCCAGTCAGACCCCGGAGAAGGTGATCCGCGAGACGGTGGACCCGGCGGTGGGACTGCAGGACTTCCAGTGCCGCAAGATCGCCGCGGGGATCGGCCTGACCGGCAAGCAGATCGGTCAGGTGGCGAAGATGCTGAAGAAGCTCTATCGCTGTTTCCGCGACAAGGACGCCCTGATGGCGGAGATCAATCCGCTGGTGTTGACCGCCGACGAGCAGTTCCTGGCCCTGGACGCCAAGATGTCCTTCGACGGCAACGCCCTCTACCGGCAGCCGGAGATCGCCGATCTGCGGGATTTCGACGAGGAGGACCCGAAAGAGGTGGAGGCCTCCGGGCACGACCTCAACTACATCGCCCTGGACGGCAACGTGGGCTGCATCGTCAACGGCGCCGGGCCTGGCGATGGCCACCATGGATGCGATCAGCCACTATGGCGGGCGGCCGGCCAACTTCCTCGACGTGGGCGGCGGAGCCTCGCCGGAGAAGATCGCCAACGCCTTCCGCATCGTGCTGGAGGACCCCAACGTCAAGGCGATCCTGCTCAACATCTACGCCGGCATCAACCGCTGCGACTGGATCGCCAACGGCATCGTGCAGGCGATCCGCGATCAGGCCATCGACGGTGCCGGTGGTGGTGCGGCTGGCCGGGACCAACCTGGAGCAGGGTCTGGCGATCCTGCAGGGCTCCGGGCTCGACTATATCCAGGCCGATCATCTGAGCGATGCCGCGGAAAAGGCGGTGGCGGCGGTACGGGGGGCAGCGCAATGAGCATTCTGGTGAATAAGGATTCGAAGGTCATCTTTCAGGGCTTCACCGGCCAGCACGCCAGCTTCCATGCGGCAGAGGCGATGCGCATGGGCACCAATGTGGTGGGCGGCGTGACCCCGGGCAAGGGCGGCATGATGCATCTGGAGCGGCCGGTGTTCGATACCGTGTCCGAGGCGGTACGCCGCACCGGCGCCGATGTCAGCGCGATCTTCGTGCCGCCGCCGTTCGCCGCCGACGCGATCATGGAGGCGCTGGAGGCGGGCATCAAAGTGATCGTGGTGATCACCGACGGCATCCCGGTGCAGGACATGGTGCGCGTGAAACGCTACGCCCTGGGACACGAGGCGATCATCGTCGGCCCCAACACCGCCGGGGTGATCACCCCCGGTGAGTGCAAGGTGGGCATCATGCCGGCGCATATCTATCAACCCGGGCAGCATCGGCGTGGTGTCCCGCTCCGGCACCCTCAACTACGAGGCGGTGGAGCAGATGAACGCCGAAGGGCTGGGCCAGTCCACCAGCGTCAGCATCGGCGGCGACCCGGTCAACGGCTGCGACTTCATCACCGTGATGCGCGCCTTCGAGGCTGACCCGGCCACCGAGGCGGTGCTGATGATCGGCGAGATCGGCGGTTCCCAGGAGGTGGATGCGGCGCTCTGGGCCCAGGAACACATGAGCAAGCCCCTGGTGGCCTTCATCGCCGGCGCCACCGCACCGCCCGGCCGCCGCATGGGCCATGCCGGCGCGATCATCTCCGGCGAGGCGGACACCGCCCAGGCCAAGATGCAGCGCCTCGAAGCGCTGGGCGTGCATGTGGTGAAGAACGCCGCGGAGATCGGTCGCACGGTAAAGGTGGCGCTGACATCAAACTGATACTCACCGACAGCGCATAACCGCTTTTTCCTTCCCCCTCGCCGAGGGTGTTGAAATAGCATGATATGCAGCTCGGATCAGTGCAGCGTAATCTGGCAAGTCATTGATTGTTGTTGGTTAAACCCAAGGGCACTTGCTTCGGTGCGCACTATCGCAAACCCAACCCAGATTGTAATTATTCAGCCCGCTCTGTAGTGCCTCTGCTCATTCCCAAGGCTGGAAAACTTGACATACATCAAATAATCATTATATTAGCATATTTCTTATTCATTTACCGCTCAGTGAGGAAACGCAATGCCCGTACTCCCCCGGACAATGCTGTTGGGTGCCTTGACGGTAGCCTTCAGTGGATATGCGCCCGGTCCGGTCGCCAAGCTTGCCCCCCCAGGCTCCCTTGGTGGATCCCGCCGACTTCGATGAGTCTCTGCGCTGCTTGGCGCTCAACGTCTATCACGAGGCCCGCTCCGAACCGGAGATCGGCCAGTTGGCCGTCGCGGCCGTGACCTTGAACCGGGTGCACTCCGAAGCCTTCCCGGATTCGGTGTGCAAAGTGGTCAAGCAAGGCGGGCAGCATCGTAACCGATGTCAGTTCTCATGGTGGTGCGACGGCAAGAGCGACCGCCCCACCGAGGCCGAAGCCTGGAAGAACGCACGACGTATCAGTCGCCTGGCCCTGCTGGGGCAGGCGGAGGACCCGACCGACGAGGCGCTCTATTACCACGCAACCTATGTGAAGCCACGCTGGTCGCGGAAGTTCGAGCGCACCGCCCGCATCGACCACCACGTCTTCTACCGGCCGAAGTCCGCGGACCCCATCCAGGTCGCCGGCCTCAATTAGCGACTACGGGTGCGGTACGGCCTCATCCACCCGCAGCGACGAGATTTGGCGCGAGGCGACCGACCTCTCCACGGAGTCGGGTCCCGCCGGGCCGACACTATATTATCGCTGCCAAGCCCCCACGGCGCGAGTTATCAGGCTTTTGCGACATTCTCTGCAAGCGATAAGGAGATAGAGGGTCGCTGAAATCATCGTGGTCATAGGCATCAATCCGGTATTCGATCTTGTGTTTCTTGGTAAAATTGATGGCCGGGGTCATGGTCGGAACGGCTGTGTCAGTCTGATGGGGATGTTAGCGATTCAAACGCACGTCATCCAGATAGAGGATGCGCGGTTTGCGCAGAGCTGCCGTATAGATGCCCAGCCTGGCGGTATGAGCCAAATTCAGCTGGCGGGTTTTCGGTGCGGACGCGACCTCCGCCAAACGGATTGTAAGCGTATTCCAGCCCTGTTCAAGTAAGAAACGCCGGTTGAAACGGTCGTCATAGCGTTGCTCGCCGGTCTCGTGCGCCCGGTCGTGAATGCGGCAGGTGATCCAGAGCGGTTCCGCTAGGGGGTTAAACAACCGCATACTCAAACTGTTATAACCTTGCCAGTTACGTGCGAAATACTTCAGTTTGATGCCGGAATAGGCACGCCTCGACAAGCTGACACGCAAGGCCTTGCCGGTGCCGGGAAAGGGCGCTGCGGTGATGGTGATTTTCGCATCCCCCTTCCAGCGGGACAACTCGAAGGGGGTTTCGAAGCCGGCCAGCAGGGGGAACTGAACCCGGATGATCGTCTCATCGATCAGGGCCTGCGTAAGGGGCCAGATCTGCAGCAGCAAAAGCATTACCGCCAGGCTCTGCAGCCCGGTGCGGATGAACCGGGCCTGGATCTGACGCTGCCCGGGTTCGAAACTGAGCAGCAGGACCGCGCCGGTCAAATCCCGGTAGACATCGCCCATGTCCGGGCTGCGTTGGGTGCCGTACTGCAGTATCTCGATGAGCACCCCGACCAGATAGGTGAAACCCAGGATCAATGTCCATCTCCAGGGCGCTGCCAGGCGCGCCACGGGATTCCAACCAACCAGCAGATAGGCGGCGAGGAAAAAATACAGGACGTGCCCCAGGTCCCAGAATGCTTTGGTGGAGCGGGCCGCCTGGTAACTGGGGCCGCCCCAAAACAGCAACATGGTGCCAATGGCGAGCATGACCAGGATCAGGCCGATCAGTAGGGCTTTCCGATGGCTGCTAGGCCAGGCGGCAGGCATAGGCTAGGTTCGGTCGCGACTGCCGGGGTGAAACGTCAGGGCGGACATCAGAGGCGATCGACATGCAGCTCGACCTTGAGCTTCGGCTTGGCGTTGAGGGTGCCGAGGAACGAACCGGCAATGGGAGGTACCGCTTCGGGGTGCCGGTGCACCGCCGCCGCGATATGATCACCGCCCACCAGCAGCCCGCTGGTGGAATCGAAACCGCGCCAGCCGGAACCGGGCAGGTAGATCTCCGACCAGGCATGGGTCGAGGCGTGGGTCTGGTCGGTGACGGCATCGTTCAACAGATAACCGCTGACGAAACGGCTGGCGAAACCACAATAACGGCAGCATTCGATGAACAGGGTGGCGAAGTCCCGGCACGAGCCTTTACCTTTGGTCAATGTCGTCGAGGGGGTCTGCACACCCGGTTCCTCTCGCACCTTGTATTTGAGCTCCTGCACGATCTTGTTGTTGATATTGGTGAGCAACTCGGCAGTATCCATGAGCTGGCCGGGTCGGCAGACGTCCGCCAGCCATTCGTGCAGCTGTGGCTGATCATGGGGAAACAGCGCGAGCTGATAGGGGGTCAGGTCGACCTGTTCCATCGGGTCATAGCGGAAGGGATAGAGCTGGGCGGTCTCGGCCAGCACGAAATCCAGCGGTTGATCCTCGTAGTGCTCCACCACCACCTCACTGGTGATGACCAGCTCTCGAGCCGATTTGAGGAAGTTCACGATGGCCACCGAGTTGCCATAGACGTCGCGCTGCCAGCGAATCTGGAATTCGGGAGTAATCTCCAGACGGGAAGATTCCAGGCGGATATCATGGCCCTCCCGGGGCCTCAGGTGCAGGGTGTGCGGGAGCAGGACGACCTCTTCCTCGTAGCTGTATCGGGTAGTGTGCTTGATCTGGATGCGGCGCATGCTTTGTCGTGTAGTTATGTTCTGGTGAAGCAACGCGGGCGACTACTGCTTTGTTATGGTCGTATTATAATGTTCGTTCGTCCACTTTATTTTGACACTGGCCAAGAACTCGGCAACACTCGTTCGCGTGGAATCCGACATGACCCCATTTGACGAAGCGATCAAGGCCCATGATGAGGCTGTAGCGGCCTGCGGCCCGACGATCTGGATCGGTGCCGAGCCCACCTTCACCGACCGCTTTTCCGAATCACCGGAATGGCTCTCCGAAGCCCTGGGCGCCACCAAACAGGCCTATGCCTGCCGTATTCTCCAGCGCCTGCGCGAGCAACACCCCGGCGCCCTGGTACTGCGGACCCTGGGCCGCCAGTATGCGGAAGAGAAGCGCCCCCGCTGGAGCCTGGGCCTCTATCAACGGCGTGACGGGGAGTCGCTGAGCCAGGCAGTACCGCCCGATCCGCTCACCGACGCCGGTGAATGCGACGCGGCGCGGATGCAGGCCTTCTGGCGCAAGCTGGTCGTCGCCCTGGAACAACAGGGCTGGCCCGCGACGGGTTTCCAAACGGACGGAGAACTGAACCTGCGGGTGCTGTTTCGCCTGGACGGTCCCAGACCCGAGGCCGATCCATTGCGGGATCCCCGCCTGGCCCGGCCTTCGTTGCATGAACACCCCATCCCGCTCACTGGCGCGGTGGACAAGTTGGCCCGGCAGGGCAGTTATCTGGTGGCCCTGGGGTGCGCGCCGCTGGATGCCCGGGATCGGCAGCTGCCCTGTCTGGAACTGCCGGCCTTTGCCGATGTGACGAGCTTTCAGCGCTTCGTGCAGCTGGCTGGAGCCGCCGCCAAGCAGGCGGGTTTGAGTGCACTGGTCTGGCGGGGATTTCCACCCCCGGTGGATGCGACGGTCGCCTGGACCACCTTGACCCCCGACCCGGCCGTGCTGGAGATCAACGCGGCGCCCGCCGCCAACGCCGAACAGTTTCTGTCCATGAGCCGGATGTTGTACGACACGGCTCAAGCCGAAGGACTCTGGCCCTATCGCCTGCAATACAATGGATGTCTGTCAGACAGTGGCGGCGGTGGACAGTTTACCCTGGGGGGACCGAGTCCCGCGACCAGTCCGTTCTTCATCAATCCGCAACTGCTGCCCCGGTTGATCCGCTATCTCAATCATCATCCGGCCCTGTCCTACTGGTTCGCGCCATCGTACCTGGGCAGTCACAGCCAGTCGCCCCGACCGGATGAGAATGTGCGGGAATCGTTCAGCGAGCTGGCGGTGACGCTGCATCAGCTGGATAGCCGGGAAAGTCCCGAGCCGCGAATTCATCTGGCGCAGCCTGAGCCCGTTTCTGGTGGATACATCCGGCAATTCTCATCGCAGCGAACTGAATATCGAGAAACTCTGGAATCCCTATCTGCCGGGACGCGGTTGTCTGGGTCTGGTGGAATGCCGGGCCTTTCGCATGCCGCGTGATCCGCAGGACGCCGCCGCGATCGCCGCGCTGCTGCGCGCCCTCGTGGTCATGTTAGGCAAACGGGATCTGACGCCCGGTCTGATCGAGTGGGGCGATCAGTTGCATGACCGGTTCGCCTTGCCGTTTCACCTGCGCCGGGACCTGCAAGCAGGTCTTCGACGGATCTCGCGGACGCCGGTCTGGGACTGGGGCGAACCCATCACCCAGCGATTGCTCGCCGACAGCGGATGGCACATCGGCCATCTGGAGTTCGACGGGTGTCGTCTGGAGGTGGACCAGGCCATCGAGTTCTGGCCGCTGCTGGGGGATGCCGCCTCCCAGGAGCGAGGTTCTTCCCGCCTGGTGGATGCAAGCACCGAATCGTCTGCAGACTCAGTTTGCGCTCGGATGGATGACGAGACTGCGGGATCGGCCGACTGGCGATTGGCGGTCGGACCCTACCGCATACCCCTGCGCCAGGAGCAGGACCAGGCCGGGACGCTCGGCGTCATGGGGCTGCGTTATCGCAGCTTCGTGCCCTGGATCGGCCTGCATCCGGGCTGGAAGGCCCAGGGTTCGATCGTGCTCAGCCTGATCTCGCCCAACTCCGGCAAGGACTGCGCATCACCCTGCACGATTGGCAGCCCCAGGCGACTGCCCTATGACGGCCTGCCCGAGAGCCTCGAAGAGGCCGCGCGACGCCGGGACGAGCGCTTCGTGGTGGAACTGATTCCAGCGGGTGAGCTCCCGGAGACGAAGGCGACCCCCAGTCGAGGCGGTGAGCGATTATTGCCTCGATCTGCGGCGGGTATAGGCGCACTCCAATCAATACTTCATCCTGTGCGGGAGCTGCCCCTGGCTGCGACCCGCAAAGGATGTATTCCTCTTCAATTGCTGCACGCAAAGCGACTATCGTCGCTGATTGCAGCCAGGGGCAGCTCCTGCGGTTGCATAAGAATTCCTAGAGATGAATCAGTGACGGGGTGTACCAGGGCTATGATGCTGGGTCCCATTAGCCACCACTATGCCTGGAAGGTTATCTCAAACCTTATTCTGCTCCCGCAACAGCTTCATCTGAAACAGGGTGTCCCGCTCCTCTTCCTCCAATTGGTTTTCGATGAAGCGGATGGTGTTTTTATAGCGGGGAATGATGTTGTAGCGCAGCGCATTGACCCGCTTCTGGGCCTTGCGCTGTTCGGCCATCAGGCGGCCCAGGCTCATGGAAACCTCGCCCATCTTGCCCAGCTTGAGGGCCGCTTCGGCGAAATACTTGCGGGTCTCGTCGAAGCTGGGATCGGTACCCAGCAGACCCACCGGATTCATCGGCAACAGCTGGCCAGAGACGGAGGGATATTCGACCCCGAGACTGCGCCGCGGCAGGATGGTCAGATCCAGGCCCGGCTGCACTCCCAGCGCCGCCTGGTGCAGCGCGCGGCTGCCCATGCGCAGCTGGGCCAGGCTGAGCCAGCGGTAGGCGGTCTTCAGGGCCTCGTGGGCCAAGTCTCGCAGCTCCCGGTATTCGCGTAACTGCTGATACACCAGTCGGGTCAGCAGTTCCCGCTTGCGCTCCAGCAGAGTATGGCCTTCGGTCAGGAACTTGAGCTGCCGCTTCAGGCTCAGCAGCGTGTTCTTGGTCGGCGGGGCCTTGAGCAGTTTACCGGTCATGGATTTTGCCGATAGTACTTGGCCAATTCGGTTTCCGTCACCCGGGTGAGCTGTTCCTTGGGAAAGAGGGACAGCAGCTCCCAGGCCAGGTTGAGGGTCTCATGGATGCTGCGCTCCTCGTCCTCCTGCTGTTTCACGAACCGCCCCTCGAAGGCGTCGGCGAACTCCAGATAGCGACGCTCGCGGGAGGAGAGTTCCTCGGCACCGACGATGGAGGCCAGGTTGCGGGTCTCCAGGGCCTTGGCGTAGAGGGCGTAGAGCTGATTGGCCAGGTGTGGATGGTCCTCCCGGGTGAAGTCCTTGCCGATGCCGTCCTTCATCAGGCGCGACAGGGAGGGGGAGATGTGCACCGGCGGGTAGATGCCCTGGTTGTGCAGCTCGCGGCTGAGCACGATCTGACCCTCGGTGATGTAACCGGTCAGGTCGGGGATCGGATGGGTGATGTCGTCGCTGGGCATGCTCAAGCACCGGCACCAGGGTGATCGAGCCGTGCCGGTCCTTGATGCGGCCGGAGCGTTCGTAGATCTCCGCCAGGTCGGAGTAGAGGTAGCCCGGATAGCCCTTGCGCGCCGGTACGTCCCCCTTGGCGGTCGCCACCTCGCGCAGGGCCTCGGCATAGTGGGTCATGTCGGTCATCACCACCAGGACATGGAGGTCCAGGTCGAAGGCCAGATATTCCGCCGCGGTCAGGGCCATGCGCGGCAGGGTCAGGCGCTCCACCGGCGGGTCGTCGGCCCGGTTGATGAACATCACCACGTTGCTGAGCACCCCGGAGGAGGCGAACTCGTCCTGGAAGAAGCGGGCGTCGGTATAGGAGACCCCCATGGCGGCGAACACGATGGCGAAGCGGCCCTCTTCGTCCGGCAGCTTGGCCTGACGCACGATCTGCGCCGCCAGGCGGTTGTGGGGCAGGCCGGAGGCGGAGAAGATCGGCAGTTTCTGGCCCCGCACCAGGGAGTTGAGACCGTCGATGGTGGAGATGCCGGTCTGGATGAACTCCCGCGGGATAGGTGCGGGCGGCCGGGTTGAACGGCGCCGCGTTGATGCTGCGGCGCAGATTGGAGACGATGGGCGGGCGGTAGTCGCGGGGTTCGCCGAGACCGCTGAAGATCCGTCCGAGGATCTCCGGCGAGAGGGCGATCTCCAGGGGCTGGTCGAGAAAACGCACCCAGGTGTCTTCGATATCCAGATTGTCGGTACCCTCGAAGACCTGCACCAGCACCTCCCGCTTGGAGCTGCGGATCACCTGGCCATTGCGGATTCGGCCGGCGCGGTCGCGGATCAGCACCCGGTCGCCGAAGGCGATGTTGGGGGTATCCGTCAGCGTAAGCAGGCCGCCCCGGGCCTGGGTGACGGTGCGGTACTCGGTGGCGCCCATCAGCCGGGTTCCTCCTGTCGGGTGTATTCAGAGCGCAGCATCTGGATGCTGTTCAGGGCCTCCTGCTGAAACGCCCGCAGTTGTTCGAGCTGGGACGAATTGTACTGCTCCTTGCAGCGCCGCAGGCGGGCCATCACCGGCAGCCCGGCTAGCTGCTGCACCGGCACCCCCAGCTCGATCAGTTCGACCCCCTGGTCGTAGACGGAAAGCACCAGATCCAGCAACAGAAACTGTTTATGTGGCGAGGCGAAACTGTCCACCGGATCGAGCGCGCTCTGTTGCAGCACCCCCTCCTTGATCAGGGCCGCCCCCTCCAGGACCCAGCGTTGCGCGGACGACAGCGCCTCCGGCCCCACCAGATTGACGATGCGGGAGAGCTCCGCGTCCCGCGCCAGGATCGCCAGCGCCTCGGCCCGGCGGCGCTGCCAGTTGCGGTCCACCTCTTTGTGCCACCAGCGGGCGGCGGTGCTCACATCGGCGGAGAAGCTGTCGACCCAGTCGATAGCCGGGTAGTGGCGGGCGTCCGCCAGCTCTTTGGACAGGGCCCAGAAGGTCTGAATGATCTCCTTGGTATGGCTCGTGACCGGCTCGGAGAAGTCGCCGCCCGGCGGCGAGACCGCGCCGATCAGGCTTACCGAGCCCTTGCCGCAGTCGATGGTGTCGACCCGTCCGGCGCGCTCGTAGAAGGCGGCGAGACGGGAGGCGAGATAGGCCGGATAACCCTCCTCCACCGGCATCTGGCCGAGCCGGCCGGAAACCTCCCGCAGGGCCTCCGCCCAGCGGCTGGTGGAGTCGGCCAGCATCACCACATCCTTACCCTGATCCCGATAGTATTCGGCGATGGTGATGCCCACATAGATGGAGGCCTCGCGGGCCACCACCGGCATATTGGAGGTGTTGGCGATGAGCAGGGTACGTTCCATCAAGGGGCGACCGCTGTAGGGGTCCTTGAGGCGCGGGAAGCTGTCCAGCACATCCACCAGTTCATTGCCGCGTTCCCCGCAACCCACGTAGATCACCACGTCCGCATTGGCCCAGCGGGCGATCTGGTGTTGAATCACGGTCTTGCCGGCGCCGAAGGGACCGGGCACCGCCCCCTTGCCGCCCTTCAGCAGGGGGAAAAAGGTGTCGAGGATGCGTTGCCCGGTGAGCAGGGGTTCGACCCCGTAATCCCGTCCCTGATACGGCCGCGGGCGGCGCACCGGCCAGCGGTGGTAAAGCCTGAGTTTGCGCACCTGTCCGTTGGCCTGTTGCACCCGGGCGATGGTCTCGTCCAGGGTGTAGTCCCCCTCCGGGGCGATCTCCAGCAATTGACCCTGCGATGTCCGGTGGCGCCAGGATCCGGTGCAGCAGGCTGGCGCTCTCCTGCACCGTGCCGAGTTGGACGCCGCCGATGATCGGCATGTTGGGTTCCAGCAGCTCCGCAGGAATGAAGTGCCAGGGTGTCTGGCGGTCCAGAGGTTCCGGGCTGAGGCCCCGGGGGACTTGGTCGCCGGCGGTCAGAAACAGTTTCGCCAGGGGCCGTTGCACGCCATCGAAGATGCCGCCGATCAGCCCCGGGACCCAATTCCACCGACAGGGGATGGCCGAGGCCGATCACCGGCTCGCCGGGTCGCAGCATCTCGGTGGACTCGTAGATCTGGGTCAGGGCCTCGTCGCCCTGCAGGGCGATCACCTCGCCGTACAGGCCCAGTTCGCCCACCCGCACCTGTTCGCCGCTGCGCACGCCGGGCAGGCGGATGCTGACGATGGGACCGTTGATCTCCTGGATGAGCCCTTGGGGGGTGTCTGCAGTTCATAGTGTGGTGTGCAGTCAGATGGAGAGGCTTTCGGTGATCGGCGGCAGCAGGCGCTCCACCAACACCAGCTGGATCTTGTTCTGCAGGCGCGCCAGGCGGCCTTCGAAGGTGTGGTCGATACGCAGCCGCTGGTCGGGGGTGGCGACCAGCAGGCCGCCCAGGGTCTCGATGGGCTGCTCCGCCAGCAGGATGTGTTTGTCCGGCGCCAGACCCTCGGTAAAGGCGTCCCAGCGGGGTTGCAGGCGACGGCGGTCATCCTGATTGAGGGAGATCAGCAGTTCCGGTCCGTCGATCTGGACCGCGCCCTGTAGCAGCAGGGCCTGCAGCAGGACATGGTAGCGCGTCTCGTCACCGCGCAGTTCGGTCATGCGCTCGGCCAGCCGCTGCATCACCATCTGCACCAGGTTCCAACGCATGTGGTCGAGATTGCTGCGTAGCTTCAGCTCGTCCGCCTGCACTTTGCGCAGATAGGCTCGTTCCGCCAGGGACTTGGCCAGCAGAGTCTCCTTCTCCTCCCGCAGGTGCAGTCGTTCGCTGGAGTCGCGCAGGATGTTGCGGCGGCCGATCTCGGCGTTCTTGCTGGCTCTCCCGGGCCATCTCGTTGGCGTGTTCCAGGATGGCTTTTTCGAGGGCTTCGACCTGGTTCATCCGTTGTTCTCCGACAGGGTTGCCAGCACCCATCAGCTTCTCGATCTGCCGATCCAGCTCACAGTGCAGGCAGCTCGGGTCCCGCAGTGCGGGCACCTCCGACAACACGATGCGGCCACCTTCGCGACGCACCAGTTCGAGCATCTTCGAGCCCAGCTCGTTGACGTCTGTTCGATCACCAGGAAGGCGTTGGCGCGCTGCTCCAGCAGTTCGCCGACCAACCGGTCGATGCGCGCCGCATCCGGTTCGGTGAGGGTCTCGAAACCGATCAGCCGAAAGCCGTCGGACAGGGCCAGACTGCCGATGAAGATCAGCCGGGTCGGCTTGGGTGAGACGGTTGCTGACCATGGCCACGGGATCAGAGTTTGTCCAGCAACAGGATGCTGATCACCAGGCCGTAGATGGCGATGCCCTCCGCCAGACCGAGGTAGATCAGGGTGCGGCCGAACACCTCGGGCCGCTCCGCCAGCACCGCCAGGGAGGCGGCGCCGATGGAGGCCACCGCGTAGGCCGCGGCCAGGGTGCTCAGGCAGTGGGTATGCCCACCCCGATCATCGCCAGCGCGGTGCCGATGGAGATATCCCGCCGGCTCGGCGACTGCGGGATTCGCCATGACCTCCTGGAAGCCGACGATCCACAAGCCCGCCAGGGCGCCAAGGAACAGCAGCAGGTTGCCGGTCAGGGTGGCTTTGCGCCACGACCGCAGGTCCCGCTCGGGCCGCAGTTCCAGCAGCGCGCCGATGGCGATGATGCCGATGATGACCAGGGTCATCGCTCCGATCAGCCAATACATAATCTTCTCCTGCACAAGTCATAACGGTGGGTTGGTCGGATCAGCGCAGCGGAATCCGGCAGCCGATGCCCATTGCATGGGATCACTTCTGCGGGGCGATCCCGCCGGCACGCTGTGCCGATCCAACACGATGTTCATAACTTCAAGGGCCGAAAGGCCCTGCCGTCACCGGCAAAGAACCGGGTGAAACCTTCATAATACTCGAGTCGTAACACCTGAATCATAACAATCGCCCCTTCCAGGATCAGGATAAACAGGTTGCCGAACACCACCATCAGCCAATGCCCGGTCTGCCCCATGAGGTTCGCCAGGGTAAAGACCGCGATCGCCAGCGCCACGTGATTGAGGCTGAAGGCCGCCACCCGCAAGAACGAGAGGGTGTTGGAGACATAGCCGATGAGGGTCTCGAAGGTCTCGATCAGCGCCACCAGAATCCGCTCCGGCAACGGTGTGTTTTGTTCCAGCAGGTTATAGATAAACAGGCTGGCGAGTGATAACCAGGCCAGCAGGGACCACCAGGGGCCGGAATCGGTTTGCCGGTAGAAATCGAAGCCGATGCCCAGCAGGCCGGCATAGAACAACAGGCCGAGCAGGCCGTTGTTGCCGAACAGGGCGCCGCGCCCGTCCCCGGCCAGCCAATGGTTCAGGATATTCAGCAGGCCAGCCAGAGTGAGAAAACCGATGCCCCAGAGCAAGGCTGCGCCCATCATGTAGAGCGGGTCTGACAGGGGCGAGAGCCAGAGCGCAGGCAGTACATGCTCGTAACCGAACAGGCTGCCGTACAGGAAGCCGAACAGGATCGAGGCGAGGCCCGCGGTGATGGCGAAAAAGGCGAAGGGCCCCAGGCGGCGCCTGGCCAGCAGGGCAGCCGTCAGGATCACCGCGCCATGCCCCACATCGCCGAACATCATACCGAACATGCCGACATAGGTGAGGGCGAACAGGACGGTGGGATTGAGTTCACCGTAGCGGGGCACCCCATATTGGGTGACCAGAATGGAAAAGGGTTGCAGCCAGGGATTGTGGCGGAGCACCGAAGGCACCAGTCGACGATCCTCGGGGGCCGGATCCCGGGCCAGCAACACGCAGGGATGGGCCAGTTTGTGCTGCAGGGCCTGCTGCAGTTTGGGGATATCGGCGCTCGGCACCCAGCCCCGTATCTGCGCCAGATTGCCCCGGTTTTGCGCGGACTCGCCAAGCGCCACAAAGGGCGCGGCCAGCTGCAGGGTCCTGGCGGCTTTTTCGAACTCGGGCGCGGCAATTTTGCGCCAGCCGCTGAAACGTTGCTGCATCTGCTGCTCCTGGCGGCGCAGTTCGGCGTATTGTTGGGCCAGGTTGTGCGCTGCCTCTGCCGGCTTGGCGTACAGTTCCGGCGGCAATTCGAAGGCGCGATAGCCCGCGGTATCGAGCACCGACCGCAGATGACGGGTGTGGCCATCACCCGGTCCGATGATCACCACATGGGCGTTGTCCCGATTCTCGATGTAGACGTACAGCAGGTAGCCATCCAGACTCACCGCATCCCGCAGATGCCGCACGTGATCCTGGGGTACGCTGCCGATATGGATGTCCAGAAATCGTCGTTTGGCCTGCAGCAGGCCGAGATCCATATCCAGGTGCGCAAAGTTATCGAGGGTGCTCTTGAGCTGATCAATTTGCCGCTGCTGGTCGAGCAGGGCGCGTTGATCCTCTTCATACGCAGAGCAGGCCTGCCAGGCCTCCCCGAGCCATGCATTGGTGGCTGCGAGATCCTCCTCACTGATGGGGTGGAGATCCAGTTGACTGCCGACCGCCGGCGCACCCAGATAACTGGAGATCTTCTCCAGTCTGCCCAGGGCCTGTTGATACAACTCCCGATAGTGGTTGCCGGGAGTTTGTGGCAAGGCCTCGCTCGCATCCGCCCGGCTGTCGGGATCGAATACCCCCAGTTCGGCGAGAATCAGAGAGGCGGCGGGCAGATCCAAGGTCATCGCCTGAATCGTGACATGCTGCATGGGCAGCGGCCTAAACATCCGGAGCCTCGATTACGGGTGGGGTCGTCATGAGGCGATATCCAACGCCGCCGGGGTGACCGGTCCGAGCACCGCTTCCTCGATCAGCGCCTGATCCAGCTTCAGCAGCCGGCCCTGAATGATGGCGAACACCCGGCGCAACTCTTTCTCCCGCGCCACCAGGTAACCGAGCGACGCCACGACCACGCAGGGGCTGCTGTAGATGAGCCGGCGCGCCTGCTCGGCGACATACCGATCGAGCTGCTGACGCACCTGCATGCTGTTGGCGGTTGCGCTCAGCAGCCGGGAGAGGGTTGCCGGCAGCCTGGCGACCAGCTCGTCGAAGCTTTCCAGGTTCGACAGCTGCATCAACTGCCGGCGGTCGATACCGCCGCCACTGGGAACCAGTAAGTAATAGGCGTTACTCGGAGCGAAATGGTAGGCAAAACGATAGCGCAGCAACCACAGGATGTTCTGCCGGTCGATCAGGCTGCTGATCAGCTGCTGCAGTCCCGGTTTGTCCGTCACCTGGGCGCTCTGCACATGGCGCACCATGCTGGTGTAGTAGAGGCGGTCGATGGCGGCGTCGAGGGAGAAGGGCTCGTTCTGCTCTTCGTAGACCTGGCGGGCCTGGCGGGCGATCAGGGCGTAGGGACCCCGTTCCAGCATGCGTAGCATTTCCAGGACGTTCTCCGCCCGCAGCAGGGCCTCATGGGGTAAGCGGATATATTTCGGCAGGTCATAGAGTTCGTCCCTGATCCGTTCCATCTCCAGGCCGTTGAGTTTGCCCCTGATCAGGGTCTTCAGATTATACAGTTCAAACTTACGCGACCAGTGCAACAATAATTCGCGGCCCTTGCGGGTCAGCGGTCGCAGCAGCAGAATGAACTCGAGCATCAACAGATGCAGCAGGGTGCGTTCGATGAGGTGGCTGCTCTGCAGGGGCTCGTCATCTTCCTGCAGGATCGACTGTAGATGGAATCGCTCTGCCAACTCGGGCAACGACAGCGCCATCAGCTCGTTGATCATCGTATCGTTCAACAGGCGGTTGGCGAGAATTCTGCACCCGGGTTTTGAGATAGACATGGGAGCCGCAATTATGCATGACGAAAGGCTGACCGGCGAATCAAGCGTCGGCATGCGGATCGATCAACACGGCGAAGGCGGCGTTCAGCGCTTCATCTTCGCGGGATTCGGCATACTTGCGCAACTGGGCATGACGCTCGTCGAAACGCCGCTTGAGTTCGGCGACAGTCTGTTCCGCCCGTTGACCGGCCTTTTCCAGAAAACCACTGTGCAGATTCCGGCAGGCGGGACTCGAAACGCTCCTCTTCCGCATGGGCCTCCCGTAAGGCCTCCTGGATGACCTGTTCACGGGCCTCGGCGGCTTTTTGATGGATCTGCTCCGCTTTCATTTCGGCATCGAGCAGACGTTGCAGGGTTTTTTCCATGGGCATGGCATGCGGCCTCTGAGTTGACTAGGAACCTCCCCAGGAATCCATATCCGAGCCGACACAGTCTAGCCAAAACGGGTCGGCCACGTCTCGCAAAACCGAAGCTTCCTTTGAGCTGGATCAGCAAAGGCTGAGCAATGGGGAATCCATTCCCGGCCTGTCAAAAAACGATTCCGTTCTGGGTCTTATCGGCTGCATTCCCGGGGGATCGGCTTGAACTGTCGTTGCAGGCTGTGGCTGAGCCGGTCTCTGAGTCGTTCAATCTGCGGCTCGCGATAAGGCTTTCGCTCCGGGCGTCCCCAAACCACCTGCGGCCAACAAAAATCATCCCGCGTTCTGCCCACGATGTGGATATGCATCTGAGACACGATATTTCCGATGCTGGCCACATTGAGTTTGTCGGGAGAAAATGCCTCCTGGATAAATCGGGATACCTGATTGATCTCATGCAGCAGGCTAGACTGCTGGGTCCGGCTCAAGCGATAGAACTCGGTTTCCGCAACCTGGGGCACCAGGATGAACCAGGGCACAAGGTTGTTGTTCATCAACAGCAGCAGGCTGAGTTCGAGTTCGCCGAGCAGGATGCCGTCTTTCACCAGACGGCTGTCCAGTTTGAAGTCATTCATCTTCATTCACACAGGGCCTATTTGAGAATGAGGCGGGCGGTCGATGGTCCGGGTAAAAAGCCGCCATGGTTTCGACCATGAGCGTCCTAAGGCCGCATACCATACAACAATATTATTTCATTGCGATGGTTGTGCGCCATATGGGAGGGTGCTGTCCGCCTGGGTTAAGTTAACGAATCTTGACTCTATTGCCCTTGAATGGGTGTGGTAACACGCAGAGGTCATCCGACCTGCATATCTGGCTTATGCGACGCCCTCTTGCGGCAGAAGACTGGGATGGGGAGGAGGTTGGGTTACGGAGTTTTGTGCCGAATCAACTTATCTGAATGGCTTTGGGTCCAGCTTTCAATGGTCAGCTGAAACAACTTGTAACAGATTGAAAGCAGTGGAAGCCATTTGGAAACATTTTGGCATTACGCACTTAGTAGACTGTATCTGCTGAAAAGGGATTTTTATCAGGAGGTCGTAGTATGCGAAATCATTCTATTTCCAAACCCGTTAGACGGGCAGATAACGATTTTTCAGATCAATGGTTCAAAGGATATGATGACGAGCAGTTCATCAGCTTCACGAATGAAGGCTGGTACGTTGAAAGTCGCGAAGGTGAATTCGGGCCCTTTGAAAACCTGAAAGAAGCGGAAGACTTCTATTACGAAAGATTCAGATCACATCCAGTCCAAGGTAAATCAAAGCCATTAACGGGTTCACAGACAGGTTTTGTGAACCCAGTCAGTGACGGCAGTCACCCTCCAGTGGGAAATGAAGGTTTATTCTTGCCTTCTCCGGACGCTAAAACCAGCGAGGTGGAAATTGTCTTTTCACCGGTTGGCCATGTTTTCGTGGGCAGGTACGGGATTGAGTGTTAACCGTTAATCTGCCGGTTGACTGTTGGATGCGAGGGTAAGATGGAATCTCCAAAAATTAGAATATTAAGGTAGTATAATATACTGATTTTACTAATATTTTAATTGTTACATATTATTTCAAATTGATAATTCTCAATGCCGGTAAATTGAAAGAATGGCTCAATTATCCTACGACAACCAATTCAAAGTCGTGAGGAAGAAGATGAAGGATAAGATCTTGAGATGCTGTAATATTGATTCAGTCATTATGGTCGCGGCGGCAGCCTGGTTTGTCTCAGTTGTTACTTTGATGATGGGCTAAGTTGCACAGCGTAACCGTTCAGTTCGAAGTCACCCGCCGGAAATCCCAGCAATAAAGTTGGGATTGAGGTATGCCTAAATTGAGAAGGTTGGCATGGCGTACGATGCCGCCAAACCTTCTCACTCTGCTCCCGCATCGTTGTTTCAACCGGTTTTGCGGCGCGCGGGCAGGACCGTTGATGCTGTCCCAATTGCTGACTCTCGATCAGGCCTGATTACCGGGCGTCCAAGCAAGAGATCAAGATCAGTCCCACCAGGCGGCAGTGGCTCCTCCTACAGGCCTGGGAGCGCAAAGGCTGACCGTGATCTCTGATCCATTTTCAAACGTGCAGATTCGAGGGGTTCACTCGAGGTGCCCGCTGGTGATGACCGGCGACAGCCAGTAGTGCATACCGCTGCCGGCGAAGTTTTCTTCCAGACCCTTGATCAGGGCGACCGCATCCACTTCCGATAAATAGGTCTGGAACATCACCTGGCGACGGCGTCCCACCACCTGCTCCGCGACACTCATGGAATGTTGTGAGGTGCCGTGACCGCTGACCTGCAGGCTGGTGAAGCCGCTGATCTGGTCCTGCGCCAATAGCCAATCGACCATCGCGTCCTCCACATCGGGGGAGATCACCAGAGATAACAGTACCGCGTTTTCCATTGTCAGGCTCCTTTGGCTTCGCTGCCGAAGCGTTGGTATAGGATGGGTAACAGGAACAGGGTCAGGGCGGTGGAGGAGAGCAGTCCGCCGATCACCACGATCGCCAGGGGGCGTTGGATCTCCGAACCCGGACCGCTGGCAAATAGCAGCGGGACCAGGCCGAAGGCGGCGATATTGGCGGTCATCAAGACAGGGCGCAAGCGTCGCTGGGCACCCTCCATCACCACTTCCAGCATGGAGCGCCCGAGAGACTTCAACTGGTTGAAATAGCTGACCATCACCACGCCGTTGAGCACCGCGATACCGAGCAGGGCGATGAAGCCGACCGAGGCGGGTACCGAGAGATACTCGCCTGTGATCCATAACCCGGCGATACCGCCGATCATCGCGAAGGGGATGTTGGTCAGCACCAACAGTGCCTGACGCACCGAACGGAAGGTGGAGAAAAGAATCAGAAAGATCAGCCCGATCACGATCGGGATCACCAGTGAGAGCCGGGTGGCGGCCCGCTGCTGATTCTCAAACTGACCGCCCCACTCCAGGTAGTAGCCGATGGGCAGCTTGACCTGGTCCGTGACCTTGGCCCTGGCCTCCTCCACGAATCCCACCAGATCACGGCCGCTGACATTGGCGATCACCACCGCCATGCGTCGTCCCCGTTCCCGGCTGACCGATACCGGCCCTTCGGTGCGTTGCAGGCTCACCAGTCCGGACAGCGGCACGGTTGAGCCATCCGGCAGCGCCAGATGCAGACCGGCAAAGGCGGCTGATGAGTCACGCAGCTCGGCCGGACCTTTCAGGGTCAGGGGGATGCGCCGGGCCTCCTGATAGACGGTGCCCACCGTCAGTCCCTCGACCTGGGCGCGCAACATATTCTCCAGACTGTCCACATCCAGTCCCAGACGTCCTGCCGCCAGGCGATCGATCTCCAGCCGATAGTACTGAGCGCCATCGTTGCGCGGAGTGAACACGTCTTCCGCCCCGTTGATGCTGTTGAGGACGCCGACAATGGCCTCGGAAGCGCGGTTCAGCTCCGCCTGATCGTCGCCGAAGATCTTGATCGCCAGATCCCCGCGCACCCCGGTGAGCATCTCGGAGACCCGCATCTCGATCGGCTGGGTAAAGGCGAAATCGACCCCGGGGAAGGCCTGGGTGGCCTGGCGCACCTTGTCGATCAGCGCTTCCTTGTCGGGCGCCGACCACTGCTCCCGGGGCTTCAGGATCAGGAAGCTGTCGGTCTGGTTCAGGCCCATGGGGTCCAGGCCGAGTTCGTCCGAGCCGGTGCGGGCCACGACACCCTCGACCTCCGGCACCTGTTTCATCAGGTGCTGCTGGAAGCGCAGGTCGATGTCGACGGACTGTTCCAGATTGATCGACGGCAGCTTCTCCAACTGCACGATCAGGTCGCCCTCGTCCATGGTCGGCATGAAGGTCTTGCCGACCTGGGTGTAGAGCACTCCGGCCAGCACCAGCAGGGCGACGGCGACGCCGAACACCAGCGGGGCATGACCCGAGACTCCAACGCAGCAGGGGTGCATAGAGTCGATTGAGCTGACGCACCAGCCAGGGGTCGCCGTGACTGACCTTGCCCAGCAGGTAGGAGGCGAGCACCGGGATCACGGTCAGCGACAGCAGCAGGGAACTGCTGAGGGCGAACACGATGGTCAGGGCGACCGGGCCGAACAGCTTGCCCTCCAGACCTTCCAGGGTGAGCAGGGGCAGGAACACGATGATGATGATGCCGATGCCGGAGGTCATGGGCACCGAGACTTCCTTCACCGCCCGGTAGATCAGATGCAGCCGCGGCAGGTTCTCGCTGATCATGTTGGCGGGCCAGGTGGGTGACCACGTTCTCCACCACCACCACCGCCGCGTCCACCAGCATGCCGATGGCGATGGCCAGACCGCCCAGGGACATCAGGTTGGCGGACAGGCCGAACTGACGCATCAGGATAAAGGTGGCCAGGGCCGCCAGCGGCAGCACCAGGGCCACGGTGAGGGCGGCCCGCAGATCGCCAAGAAACAGCACCAGCAACACCAGCACCAGCACGATCGCCTCGCCCAGGGATTTGGTGACCGTGCCCTACCGCTTTTTCCACCAGCCGGCCGCGGTCGTAGAAGACCTTGAGTTCGACCCCTTTGGGCAGGCCCGTGGCCAGTTCGTCAAGCTTGGCCCGTACCCCTTCCACCACATCGCGGGCGTTGGCGCCGCGCAGGCCGAGTACCAGACCTTCCACCACCTCGCCGGCGCCGTTGGCGGAGACCGCGCCGTAGCGGGTCAGGGCGCCGATCCGCACCTGCGGCCACATCCGCGATACGTATCGGTTGCACCGGATCGGCCCGCACCACCACTGCGGCCACGTCTTCCAGGGTGCGCAGGGCGCCTTCGGTACGCACCAGCAATACCTCCTCGCCGTCGTTCAGGCGCCCGGCGCCATCGTTGCGGTTGTTCCGCTGCAAGGCCTCCTGCAGCTGTTGCAGGGTGATGCCCCGGGAGGTCAGGCGGGCATTGTCCGGGACCACCTCGAAGGTACGGGCCAGGCCACCCAGGGCATTGACATCCGCCACGCCGGGCACGGTGCGCAGGGCCGGGCGGATCACCCAGTCGAGCAGATCGCGGCGTTCGGTGAGGTCCAGATCGCCGCCTTCGACGGTGAACATGAACATCTCGCCCAGCGGCGTGGTCATCGGCGCGATGCCGCCGCTGATCGTTGCCGGCAGGTTCCCCCAGATCGCATTCAGCCGCTCGGATACCTGTTGGCGGGCCCAGTAGATGTCGGTGCCCTCCTGGAAATCCACGGTGATGTCGGTGAGGGCGTACTTGGCCACCGAGCGCAGCATGGACATGCGCGGGATGCCGAGCATCTCCACCTCGATCGGAGCGGTGATGCGGGACTCGACCTCTTCGGGGGTCATGCCCGCGGCCTTGACGATGATCTTCACCTGGGTGGTGGAGACGTCCGGAAAGGCGTCGATCGGGGTATGCTGGAACGCATACCAGCCACCCCCGGCAAGCAGCAGGATCAACAGCAGCATCAGCAGCCGTTGCGTCAGGGAAAACTGCACCAGTCGCGCAAGCATCATTCGGCTCCCGTCTGCCAGCTGGCCTTGAGGGCGGCGGTGCCGGAGATCACCACCTGGGCATCCGCGGCGAAATCACCGCTGATGACGATGTGGTTGGTCTCTTCCGCCTGCACCTTCACCGCTTCGGCGCTGAAGCCGTCAGGGGTTTCCACGAACACGTAACTGTCGCCGCCACTGCGTACCAGGGCGGCGCGGGGCACCCGGTAGAGATCGGCGGTATCCGGTCCCTGCAGATTGGCCTGCACGAATTGCCCGGGGCGCAGTTGTTCCGCGCCATCGGTCACCTCGGCCCGCACCAGCACCCCTTGATCGGCACCGTGCACCATGCGGCCGACGGTGATGACGCGCGCGCTGACCGATTCACTGCGCACCAGGGAACCGGGGGCGATGGCGCCGAGTTTTTCCAGCGGTACGTGAATCTCCAGCCACAGGGGGGAGAGCTGGCCCACCTTGTAGAGCGGGTCGGCCATCTCCAGGCGTTGTCCCGGGGTGGCGATCTGTTCCAGCACCACGCCCCCCAGCGGAGAGCGCACCTGCAGCAAGCCGGACAACTTGCGCTGTTTCTTCAGTGCCGCGAGGGCCTGGGCATCCATGCCGGCGAGCGCCAGACTCTGCTGCAGCTGTTCCACCGAGGTTTCCACCTGGGTCAGTCGGGAACGGGTCTCGAGAAAGCGGCGCTCCGCAATGATGCCCTCCTTGTGCAACTGATTGTCCCGTTTGAAATCGGCGCGGGCCAGCTGCAGCCGGGTCAGGGCCTCCAGATAGGCGCTCTGCTGTTCCAGCAGTTGCGGGCTCTGTATCTGGGCCAGGGGCTGACCGGCTTGCACGGTCTCGCCCTCGGAGACCAGCAGGGCCTCCAGCAGGCCGCTCTGGGGCGCGCTGACTATCCGCAACTGGGCATTGGGTACCACCACCTTGGCGGGATAAGCGGCACTGGTGGCGGACTCCACCTTTTCGATGGGGGCGGTGCGAATGCCGAAGGCCGCGCGCTGACTTGCCGAGATGGGACAGCGGTGCCGGCCTCGAGCGAGAGGGCCAGGCCCATGAGCAGCATCGAGATAAGGGTCTTTTTCATTTTGGCATGACTCCGAGAATCTGGTTGTAACGGGCGATGGCACGCTGGTGTTCGGTGCGTTTACGCTCCAGTTCGAGCGCCGCGTCCGCCGCCAGATTGCGGGCGCGCAGCAGGGTTGCCAGGTCGCTTTCGCCCAGCTCGAAGGCGCGTTTTGCCAGGTGTTCGCCCTGGGCGGTGAGGGCTTGGCGCGCTTCCGCCAGTTTGATGGCGGAGGCGGTCTGGTCGATTGCCAGACGGGCCTGCTCCCGTTCCCGTTCAAGTTCGACCTGGGTCAGTCGCTGCGTCGCCTCCGCTTCGGTCAGGTCGGCCTCGGCCATCGCCAGACCCGGTGCGGCTTGCCGGCTGCTGCCCAGGGGAATGGCGATGGAAAGCTCCAGGGAATCGTCATAGCTCGCGGTGTACTCGCTGCGTTCGTGATTGGCGCTGAGCGCCAGGCGGGGGTTGGCCCGGCGTTCGATGCGCTCCCTGGCCCTTTCCGCCCGGTTCTTTTCGACCCGGCCGGCGGCGCTCAGCAGGCGTGGGTGGGAGGCGGGAAAATCGGCGTTCTGTGCGGTTTGCTCTTCCAGAGAATCGGGCAGACGATCCAGGCCGGTATAGGCCTGCCAGGCTTGGGCTGCGGTCTCGAGATTGGCCTGCGCCTCCTGCAACATGGCCTGCCGGGCCAGGGTTTCCTGGCGGGTCAGCACCCAGTCGGCGTTCGCCAGTTCGCCGGCTTCAAGGCGGCGTTTCACCTCATACTCCAGCGCTTGCGCGGCCTCCAGCTGGGTGTTGGCCTGGTCCCGGTTGCTCTGCGCCAGACGCAGGGCCCAGGCGCGCTCTCTGACCTCGCCGGCCACCTGCCAGGCGAGCAGCTGATGGGAGGCGCTGGCTTCCGCTCCCAGACCTTGGGCGAGCTGGCGGTAACTGTCGCGCTGACCGGGCAGCCAGAGGGGCATTTCCACGCCCGCTCCCCACTCACGCAGGCCGTTGTCCGAACCCAGGGCATCGTTTTTGTGTCTTATATTGACCGATGTGTCGCCGGCCAACAGGCTTCCCGTGCGCTCGGTTATCCGATCGGCCACGGCTTGCCGGGCCTGACTGACCTGAAATTCGGGTGACGTTGCAAGGCGGTTTGCACCACGGCTGCCCATGTCTACTGCAGCGCCGGATGTGTGATAGAGCACGATGTGCGTGAACAGGATGGTGACGGGTAACCGTCTTAAGAGATTGGTTGTGGTTCTCACTCTGCTTCAATGCCTGCAAAAATGATCAATACCACGAAGGCTAACCGCCTTAAGCTGAAATTAAACTGAAAAAACGCAATCGATGGATAGATAATGCAGGGGCTATTGCGAAAAACGGGAGCAAGCGGTATCAACTGAGCGGCCGACAATGAGTACCGCAGCGCGGCTTGGCGCGGGTGCGTCAAGCGGCTGCCTGGTGTTGCCGGCCGGACCGCGGGATCGGTCGGTCGGATCAGGGAGAGCGGTCTGCCCGGCAGGCTGACAACGGCATGGACCATACCTGCCAGGCGGGCTTGGCGGGTCGGTTCAGGCGGGGGCTCGCTCCAACAGATTGGCGAGTGCAGCCGGGCCGTTGGGGGACTGGGCCTGTAGCGACTCGCCGGGGCGGCCGTGAATTGTTGGAGGATCTGATCGAGCAGCGACCTGGCTTGCTGCGAGGTCGTGATACGGGAACCGATGGTTGTCGGCGCGTTGGTTTTCCATCTGGTAGAACTGGCGGGCGGATTCCACATCCACCTGATTTTCTGTTGGGGAGGTTGAATGGGATACTGCCGCGTCTTTCGGTTGATGACCCGATGCAGTCGGCATACGCTGATTTGACTGGAGCGATTTGTCGGCACGGCTGCTGACCGACTTATCTGGATTGACGGGTGTGACCATGGTTAGACTCCTCATAAAGTCAAAAAGCTGACGGATTCAGGCTTGATTCAGCGAGTTCCAGCTATGCAGCGAAAAATGTGCCAAGAGCTTGGGGGTCAATTTTCGCTATCGCCTTTATCTGGATCAGCGACGATGCGCAATGCCGGCCCCTGCGTTTCCATGTGGAGCGCGGTTTTGGTGTTATGTAGGGATACTGGAGACCGGGCGTCCACGGATGGCCCAGGGCGATGGCCTGTCCGAGTCGACTCGCTGATCCTTCGAATTAATCTTCCGAGACCGGGAAACGGGCCTTGCCATGTGGCTGTTCCTCCGTTTCGGCGAATTGCAGATGATCGATGTTGGGTAACGGCGCCGGGGTGACGGGTGTTTGATACGCTTCCAGGCTCCCCTGGTTGGCGGGGTCGAGGGTCAATTCCGAGGTGTCGATCGCCGCTTCCGGAGGTGGCGCAGTCGCATCCAGAATGACCCCAGGTCGATCCAGATCCCAATCGTCCGTATCGATCACCAGCGGTTCAGGCTCCGGGCTTGTGTCCAGGATAATCCCGGGTTGATCCAGGTTCAGCCCGCTGACATCGGGCAGTTCTTCGGCCGCCACCGGCGGCGTGCAATCGCTGAGGTCGTAACTGTTGGGGGCGGACAGGCTGAGCCCTTGCGGATCATCGGTCTTGGCGGTGGGTTCCGGGGCTGGGGACGGTGTGACCGATGGCGTCTCCGCCGGGCGGATGTCAACCAGGGCGCCCGCTTCGCGGAAGGCGACCCGGTATTTCACCGCCTGTTCCATGTCCACCTGCTTCTTGATCGCCACCGGATCACCGGAAAACAGCCGCTCCAGCTTGGCCCCTTCCAGCTTGAAGATCCGGCCGATCTTTTGGCGCACCTCAGCCGGGTCCCGGTCTTTCATGATCCGGCCGGAGAAGTAGACGTTATAGGTTTCGAAGCTCATGGGTCATTCCCTCGTGTTATCTTGGCTCTCGCCCCAGCTGCGCCGGTTGATGGGGTAATTATCGTCCAGTTGCCGGAATGGGAGCATCAGCATGCTCGGCAGACGGGTGGTGATCTGAGGATCCGGCAGGCTGCGCAGGCCGATCTCCATCGCGTCATGGCCCCGGCGGGGCTGGGCGCGATAGGTGCCCATCAGCCGATCCCAGAGTGCGAGGTTGAAGCCGAAATTGCTGTTGGTCTCGTCCGCTTCCACCGAGTGATGGACCCGATGCATGTCCGGGGTCACCAGCAGCCAGCGCACCACCCGATCCAGACGGGGCGGCAGGCTCACATTGCCATGGTTGAACATGGCCATGCCGTTGAGCGCCACCTCGAAGATCACCACCGCCACCACGGGTGGACCGAATGCCGCAATGGCGGCGAACTTGATCAGCATGGAGAGGATAATCTCGAACGGGTGGAAGCGCGCGCCGGTCGTGAGGTCGAAGTCCGGGTCCGCGTGATGCACCCGGTGCAGGCGCCACAGGGCAGGGACCGCATGCACCATCACATGCTGCAGATAGATCACCAGATCGAGCAACACCACCGAGAACACCACGGCCAGCCAGAACGGCAGTTCGGCGACGTTGAACAATCCCCAGCCCCGCTGACTGGCAAAGGCGGCCATGCCCACCGCGGCGGCCGGAAACAACAAACGCAGGAGCAGGCTGTTGAACACCACCAGGCCCAGATTGCTGACCCAGCGCCGGCCCTTGGATACCTGCAGCCGCCGCCGGGGCTCCAGCACTTCCCACAGGGCCATGCCGGCGAAGATGCCGAAAAAGGCGCTCAGGCGAATGATCAGTTCGTTATCGAGGATAAATTCGTTCATTGATTGTGTGTAACGGCTGATGCCAGGCAAGTTGCAGTTCAGGTTTTTGAGATAATCACGGTGATACAAGTTCCCGGCTGATCTGTATCAAGAGAATAGGAAAAACCCTGTGCAATACTATAGTTAAGTCCGGTAAAACTTACCCCACTCAAGCAGAAATTCGAGACACCCGCGATGTTCGAGAAAGATCCCAGAACCTTTGAGGCCGATATGAAGGGCTTGTCGCCAGAACAGAAAGCGATGGTCAAGCTCGAGATCACCCTGACCCAATTCTTCAAATCCTTCAACACCAGTATCACCCGCTGGGAGCGGCTGGTCTATCCCTCGCTGCTGGTGATGGCCGTACTCGGTATTTCCGGGTTCTATCTGATTTATAGCGTGACCGAGGACATGGACACCCTGACCCAGAATATCGATCCGCGAATGGAGTTCAATCTGGATGCAATGTCCAGCCATATGGCTGAGCTATCGAAGAATATCGCGACCATGACGGACCAGATCACGATCATGGTAGAACAGATGGGCAGCATGGAAACCCATATCAGACAGATGGACGGCAACATCGGCACCATGAGTGTGGACATCAAGAAGGTGGAGCTCAGCATGCAGACAATGACGGGCAACATCGCCGAGATGAATCAGTCCATGCGCGCCATGACCCAGAACACCGGCGTGATGAGCCGCGACATCAATCAGATGGGTCGACCCATGGAATACATGAATACCTTCAAACCCTGGTAGCCAATGACCGCAAGACCTGCAACCACCTTGATTTTGTAGCCCCTGTAGTGTGCAGCGCAACGCGGGAGAGGAGGGGTATTTCTCCCTGAGATACGGCTGCTCAGACTCAAGGCCTGGTATGGGGTGCATAGTCATTCTATGTAGCCTTGCCGCAACGCAGACGACGCCCATGGCGGGACTGGATTCACGAGTGGCAGGATGCCGGACGTGATAGCTGGGCAACCAGGCAAGCATGACGGGATGATTTATTTTTTTCCTGGGCCCTTATTCCAACAAGCTGTGCCTATTGCAGCGACCGGCACGCTTGTCAAAAGTGTAGGTCGTACTACAGCCATGAGTGCTGTTGATCAAACCGATGAGGTAGTCAGGGAAATCGGCGGGCCCGTCTTTGTATTTCATCAATGCGTTACGTGCGAGTTCCGCATTCTCAACCATCAGTTCGGCGGATGAGAGAATTTTAGACAGCACTAACACAACAGTGCTTTTCGAATACCGATAGCCACGGGAAAGTACCCAGACCAATTCAATCAGCACAATCAGTGCTATGAAGCCTGATTGTTCACGAGTACATTTGCTCTCGATCAGACGGGTTGCTATCTCAGTCTGTGCTTCGCCGTCGCGTACGATATATCGGACAAGAATGTTGGTGTCTAAGCCAATCATGAACCTGCAGCTCCCTTGGCGATGGCTTCATCCATCTCTTCGAGAGTCAGTGGCTTATCGGGTGGTGGAACCAAGCCCTTAAGTTCGGTGACAGAAGAGGTGGCCGGTACGATTCTGACCGAGCCATCCGCCTCGATCATGAAATCGAGCCTGTCGCCTGACTGCAGATGCAGGGCATCCCGCACCGCCTTTGGAATGGTAACCTGTCCCTTACTTGTGATGGTTGCTTGCATGTTGTCTTACCTGTGTAACTATTTCCTTACTACATGGTAAGAATAATCTCCTGAGAAGTCTTTCACAAGTGACGGACCAGCAATAGGTCAGCAAAGCCTGTTTCAATCCGCACCCGCTCTGATGAGCAGGTGATGCAGTCCTATCCTAACCTACTGTCTGGCAGTGGATATCGATGGGATTTATGCGATCCATGTTGCCAAGAGTTGAGCAAACTTTCCACTGTAGGTGGAGATTCTGAAAATTGAAGAAAGATGCTAATTAGCGATTCATCCCCGCGGGAGCGGGGAACACCTTGTCTCCGATACCTTGTCAGTTCATCGATTCGGTTCATCCCCGCGGGTGCGGGGAACACCCGCTAAAATCTGCACGCGAGGAACGCAGCGCCGGTTCATCCCCGTGGGTGCGGGGAACACATGAGTCTTTCCTTCAATCTCTTCAGCAAATACGGTTCATCCCCGCGGGTGCGGGGAACACCGGTCTGACGGAGTTTTTGTCAACACCTACAACGGTTCATCCCCGCGGGTGCGGGGAACACCTCGACCTCATTCCGGCTCTTCTGCTCAGCGGCGGTTCATCCCCGCGGGTGCGGGGAACACTGTCGGCTGACAAATACGAGTTCCTAGACTGCCGGTTCATCCCCGCGGGTGCGGGGAACACGCTTGCTGGGCAAATCCCAGCGGTATCAGCATCGGTTCATCCCCGCGGGTGCGGGGAACACGCAGGGTGTCACGTCTGAGGCAGATCGTGTTCGTCGGTTCATCCCCGCGGGTGCGGGGAACACCCGACTCAAGCGCGCGCCTCTCTGCATCAAGCCGGTTCATCCCCGCGGGTGCGGGGAACACTCCATGGGAAGACTACCCAGGCGAATGCGGACCGGTTCATCCCCGCGGGTGCGGGGAACACACGATGTATATCAGGCCGCTAACGGCTACTAACGGTTCATCCCCGCGGGTGCGGGGAACACGCGTAAACCACCCAGACGCACTAGGCGAAACTGGGTTCATCCCCGCGGGTGCGGGGAACACCGCATTTTTAACTCCTTGTTTTGTTTGTATATCGGTTCATCCCCGCGGGTGCGGGGAACACAAAGTGCGCGACATGACCAGCGTTTGTTACTGCGGTTCATCCCCGCGGGTGCGGGGAACACACCTGCCCTTTCCGTTCGCAGCATTTGTAAGGCGGTTCATCCCCGCGGGTGCGGGGAACACATCGTCATAAAAAAGCCTGGTTAGGATATTGCCGGTTCATCCCCGCGGGTGCGGGGAACACTTGGCCGGAACAGGGACAGGCTGGGCATCCGCCGGTTCATCCCCGCGGGTGCGGGGAACACAGGAGTTGAGAAACAATGGCTAATTGGAGATTCGGTTCATCCCCGCGGGTGCGGGGAACACTGACGTACTGAGTGCTCCCCATAATCCGCTCACGGTTCATCCCCGCGGGTGCGGGGAACACGCCGCTCGTGGTAACGACACTGATGCCAACCGCGGTTCATCCCCGCGGGTGCGGGGAACACTGCTGGTCCGAATTCAACGTAAACCTGGCCGCCGGTTCATCCCCGCGGGTGCGGGGAACACCTGATGGCATGCCGTGTCTAGTAAAATAATACGGTTCATCCCCGCGGGTGCGGGGAACACGAATCAAAAAAGAAGATGTTGACGGAGAATGGCGGTTCATCCCCGCGGGTGCGGGGAACACTTACGCATTTGATATAACCGTTATCGAGCCACCGGTTCATCCCCGCGGGTGCGGGGAACACGTGGTTAGCATCTTTTCTTGCCGCCAGCCTAACGGTTCATCCCCGCGGGTGCGGGGAACACGGAACAATGTAAATTCATTTGCAGCAAAAAAACGGTTCATCCCCGCGGGTGCGGGGAACACGCGCCTCTTGATACTGCTTTGCGTCAATATTTCGGTTCATCCCCGCGGGTGCGGGGAACACAGCAAGTAGAGGCTTTGCGGCTTCCAGAATATCGGTTCATCCCCGCGGGTGCGGGGAACACGACGTTAATCCAGCGGTTCATCCCGCGGGTGCGGGGACACTGCGGAGAATTGGCAAAGACGCTGATTTGTCGGTTCATCCCCGCGGGTGCGGGGAACACCTAGATATCATCGATTGTTCGCCAGTCTGTTACGGTTCATCCCCGCGGGTGCGGGGAACACAAAGTGGTTCCGGCTTGCCATTGTCGATGTCGTTCGGTTCATCCCCGCGGGTGCGGGGAACACAGCCTTTGAAAAGTCTTCCTGCATGTGCCGCGGCGGTTCATCCCCGCGGGTGCGGGGAACACTAAATCGTCTCTGCCAATACCTGTCAAAGTGACGGTTCATCCCCGCGGGTGCGGGGAACACGCGTCCTTCCGTATCTCTTCGCCGTCTCATCGGTTCATCCCCGCGGGTGCGGGGAACACAACGTATCTGTATCAAGATCTATTGTCCCATCCGGTTCATCCCCGCGGGTGCGGGGAACACTCCCCAACCAACCAAATACAGGTTAAGAATATCGGTTCATCCCCGCGGGTGCGGGGAACACAAACTAGCGAGATTCCTGACAGCAGGTAGAATACGGTTCATCCCCGCGGGTGCGGGGAACACTGCTATGTCAACATCGAGCTGGCAAGGCAATGTGGCGGTTCATCCCCGCGGGTGCGGGGAACACGTAGTCGAGCTACCGCAGCTCAGCCGACCTGATCCGGTTCATCCCCGCGGGTGCGGGGAACACGATGCCGCGATGCTAAGCTGCCAGGCCAGTCTGACGGTTCATCCCCGCGGGTGCGGGGAACACTCCAGCCTTGCGTCGTACTGATTGAGCCGCGAACCGGTTCATCCCCGCGGGTGCGGGGAACACGATGGCATGCCGACCGATGCAGGTTACCACCTGTCGGTTCATCCCCGCGGGTGCGGGGAACACGATCTGCTATTGCGAAGATCGATCGTCAAGTGTACGGTTCATCCCCGCGGGTGCGGGGAACACTTCGATGCGAGGTCGATGAGGATACCCGGGATAGCCGGTTCATCCCCGCGGGTGCGGGGAACACAGCAAGATGCTGCCAGAATGGCTCACTGATCCGGTTCATCCCCGCGGGTGCGGGGAACACGTATGATCGCCATGACGCATAGCGCATTACGTGTCGGTTCATCCCCGCGGGTGCGGGGAACACCGTGACTGCATTGCCACACATACTGGCACATCGGTTCATCCCCGCGGGTGCGGGGAACACGCATGCGATCACTAGCCGCAATAGTCGTCCAGTACGGTTCATCCCCGCGGGTGCGGGGAACACGCTGGCCGATCGCTGGCATGTTCAGCACGTAACGGTTCATCCCCGCGGGTGCGGGGAACACACAGTCAGTGCGATCAGCCGATCGCAGCGATACGGTTCATCCCCGCGGGTGCGGGGAACACGCAATCGCGCCGGACAGCCGTAAACGCGTGATCGGTTCATCCCCGCGGGTGCGGGGAACACTATGCCAGTCCGACGGTATCTGGCGCACGGTTCATCCCCGCGGGTGCGGGGAACACGCAGTGATGCCTGACAGAGATTGCACCACGGTTCATCCCCGCGGGTGCGGGGAACACCTACGACGTCATCGATTAACGCGCATGGCATCTGGCCGGTTCATCCCCGCGGGTGCGGGGAACACGTGAGATCGGCGTGACTGAGCATGTGATACGACCGGTTCATCCCCGCGGGTGCGGGGAACACTGCATCAGCTACGCGCAGGCGCTGTCAGTGATCCGGTTCATCCCCGCGGGTGCGGGGAACACATGACTCGTGCAGCGAGTCAGCCGCTGACATCGACGGTTCATCCCCGCGGGTGCGGGGAACACACTGACTACCGCGGTATGCGTGACGATCGATTGACGGTTCATCCCCGCGGGTGCGGGGAACACTTGCACTGCCAGCTCCTGGCAATCGCGTGACGATCGGTTCATCCCCGCGGGTGCGGGGAACACGCCGATGGCAGAATCAAGCGCATCGGTTCATCCCCGCGGGTGCGGGGAACACCGATCTCAGCGGCTGCACTCAGCGGTTCATCCCCGCGGGTGCGGGGAACACCAGTCTGCGTCAGATCGCAGATAGTTCGAAGATCCGGTTCATCCCCGCGGGTGCGGGGAACACGTCATCCGCTGAACTGTTCAGCGATGGCATGCGGCCGGTTCATCCCCGCGGGTGCGGGGAACACCTCAGATCCAACGTCAGCGATGCACGAGCACCGGTTCATCCCCGCGGGTGCGGGGAACACACCATCGAGGATAGCGTCATGAACCAGTGACGGTTCATCCCCGCGGGTGCGGGGAACACCTCAGTCGCCATTGGGCAACACCGGTCAATGTCGGTTCATCCCCGCGGGTGCGGGGAACACGGATAACAGCATGACCAGGCTGCAGACGATCTCGGTTCATCCCCGCGGGTGCGGGGAACACATCTGCCTGACTTCGAATAGCAAGTTTCGGACCGGTTCATCCCCGCGGGTGCGGGGAACACGCTTTCGTCAGTTCAAGTGGCCTATGACCGAGCGGTTCATCCCCGCGGGTGCGGGGAACACACCACTGAGCGATTTAGCCACAGCATGTGAAGTCGGTTCATCCCCGCGGGTGCGGGGAACACTATGCATCAGCTCCATGACGCGCGATCAGGTAACGGTTCATCCCCGCGGGTGCGGGGAACACTGACCCGATCGCTTCCGCCGACTGTGCCGTCCGCGGTTCATCCCCGCGGGTGCGGGGAACACGTCCTATCGACATAGGCCGTGCAGGGCGATCGGCGGTTCATCCCCGCGGGTGCGGGGAACACCTCGATAACGGCGAGCTGAAACTTCGGCGTACAGGCGGTTCATCCCCGCGGGTGCGGGGAACACTCGCGAACAATCATGACAACTGTTAGACATTGCCGGTTCATCCCCGCGGGTGCGGGGAACACGTCAGTGACGTCCTTCCTGAGACTCGTTCGCAGTCGGTTCATCCCCGCGGGTGCGGGGAACACAATCGCCACCGCGGGACTGTAGTCCAGGCGTGCGGTTCATCCCCGCGGGTGCGGGGAACACTGCTGCAGCATGTCCATGCTGCTTCGCGAAACCGGTTCATCCCCGCGGGTGCGGGGAACACGCTGCGGCTCGATTGCGAAATCGACTGCGATCTGCGGTTCATCCCCGCGGGTGCGGGGAACACGCTACAGCGTCCGATGGCGCAGCGACGAGCCAACGGCGGTTCATCCCCGCGGGTGCGGGGAACACTGGCCTCGCAAGATCATTGACCCGGCAGAATCGGCGGTTCATCCCCGCGGGTGCGGGGAACACGACGAGTGTCCCGGGCTTCGTGTAGGCTTTGAAGCGGTTCATCCCCGCGGGTGCGGGGAACACACATCTGCGGTTCAGCACCCAGGCGTCAGTTCGTCGGTTCATCCCCGCGGGTGCGGGGAACACTGGTGTCTAGGCATTTAGGGCAGCCTGTTATTTCGGTTCGCGGGTACGGAGAACCGTGTTTGCTGAGTTTGCGGTTCATCCCCGCGGGTGCGGGGAACACCGCGCGGCGGGGTTCATGCGCTGCTCATACGTCGGTTCATCCCCGCGGGTGCGGGGAACACTTCCGCCAAAGAAGTTGTCAACCCATTATGGAGGGTCCATACGAGATCGATTTGCGTGCAGGCAAAGACTACCCAGGAAGTTGGCAAGAGTTCCAGGAATGGTTTCCTGATGAATCTGCCTGTACAAGATATCTAGAACGGCTGCGTTGGCCAGACGGCTTCGTCTGCCCAACATGTGGGCACAACAAAGCGTGGCGGACTTCTGATCACTTATGGAAATGCCAGAAGTGTAATCGTAGAACATCGGTTACTGCGGGAACGATACTGGATAAAACAAGAACTCCCCTCCAATTGTGGTTTGCCGCTGCCTGGTACATCACCAACCAGAAACTGGGGGTCAGCGCACTGGGTCTTCAACGCGTACTGGGATTGGGCAGTCAGCAGACAGCCTGGACAATGCTGCACAAATTCCGAAAGGCAATGGTTCGACCAAATCGCACGAAGCTGGTTGGAGAAGTCGAGGTTGATGAAACATATGTCGGAGGTCCCAGCAAAGGAGGTAAACGAGGCCGTGGAGCGGAAAAGAAATTTATCGTGGTTATTGCCATCGAGCTTCATGAACCGAAAGGATTTGGCCGAGTCCGAATGCGTCACGTACCTGATGTTACTGTAGCCAGCATCATTCCCTTTATTTGCGACGTTGTTGAAGCAGGCTCGCTTATCCGAACAGACGCATACAATGCCTACGACTCTCTACCCTCGAAAGGATATCAGCATCATAGACTCAATCTGTCGAGCAGCGACGACCCGGCGCACATATCGATGCCGGCAGTCCATCTTGTTGCCAGCTTGCTCAAGCGCTGGCTTCTGGGAACCCATCAGGGTTCCATCCATGGTGCACATTTGCAGGCCTATCTGGATGAATATACGTTCCGCTTTAATCGACGCAACTCGCGCAGACATGGTCTGCTTTTCTACCGCCTACTTCAACAAGTTGTGGTCACAGCTCCGGAACCGTATAGGAAAATCGTGGGGAAATAACAAATTACAATACATTTTTGGGTACAGCTAAGTGGAGACCCCATTAAAACAATACAGCCCAAGATGGTCGGTTCATCCCCGCGGGTGCGGGGAACACGTAATCGAGATTAAAGACGGGGGAAAACCACCGGTTCATCCCCGCGGGTGCGGGGAACACCCCTGAAGAGGCCGAGCAGTTGCGGAAAATCGCGGTTCATCCCCGCGGGTGCGGGGAACACCTGTTGGATAACCTATCAAACCTTGACGCTGCCGGTTCATCCCCGCGGGTGCGGGGAACACTTTTGCACGTCTTTAACCTCGATAACAACACACCGGTTCATCCCCGCGGGTGCGGGGAACACATATGGAGATGCACGAAAGAAAAGAGCAATACAGGTTCATCCCCGCGGGTGCGGGGAACACATTCCTCAGCCGCCTTAGCTTTGCGTTAAGCGTCGGTTCATCCCCGCGGGTGCGGGGAACACACCGTGGTATGCTGTGATATATCAAGTACAGACCGGTTCATCCCCGCGGGTGCGGGGAACACTCCTGATACGCTCGGCCCGCAGGAATAGGAAAGCGGTTCATCCCCGCGGGTGCGGGGAACACGGACAGACGGTTAGCGACGGCGGAGCATACCGGGCGGTTCATCCCCGCGGGTGCGGGGAACACTGCCAATTCGTCTCTTCTTGCCCGTTCATCAGCGGTTCATCCCCGCGGGTGCGGGGAACACGCAATGATCCTGCTCGCCAGATCTGAATCTAATCGCGGTTCATCCCCGCGGGTGCGGGGAACACGAACAACGCGATACCAGCGATACTGTTATCTAACGGTTCATCCCCGCGGGTGCGGGGAACACTCTGATCGGAAATCGTCAAATACAGTCTGGCTATGCGGTTCATCCCCGCGGGTGCGGGGAACACGAATCCGCAGCCAATTGAGAGGTGACAAGAACACGGTTCATCCCCGCGGGTGCGGGGAACACATTAATAAGAGGTCAATTGATCCATACCGAGACGGTTCATCCCCGCGGGTGCGGGGAACACACTACTCGTACAATTGTTCTTCGTTCTTCAGAACGGTTCATCCCCGCGGGTGCGGGGAACACGACTGATACCGACAGCAACAGCCGACAGCAGACCGGTTCATCCCCGCGGGTGCGGGGAACACTACGATACGCCAGATGGCATGTGGATCAGTCGGCGGTTCATCCCCGCGGGTGCGGGGAACACGTTCATACTGTGGATGACAAAACATATTCGACTTCGGTTCATCCCCGCGGGTGCGGGGAACACATCGTTAGCCACTGTTTGTTCGCCTCCTCGTAGTTCGGTTCATCCCCGCGGGTGCGGGGAACACGCGCATGGTCAGCTGATCGTCGATAGACGCGGTTCATCCCCGCGGGTGCGGGGAACACCTCGTCTGATACGTCGCGCAGGCATGCCGGTTCATCCCCGCGGGTGCGGGGAACACGTGCGTCTCGATCGCGTTCGCTGCAGTAATGCGGTTCATCCCCGCGGGTGCGGGGAACACGTCATGCCGCGATGTTTTATGCAGCTTTTGCATACATCGGTTCATCCCCGCGGGTGCGGGGAACACTTGCCGGATGATCGACCAGTAGCCTGGTACATGCGGTTCATCCCCGCGGGTGCGGGGAACACTACGTATAGCGTGATCGTATAGAGCCCAGTGTCCGGTTCATCCCCGCGGGTGCGGGGAACACCCTTTCTGTAATGTCTAGTCTCAAAATCACGACCGGTTCATCCCCGCGGGTGCGGGGAACACGCTACCGACCTGGAGGAGTTGATTGATATAGCCGGTTCATCCCCGCGGGTGCGGGGAACACGGCGAATGGTGAAATTTTATATACGATGCAGGCGGTTCATCCCCGCGGGTGCGGGGAACACTATTTCTTACCTCGATGCGCCTACTTCTATTGACGGTTCATCCCCGCGGGTGCGGGGAACACGTGCCACGGTTGGCGATGCCGTTATGGCTCTGCGGTTCATCCCCGCGGGTGCGGGGAACACGATTGACGACATTCTTACCGTGATATCACTGGCGGTTCATCCCCGCGGGTGCGGGGAACACGATGATAACAAGATTCCGCCTATCGCAATCATCGGTTCATCCCCGCGGGTGCGGGGAACACACTGCAACACTGATCCGCCACTGCATGCTGGCGGTTCATCCCCGCGGGTGCGGGGAACACATATTGCGCGCAGTGATTGTCAGTTGCTGAACGGTTCATCCCCGCGGGTGCGGGGAACACTGCTCACTAGCTCATCGCAAATCTGAGGCCACGGTTCATCCCCGCGGGTGCGGGGAACACTGCGTATGCGTCAGACTACAGCAGACATGCATCCGGTTCATCCCCGCGGGTGCGGGGAACACATCGTAGCTATGCTCGACGTGCATGGTCATGACTGCCGGTTCATCCCCGCGGGTGCGGGGAACACCGATGATGCAAGCCCGACGCGCGTAACGTCGGCGGTTCATCCCCGCGGGTGCGGGGAACACGACAGCGATAATTCCGTGATATCGAGCTGATCCGGTTCATCCCCGCGGGTGCGGGGAACACGACGATCAATTGCTGCTGTCAGCAACTATGCCGGTTCATCCCCGCGGGTGCGGGGAACACTCTAATTCTATCTATTTGATAGTTGAGAAGGAATGCCTGGTATATTTTTTTACCAACATTTCTGCAACATTTTCCGATTTGCTAAAGAGCATTTTCTTCACTGTCAGGCGGAAGAAACGAGACCAATCGAATGCCGTCAAAATCGACGGGTATGCGGCGGTTGGTCCCCAAGGTTTTGAAGTCGTAGCCGGATTCGGTGTTGGTGTTCCAGGCCATGATGGCATTGCCGTTTTCCAATCCTTGCTCGGTCTGTTCCCAGATGAAGTCGCGCAGGCGGGCCGATGGGTCGCCGACATAGACACCGGCGCGCACTTCAACCAGCCAGACGGCCAGCCGGCCTCGTAAGCGGGGAGGGATGTTTTCAGTTACGATGACCAGCATCACCCAGTCCTTTCTCAACGGGTATCGCGATAGGCAGCGCATCATCCGGCGGTTTCGGAGGCTCCAGTTCTCCAGCAGCCAGAATCTCTTCGATGGTGGGGATGATCTTGCCGAGGATCTTCTGTTGCCTGAACATATCCCGACAGGCGAGGCGAACCCGTCTTTCCGGTTGTGAGGGCGCCTGGGAGGCGATCTGGAATGCCAGGGGGACGACTGAATCGAATTTGAATAGATCGGCAATGTCGTAGACGAACGAGAGGGGTTTGCCGGTGTGGATGAATCCCACTGCCGGGGCATAGCCGGCGGCCAGCACGGCGGCTTCGGTGATGCCGTAGAGACAGGCGGTGGCCGCACTCAGACAGAGATTGGGCAGGTCGCTGGTGTCCCAATCGGATGGGTCGTAGTTGCGGCCCTTCCAGCTCACGCCGTGGCGTTGCGCCAACATCTGGTAGGTCTTGCGTACCCTGGCGCCTTCGATGCCACGGAGCTGATCGACACTGCGTCTCTCCGGTGGCTTTTCGCCAAAGCGGAATTCATACATCTTACGCACCACCTTGAGACGGGCGGACTCATCCAGGGCCAGTTGAGCTTGATAGAGCAGCCTGTCCGATCTGGCGCCGCCAGGCTGACCGGATGCATAGACCCTGACACCCGCCTCGCCGACCCATACCAGCAGCGTGCCGACACGGGCAGCAAGGGCGGCCGCCCGGTGGGAGACGCGGGTGCCGGGCTCCAGCATCAGGCAGGCGACGCTGCCGACCGGGATGTGGGTGCGGACACCGGTTTTGTCGATGACGACAAAAGCGCCGTCCAGCACATCGATCTCACCTTTCTCAATAAACAGCATGGAGATCCTTTCCTTCATGGCGATGGGTTTGAGTGGAGGAAGCATGATGATTCCTGAATCGATCCTGGTTCAGTTCAATAGTTTTATTAGACAAGCCGTTTGTGGAGCATTTCTCGCCAGTCTTTTATCGAATGTGGCGAATTGACGGGTTAGCGTGGCTGCCATGGCCAGGTGCAAGGAATCGGCAAAATCCATGTTGTTCTGCAGACCTTCCAGGGCCAGGAATAATTGCTCCGGCCTGTCGAGTGTGACCTGTTCCAACCCGGCCAGTTTTTTCAATGCCTCGGCAATCTGTATGGGTTGAAATTTATAGGCAAAACGCAAAACCCACTCAAGTTCCAGAATCACCGTATTAGGGATGAATATTTGATTCTTGTTGAATAACGTCAGCGCAGTTTGGTATTGCTTTTCGTCATCACGGGTTAGTAATCGGACAACGACATTGGTGTCAACGCTGATCATTTTTGTCGGCACTTTGCATGGCTCCTTGTGCGATTGCCGCATCCAGCTCTTCCAGTGTCTTAGCCTTACCGCTGTATGGGAGACATCCGGCTACATCCTTTAGATCAGTCTTACTAAAAGGCCGTTTTTCCTTGAGCACCAGACCATCCTCCGATTCGAAAAATTCCAATTCCTGCCCCTCGCGCCAATGGTGTTTGTCACGGATAGACTTTGGAATAACGATCTGGCCTTTGCTGGATAGGCGAATGACACCCATGCGGCTACTCCCATGTAAGTAAGAAATAAGTAAGACTCAGCATAGCCTTGGATGAGCTGGCTTTCAAATCGAACCCCATCCGGGTATCAAATCCGTCGGACCAGCAACAGACCACAGCCGAAGGCCTTGGCGGGACCGATACCTTGGTAGAGCGTGCTGATGAGCGCTTCAGGATCGGTTACGGTCAGCGTTCCAGACAGGTCCAGAGTGCTGTAGCGGATAGGCTTGGATTGTCCTTTTTTGTGGTTTTGATGTTGTATATAACCCTCAGCGCCCAGCGTATCCAGTTTGGCTCCACTCTGTTCTAAGCGCGGAGACAACCAGGCATTACCCGCTTGCTGGACCAGCTCATACAGCAGTTCGCGCTCTTTCACAGGTCTATTTTTCCAGTCGCTTTGTCTTTTTAAATCCATGACGAGATCGTGCCGTTTGCGGGCACCTGATGGCTCTTTGCGGGTGATGACCGGATTGGCCCTCAGATTGAAAGCAAGTCTCTGTCCGCTGTGCAAACGAGGATGATATTCCCGCCAATCCACATGCCAGGAAGGGTTCTCGATGGCTGGCATGCGATGAGAGAGGACGTAAAACTGCGGCCAGCCATTAGTGTCATCCCGGCGAAACAGAAAATCCCGGATTGCCGCTGGATCATCGCCAAACAGCTTCCAGAGCATTTGGTGCTCCCGGTAGCTGTCCTGCTCACAGAGCTGGCGCGCCAATGCGCCCGTGTCGGCATCTGTACGTAAACGAATACGGCTGAAATACATGATCACTCCTCCCTGTCTTGCGCGGCATAGTGCTCACTGCGGGTATCGAACTGCCAGCGTTGACGGTTGCGCAGACGATCCCTGCGTGGATAGATCATTTGCGGTTCCATGCCTGGCGTGGTTTCTTCCTCTTCCCAGTAAAACCGCTGGTGATCCGGTACCGGTATCCCTTGACCATAGAAGTGCAAATTCTCGATCAGGATATTCAGCTGCACTGTTGCTGTCGGGTATGAATCGAATGCTGTCTTGAGATCACCGGCTTGGACTAACCTGGACGCCAGTGGTAAAGCTAATGGGCAGGATTTACGGCCAAGGTAGAGTGGCAAGGCGGGACGTTGCAGGGCATCGGTCATCTGCTGCAGACTGATCGGGGGATCGTTTGTAGCAGTCAGCGCAATCGTAGCAGCGCTATCGGTACGGTAGTCCCGCTGGGAGAGGATGGTGTGCAGCTTGCTGGCATTCAGCTCGTCATGGCGGGTGTAGTGCCTGATCTTGCGCTGTTCCGGCGGCACCTGGGTGGTTTGGTAGTCACGCAGCACCTCGCCGGGCGCATCGAGCCGGACGGCGATACGACAGGACTTTTCCAGCTCGTGAAGCCGCACTTCCTCATCACGTCTGATGCCCAGGGCGGCCGCCACCAGCCCGAGGACTGCCGAACGGGTAGGGTGGCCATGACTGGGACGGAATTCACCCACCGCTGTGTCGCCCCAGGCCGCCATCGGGCCATAGAGATGAAACAGGAGGTAGTCTTGCATGGCCTTATGCTCCGACAGCGCAATCGATGATGTTCTGCAGACTGCCTTCACCGGTGAGGGTGTTCAGTGTGGCGATGCATTCCGCGCCATCACCATAGACAGCATCCATCTTCTGCCGGGTCTGTTCCAGAGCCTCGATCGAATGGTTCAACAGGTCGGAGCCGCCGATTGGTTTCAGAAAGGCGACCGAGAGGGAGCGGGGTTGTTGGTCACCCGCTTCGCACAAAATATAGGAGGCGCGGGCGCGGGAGGCGAAGCTGTTCTGCTTTCCGCTGGGTGCGATGGTGGCGGCGGAGCGGATCAGTGCGCCCAGGGTGTTGCTTGCCAATGCTGCATCACCGGAGAGGTTCTCCGTCAGCAGTTCCTTGTCGATGCAGAGGTAGAGGTAGAAGAGACCGGCGGCGAATTCGGTCTCGCCCATATGACCTGCGCCCATGTCTTCTTCGCCATTGTTCAGGTCATCAACGGCCGTAAAAAAATCGTCCTCTATAGTGACCTTGTGGACACTGATCGCATGGGCAACCTGGGCGGCAGCCTCAGTGTTGTAGGCTGGACTCGAAGCAAGCATCCTGCCGAACAGGGCGATGTCAGCCGCAGTGTGTTTTTTGCGCAGCAGGGCGAGCTGCTCTTCAGTGGGGGCCTCACCACTGGCGGCGATCTCGTCGACCAGTGCACTGGATGGCCTGCTCTTCTTCAGGGCTGAAGTGGGCAAGTTGCTCGATCTCCAGTTCGGTGAGCAGCTTTTCGGGATCGGCATTGTCCTTTTCTTTCTTGGCAAGGGTCTTGAGTTTACCGAAGACACCCGCTACGTCTTGGACCATTCCACGGCCTTTTTTCTCGGTTACGCCTTTCTCCAATAGGGACCGGTAGATCTTTCTGCCCATCTCCTTGGTGCGGGTGCCGACATGCCCGGCCAGGGCCTGCTCAAAGGTCTCGGATGTGCGCCAGGCCCTTTTCAGACTTTGCGACGAGATACGCAGCCGATTGGCCCCACCCATCATGGCGGTCTTGGGGCGCCCGAGGTCGTCCCGGTTGAGGTTGGCGGGCGGATAGGATGTCAGAAGGTGCAGTTGAATGAATTTGCTCATGGTTTCTTCCTTGTGTGGTCAATCTCAGGCTGATTTTGATTCAGGGGTGTTGGGGAAATAATCGAAGGCCCAGCTTTTACGCACTTCGTCACCCCAATAGAAAACGGATGACATCAGATCGGGTAGATTGGCGGTGTGATCCAGCATCTGCAAAATGCGGATCATGGCCCCGTAGAGGTCTTCCCGGTCCCGTTGCAGCAGGCGGCGGAAACGCAGTTCACTGACTTCCGGTGGATTACCGGCCATCTGGTAGGCGAGGGTTTGACCGGTGGTTTGCCGGATATGACTCAAAAGCCCCACGACGGCCGCCAGACGCAACTGCCAGTTCCATTCCTCTTTCAGCAGCGGTTCGAGCTGGCGGCAGAGTCTTGGGAAGGCCGGATGAAACATAACCTTTTCCGGCGAGTCACAGCGGCGCAGTTCGGCCCTGGTCCCTTTGTCGTTTTCCAGGCCCTGCCACCAGTGGGTGAGTATCCCGGTGGCAGGGGCATCCTTTTTAAAGCGATCTTTCATGCAGCTTTCTCCTTGTTGTCGCTGACGGCGAGCGCCTGTTTCAGTTTTTTGCCATGAAGCCAGTTGTTGAGCTTGCGATGCGCCTGGGCGATACGGCGGGGATTGACCGTTGCGAAGTCACCGCGCGCGGTCCAGTAGTCGAAGAGATGCAATGCAGCACGGGATAGTGTGCGATGCCAGTTTTGCCGTACCTGCGCGCCATCTTCGCCGGCTTCCAATTGATCCTTGAGCCTTTTCAGACTGGTGTAGAAATCGGCCTCGGTGTGGCTGAAAAAGGCTTCCACCAGAAAAGCGGTATCGCCCTTGGCATCTCCTGGGCGTTTGAACCAGGCCTCCTTGATGCAGCTGCGGGTCATCCCGGCGGCATCGGTAGCAGTTTGAATCAGTGTTTCCGTGCGGGCAGTAAACCTCTCAAGGATATCGGGTTTCAGGGTGTAGAGAGGGAAGGTGGAGTCGTACCAGCAACGGGCCTTCATGTTGTCCATGTCATAACCGAAGGCATGGAGTCTTAATTGTTCGCCTTCGAGCAATTTCTTCCCATCTGTCATTCCCCTGACTACCCTGGCCGGTTCACTGGTTGGCAGGGTACTGATAAGACCGAGCCAGTGGCGGTAATTAAGCCCACCGGGTTGGGCGTGTTGTGGCAGGGCTTCCCCGTCTTTATTGATCAGATAGGGGCTCAGAGGATGTTTCCAGGCGCCTTCATAGTTGATGCCATAATTCTGCGTAACATACTGTCTGACGAGCTTGTCAGCAGGATTGCCGCAAAGATCACAGTTGCCTTCGTAAGTCTGTTCCCAGTCCAAGCGGATGCGCCGAGGCATGCCCCAGTACATCTGCAAGGGATGGGTGTCCAAAGGTGTGGTGGCTGATCCTGTTTTTGCTTCACTGGTTCGAGTGGCAGCCAGCCACGGGAAAATATCTTTCAGTTCATTCTGTTGGTTGGAACCGCCGAGATTGGAGATGACTCCCTTCTCCACGACATTGAGCCAGCAGGCCCTCCAAAGGTTATCCTTCAAGTCACTGCCTGCTGGGTCGAGAGCGACCAAGGTGGACAAAGGTCCACCACCACGCAGGGAGGTGCGGTGCCCTGCTCCACCACTGGGGGCATTGGTCTGCAAACAAAACAGTGCGGTGGCGGTACAGCTCGTGCAGAGCGCCTCGATGTCGCCGCGTTTAATAAAGTGGTCGGCATTCTGTTTCAGGGTTTGCGCGCCGGGTGCGTCGATCAGTAGATTGGAGATGGGTTTAATGTCACCTTTCAACTCATGCAGGTCCTGCATGAACCTTGGCCCATCTCCATCCAGCTCAAAAGCATGTGCAAAAGGGCGAAATTTCTCTCTAAGGATTTCAGGCGATGGAGGTTCTTCCAGCCAGTCAGCCCATTGTTCACCATCTTCCGGCGGGCAGGCTGTCTGCAGCAGGCCAATGAGGAATTGCAGCAGTGCTCCATTGAAGTCGGGGCGGGGGGCGGCGAGTTCGAGGACGGGGTCGTCAAGCTCGGTGAGCTGCCAGGGGGCGATAGAGCATCCCCCGCTTTCCCTGCGTACCGGAATCCATGGCGATTCAAGCAAATTCATTGATGCTGTCCCTCTTGTGGGTTGTATTCCTTTGAACTCATGAGGCCTTGCTCAGTGTGATAGTAGAATGTATCGGGATATTTATTCTGATCTTTAACGTTGCCCTGCCAAACACCCGATGGATGTCTGACCAGGGGCAACAATACTCCCCATTTCCCTTTGGCAGGCAATTGCTCCTTACACGCTTCTATGACTTTTAGCGGGATTTCGTTATCGGGTGCTGCTTCGGAAATCAAAGCACTGCGCATGGCAACGCTGCTTTGCTGCCAGGCGAAGGATGTAAGGTCATGGAAGGGCCTGAGTTCGCCATTCACCCAACGCGCAAGCCAGACGGTGGTGGTCTCTTCGCCCAGGCGGGTCGGGGTCTTGGTGTCATCCCACCAGTTGGGGGCGTCCAATGTGGTGTAACCGGTCTCCAGCTTGAGCTGGTTGAGAAAGGCGATGCTGGCTTTGGCCCGGTTTTCTCCTTGGGCCTCAGAGCTTGCCCGCCAGAGGCCATCAGGGATTTCATTGTCATCTCCGTAAACGCCTTCGATCAGGGTTCTGGCATCTTCCGGCATCCTGAAACCTTCGCCCTCACGCAGCAGCTTCATGGTCAGCCAGAGTTTGCCATGATCTGCATAAACGGTCTGGACCTTGGGAAATGGCTCTTTGAACCATCCGGCCGTAGGTTCATCGCACCAGGTGGGGGCATGGATGGTGAGTGTGGTTTCCGGTCTTTGGTCCTTGCCGTTAATCCGATTCCCTCCGGCATCACGCCGATGGCGATGCAGGCGGCCGGCACGCTGGATGATGAGGTCGATAGGGGCCAGATCGGTGATCAGATGATCGAAGTCGAGATCCAATGACTGTTCCACCACCTGGGTGGCGATGAGGACTTGCCCTGCGCGTTGTTCGTGATAGCTGGCATTGCCAAAGCGATCCAACACACGCTGTTCGATAGCGAGCCGGTCGGCCAGGGTAAAACGGGCATGGAACAGATCAATGTTCCAATCCGGATGTTGATCCTTCAATTGGTTATAGGCCTCGCGGGCGTCCGCCACGGTGTTGCGTATCCAGCAGGCGCACTGGCCGGCGGCAACGTTGTCGGCAAGCTTTTGTTCAACTGCTTGCCATCTGTCTACAAAATCTACCCGGACATGGCGGCGGACAGTAGGGCGGGTCTCCAGCGGGTATTCTCCTGCGGCATCATTGTTGTAGTGAGTCAGCAGCGGATAGGCATTGGATTGGAGTGTCTGGTGAGGTTGTTTCAGACCGTCTGCAAAGGCGTCGAGCAGCTGTTGGCGCTGAGATTGTGGAAGGGTGGCTGAGAGCAGGATAGCGCTGCCGCCCGCCATGGCGTGGGCGCGTAACAGATTACACAACAGCGGCTGCATGTAGGCGTCACAGGCGTGAACCTCGTCCACCAGCAGGACTTTGTGCATGAGTCCCAATAGCCGGAGTGATTGATGCCTGCTGGGCAGGATGCCCAGCAGGGCCTGATCGATGGTGCCGACACCCATTTCCGCCAGCAGCGCCTTCTTGCGGCTGTCCGCCAGCCATTGACTGCAATGGACGGAAGCGGGCGGGGAATCACTGCGGTCATATTCAGATTCAGGGTGATTGATTTCAGGCAGCAGCGATTGACGGAATTGGTCTGACAGGTTTCGTGCGCTGTGGGCAAGCACCAGCGATGGGCTGGTCTTGTCGTTGTAGAGTTGGCGGTAGACGTCACCCAGGCGCGCATACATGGCATTAGCAGTCGCCATCGTAGGCAGACCGAAATAGATGCCGTTGGCCAGATTTCCCTGCATCAATCGGTGGGCCAGCAAGATGGCCGCCTCGGTTTTCCCCGCACCGGTCACGTCTTCGAGGATGAACAGTTGTGGACCGTCACCCAGCCTGATGTCTGCGGCGAGTTGTTGCAGTGGCGTCGGTTCGATGTCAGTGGCAGTGGGGATCAGTTGCTTCCAGGGTGAGTATGGAGAACTTGGCTTGGCAGGTAACAGTTCTGTGTCGTCCACAGCTTTACGCGCCAGATCAAGCGCGAGTTTCCAGTACTCCGCCAGCTTCATGGCTTTTGTCTGATACGGGAAGTAGTCTGCATTGGAACCCAACCAGTCGCAAAGCACGGCAAACCCCGCCAGCCACCAGGATGATTCTTTTACCTTGTCCTTTTGAATGTTGGGTATTGGGAGCTTGTCTCCCAGCAATATCTCTGTCAGATCTTCAACAAATGCCAGTGCGGCAGCCTGATCGGGATTTTCAAAGTGATCGCCGAGCAGAAATCCAGCGTTCTTACGCTGTGGTGGTTGGCCGTGATGACCGGTAACGGCCAGAGCCAGGTAGTCAGATACCTGTAGATCTCCGCGTTGCCTGCCTTTTGGTAACAGTCCTTTCTCCTTAAGATGTGCTGTTAGATTTCCTTTCCAGAATTCATAGCCCAGACAGTCATGCCTTTCGGTGTATAGTCTGTGGCTTCTCCTTTGCTGCTGCAGTGTGGCTAACAGGTCAGGCCGAAGTTGCTGAAAACTGACAGCAAACTTTCCGATGTCATGCAACGCCAGAAAAAATATCAACCAGTGAATGATTTCCTTTTCATCCAATCCGCTCAGTCTAGTGAGGCCCAGTCTGATGGGTTGGTGAGATTGCAGGAGAATCTTGCCTATCGCCGCCACATCCAGGCAGTGATAAGGCAACAAATGATAGGGCTCGCCGGGCTGATCTTCCTTACGGGCCTTTCCCCAATAACTGAAATAGGTCTTGTCTGACACTGCGTGAAATCCTTCTCTTATTTCTTTGGTGGGGACTTTATACCATCCCCACAGGCTCATTTCGTGAGCCTATGCATATTGATGATTTGATCGGTTACTTTAGTTCGCCTCCCCTATCCCGGCCTTCCCCTGGTGGGGGAGAACGTTCGTTTGGATATGGATGAGTTGCGATTTCGCTCAGTGCAACTTCTTCAAGCAGCACTTCTTGTATTTCTTGCCGCTGCCGCAGGGGCAGGGGTCGTTGCGGCCGACCTTGGGGGTCGTCGCGAACGAAGGGGGTGATCGGTTGATGGTCGTAGGGCAGGTCGAATGAGTCTTCGGACAGTCCTTCGTCTTGCATGCGTTTTTCATCCTCTTCGGCCCAGCGGATCTGACGATTCAGGATGTTCATCGGATCGTAGAACTCCAGAGGGTCGTCGAATTGCTCCCATTCGGGACTGTCCTGCATCTGGCTATAGGCTTCGTCCACTTCCAGACGGTCATAGTAGGGGAAACCTGTCATGTTGTTCCTGTTCGATGACCAGTCGTTCGAGGATCTGTCGTGGCTCTCCCGCGGAAAGGCCAGCAGCTGATGGGTCGAGGAGAGCCGATAGTCCCAGTCCTCGGTTTCGTCGGCCGCGGTCCGGGCGATGTGTTGCAGCATCTCATCGAGCGCCTCGGGTCCACTGGCATGTGCGGTCTCCAGCAGGCATTCCTGAGCGGTGCTGCGCGGGTACCAGTCGAGGTCCCGATCGGACTCGATGGCTTGCAGTTGTTGCGAGAGCTCCGCACGCTTGTTGCGGAGCAGGGCAGGCCAGTAACCACCCAGCCAGTCCCAGAGATCATTGTCCCGCTCGGTGTCCATGCGTTTGATGGCATGCAGCAACCCCTGGTCGGCATCCTCCCCGGTCATGAATCCGAGGATGAAGATCGCGTGCAGCAGTCCCCACCAATCTTCTCCATCCGCCTCCGCGCTCCAGTGGTGGGATAGCTTCCAGGTGTTTGCGCAAATGGGTGGCCATGGGCTGGCCCCGCCGGATGGCCTCATCCACCACTTCCTGGGGGAGCATGTCGCCGAGCGTCAGGATGGTCGACATCAGTTCAGCGTCGGTCTGTTGTTGCAGTTCCGCCGGTTCGAAACCCGGCAGATCCTCCAGGTTCCAGGTCGTTCAGGTAGTCTTCCTCTTCGCCCCAATAGTCCTGATTGAGAACCTCCAGGGCGTTGGGCAGATAGGGGCAGCGATTCTTCGACATACGCCGGATACTCGTCGGCCGGAATGCCCAGAATGAGTTCCGCCTGCTGCGGACCGGCCAGGGTTTGCAGGAAGGCGTATTTCTTGCCCGCTTCGAGATTTTCATCATTCAGCTGGTTCCACTCTTCTGCGGCCAGTTGCTACGGCCTGGTTGAAGCCCCGCATCCAGAGCGCCGGATCGGGGCGGATCTTGCCATGCTCCTGCAGCAGGGGTTCGAAGTCGAAGTCCATCAGTGCCCAAAGTATCTCATCCATGGCATCCCAGATGGGAGTGATCAACTCGTCGAATGTCGCCTGACTGGGCGTTACCCCATACGCGGTCTCCAGCATGCTGTAGTCGTCCACCTCTTCCGGACCGATGGCAATGGCGGTCAGGAATCCGTGCAGGGCCACGGGGGTCAGGGCATCGGGATAATGGGCGGTTGAGTGCAGCAGCGTTTGAAAGGATTGGCTGAGTTTCGACATCATGACAGACTTGCCTTGCTGGTCCGAGAGCTCGTCAACATACTCCTTTTGTCTGCGTGATAAATAGATACGCTTCGCTACATAGCGCAAGCCTCTGCTTTCACACTGAAAAACGCCGTTGTAGGGGCTGCCCGTAGCTGCGATCCAAGGCGACAAGCCTTGTTTGCCGCTCAACATCAATAACGATGCAAAACTAAAAAAGGCTTAATGACGCGAGGATATGCTTGCACCAACGGTGACGATCTCGATGAAGAGATCTATCTGGCACTTCTGTCGATCGATGACGAGACCGATCTGACCAAGCAGGTTCGCACCGAGAATCGGTTGAAGACCCCTGAGCTGATCAGGATCTGTAAATTCCACGAACTGCCGATCCAGGTGTTCGATCCAAGAGGCATTCCGGTAGTCAATACCCTGGTCGGACTGTGGAAACCGGCAGCCTCGAGCAAGCCCAATTTCCCTTCGGGTTAAACCCCTTCCCCTCGCGGGGGAAGTTCGGGATGGGGGGAAGGATTTTTTATCGCACCGTGCGAACCTCCAGCCATTGCCGGATAGAGCAGAGCCGCGCTCCCATAGGCGGCGAGCGCCAGGATCACCACCCAGGTAAAGCCCAGGTGGATCGCCAGCAGGGTGGCCAGAATCGCGCTGATGAGGGAGGCGCAACCGTTCACGCCCCAGGCCCAGGGCAGCAGCTGGGGAGCGCTTTGGGTCACGCTGGACAAGCCCAGGGGAAAGGGCATGCCCATGCAAAAAGCCAGCGGTGCGATCAGCGCCAGGGTGACGCCGGCCTTGGCCAGATGCGGCAGATCGCTCAGGCCGGCGAATACCCGCGGCAGCAGTCCCAGATAGACCAGGGAGATGACCGCCAGGATCGTCACGATGAGGTAGATTCGGCGGTTTTTCTGTCTATCGTACAGGCGTTGGGCGAACAGACTGCCGAGCCCGGAAAAGATCAGGAAGCCGCACAGGATGACGGTGACGGCCTGGATCGGGTGGGCCAGAAACAGGATGAATTTCTGGATGAAGACGATCTCGATGAACATGAAACCAAGCCCGATGGCGAGAAAATAGAGCAACACCGAGCCGGTATGCCGGCAACCTGGGTTGCTGTTGTGTCTCAGCCACAGGATCGGCAGCAGAATGAGCACACTGCTGGCCGCGATGGCCTGCAACAGGGTCAGCACCAGCACCGGATAGCCGAGTTCGAGCAGGGAAACCCCCCCCTGACGGTAGCTGGGAGAGGATCTCCGGCAGGGTCGACCACTTGAAGAAATTGAAAAAATAGGGCCGGTCATCGCTGGCCGGCCGGATGTCGAATTTGTACTGCGCGATGTACTGCTCGGGGTGGTCGCCAAGCAGGGCCAGGGCGCCGTGATAGAAGTAGGGCTCGGCCAGGATGTTGTAGCGATTGGTCTGCGCCGCGGTGATGCCCGGATAGTAGGCCAGATCGAAGGAACGGGCCTCGCAGAAGGCCAGCAGGCGCCTGGATCTCTTCTGCGTCGAAGCGATCGTTTTTGACCACCAGGGTGCTGGTGTCCCAACCCCGGATCAGGATCAGATTGCCGACCGGGTTGTTCGACGCCATCGAGGCGCAGCGCCTCGATGCTGGTGGCCAGCAGTTTGAGACCGTCCCGAGGCGGGATCTTGACCCAGCGGGTGATGCTCAGCAGACCGTTCGGCTTCAGGTGCTGCAGGTACTCGGCGATGGCCTCGCGGGTGTAGAGGTAGCTCTCACTCAGGCCATAGACGCCGCCCGAGGCCGCACTGGCGCTGTCCAGCAGGGAGATCTGGATCAGGTCGTAGGTCTCCTGGCTGCTGGAAAGGTAGCCGCGGGCTTCACCCAGATGCAGCCGCACCCTGGGCGCGAGGTATCGCCAGCCCGCGATAGTCGGCATAGTCCATTTGCAGCAGTCCGGACCACCTGGGGATTCAGCTCCACCGCCTCGATCTGCGGTACCTCGTGCAGTGCCGCCTGCAACAGGCCACTGCCGCCGCCCATGCCGAGAATCAGCACCTTGGCCGGATGCTGCAGATGGTAGGGCAGGGCGGAGGTCTGGAAATCCAGGATAGCCGAAAGGACGCAGGTCCCCTGTGAATCGGTTCAGCGGGCTGGGGGCATCTCCGTCGATGAATATACCCAGCTGGGCGGGGGGTTCCTGCAGATTGTTCAGGCTCAGGCCCGGGGCCAGGCGCAGGGGTACCTCGGGGCTGGCGACGATCGAGATCAGCCCCAGGGGGCTGGACAGCTCCTGCAGGATCTGTGCCCCTTGCATCTGCAGGGTCTGACTCAGCGACTTGTATTCCGACAACTGCAGACTTCAGCCAGGCGTTCGGCAGGACCAGGATGGCCAGGGTCAACAGGGCCAGGGACCAGGGCCATTCAGCGGGTGTCTGATCGCGACTCCCCGCAGCGCCGCCAGAACGGCGGCCAGCAGGCCGAGGGCCGCCACCAGCTTCAACACGATACCGGGAGTCAAGAGATAGAGGGCAAGGATGACGCCCACCGCCCCCAGGCCGGCACCCAGCAGATCGAAGGCGTAGATGCGCGGGATCTGAGGGCCGAAGGCGGCGAAGGCCAGACAGATGCAGTTGGCCGCGAAGAAGAAGGGGATGAACAGCAGCAGATAGCTCAGCAGCAGGAAACGCCACTGATGCGGGTCCCAGAACAGCTCCAGGGTGTTGAAGGGCAAGTTGCTGCACCAACTGAAAGCAGACGATCGTGCTGACGCCGAACAGCAGGGCGTTGGCGACGAAGGCGCCAGTGAAGTGGGGGGTCAGGCGCTGGCGCACCAGGGTCAGAAAGGTACCACTCACCCCGTAGCCCAACAGGGCCAGACTGATCACCATGTAGGCGAAGTGATGCCACTGAATGATGGAGAAGAGGCGCATCAGCAGCACTTCGTAGGCCAGCGCCGCCGCGGAAATCAGCAGCACCGCAAAGACCGGAGGTGAGGCATCGGTGCGCATGCTTTATGACCCCCTCGAGAAGGCAGGCCGCCTCCGGTTCAATGCTCGCCGGTCAAAGGGACGAACCGCACCGGCAGGATCTGCCGATTGGTGATCTTGCCGTGCGGCAGTCTTCTCGATCAGCATCAGTTGCTGCACCTGGAAGCGGCCGCCGATCGGTATCACCATGCGCCCGCCCGGCTTCAACTGCTTGAGCAGGGGTGCGGGGATATGGCTGGCCGCCGCGGTCACCACGATGGCATCGAACGGCGCGGCGTCTCTCCCACCCGTAGTAGCCGTCCGCTATCCGGCAGGTGACATTTTTGTAGCCCAAGCGGTCGAGCCGTTGGCTGGCCTGTCGGCCCAGCTCTTCGATGATCTCCAGGGTGTAGACCTGTTCGGACAGCTCGGCAAGAATGGCTGCCTGGTAACCCGAACCGGTGCCGATCTCAAGCGCCCGGTGCTGCGGCTCCAGTTTTAGCAGATCTGTCATCAGGGCCACGATATAGGGTTGTGAGATCGTTTGGCCGTAGCCAATGGAGAGCGGGCGGTTCTCGTACGCATGGGGTTTCTGATGATCCGGTACGAATTCATGGCGCGGAATCCGGCCCATGACCTGCATCACCCTGGGGTCTAATGTCGCTTTGTCGAGATACGCAGAGGTCTCCTGGGTGTCCGCTTGGATCTCCGCCATCATCTTCTGGCGCAGCACCTCAAAGCCGTCGGCCGCTGCTACTGACCAGCCCCCCACGCAACAGACCGCCATGAGAAGACCTATATACAGGGGGGTATTCCGGTAAAATAACATGCTGAGCCTCGGCGGGTTCTCGACTTAGATGTGCTGGCTGAATTCTCCCCGTTCCGCCGGCGCCATCAGTTCATGAAAGTGTCTGCCGCTGATCTGCACCAGATGTTCGTGATCGCCGGCTTCAAAGAAGACCTTTTCCTGTTTGCCGAGACTGCTGTCCGGGTCCCACAAGGTCTTGATGCCATAGGCGTGCCCAACCGGTGGTACGGCGCCCTCTTCACAGTCAGGAAAGCATTGCCCGAGTTCACTCTCCGAGGCCAGTTCCACCTCCTGCTTGAGAAGCATGTACAGGGCTGTCAGATCGATGTGGTAGTCGGAGGGCACCACCAGCAGGCGATAACCGTCGTAGATCGTGGATACCAGGATTCCCTTGGCCAGGGCGTCCCCCGGCACATGGGCCTGCTCGGCCGACTCCATACTGGATCCGGTATGGGGATGGGTGATCAGGTGGTACTTGATCTCGTGTTCTTTCAGATAGTCTTGCAACTTTTTCGCAATCGACATTTTCGACACCTCGCTCCGCATCTTGGATTTTTCTTCCTTCCACTCATTAGATTAGCCCCATCCGGCTGAGCCGTCATTAGGAACAGGAGTTGACATCGAGCCGGACCGGGCACCGGTCTGGAACAGGTGGGGTAAAAGCGCTAGGCTTAAAGTAGAATCCAGGTCCTAGTCGAGGAACTCATCATGCCCGACCTGAAATACACGGATCGCCCCCCGGAGGCCCAGGATATACCCCCGGGCGTTCCGCCGGAGTCACCCCAACCCGAGCTGCCGCCCGGGGTGCCGCCGGATCAGCCGGAAGAGAGCCCTGCCGAGCCGCCCCAGGTGGAAATTCCTTTCGAGTCCCCGCTGGAGATACCACCCGGATCACCCCAGGAGTTCTGAGGCGGCATGCCGGCCAGTCGACCCACGGAACAGCCAGGGGGGTGGTTTTCCCTGTGAATTGATCAGCCGGGAGCCGTTTTATCAGTTGGCGCGACGGCTGATGCTCCGGCAGAGCGGTTTCGTACCGCAGCTGATCGTGGCGATCAGCCGGGGTGGCCTGGCGCCCGCCAGGGTGCTTGCCGATCATCTGAATCTGTTCGATCTGGCCACCCTTGGGCTTGCCGGATCAGATGATCGAGGATGTTCCGCTTATTACACATTAGGGTCATGATGAAGTGCTAAGCTGATGCAATCAGGATGATGGCTGACAGTTAAGAAAACTTAAGAAAACTGTCGAAATAATTTACAAATTGTTAAAAATCAGGGTCGAGTTTGGCGATTGAATTCAGAAATAATAAATAAAAACAGATGAATATAAAAAATGGTATACTCCTTGCTAAATATTAACGAACTAGAATCAAAAGAAATCGTCATCAACTGAGACAGTTATCTCAACCGAACACCGATTATTTTGATTGGGTAATTCATTTCGTTGACGGGAGAAAAAGGGTGGCCAGTATCACCGGAAACCACGAGGATGAGGCTGTTTCGATCAGCCGGCGTCTGGACAAGCTATCCAGCAGTATCGATGAGGCTAGTCGTATGAGAAATGGATATCTCACGCTAATCAGTGCGTTAAAGGATAAGGAAGGCCAAGAACCAGGCAAATCAAAGCGACAACGCCGGGCGTATCCTGCCACGAATACCCTGATTGTCGGTTTCCTGGAATCCCAGGAAGAGGAAAGAAAACGCCTCTCGAGAGACCTGCACGATGGGTTGGGACAATTGTTGACCCATCTCAAGCTCCAGACCCAGCAGTGTCTTGCGGATGTCGCCGCGTCCGGAAATACGGAACTTCTGGGCGAAGCGTGGCAGAGAATGGAGCAATTGCCGGAGTTGCTGACAGAGGCGTTGGCGGAGGTGCGCGGGGTTTGCCGGGCACTGCGTCCTTCCATTCTGGATGAACTGGGCGTCCTGGCGGCTATCACTTCGCAGTGTCGGAAAATCATGCAATCGACCGCGGGCCTGCAGATCGAGACGGCGTTTTCCGTGACTGAACCTGAGATTCCCGACGCGGCGAAGACCGCGATCTATCGCATCGTACAGGAGGCAATGACCAACTGTATCAAATATGCGGATGCCAATACGATTCATGTGAGCCTGGAAATGGGTCAAAATGCCCTGATTCTTCATGTCCAAGACAATGGTAAAGGTTTCGAGGTGAACGGCAAGACAGGAAATGGCATTGGCTTGATCAGTATGCGGGAACGGGCGCAGTCACTCCAGGGGGGCTTCACGATCGAGTCGGCGCCCACCAAGGGCACCCTGATTCAGGTATCCATCCCACTGAAAAGACAGCACCATTCATGATAGGGTCACCGAACCAGGCGGGTTTGGATATGTCGAAAAGCCCCTGGCATGGATAGTTCACTAACCGGCTGCATTCACACCGCCGATCAATTTAAGCCCCTCTTCTCGATCACCGGTTGATGATGCCCTTGCCTATGGCGTAGGTCGTCAACGCGGAAACACTGTGCAGGTCCAGTTTCTTCATTAAATTGGCGCGGTGTTTCTCGACGGTTTTGACACTGATGCACAGGTAGTGGGCCATGCTCTTGTTGGTATGTCCCTCGGCAATCAGTTTCAAGACCTGTCTTTCGCGCAGTGTCACTGAATCCCAACGACTCGCAGGCTCCTGGTTGCTTCTATTCGCCTGCAGATAACTGCTGACGACTTTTTCTGTGACATCGGGGCTCAGATAGGTTCTTCCGTCCATGACCCGGTCCACCGCCGTGAGCAACTCCGTCTGGGTAGCATCTTTCAGGACATAACCGTTAGCGCCGGCTTCGAGACTGGCATGCACATACTCTTCTTCGCAGTGTACGGTCAATACCAGGGCCTTGATGTCGGGATATCTGTCCTTGATCTCTCTAATGGCATCGATGCCGCTCAGCCCCGGCATGCTCAAGTCGACAATAACGAGATCCGGGGTGAGTTCGGCTACGCGCCTGATGGCGTCGCGGCCATTATCCGCTTCGCCCACGACCATAAACTTTTGGGTAGACTCGAGTAAGGATTTCAGTCCCGCCCGAAGGATGGTGTGATCTTCAGCAAGAACAATTCTGATTTTTTGTACTTCCATACTTCGAATAATTCAGTCGTTGAGGTGGGAGGAGACAGATGAAACAAGGAGACAGATGAAACAAAATGTATGTTCATATAAAAATAAATGAAACCACAGACTCTACTTTTCAAAATCGAGCATGGAAACTCAGGATTTCATGTCGCTGCCCCATTTTTTTGCCTGGCTAAGGATAGCCGATAAAACAGCTGCTTTCCGGCTACCCATCAAAGCCGAATTAAATTCTGTTGAATAAAATTCATATCAGCTTACCGGGTGAAAACAAGTAGGGTTGTTTGTTCTCTGTAAAGAGAATTTAACATATTGTAATATATAGAAAAAATACCAATTTATGAGGGCTCGGAGGGCCTGTTGAGCAGTCTTGCCGTCATATGCCACAGCCCTAGGACCGGATTGTGGCATATCCCATACCTGCTAACCCTACCTTTCGAGTAGGGTATTTCCCTCCGCTTCTATACCGTGACTGGCTAATGAGAAAGCGTAGTTACACGCAAGGTCCCCTCTTGCGAATTTGCGTACAGTCTCACATAGGTAGCTGTTGACAAGCGCGTGTTGCTTGTGACCAAGGAATGGGGATATCTCGTTCTTACCTGCCAGTTTCAATAATAAGGTCTCAAGAGGCAAATTCATGAAATATACAAGGTGGAAGTTAAAGGGTGCCGGCATCAGGGGCTTCGGGCTGCTGATGCTACTGATAACCTCGTCGATCGTTTACGCCGATCAATTCAATCTGAATGTGGTCGACAAACAGGGCAATCCGGTCAGCGGTTTCCGTTGGCTGCTGCAAGAGGATACAACCTTCCCGGTTGATCCCGCCAACCCGGCGACCAATCCGGATGAACTGCTCTCCATGAGCTTTCATAAAAGCAACCATCCGCCTGCGATGGCGCAAAACGATGGCAGTGGTCTGAGCGGGAATGAAGATACCGATAGTATCAATATTCAAAATGTCGCGCCCGGCCGTTACTACATTTCGGTGCTGCCCTATGCGGGTTACAGTATCAGCGGCAATCAGGTGACGGTGTTGCCGAATGGGCAGGACCCGGACCAGACCCTGGATAATGTGACGGTGGTCGTGCAGAAACAGCCGATCCCGACAGCACAGATCACCATCTATCTGTTCCATGATAATTTTCCGATCAATGGCGTGCCGGATCTGCCGGAAGAGACCAATCCCCTGCCGGGTGAGCCCGGCTTTGTAGACTGGAGTCGGTTCTCCCTGTTGCTGGAAGAGCCGGCGGGCCGGTATGGCGCAAATGGCGGTCCGGTGATTCAGGACGCCTTTGGCAACGGGCTCGGCACCACCTATGTGAGAGGCTGCGATGCCGACGGCCAACCGGATGCTGACCCCTTCACCAACTATGGCTGTTTCGATGCAAATGGTGACCCGATCGTGGATGTTTTGGGTGACGGCACCCTGCATCCCGACGCCAATGGTTATCTGACCGTGAAGAACCTCGCACCCGGCAAATACGGCGTGATCATTATTCCGCCGACCAAGCAGGCAGGCGAGCAGTTCGGCTGGGTGCAAACCAGCACCATCGAAGGCACCAAGGTCATCGACGCCTGGGTCAAGGCGAATGAGCCGCAGGTCTTCGTCGAGTTCGGCCTGCCCGGCCCCCATGTTTTTATGGGTTTTGTAAAAGCCACCGCCGATGGTGGTTTTCCTCCTCTGCCGGGTGGCGTAACGGTCAGCGGCAGGATCACCGACATGCACATGTCCCGTTCCCCGAACTTCCAGTTCTTCAGCGGACGCCCTGTTCCTCAGTGCTGGGTCGGTCTGAATGAGGCCACCCTCGGTGGTCTGGGCGCGGGACTCTATGCCGCGCCTTGTGCGGGCGACAGCAGCTTCAGCATTTCTAACGTGCCGCCGGGTACCTATAATTTGGAGATCTGGGACGCCAACCTGGACATGGTTATCGCCGCTCAGCCCTTCACTGTGGACGATGCCGGTACCTGCAATGGCGGCCTAACCTGCGATTTCGGTGACGTGTCTGTATTCAACTGGTTTGCCCGATTGAATACCGCGGTCTTCAACGATTTCAATCAGAACGGTTTCTGGGAAGAGGACGGAACCGATGGGATTCCCGGAACCCCTGATGACGAGAACGGCATCGGTCCGGAAAGCCAGAGCGTCAACCTGCGCTGGCGCGATGGCTCCATCTATCAGAACTTCCCCACCGATGGCGAAGGTTTCGCGCCTTTCGATGAGGTCTTCCCCTTCTTCCATTGGCTGGTGGCCGAGGTCAGCTTTACCGATAAGAAGGCCACCGGCGCCACCTTCGTGGTGGATGCGGGAGGTGAAATCTTAGCCGATCAGGGCTGGACCTATCCCTCCTTCGATGAACTGACGCCCCAGCCTCAGATCTGTACGCCCGCCCAGTCATTAAATCCCGATGACCCGGATGCCGGATGTACCGTTGGCGCCCCTCTGATCAACCCGAATACCGGCAACAACCTGTCCCGGACCGAGACCGGCCAGGTGCTGACCACCGGTTTCCAGGGTTTTCTGGGCCAGACCAGCGTCATGCAGTTCGGCAAAACCGACTATGTGACCTTCACCGATTTTGATTTCACTGTGATACCGCCCATCCTGCCTGAGTTCGTGGGTGAAAACGGTGGTATCTCGGGTATCGTCTTTTATGCCACCACCCGCGCCGAGGACGATCCCCAGTTCGCCGCCGCCGAGACCTGGGAACCCGGTATCCCACGAGTTCAGGTCGCGTTGTATGCCGACGGGGACATCGACTGTTACCCCCAGGGTGATTTCCCCAACAGTGATTGTGATATCGACTGGAATCTGTCATCACCCTCGAATGTCCTCACTGGCCCCGAGCCGGACGATGGCATCATCGATGACATCAATGGCAGTGGTGCCGTCGAGCTGGCCGATGTGGACAACTATCCCCTGGGCAACTTCCCCGGCCTGGAAGACGTCGACCGTAACGGCAATGGTTCGTTCGACCTTGGCGATGCGTTGCAGGTCGTCTGGACCGACAGTTGGGACGACAGCCTGCCCACCGGATGTCAGGGGCAGAATCTGATCGACTTCGACCTCGATGGGGTGATTACCGATGAGGAGAACAGCCGCTGTTTCGATGGCCTGCGTAACTTCAACCAGATCCGCCCCGGTGTCTTTGACGGTGGCTATGCCTTCAGTGACTACGATCTGGTCAATGCTGAGTTGCCTGCAGCCACAGTTGCCAAGCTGACTGATTTCTACGCAAGCAGAGTCGCTCTACCCAACCTCAACCTGCCCGCAGCCTGGCTGCTGCCCGCCGACTATATCGTCGAGGCGGCTACCCCGCCGGGTTACAAACTGGTGCAGGAGGAGCACAAGAACGTCGATTACGGCGATGTCTTCATCCCCTCCACCCAGGCCCTGGCTGCAACCTGTGTCGGTGATATGGATCCGGTCCCTGCCTACCTGGCCATGGCAACCAAGGACGGCAGTGGTAATGCTGACCAGCTGATCCCAGGGATCGAAGCAATACCCGCTCCATTTGCTCTGACCGAGCGTCCGCTCTGTGATCGCAAACAGGTTCCCCTGTCTGCCGCGCAGAATGCCGCCACGGATTTCTTCCTGATGACCGACGTGCCGCTGGTGGCCAACGCCACCGGTGTGATCCTCAACGACCTGGCCAACGAGTTCAACCCGAACTCCCCGGCCTTCGGCGAGAAATTCGCACCGCCCCGGGCGCCGGTTGCCTTCTATGATGCAGAGGGTAATCAGGTGAGCCGGGTCTATGCCGATACCTACGGCCGCTACAACGCGGTACTGCCTTCCACCTTCAGCGCCAACCTGCCGCAGCCTTCCGGCATGTCGCCCAACATGCTGGTCTCCTGCATGAACGATGCGGGCCCGGTGCCGAATCCGGACTACATTGCGGCGCTGGATCTGGATGGTGACGGCATCGATGAGAATGGCAATACCGCCACCATCGTTGATCCCTTCTTCAACCCCCAGTACAGCCAGTTCTGTTACACCTTCCAGTACATGCCGGGTGTGGCCACCTATCTGGATACCCCGGTAGAGCCGATCGCGGCCTTTGCCGGCCCCGGCCAGTTGCCGGTGGACTGTGAGCGTCCGACCCTGACCCCGGAGATCCAGTATGTCAAACGGGCTGGTACACGTATCGGTCCTTTCGCGTTGCCGGGACAGTCGATTCGCATCCAGGCCATGGGTAACAATGTACTGGTGCCTAATCCCGAGTGGGATGGTCTTGATCCAGCACTGCGCTATATCACCCGCAACTATGATTTTGGAGCCAACGCGACAGCCAAGCTGGTTGCGGCAGACGGTACGGAGATACCGTTGACCATAACCGACGGTAACAGCAGCCGGATCTTCGCGGATGTGCCCAATGTCGCCCCGGGTGAATACCAGGTGGTGGTGACTCGCACCGCGGGTGTTCCGGAGCCGGTTGATTCAACCATCGGTGTGACCCTGACCGTGGGTACTTTGAACAACGGTGTCGAGGTCGGAGGGCTGCGTCCTGATGGCACCTTCTACAACGTCTGGATTCGTACCCGGTAACTTCGCCACCATTCAGGAAGCCATCGGCGATCCTACCAAGGGGCAGCCTGGGGTTGCTCCTGGTGACCTGATCCTGGTCGAACCCGGTGTCTACAACGAAATCGTCATCATGTGGAAACCGGTGAAACTGCAGGGTTGGGGTGCAGGCGCGGTGACCCTGAATGCCCGTCAATCCCCGACTGAGAAGATCGTTGAGTGGCGCGCCCTGGCGCAATACCTGGATGCGAGTGGCCTCATCGATACGCTTGATCGGTCAGACGATTGGAGCCTTGGGCTTCCCCGGTCTGGGTGCGGCGCTGTTCCCATCAGAAGAGGGCGCAGGCATCTTCGTCGCAGGTAAGCGTACGGGACCGAATCGGTTCGATCTGCTGGCTAACCGTGGTGCCCGTATCGACGGTTTCACCGTCATCGGCGCCAGCCAGGGTGGCGGCATCGTGGCCAACGGCTTTAACAGCTGGATGAACATCAGCAACAACCGGGTGCAATCCAACTCAGGCATCTTCGGTGGCGGTATCCGAGTCGGACACCCCAACATCTCCCATGAGATCGCCGATGACACGGACTACAACCTGGGTGGCGTGGATGGAAACCTGGCTGGGTGACCTGGTCTACGATGACGCGCGGAATGATCGGATCAATATCCGTTACAACCATATCGCGCAGAACGGCAACACCAATGGCACGGGTGGCGGCATCTCCCTGCATGTCGGCGCGGATGTTTACCGGGTCCAGAACAACTGGATCTGCGGTAACTTCAGCAAAGGCAACGGCGGCGGTATCGCCCATTTTGGTCGCTCCACCAATGCGTTGATCGAAGACAACTACCTCATCTTCAATGAGATCTTCGATCAGCAGCCGGGTACCGCTCCTTCCGGTGCAGGCATTTTTATCGGTGGTCAGCCAGCGTTGCAGCCGGCTACCAATACCGGTCTAATGCTTTCTCCAGGTTCTGGTTACGTGACCGTTGATTCCAATATCATCCGTGGTAACTTGGCGGGTGCAGGCGACGGTAGCGGTGTCCGTGTCGACAATGCCAATGGTCTAGATGTCGACCGTGTGCTGGATGACAGGTTCCAGTGGTACACCGTTAAGTTGTACAACAATATGATCAACAACAACGTGGCAGGTGTCGCTGGTGCGGTATCCCTGTTCGACTCCTTGCGTGTGTTGATTCGTAACAACTCTGTTGCGAACAATGACAGTACGGCAACCGGTTCGCAGGCCTTTGACATCACCAACCCCAATATCTCCATTCCTCAGCCGGCGGGTATAGTCTCGCGCCTGCATGGACCGGTGACGTTTGATTTGGTGAATAACTTCGTGGATATAACGACCCTCGTTCGTCCCGAAGGAACCCTGTTCTCCGATCCGAACCTGCGTGACAACATCATCTATCACAACCGTTCGTTCTTCTGGTTGAACTATGATGATCCGGCGACAGCCGATCAGTGAAACCGGGATCTTCCCGGCCACCGTATCTTGCCTGAACAGTGTTGCGCTACCGTTCGATCCGACTGTCTGTGTTGCAGACCTGGTGAATGTCGAGGACTACACCAACGACCTGGGCGTGCTGAGCGGTACCGTGGAGACGGCCGATCTGCTCGATCCGCGCTTTTCACTGCTCTGGTCGGTGAGCCTGTGGCTCGTACGTCAACAGCAACACCTTCATTACGGGTGATCCGGGTTTCGTTAATGCGTACTTCAATGAGAGTCGTGACGGCTTCCTGTTTCCCGAGTTCAAGACGCTGGCGACCGCAGGCGCCTTCGACGAGGGCGGCAATTTCATCCAGGTGGCTTTCGGCCCGCTCTCCCTGGTTGAACTGGATGCGGATTCGAACAATCCGGAAGGACCGCTGTTCGACTACCACCTGGCTGCTGACTCTCCAGCTATCAACAATGCCGGTGGTGTACTTCTGCGATTCGCTCTGAGTGTGGATATCGACAACGACCCACGTCCTGACGGATGGCTGAGACGGATATCGGTGCTGACGAGGTGGTGTCGCTGTAGGGCAGGTTGTAACTAAAATCTCCTTAAGCTGCAGTTACCCCTGTCCACATTGGCAAGGGGTCAGCCGAAAGGGATCTCAGGAAAGGTCACAAGGTTCCGAAATTAGGCAGTTACATAAATCACGAGGAGTAACGCCAAGATGAAAGTATTTACAAAAAAAGCCCTGTCTGGGGCCATAGCAATCGTATTGCTGGGGATGGTGGGAAGCGCCGGTGCAGTGGTCAATGTCCAGTGTCCGGGTGATATCGGATGGTGACGCCGGTTGTGAATACCGCCGGGAAACGCAACCCGCCAACATCAAGTGTAAGCACATGATCGCGGGCGACAGCTTTGCCATCATGTCCGATACCAATCCGCTTTACACCTTCGGTTTCGGTAATCAGACGGGCACCCCGCCGGGTCAGGTTATCGCTGAAGGAATCCTGGACGCCGAATGGCCAGGACCAACCATCGAACTGGAGCAGGGGGATGAGTTCTACCTGAACCTGACCAATGTGGGTACGGTGATTCGTCCCGATCTGTTCGATCCCCATACCGTGCATTGGCATGGCTTTCCCAATGCCGCCACCGTATTCGATGGGGTGCCGGAGGTCTCTATCTCCATCAACATGGGCGCCACGCTGACCTACTACTACAACGTGGTCGAGCCAGGCACCTACTTCTACCATTGCCACGTGGAGGCGACCGAGCACATGGAGATGGGCATGCTGGCCAACCTCTATGTACACCCGGCCCAGGACGTTACTGGCTGTCTAAGCGGCGGCTGTCCGATAGCAAAACGCAAGGGTGGCATCGATCCCAATGCACCCCTGGGGTACGCCTACAACGATAACGATGGCACCACCGGCTTTGATGTGGAGAAGGCGTTGCAGGTGTCGAGTTTTGACTCGGACTTTCATGACGCCAGCCTGTTCGTGCAGCCCCTGCCTTTCGCCCTGCTGGAAGGCAACTATCCACAAATCAACGGCCGGGGCTATCCGGATACCATTGTTCCCGCTCCCCTGCCGGCGCCCGCGGATGACGCCGACGGCAAGGTCACCGGCAATCCCGGTGAGATCCTTAACAACGGCACACCTACCCAGTTGTTGGATTCTGCCATCACGATGAATCAGGGTGAGAAGCTGTTGCTCAGGCTCTCCAATGTGGGCCTGGATCGCTTCTGGACCCTGACCGCAATGGGACTGAAGATGCAGGTGGTGGGTACCGGCGCACGCCAGATGCGTGGTGTCGATGGCAAGAATGTCTACCGCGAAACGGCTTCTGTGAACTTCGGCGGTGGTGAGAGCATGGACGTGCTGATCGATACCAGCGGTGTTGCACCGGGCACTTACTTTCTGCACGCCACCGAACTGCATCAGATGAGTAACAAGACGCAGTTTGACGGCGGCATGATTACCGAAATCGTCGTCAACTAAGGCCGAGCCAGCTAGGAGATAAAGAAGATGAGAAAACTACTCAAACAACCTGGACGGCTTATGGGCGTCCTCCTGTTGGGTATGGCGTGCGTACTGCCCTGGTCGCAGTCGCAGGCCGCCCATGATATCCGGGGTATCACCCCGCAAGCGGGGGGCGTGTTCAATCTCTATGCCTTCCCTTTCAACATGAGCCTGCCGGAAGGCACCAGCCTCTACATGTGGGGCTTTGGGGATATGAACGGGCGGCACGGGCGCCACTACCATCCGGAGGGTATAGGATATGCTACTGCCACAGTATCCGGCGCCGACCCTGATCGTGACTGAAGGTGAGGCTATCACCATCAACATGACCAACTATGGGGTGCCGAATCCGGTCTCCATCGTCATCACCGGTCATCAGGTATCAGCCACCGGTGGCACTAGCGGGCTGGTCACCAACGCCGCGGGCATCAGCCAAACGGTCAGCTATCAGTTTACCGCCGGCAGCCCAGGCACCTATGTCTATCACAGTCTGGACGGGGCCAACCCGGGTCTGCACGCTGAGATGGGTCTGCAGGGTGTGCTCATCGTGCGTCCGGTTGATGGCAGCCGCAGCGCCTATGGCGCCGGTACCGGGACCGACTACGATCAGGAGAACCTATACCTGATGACCGAGATCGATCCCGACATCCACCTGCAGATGGAGAAGGGCCACTATGCCCATTTCACCAACTCCGATCGTTACGCCAAGGTCTGGTTCATCAACGGCCGGGTCTTTCCGGATCTGTTCCAGGGCGACTACAACACCCTTTACCCCAATCAACCCTACGAGTCACTGGTGCAGGCCCATCCGGGTGACCGGGTGCTGGTGCGCAACGTAAATGCCGGGCAGGACTCCCATCCGATGCACTACCATGGTGAGAACCTGCGCTTCATCGGCCGGGACGGCAAGATGCTGAGTTCCGATGGCGTCGTCTCCGACCTGGGGCGTTCCGACAACACCATCAACTCCGCACCCAAACAAAGCATCGATGCACTCTGGACCTGGACCGGCAAGGACCTGAACTGGGATATCTACGGGCACGATACCGTACATACTTGCCATGATAGTGACGGAGATGGTTTTGGCGATAATTTAGACCTGAGCAACCCGACAACCTATGAGCACGAATATTGCGCAGACCATGGTAAGTCCGATTCCGGTGCAACTGCCCGGTGTGGGTGATCTGACCCTGGGCGGCTGGTGGAGCGGTAGCCCCTTCCTCGGTGATGCGGTGATCTGCCTCCGGGTGAGGGCGGTCTGAATCCCTTTGGTGGTTACTTCCTGGTGTGGCACTCCCATGCGGAGAAAGAACTGACCACCTTCGATATTTTCCCTGGCGGTACGCTGGGCGCAGTTGTCGTGCTCCCGCCCTGCGTCGACATCAATTAAGCGGGGGAGGGAATGACAATGAAAAGGTTTAACATCATGAACACGACATTCAAACTGGCCATGCTGGGGGGCGCCCTGGCGCTGACTGCCGGCCCCGTCGCTGCGGTGGACTACTTCCTCTGCGCGGGCGCTACTACCAAGATGATGCTGGACGGCAGCACTGTGCCCATCTGGGGTTTTGCGGAGGATGACGACGCCAACCTGGACAACGGTTGCGGCAACGCCATAACCTTGCCTGGACCGAGGTTGACGGTGCCCGTGGGCGACTCTACCCTGACTATCAACCTGCGTAACGATCTGCCCGAGCCCACCTCGATCGTGATCCCCGGCCTGCCGCTGCCCGCCTCGGCTGGCGGCGCCGGTCCGACCTGGAATGACGGTACGACGGGGGCACGCGCCAACCTGACCCAGCGGGTCCGCTCCTTCGGATTCGAGGCCACTGCCGGTGGTATCGAGTCCTACTCCTGGACCGGTGTTCGCCCCGGGACCTTCCTCTATCACAGTGGCACCCACCCGCAGAAGCAGGTCTATATGGGTCTCTACGGTGCAGTCACCCACGATGCTGCAGACGGTATCGCGTATAACGATCCGCAAGGAGTCCCTTTGGAGTCGACCGCCTACGACAATGAGGTGGTGCTGTTCTACAGTGAGATCGACCCGGCGCTGAACGGCGCTATCAGCGACGGTACCTACACAACCTCTATCGATTACCATGCCCGCTGGTTTCTGGTAAACGGTGAACCCTATGTACCCGGCGTTACTGCGGATATCCCGGCAGGCAATGCCGTGACCGGACCTGACGACTCACGCAGCAACACCCTGCTACGCTTCCTCAGTGCGGCCGGCGAGACCCACGTGCCGGTCATACAGGGGGGGCACATGACAATCCACGCCGAGGATGGCCTGCTCTATACCTGGCAGGATGGCGCCACGGGGGTCGTGACACCGGCGCCACGCGAGCAGTACTCGGCCCAATTGCAGGCACTCAAGACCAAGGACGCGATCTTCGTGGCTGGCGCCGAGGGCAGGTATGCTGTTTACGACGGCAACGGCTATATGACCAACCCCAGCGACCCCGAGGATTTCACCGCCGGGGACAGTGTGGGCGGCATGTTGCGCTTCCTGAGTGTGGCGGCAGCCAATCAACTGCCGTCAGCGGGTGCGTTATTTTTCTCCAATGTGCTAAACACGGCCGCAGTACCTGGTGTGGACGGGCCCTACAACAATGCAAACATCTATGAATATGACGGTGTGGCCTACAGCAAGATCCTGGATTTTATTGCCACAATGGGCTTCCAGGCCAACATAGACGGTATGCATCTAGTGGATGCAGATACTTTTTATGTATCTTTTGGAAATACCTCGCTTGATGTTCCCGGCATTGGGGCGGTGCAGGACGAAGATGTGGTGCTGTACGATGCCGGTACCTGGACCCTGTATTTTGACGGCACGGCGCAAGGGCTGACATCTGGTAACCATGACATCGATGCCATCTCCATTTTGGGCACAACACTCTACTTCTCGACCTTAGGCAACGCCGCGGTACCGGGAGTCGGGGGAACTGCTGATGACGCGGATATCTACAGCTGGAATGGTACTAGCTTTGCCCGGGTGTTCGACGCCAGCGCCAACGGTCTGCCGGGTAATGCCGACATTGACGGCCTGACGGTGAAGGGCGGCACCTACTACATGTCCTTCCTGGCAACCACGACCGATGTGGCCGGGTTCAGGGCCGTAGCGGACACCGAAGTGGTTTCCTTCACTGGAGGCGTCTGGTCGGACTATTTCAGCGGCCCGGGATTGACTCCCGGCAGCGGACAGGACCTCGACGCGGTGCACGTGCCTTGAACAGGAGGCGAATGGTTGTATCGTCTTCCTAAAGGTGTAACCCCCGCCCTCGGGCGGGGGGTTTCGTTAGAACAAATTATTATTAGTAAACCACGGAGGGTTATAGATGCAGGTATGTGATATGAGCAACTTAATCCATACGGATAGCGATGAACGTTCCAAACTCGACACGGAGTCTGCCAGGCCCGGACGAAACGACATCAGGGCGGGAGATGAGTCGGATCAGGGCCCACTGCTGGTTGTCATGGCGCTGGTGGTTTTCATTCTCGTGCTTATCGGTTTTTTTGCCTCTGCAGCTATGGCGGCTGAGGCGGACCCTAAATCAGTAACCAAGGCTGTAGAGGCAGAATCCACGCCCGCAACTGAAGCAAAGTTTCCTCCCGCGGATTGGAAACCTCCGGTAGCGCAAAAGGTTTCTGCGCCCTCCCCAATCGATGCGGATCTTTCGAAAAAGATCACCGAAGAGTGGGGCATCGAAATTATCAGCCTCAATTTAACGGCCGCGGGTTATATGATCGATTTTCGTTTTAAGGTGCTTGATGTTGAAAAATCGAGGATCTTTTTTGATTCCAGAATCCAGCCCTATCTGCATGTGGAAAAGTCCAACGCCAAGCTTCCCGTGCCGATGGCCGCCAAGGTGGGCGCCTTCAGACCGACCAATCGGGGAAAGAATATCAAACCCGACAAAATCTACTACATGGTTTTTGGCAACCCGGATTCCCACGTGAAATCTGGAGAAAAGGTCACCATGGTGATTGGTGACTTCAAAGCTGAGCATATGACGGTGAATTAATCACATACTTTCGATAACCTCTGCAGTTTATCGACTCAGGCAGTTTAGAGACACTTTGTATGGACATTCAGCGTTTTTTTTCCACGCTTTTATCCCTTATAGCGCTGTTAGCGGTTTTCACGGCAGGAGCAGCGCCAACCCTATACACCGATGAGCAACGCTATCTGGATGCGTTGGCGCTGACTGCTTATGAAACAGTCCATGAAGGTTTCGAAGAGGGGGAGTGGAAAAACGTGCGTAGCCCCATCCTATCATCGAGCGTGACGAAAAGCGGTGTTACCTGGGCGGTGCCTGGCTCGTCTGATCCAGCGCGGGGATTGACCACTGGTATTGGCGATTTCCATGATGGAGTCTATGAGATGTACACCCTGGATCTGTCTCGATGGCCTCTCGTTTCCCATGTGATGCCGGACGGTTACACCCTGACCACAGCCTTTAAACTCTATGCAGTGGGAGGCTGGTTTCGCAGCCCCGACGGAGCCAAACTTTCATTTACTCTGGATGGCCGTACTGTGCTGGACTTTGCGGGAACGGATGCCACAGTCACGAACTGGAAATTTCTTGGTTTTATTGAACCTGATGGATTCAATTGCTTGGAGATTCGTACCAGTGACGAGATTATTGAGCCAAGAATCTTCTTTTCCGATGATTTCAGTCTAGCGGTGGATCCAGAGGCTTTTGCCTTGAATGGGAGCCTGCAATTCAGCCCTTCAAACGCTGGTCACCCAGAAAATGGTCAGTCAGTAGATTACAGCACTACCCGCATCGATGTCATTGATGGTCAGGTCAATGCCGACTAAGCGGCAAATCTGTTGTACATGACGGTGGTACTGAAACTACCCGCGACGGTAGTGGCCTCGGAGGCAGTAGTAGTTGCGATGTGATCTTTATAATACTTTTACTACTTGATTTATTGGGAATTAAATGACGATATAGAGAAATTGACCCAAGACCGTCAGGATCTCCTGACGGTTTCGGTAAACAGGTTGGAATGAGAATCAGTAGGCAAACAAGACTCTGGTAGAGAGTAGGAGAGTAAAAAATGAAACGGTCAATAGGTTCGAAAGCTGGTTCTATGAACTTGCGGGCCATTTGGGTAGCGGTTGCGCTCGTTGTAGTGTCATCCGCTTCCGCAAGCGGTGGGATAAGCTCACTCTACGAGAGATACTCCCCTGCAAAACAGTTTCCGTTATCGGTGGATTGCCATTTACCTAAAACAGCGAAAGACGGCGCAGGGAATATGACCGAGGAACAGCAAAAGAGCTTAGCCGGAAAAAATGGCTATATTCGCACTGTACATAATTATGCGTTGCCCGAAACGCCCTTGCTTACCATGAATGGAAAAAAGACCACACTCGAGGAGGAGCTGGAAACGGATAAACCGGTCATGTTGAATTTTATTTTCACCACCTGTACGACGATCTGCCCTGTGCTTTCCGCCTCCTTCTATCAAATACAACACGAGCTGGGAGAAGAGAGCCAGGATGTAAAAATGATCTCTATCTCCATCGATCCGGAATTCGATACTCCGGAGAAATTACGCCGTTATGCAGAGCGCTTCAATGCCGGTCCTCAATGGCAGTTTCTCACCGGAGAGGTGGATGACATCATTACGGTAGAAAAGGCATTTGATGCCTTTCGCGGAGCAAAGATGAATCATGAACCATTGACCCTGATACGGGCCAGGGATGATGATGTTTGGCTTCGAATTGATGGAATTGCCAGTGCTGAAGATATATTGGCTGAATATAGAAAGCTGATGGTTCGATAACTACCCTCCTGTCGGCCTGCAACTTCACAGGTAAGGACGTCGCCGGATGTTAACGGGACATTTAATAACACATATCTTGACATTCTTTATGAGTACTAAATCGGTGGTAGTTGCTGGATTGTTGGCGTTTTTCTACTGTTTCATAGTGGCAGCGTCTGATCATAGTCTGGAGGATGGGAGAAGGATATACCAGGATGGAATTTTACCTTCAGGGGAGTTTATATCCGCCACTATACAAGGCGATATTCAGGTCACGGGAGAACAAGTCATCTGTGGAGCTTGCCACCGTCGGAGTGGCATGGGATCGATGGAGGGCCAGCAGGTGGTTCCTGCCGTTACCGGTAATCTGCTCTTTAAACCGATGCAGATACCTACCAGTAAACCGCCGGCAGCACCGATATTGAGGCCCGCCTATACCAGGGAATCACTGAAGTTGGCGATTCGAACAGGACTCGATGCCAAGGGTCAACTGCTTGATCCCATCATGCCCCGTTACCCTCTTGATGATGAATCCCTGGATAAGCTGATTGACTATCTCACGACTCTTTCCGAAGAGTTTTCCCCTGGTGTAGACGACAAAGAGATACATTTTGCGACGATAGTCAGCGAAGGGATCGACGCGACTGAAAAAAAGGCTCTCCTCGACGTGATGCTCGAATATTTCAAGCAGAAGAATACAGAAACGAGACACGAATCATTTCGGGCGGAAAACGCACCCTGGCATAAGGACTGGATATTCAAGCCTTATCGTAAATGGGTCCTGCACATTTGGGATTTGCGAGGCGGTAGGGAAACTTGGCCAGCGCAACTGGCTGAACTCTATCAGAGCAATCCGGTATTCGCTGTGCTCAACGGGAAGGTCACTGGTGATTGGCGCCCCATCCATGAATTCTGCAATAAAGAACGGATTCCTTGTCTATTTCCAACGACGGATCTGCCGGTGATAGCCGATGATGATTTTTACTCGCTCTACCTGGACAAAGGTATGACCCTGGAGGGTGAGGGGGTTGCCGGGCATCTCACAGAGGATGGCCTTTCGAATGGTGAGATTGTTCAGTTTTATCAGGATGATGATAAATATGCAGAGACAGCGGCTGTTGGGCTGAGATCCGCAATGCTGGATGCTACCGAGAAGGTTATCGATTATAGACTTTCCTCTACCGATCAACTCAGTCAGGCACTGGCTGGAATAACCAATCGATCGATCATGGTCGTATGGGGCGATCATAAGCTACTGGATCGATTGCTAAGTTCCGTCACGGAAGATCGGCTTCCGAAAAGGATTTATCTCTCAACAACGCTGTATGGAGAAAAGGATCTTGGTCTTCCGCCGGCACTCAGGGAAAGGATCTATTTTATCCATCCCATGGAGTTGCCAGACAAGCTTAATCGCTTGATAGTGCGATCTACAGGTTGGTTTAAAGCGAAGCGTATTTATGTTCCAAGTGCAAAAGAGGTACAGGCGAATGCTTACTTTGCACTAAAGGCGGTGGGTGATTCATTGAAACAGATTCGCGGTTATTTCTACAGAGATTACTTTATCGAGAAAATAGAAAAGATGATTGATAATGCGCCTTATACCTCTGTGTATCCTCGTATAAGTCTCGCTCCGGGGCAAAGATTCGTTTCCAAAGGTTATTATATGGCACAATTTTCCTCGGACGAAAATCATCGATTGGAAGCGATAACGGATTGGCGTTCGCACAAATGAGAAAAGTGGTTATACGTTACAAGGTAACTTAAAAAAATAAGGATGTGAGCATCACTTACTTCGGAATGATAAGCTTGGACGCAAGCCGGCTTTATATCTTAACCAACTGAAAGCAGAGCGAGGTTGAACATGTTCAAGGATGGTGTTGGTAAGAAGCATACAACTTCTATTTTAAAGAATTGACATGGTGAGAATTGATCGACATAACTACAAGTTGTCGCAACATTATGCATTGATCAGTTTTATTGCTATTGCAATAACGATAGTCGTGATATTCATATTCTTGCGTGTACAGACAATTCAGACTATCGAAACGGCAAACGAAAGGAGTTACACTGCACTGGCAGTTGCTTTAACAAGTACGATGAATGACTTTTTCATTGATTATATCCATAAGATGGATTCAGCAAAGAAAGAAGATAGTCAATCTAGGGCCTTATATAAAAAGCTGGAAGATACACTTCAAAAGTTGATGGCGAATCGTTCAATTGTTCGTATAAAAATATATGATCGCAATGGCAAAGTAATCTATTCCACTCGGCCTACACAAATAGATAATTTACAGAGCGATAATCCTGGTTTTGTCTCCGCTATAAAGGGTATCCCAACCACTAAATTCATCTATCATGATTCATTGAATTATTTTCAACCAACTATAGCTGATGAAAACCTGGTGCAATCATATGTTCCAATTTGGGATGCTGCTTCTATCACGCCCATAGGGGTCTTTGAAGTGTATGCTGATGTAAATGATCAGATATTTGCTTCAGCAAAAACCCAATTGCTCATGTTGCTGTTTGTCATTTTGACCATGCTGGGTCTCTATATGGTCTTGATTTTCTATATCAGGAAAGCTGAAAAGATTATTGATGAAAAGCAACGTGAATCCAAGGAAAGACAAAAGACCTTGGAATTTCTTTCTGCAAAATTGATGGCGTCACAGGAAGGTGAAAAAAAGCGGATATCGACAGAATTGCATGAAGACATTGTGCAGACCATTTCTGCCATCAAAATGCATCTTGAACAATGCATAATTTCGGCAAGTAATGAAAAATTAAACGTTTCATTGGAGGTTTCGTCCCATATTATTCCCACTTTGCAGCAAGCGATAAGAAAGATTCGTACGTTGTCGAATAATTTGAGACCGCCCAGCCTGGATACGTTTGGGTTAAAAGCGGCCACAAACACACTCGTGTCCGAATTCAACTCAATGTCGACCAAGTACAGAATCAGCGTAGTGATCGATGTGATGGAAGAGAAGTTGAGTGATGAAAAAAAATCAATCCTTTATCGTATACTTAAAGATACTTTGAAAATGCTGTCACTGCATAAAGATTCGGCCGGTGAGATTCAAATAAAATTAAGTATAAATCCTACAAATGGTAATCTCGTATTGTCGATTTACTTTGAAAATATAGAAAAAAATTATCATGAATCGAAATCCAGTGATAACTGTGATATGACTGATTTTGAAATGATGCGTGAAAGTACGATTCTTTCAGGGGGTGAATTCAAAGTCTACAAGGATCACTCAGGCAGCATAAAGGCACTGTCGGAATGGGACGCAGATTATGTAATCCAATGACAGGATTACAGCAGATAAAAAGCGATAGACGCTTGGCCCGCATGGCAGGGACAATTCCAACAATGCTTGTAACCATTCAGCCCACGTAGGACCTGCCCAGGGCTGTGCATAGCGACGGGAGTCGTTTTGCGTTGAGAGGCCGAAAAGGCTTGTTGCCTTGGGTCACAGCCACCGGCAACTCCTACAACGGTGTATTTCAGGATGAAAGCAGAGGCATTTCAGAGCGAGTTGAATAGTTACAAAACCATAAATTTAAAATGCAGATATTGCATGAACTGATCAAGTTACAAGAGAATCGTTGTGACTTGCGTCCAGGCACTTTACAACACTCTTTCTCTTTACTCGTCCGGTGTTATACTTCAGGCTCTTTTTTACTTAAAAAACAGGAGAGGCAGATGACTCGAGCCTTCAACATATTCATTGTGGGCATATTTTTCAGCCTTTTCGTCTTACCCCTGCAGGCGGATGAAGCTGTCAGCAGCAGCGTAGAGAATCTTTACAAAGAGAAAGCTGCGCTGAATGGTAAGCTGGTAAAATTACAAGGGAAAGTCGTTAAGGTTAACAACCAGATTATGCAGAGAAACTTTCTTCATCTGCAGGATGGTACGGGTAGCCCTGAGGATGGCTCCAATGACATAACTGTGACCAGTCAGGACACCGCGAATGTGGGTGATCGAGTGACAGTGACAGGTACACTGATTCTCGACCTGGACTTTGGCGCCGGATACAGCTATCCGATTCTGGTGGAGAAGGCCACCATAACTCCCGGACAATAAACCATCTGACGGGACAGTGCCAAACCGCACGAGACAGATCCAGGGAAGGATACTGTCAAACCGCTATAGAGAATGGTTGGTCGCAACCACTGATATGCAAACCCCGCAGAACTTGAGGCGGAGATGGCTACTCCTTCCACAGCATCTTCCGATCTTGCGATTGTGAACCTCGACCTGCAGCATCTCGCTCAGGGGTCGGAATCCTGCCGAGGATTTGTTATACCTCGTTATCTCGCCTCAATGCATTGCGTCTGAGTATCTCGGCCTCAAGTTCACTTGCCATACGGCGCTCGATTTCGTCGTGATGCGGACGGCCCCCTGCGGCAGGTTTCCCACGAGTCGAACGCTGTCGCAACAACCAGGCGAGGCACGCCGCTGCGAAAAAAACGCCAAGCACAATTAAGATGTTATTGCTGAAGACGAAATCGAATGTTTCCAGGGGTGGAGGAGAGGTTTGGTTCTGTTCCGGGTATGAGCGAGGGACAGGTAGAGGGGCCTGCAGTTCGATCCAGGTGAACAGGCTCAGGGTCGCAACGGCTACGAAAGCCGTCGCGAGTCCAGCAAGGGGTAACCAGCGAACGGACTTCGACGGAACCGCTAACGGTGGCTGTGAGTTGCTTGTCTCAATGTCAGTAGCCGACGCATCGATCGAGTTATGGTTTGCGCCGACCATTCCTCGAAAGTCTATCCACTGATACTCACCCAACTCTGTGGGCAGCGGCGTGGCATCCAAAAGCAGCGGCAGGAGATCCTTCTCTTGCTCAATGGCTGCTTTCCACTCCTTCGACACCTCATTGGATCGGCTGGCGTGATTGCACCAAAAAACGACGACCAATTGAGATTCAGCTAGGGCCTTGGCAATTTCGCTCCGCCAAATCTTGCCCGGTGGAATGTCATCAATATCCTGGAAGACGAGGGATTTGTTAACGCGAAGCAGTTTGACGACCGGGGCGACCAGCGAGGCGTCAGCATGGCTATAGGACACAAAGACATTGGTACTCTGGCTAGGCATCATGAAGTCCCATGCTGATTGGGTCGGTTCGCAAACCTGGTTCCGAGCCATTACGCTGAGAGTGACCGACGGGTAAACTGCACAGCGAAGCGACGCACCTTTCCCCGCCCATGTTTATCCGGCTTGTGGACGCCCGGTATGGGCATGAACTGATGGGGTTTGAATCAGCCATCATTTGATATCGTACGTGTAAGGGTGAACCTGGCATGAATTAATCTTGAACATGAGCAGCGGAAATTTGCTGCCATAAGAGGTTATCGACCTTAATAAAAAAAAGCCCCCAGAGGTCTCCCCTGAGGGCTTTTCGTCTGTTCAGGACCCAGTCCTGAAATAATTCAATCAAACCATCGTTCAGCTCATGTTGCCGGCAACGAACTCCCAGTTGACGATCTTCCAGAAGGCTTCCAGATAGGCCGGGCGGGCGTTGCGGTAGTCGATGTAGTAGGCGTGCTCCCATACGTCGGCGGTGAGCAGGGCCTTCTTGCCGGCGGTCATCGGGGTGCCGGCGTTGGAGGTGTTGTAGATCTCCAGGCTGCCGTCATCGTTCTGTACCAGCCAGGTCCAGCCGGAGCCGAAGTTGGTGGCGCCGGAGGTGGCGAACTTCTTCTTGAACTCGTCGAAGGAGCCGAAGGTACTGTTGATGGCATCGGCCAGGGCGCCGGTGGGAACATTGTCGTCCGATGGGGCTGCGCAGGCAGTTCCAGTAGAAGGTGTGGTTCCAGACCTGGGCCGCATTGTTGAAGACGCCGCCGGAGGATTTCTTGATGATCTCTTCCAGGGAGGCGTTCTCGAACTCGGTGCCCGGAATCAGGTTGTTCAGATTGGTCACATAGGTGTTGTGATGTTTGCCGTGATGATAGTCCAGGGTCTCGCTGGAGATTACGGGTTCCAGGGCGTTTTTGGCATAGGGCAGCGCAGGCAGTTCATGGGCCATGTTTCAATACTCCTTAAGGTTGACTGTCTTTGTATAGTTTCAAGGTTCGCTAGCCTTGTCACAGGCAAAAAACCTAGTAGAAAGGTATGCAATTCTATCGGCGGCTGGATGACGATGCAATACTGAAGATTGTGGGGGAGAATATAGCCCCGATATGTTACCTCATGATGTCGATATGGATCCGATCGAACTCAATATCTTCGCCTCACGTCTGGAGGCGGTGTGCGACGAGATGGGCGCGGTGCTGCGCAATGCGGCCTTTTCGCCGAATATCCGCGACCGGCTCGATTTCTCCTGTGCGGTATTCGATGCGCAGGGCGGGCTCTGCGCCCAGGCCGCTCACATCCCGGTGCATCTTGGCAGCATGGCCTACGCCATGCAAGGGATTGTGGCGGGGATTGAGTGGCGGCCCGGTGATATGATCGTACTCAACGATCCCTTCCTGGGCGGCACCCACCTGCCGGATGTGACCCTGATTGCGCCGCTGTTTCGCCGAGGACCGACTGAGCGCCTTTCTGGTGAACCGGGCGCACCACGCGGATATCGGCGCCCATGCACCCGGTTCCATGCCGGTCTCAAGGCATCTGGACGAAGAGGGTCGGGTGATCCCGCCCGGTCGTCTGCTCAGACGGGGCGAGCTGGATCGGGAGTTCCTGCACCAGTTGACCGGCGGCAATCGCAATCCGCGCGACTCGGCCGGCGATTTCGCCGCCCAGATCAGCGCCAACCGCAGCGGGCTGGAGCGCCTGGGTCAGATGGTCGGCGAATGGGGACGGCGAGCGTTTTATCCAGGGACTCGATGCCCTCAACGATTACGGCGAAAGGCTGGCGCAGCGCGGCCCTGCAAAGGATTCCGGACGGCGAATACCGCTTTACCGATCTGATGGACGACGACGGCCAGGGCAACCGGGATATCCCCATCCAGGTGCTGGATCGAGGGTGCAGCCAGGGCGAAGTGGCGGTGGACTTCACCGGCACCGCTACGCAGGTGGCGGGCAATATCAACTGCCCCCTGTCGGTGGCCGCCGCAGCGGTGTTCTATGTATTCCGTTGCCTGATGCCGCCCCAGACCCCGGCCTGCGCCGGCACCTTTCGCCCGATCCGGCTGCAGGCGCCGGAGGGTTCCCTGCTCAATGCCCGGCGTCCCGCCGCGGTGGCGGCCGGCAATGTGGAAACCAGCACCCGGGTGGTGGATGTGGTGCTCGGGCGCCCTGGCGGAGGTGCTGCCCGAAGAGATCCCGGCCGCCAGCCATGGCAGCATGAACAACCTGGCCATGGGCAGCGACCGGGGCGAACCCTGGGACTACTACGAGACCATCGGCGGCGGCATGGGCGCCGGCTCCGGCGGGGCCGGGCTGAGCGGGGTGCAGACCCACATGACCAATACCCTGAATACCCCCATCGAGGTGGTGGAGAGCCGTTTTCCCCTGCGCATCAGGCGCTATGCCATCCGCCGGGGTTCGGGTGGAGCGGGACGGCATGCGGGCGGTGACGGGCTTGATCCGGGAATGCGAATTCCTGGCCCCGGCCCAGATCTCCCTGCTGACCGAACGGCGCACCCGGCGGCCCTGGGGCCTGGCCGGCGGCGGACCGGGTGCGTCCGGCAGGAATCTGCTGGATGGGGCGGAGCTGCCTGGTAAGATCAGTCTGGAGGTCGAGGCGGGGCAGCGTCTGACCATCGAGACGCCAGGCGGCGGGGGCTGGGGTAGCCCCCCAGCCTGACCCTCCCGCGTGAGGGGGGGAAAGCCATCCATGAACCGTATCGGGATTCCATTTTCGAGTACCAGAGGGAGGGATAGAGGCAATGCAGGAGGCTGCAACCAAGAATCAGTATGATCACACTCGGTGTCGATGGACCTTGCGGTCGCCACCCGCTTCTATGAGATAGGGCTCGGCCTGCCGCGTATGTCGATGGATGAGAATGCCGATGTGGCCTTCTTTCCCTTGAACGGGACCTGGCTGGGCCTCTATCCTCGTGCAGCCTTGGCGGCGGATGCCAACGTGCCGGCGGCGGGGCAGGGTTTTTCCGGAATGACGCTGGCGCACAACGTCGCCAGCCGTGCAGCAGTCGACCAATTGCTGGCACAGGCTGTCGCAGCCGGAGCGCGTCTGGTCAAACCGGCCCAGGACGCCTTCTGGGGCGGTTATTCAGGCTACTTCGCCGACCCGGACGGACATCTCTGGGAAGTCGCCTGGAACCCGCATTTCTGGGTCGGACCGGAAGACCAACAGCAATGACCATTGCAAAGATAGGGCGGATTCTGCGTGAATCGGCCAGAAAACAGGAGCGATACCATCTTGACCGACCAACCCACAGCCAAGCAACACCTGCGCAACATCGGCGTGATCGCACATATCGACGCGGGCAAGACCACCACCACCGAGCGCATCCTCTATTATGCGGGGCGCACCCATCAGCTCGGTTCGGTGGACGCCGGTACGACCGTCACCGACTGGATGGAGCAGGAGCGGGAGCGGGGCATCACCATCGTGGATGCGGCGGTGACCGCGTTCTGGAACGAGCATCAGATCAATATCATCGACACCCCGGGACATATCGATTTCACCGCCGAGGTGCAACGGGCCCTGCGGGTGCTGGACGGCGCCGTCGTGGTGTTCGACGCCTTGCAGGGGGTCGAGCCCCAGAGCGAAACCGTGTGGCGACAGGCCAATCGCTACCGGGTGCCGCGGCTCTGCTTCGTCAACAAGATGGACCGCATCGGTGTCGATTTCGCCCGCGCGGTGACCAGCATCCGGGAGCGGCTCGCCGCCAATCCGGTTGCCCTGCAGCTGCCGATCGGCGCCGAGTCCAACTTCGACGGTGTGGTGGACCTGCTCAGCATGCAGGCGATCTACTGGAGTGACACCCTGGGCGCGAGCCGGGAGTACGGCGAGATTCCCGCCGAGCTGCTGGCAGCAGCCCAGGCGGCGCGCGCAGAGCTGATCGAACGGGTCGCCGAGCAGGACGACAGCCTGCTGGCCGGTTGGCTGGAGGGTATCGAGCCCGAGCTCGAAGTGCTCAAGGCCGCCTTGCGCCGCGCCACCCTGGCCAACCGGATCGTACCGGTGCTGTGCGGCACCGCGCTACGCAACAAGGGCGTGCAGCCGCTGCTGGATGCGGTGGTCGATTATCTGCCGTCGCCCGTCGATGTCGGCGAGATCAAAGGCACCCATCCCGAGTCGGGCCAAGCCGGTGCTGTGCCGGCCTGCCGATGAGGCGCCGCTCAGCGCCCTGCTGTTCAAGACGGTGACCGACCCCTACGCGGGGCAGCTGGCCTATGTGCGGGTCTATTCCGGGGTGCTGCAAGGCTGGCGGCAAGGTACTGAACACCCGACTCGGCAAGGCGGAACGGGTCGGTCGCCTGGAGCGGATGTACGCCATCCACCGGGAACACCTGGAGCGAGGTGCGCGCCGGCGACATCGCCGCGGTGCTCGGCATGAAACATGCAGTCACCGGCGATACCCTGTGCGATCCGGGCCATCCGCTGCTGCTCGAGTCCATCACCTTTCCCGATCCCGTGATCCAGATCACCGTGGCGCCGCGTACCGCGGAAGACAACGAACAACTCGCCGATGCGCTGCACCAGCTGGCGGTCGACGACCCGACCTTTCGCACCGAGGTGGACGACACCACCGGTCAGATCATCCTGGCCGGCATGGGCGAGCTGCATCTGGAGATCCTGATCGACCGGCTGCGTCTCGAACATGGGGTGAAGGTGCTCACCGGCAAGCCTAGGGTCGCCTACAAGGAGACCATCAGCCGGCCGGTAGCGCGTGCCGATGAGAGCTTCATCCGCCAGACCGGCGGCCACGGTCAGTACGGCCATGTGGTGCTCGCGCTGGAGCCCGCCGAGCGTGGAGCAGGGCATCCTGTTCGAAAATGCCGTCAGCGGCGGGGCCATCCCGAAGGCCTTCATTCCCTCGGTGGAGGCCGGGGTCCGGGAAGCGGCCGCCAGCGGCGTCATCGGCGGATATCCGGTGACGGATGTCCGGGTGACCCTGATCGACGGTTCCACCCATCCGGTGGATTCCAATCCCCTGGCCTTCAAGATCGCCGGCAGCATGGCGATGCGCAGCGGCCTGGAGCAGGGCAGTCCGGTGTTGCTGGAGCCGGTGGTCAAGGCGGAGGTGCTGACCCCCGAGGAGCATCTGGGTGATGTGCTGGGGCAACTGACGGCGCGGCGGGCAGAGATCGAAGGGGTCGACAATCGCCCCGGTGAGATAAAGGCGATTCGCGGCATGCTGCCCCTGTCGGAGATGTTCGGTTACGCCACCGAACTGCGTTCCGCGACCCGCGGCCGCGGCTCGTTCACCATGGAGTTCGATCACTACGCGCCGGTGCGCGGAACGCGGTGACGTACCGGATCAATGTGAAAGGCGTTGATCTTTGGCATACTGGGGTCGAACCGGGATCCTGATTGCTTGTGTATGTGGGAGCGGGGCATGCCCGCGAGCAGCATTCGCGCCCGATGGGGCGCTCCTGCAGGCCAGGCATGAATGTTCATAAAACAGCTGACGGCGGGGCCTGAACGATGTGCGGTATCTGTGGTGAACTACGTTTCGACAAGCCAACCGGCGGATCTGAGCGCGGTGCAGCGTATGACCGCGCGGCTGGAGCGCCGCGGGCCCGACCATGGCGGCAGTTACAGCGACGGTCCGCTGGGATTCGGCCATCGCCGACTCTCGATCATCGATCTGTCGGAACACGCCAACCAGCCGATGGTGGATCAGCAGCTCTGCCTGGCCCTGGTGTTCAACGGCACCATCTACAACTACCGGGAGCTGCGCCGAGAGCTGCGCGCCAAGGGCTACCATTTCTTCTCCGACGGCGACACCGAGGTGATCCTCAAGGCCTGGCATGCCTGGGGGGAAGGGTGTGTCGAGCATCTGCACGGGATGTTCGCCTTCGCCCTGTGGGATTACCGCGCGGATCAGCAACGCCTGTTTCTGGCCCGCGACCGCTTCGGCATCAAGCCGCTCTACTACACCCTGGACCACAAGCGGCTGCGTTTCGCCTCCAATGCTCAGGCCCTGCTGGCGGCCGGCGAGGTGGACACCTCGATCGATCCGGTGGCGCTGCATCATCAGTTCACCCTGCACGGGGTGGTGCCGGCGCCCCACACCATCTTCAACGGCATCCGCAAACTGGCGCCGGCCCATTGTCTGATGGTCGATGGTGCGGGAGAACAGACGCTGCGCCGCTACTGGAGCTACCCGGCCACCCGGCCGGACAGCCGCATGAGCGAGCTGGACTGGCTGGATGCGATCCACGAGTCCCTGCGCGAGGCGGTGCGCAAGCGCAACGAGGTGGCGGATGTGCCGGTGGGGGTGCTGTTGTCCGGCGGTCTCGACTCCAGCCTGCTGGTGGCCCTGCTGGCGGAGGCCGGGGTCTCCGATCTGCACACCTTCTCGGTGGGTTTCGAGGATCAGCCGGAGGAGAAGGGCAACGAGTTCGAATACTCCGACCCGGTGGCGCAGATGTACCAGACTCAGCACCACAAGTTTCTGGTGCCCAACAGTGAGGTGCTGCAGCGGTTGCCGGAGGCGGTGGACAGCATGGCGGAGCCCATGTTCGGCCAGGATGCGGTGGCCTTCTACCTGCTCAGCGAACAGGTCTCGAAACAGATCAAGGTGGTACAGTCGGGCCAGGGGGCCGACGAGGTGTTCGGCGGCTACTTCTGGTATCACCGCATGCTGGCGGAGACCGAGGGCGAGCCGGTGGAACGCTTCGCCAAGCACTACTTCGACCGGGACCATCCGGAATACCTGCGCATGGTGAGCCCGGAGCTGACCGGCGCCGACCACACCCGTCGGCGCATCGCGGAGCTGCTGGCGGAGCCGGAGGCGGATACCTTTCTGGACGCGGTGCTGCGCATGGATCAGACCACCCTGATCGTGGACGATCCGGTCAAGCGGGTCGACAACATGACCATGGCCTGGGGCCTGGAGGCGCGGGTGCCGTTTCTCGACCATCAGCTGGTGGCGCTGGCGGCCCGCTGTCCGCCCGAACTCAAGCTCAAGGAAGGCGGCAAGTACCCGTTGAAGGCGATGGCCCGCGGCCTGCTGCCCGATGCGGTGATCGACCGGCCCAAGGGTTATTTCCCGATGCCGGCGCTTGAAATACGTGCGCGGCGAGTTTCTCGCGTTCATGCGCGACATCCTGGATTCACAGGTGGCCCGGCGAGCGAGGCATCTTTCGCCGCGAATACATCGACATGCTGATGGCCGCACCGGAGATGCACCACACCCGCATCCAGGGCAGCAAGCTGTGGCATATCGCGGTGTTCGAGTTCTGGCTGCAGCGCCAATTGGTCGCCTGAGCTCAGGAGAAGCGCTCGAAGCGACCATCGGCGGCGAGCACGATGCGAAAATGGCCGGCCCATTCTCCCGACGGGACTGCAGGGGTCAGATCGACGATAACGCTGTTGTTCAATTCCTCGTCGCGATGTTGTTGAGAATGAAGTCCTGCTGTTGAGGGGTTCGCCGGCCACGTACATCTGGGTCACTAGGGGCTCGAAGCCGGGTCCGCTGATGGCGAAGTGGATGTGCGGAGTACGACCCGGATAGGGCACCGGCCGGATGGTGCGAAAACGGTAGCGACCGTCCGCCTTGCACTGGTAGTGACCGTGACCCTGGAAGTGGGGATCGAGGGGAGCGGAGCGGCGGTCCCGGGGATGCCGGTAGCGGCCGTTGGCATCGCACTGCCAGATCTCGATCCGAGCGTCGGCCACCGGTCTTCCGGAGTGTCCACCACCTCGCCGTCAGGTGGCTGATTTCACCCTTCGCCAGTTCGGCGGAATTTCCCACCTGCACCAGGTCATTGTCGTCGTCCAGGGGCAGTTCGAGTGGGTAGAAGGGTCCGGCGGTCTGAGCCGGGGTCGGTCGCAGCCGAGGGGCTCGCGGGCAGACCGAACGGCAACAGGGAGAGGGCCATGCCGGCGGTCCCACCCAGTACCAGGCGGCGACGCTTGAGATCGGGTTGCATGGACACCTCCATCATTAATTTTCAAGATAGTCTGGATGATAGAGCGTTATCCGGCAATGATCCAATGCATATTCCGTGGTTTATCCCGCGGTCATCGACAGGGCGGAAGCAGTGGCGTGTCTTTCGTCAAGGCCTCGAGGATCCGCCAGGCCCGGCATCAAGCCGATATCCTCCAGACTGAAGCCCAGGTCGCGCGCCCTGTGCAGGCAAGCAGGCGCAGGTTCACCGCATCGCGGTCACCAATGTTGCGGAACATAACCGGGACGGGTTTCCCATTTTTTTAGGCCGCTGCCGGGTAAGATTCCTCTATCCAACATCTTAGGGTTGGTTGGCGACCTAGACCCACGGCGACCCTTACCGGTCGCCGTGGGTCTTTTTATTGTCGTAGGGAATCAAGCGGAAGGGCACGGATGCTGTACCGACATCTGACGCGAAATGGGATAGCAGTATATTAGCTTGACCTAATCCGGGTTTTTTCCCGTTATCCTTGCGGTAGAATTCACTTGTCAAAACGGGCTTGAGTATCGGCCGGTCAATCCCCATGATGTGCAGCAAACATCAAATAATAAGAGGTGTCAGATGGACGTTTTAGATCGAATTCGTGAACAGGTGGAAGGCAACCCGATCGTGCTCTATATGAAAGGTACCCCCCAATTTCCCATGTGTGGCTTTTCCTCCCGCGCCGCTGCAGCGCTGCAGGATTGCGGCGTGCCCTTTTCCTATGTGAATGTTCTGCAGGATCCGGAGATCTTCGAGAACCTGCCGCGTTACGCGGATTGGCCCACCTTTCCGCAACTCTATATCAACGGGGAACTGGTTGGCGGGTGTGATATCACCCTGGAACTGCATCAGAACGGCGAACTGCAGAAGATGGTGCAACAGGCTGCAGCAGCGGCCGAAGCCAATAAACCATCCTGATGCCCGCCAAGTGGGATACCCGCTTTCTCGGACTGGCCGCGCACATCTCCGCCTGGAGCAAAGATCCCTCCTCCCAGGTGGGCGCAGTCATAACCGATGGCAATCGCATCATCTCGCTGGGCTATAATGGTTTTGCCGCCGGTGTAGAGGACAAACCGGAACGGCTCAGCAACCGGGAGTGCAAGCTGAACCTGACGATCCATGCGGAAGAGAACGCGATGATCTTCGCCAAGCGGGGTCTTGCGAAGTGTACCGTCTATGTGACCCATCCTCCCTGTCCCCGGTGCGCCTCGAAACTCATACAGGAAGAGGTGGCGCGGGTGGTGTATATCTCGCCGAGCGAGGATTTTTTGTCCCGCTGGGCCGACGATCTGAAACTCTCCCACGAGATGTATCGGGAGGCCGGGGTAGATGTAGCCGACTATGCGGTCGAGCAGGTGGATATCGACAACGCCAGGATCACCATCGCCCCGGGCGGTCTGTTCAAAAAGGTCATGAGCAGGTTGTTGGGTCTGCAGTAACTACCAGCGCAATAAGGGATAGGCTGAGCCATCGAAGTGGTTATTTTCCTTCACGAAGTTGCATCAATTCAATGGCGTAGTTGCCGGAGGACCGCCGGCGTTCGATCTTGACCGGCAGATAGCCCAGTTCCGGTGCGATCCAGATGGTGTAATCGGGCGGATCGGATTCCTTGCTGCGCCTGACCCGGATGCATTTCAATCTGCCGAAGGGTGGGTTGATGGTATCTTCCCCTACGACCCGGTAGTGATAGGTCTTTATCTCTGCCGCCATCGGCGACCGGATAGCTGACTTCCCGCACACCCTTGGCCAGGTCGAGCCGCAGGGCTAATTGCTGGCTGTATTTGTCTTGTGTGTCGGCCGTCATCGGTTGTGCCCAGCGCTGGCCCTCGCTGTCTGTCCAGACCTGGCCGTCCGGCCAGTCGAAATCCAACTGGGTCTGTTTTTTCCGCTCGCCGTTGTCCTGCAGGTATTCGTAGCGGTTGGGCCTGATCCGGTTGTTTTTGTAGCTGCCCCGACTGGCTTCATGGACCTCATCCGAGATTATCAAGCCAACGATTCCTCCCGGTTTGGTATGGCCGGTGTAGGCATAGCTCTCCTGGTCGTCGAGGGTGAGCCGGATGTCCATGGTACCCAGGGGCAGGTCGTTACGGCTGACCTGAAAAAGGGCCTGGAAGGGCTTTAGCTGCAGGTCGGTCGCGGCCGCCAGCAGGGGAAGAATCAGGCCCAAGGTTAAAAGACCGGTGAGCAGCGGGATGGGTGGATTGTGCCACCGGCTCATCGGATCTCCTGATCGGGTTCGAACACCATGGGTCCTCCGAGCACCTCGCCATCCAGCACCACATCACCCTGCGGGGTCGAGCCGCAGGCGTCGTTGCGCGAACCATTGGATGGCTAACGGATAGATCTGATGTTCCCGTTGCAGCACCCGTGCGCCCAGCCGTTCGGCGTCATCCCCCGGCAGCACCGGGACCTGCGCCTGCACGATCAAGGGACCGCCATCCAACTCTTCGGTGACGAAATGGACACTGGCTCCGTGCAGTCGTTCACCGGCATCCAGCGCCCGCTGATGCGTATGCAGGCCGCGAAATTTGGGCAACAGGGAGGGATGGATATTAAACATGCGGCCGACATAGTGACGCACGAACGCCGGGGTCAGGATGCGCATGAAACCGGCCAGTGCCACCAGCCCGGGCTGATAGCCGTCGATCAAGGCGAACAGTGCCTGGTCATACTGCTCCCGTTCGCTGAAGTCCCGATGATTCAATACCTCGGTTGCTATGCCTGCGCGTTCTGCACGGGTCAGGCCGAAGGCCTCTGCCTGATTGCTGATCACGGCGCGGATCTCGATCGGCAGCCCGGCGATCGGCCGCATCGATGAGCGCCTGCAGATTGCTGCCGCTGCCGGAGATCAGCACGACGATCGGTAGCTTGTATGGCTCAGACATGATGGCTCAGCTTCGGATCTCTACGCTGGGTTGCGCGTCTTGTGATGATTCGATCCTGCCGAGGCGCCAGGGTTCCTCGCCTGCCGCTTGTAGTTGTTGCAGGGCCGCTTGCGCGTCCGCCTCGGCGACACAGATCACCATGCCCACGCCGCAGTTGAAGGTGCGCAGCATCTCTGCCTCGGCCACATTGCCTTGCTGCTGCAGCCAGCCGAAGACCTCCGGCAGTTGCCAGGAGTCGCGCTCGATCACCGCCTTGCAGCCTGCGGGCAGCACCCGGGGCAGGTTCTCCGGCAGGCCGCCGCCGGTGATGTGGGCCAGGGCGTGGATCTCGATCTGTTCCAACAGCTGCAACAGGGGCTTCACATAGATGCGGGTGGGGGCCAGCAGGGCGTCGCCCAGACTGGTAGGCGCCGATTGGTTGCGTCAGATCGGCCTGTTTTAATTGCAGGATCTTGCGGATCAGGGAGTAACCGTTGGAGTGGGCACCGGAGGAGGCGAGTCCGATCAGCACGTCGCCGGGTTGCACCCGTTCCGCCTGGATGAGGCGGCGCTTCTCCACGATGCCAACACAAAAGCCGGCCAGGTCGTAGTCGCCCGCGCTGTACAGGCCGGGCATCTCCGCCGTCTCCCCGCCGGTGAGGGCGGCGCCGGCCAGTTCGCAACCCCGCGCGATGCCGCGCACCACCTCGGTGGCGACATCCACGTCCAGATGGCCGGTGGCGTAGTAGTCGAGAAAGAACAGGGGCTCGGCGCCGGCGACCACGATATCGTTCACGCACATCGCCACCAGATCGATGCCGATGGTGTCGTGACGCCCCAGTTCCAGGGCCAGCTTGAGCTTGGTGCCGACTCCATCGGTGCCGGAGACCAGCACTGGCTCGGAGAAGCGTTCCAGGGGCAGCTCGAAGAGGGCGCCGAAACCGCCAAGACCAGTCAGTACCCCCGGACGGAAGGTCTGTTTGACAATGGGTTTGATGCGCTCGATAAACTCGTTGCCGGCGTCGATATCGACCCCGGCATCCCGGTAACTGAGTTGTTGGGTGTTCCTGGGACTGCTTTCGTGATCCACTGATAGATCCTCCCGGATGGGGCCAGACACGCTGGGATTCTATCAGAACTTGTTCCAACCGGTGAGGAACAAAGCGCCATCGCTATGGGATTGTTGCCGCCCACACCTTGCGTTGGCTTTAGACAGGCCGATGGGACCCGCGCTAGAATCCGTCATTTGTATTGGCCAGGCTATGTTGATTATGACCGGATCGAGAATGAACGTGGAACGGCTGCTCGTGTTGTGGCTGCTGGTACTCCTGAGCGGTGGGGTTCTGGGTGAGGACGTGCCAGACCTCTACGTGGGGGAGAAGCCGGTTGCCGGCCAGGGGACGGAGGAACGCGCAGGTGCGATCCGCGAGGCCTTTGCCCAGGTGCTGGTCAAGGTTTCGGGAGATCCGCAGTCTGCCGGGGAAATCGGCCATGGCGCAAGGAGCTGAGCAATGCAAACAGCTATGTGCGGCAGTACCGGTATCTCGCCCTGGATGCCGGACAAGTGGTTCGACCGACCAGCAGTCGGTGCCGGATCGACTGCTCTGGGTTCAGTTTGATGAGGCGGCGGTCAACCGTCTGTTACGCAACAAGGGTGTCCCGGTGTGGGGCAGTACCCGACCTGCTACCTGATCTGGCTGGGCGTCGAGATCGGCGGCCAGCGCAGTCTTTATCAGGCTGAAGTGGAACCGGATCTGCGGAATGGGACTGGATGAGGTCGCCCGCGGGCGCGGGTTGCCGATCCTGTTGCCCCTCATGGACTGGAAGATCGGACAAGCTTGCAGGTCAGTGACGTCTGGGGCACCTTTGAAGAAGCCATTCGCAGGGCGTCGGATCGTTATCAGCCGGATGTGATCCTGGTGGGTCGGTTGCGTCAGCGGGGCAGTGACGATTGGCTGGCTGAATGGACGCTGTATCAACCGGATACGGTGAAAAACTGGCAGAACCGTGGCAAGACCAGGCAAAGTGTGGCGGCGGAAGGGCTGCAGCAGGTGGTGGACCGTCTGGCCGCCCGGTTCGCCCCGCAGACGGTGGCGCGGGGTGACAGTAAGTTGCGGGTTCGCGTGTCGGGTCTGAATCATCTGGCGGATTACATGTTGGTGAAGGACTATCTGAGCTCTCTGGACACGATTCAATCCCTCGACGTGCTTTCCGCTTCGCCCAATGAGGTGAGTTTTCTGGTCAGGGTGCAGGGTGGTAGAGAGACCCTGGAGCGGGGCATCATGCTGAGCCAGGTACTGGAGGCGGTCGGGGACGTCGGATGACATGGGCGACGATAGCGTCTCAGCGGAAGACTTCGATGCCGAAAGTCTGAACTACCGGTTACGTCAATGAGAGCCCGCGATATCCCCAATCTGATCAGCTTCCTGCGCATTCTGCTGACCATCCCGGTCGTTTGGCTCCTGATTGAGCAGCAGTTTTCCGCCGCTCTGATCCTGTTTGGGGTGGCCGGTTTCTCCGACGCCCTGGACGGATATCTCGCCAAGCGTTTCGCTTGGCGGAGTCGACTGGGGGGGCTGCTCGATCCGCTGGCGGACAAGGCCCTGCTGATGAGCTCGTTTCTGGTGTTGGGGGTGTTGGGTCTGATTCCGGTCTGGCTGGTTATGCTGGTGATCTTCCGCGATCTGGTGATCGTGGGCGGCGCACTCTACTACCACTTCAGCATCGAAGATCTGCAGGCACGCCCAGTCTGATCAGCAAGCTTAACACCCTGTTGCAGATCTTGTTGGTGCTGCTGGTGGTGACCGATGCCGGACCCTATCCGCTGCCGTCCTGGCTAATGAGTCTGCTGGTTTGGGGGACCCTGGCGACTATTTTGGTCAGTGGGTCGAATTATGTCTGGGTCTGGTCCATGAAGGCGCGGCGGAAGGGTTGGCGCCAGGACTAACTAAGACAACGCGCAGTTGGGCGCTTAAAATACCAGACGGGCGTCGAATACCGGTCCATCCACGCAGACCCGCTTCATCGCCGGCCCTGTGGGGGTTCTCACCTCGACCACGCAACCGGCACAACCACCGACCGCGCAGGCCATGAACTCCTCCAGGGAAACCTGACAGGGCAGCGCATATTCTTCAGCCAGTTTGGCCACTGCCTCGAGCATCGGATGCGGACCGCAGGAGAAGATTTCCACCTCCCGTCTGGCCTGCTCATCCAGGGATTCCAGCCAGTGGCGGGCCAAGTCGGTTACATAGCCCTGAAAACAGCCGGCAAAGTCCTGCTGGCTGGCCAGTCGGCAAGCGACACCCCAGTCTTCCAGCTGGGGCATGCTGGCGTTGACCGTTTCGGGCAGGCCGGGAATCCTGAGCATGGAGGGTCTGGGTGAAAAAGGGAAAGGCGCCTCGGAGCCGAGGATCACGAAGGGCTGTTTGTGGCGATCCCGGCGCATGAGGTCCGCCAGGAAGATCATCGGCGGCATGCCGACCCCGCCTCCGATCAGCAGGGGTTGCTTGTGGTCGGACGATGGGGTGAACGGTTGTCCGATCGGGCCAAGCAGGCTCAGGATTTCACCGCTGCGACGTCGTGTGAGCAGTTGGGTGCCGTTACCCACCCGTTTGTAGAGCAATTCCACCCAGCCATCGACGGCTGAGACCCGCATGATCGAGATCGGTCGGCGCATCGGCAGCAGCGGGTCGCACTGCAGGTGCACGAAGCTGCCCGGTCGGGCCCTGGCGGCGCACTGGGGGGCCTGCACTCGCAGGATATACTGATCACCGGCAAAGGCCTGATGGTGGAGGATTTCCGCTTCTTCCAGAAAGATCGTATCGCGCTGGGATTTAGTCATGGCTGCTGCTCGCGGGCGGGGTGATCCAGAGCGAATACGATCCGCCCTTGGCGCAAGGTGTAGTGGACCCTGCCCGGCATCTCCCAACCATCGAAGGGTGTGTTCTTGCCCTGACTGGTCAACCGTTCGGCGTGCAAGGTCCAATGATGCTCCGGATCGAAGATGCAGATGTCAGCGGGGGTGCCGATACTCAGCCTGCCAAGCGCCAGGCCCAGGATATCCGCCGGACCACAGGTCAGTCTGGCGATGGCGCCGGGCAGATCCATGACCCCCTCCTGTACCAATTTCAAGGTCAACGGCAGCAGGGTTTCGAGGTTGGAGATGCCGGGTTCCGTGTCGGGAAAGGGTGCCATCTTGGCGTCCGCTTCATGGGGCTGGTGATCCGAACAGATGGCCATGATCACATTTTCCGCCACGGCCCGGCGCAAACCGTTGCGGTCACTGGTGGTGCGCAACGGGGGCCTGACATGGGTACAGCTGTCGAAATCATCGATATCCAGGTCGGTCAGAAAGAGCTGATGGATGGCGACATCCGCCGTGACCGGTTGCTTGTCGAAACGAGCGCGGGCCAGCATGCGAGCCGCCCGATCGGTGGAGAGGGTCTGGAAGTGAATTCTGGCGCCGGTCTGTTCTGTCAGCGCCAGGTAGGTGGCGACCGCAACGGTCTCCGCCGCGCGGGGAATGCCGGGTAAGCCCAGGCGATCGGCTACCCGGCCTTCATTGACACAGCCGTGATTGGCCAGCGCCGGGTCTTCCGGGCGGATCATGGTGAGCAGTTCGAAGGTGGCGGCGTACTCCAGGGAGCGGCGTTGCACTAGGGTGTTGATCAGGGGCTGATAGGCGTTGGAGACGGCAATGCAGCCAGCCGCTTTGAGGGCGGCCATCTCGCTCAGGGTCTTGCCATCCAGACCCTGGGTGCGCGCCCCTTGGGGCAGCAAACGACAGTAGCCGGCCTGCTTCGCCTTGTACTTGATCTGACCCACTACCGCCGGGGTGTCGATGATCGGATCGGTATCCGGGGGACAGCACAGGGTGGTGATGCCGGCGCGAGCCGCGGCCGCGGTTTCGCTGGCGATTGTGGCCTTTTGTTCCGTGCCGGGTTCCCGCAGGTGGGCGCACAGATCGATCAGGCCCGGACAGACCACCAGACCGGCGGCCTCGATGCAGGTTGCTTCGAAGTCTGCCGGAGCCGCTCCGATCGCGACAATCCTGCCCTTGGCGATATGCAGATCGGTGATTTGATCGACCCCGTTGGCCGGATCGATGACACGTCCATGCAGAATGCTGAGTTTTTTCATTTTCATGGTCTTACCCTTGCGCCCTGAGATTCTGGGTGCCGATGACCATGGAGATCACCGCCATGCGCACCGCGATGCCATAACTGACCTGTTGCAGGATCACGGAGCGGGAGCCGTCCGCCACCTGGGAGTCCATTTCCACGCCCCGGTTGATGGGGCCTGGGTGCATCACGATCGCGGCGGAATCCGCCGCCGCGAGGCGCTTCTCGGTAAGGCCGAAGAGTTGAAAATACTCATGTTCACTGGGTAGCAGAGCACCCTGCATGCGTTCACGCTGCAGGCGCAGCATGATGATTACATCCACATCCCGAATACCCTTGTCGAGGTCATGATAGACATGCACGCCGAGGCTGTTGGCGTCGGCGGGGAGCAGGGTGCGCGGGGCGATGACCCGGACCTCGGTAACCCCCAGGGTGTTGAGCGCCAGGATCTGGGAACGGGCCACCCGGGAGTGCAGGATGTCGCCAACGATAGCCACCCGCAGCCCGGAGAAGTCTCCCTTGTGGCGGCGGATGGTGAACATATCCAGCATCGCCTGGGTTGGATGGGCATGGCGCCCGTCACCGGCATTCATCACTCCAACTCCGGGATCCGCATGCTGGGCGATGAAGTGTGCGGTGCCGCTGGAGGGATGCCGCACCACGAACATATCTACGTGCATCGCCTCGAGATTGCGCAGAGTGTCCAGCAGCGTCTCACCCTTGGAGGTAGCGGAAGCGCTGATGTTAAGATTGATTACGTCGGCCGAGAGTCGCTTGGCGGCGATCTCGAAGGTGGTGCGGGTCCGCGTACTGGTTTCGAAAAAGAGGTTGGCGACCACCTTGCCGCGGCACAGCGGTACTTTTTTTACCGTGCGTTCCGAAACCCCGGTGAAGCTTTCCGCTGCATCCAGGATCTCGATGAGCATGCCGCGCGACAGACCGTCAATGGTGAGGAAGTGGAGCAGCCTGCCTTCCGCGTCCAATTGCAGATTGGATCGGTTTTGGCTCATGGTTCGACTTCATCCTCATCCTTACGGGAACGGCGGTTGGATTTTGTGCCGATGATCAGGCCCAAAGGATCCGGGCCGGTGAGGGTGATGTGTTGATCCAAATTCAAGGTGGGCTTCAGCCCCACTACGTCAGGCTGAATCGGCAGTTCCCGCCCACTGCGTTCCACCAGGGTGGCAAGGATCACTGAAGAAGGGCGTCCGTAATCGAAGATCTCGTTGAGTGCCGCACGGATAGTGCGGCCGGTATGCAGGACATCGTCGACGAGAATGATGTGGCGGTCATCCAGCGGCGTCGGGAGGCTGGAGGGATGTACCTCCGGATTCATGCCGATGCGGGTGAAGTCATCCCGGTAGAAAGAGATATCCAAGGTGCCTAGTGGGTCTGGTAATCCCAGCTCTTCGTGCAATAACTCGGCTACCCAGACTCCGCCGGTGCGTATCCCGACCATGATGGGATCCTGGATGTGGCGCTCATTTTGCAAGGTCCAGAGTTTGCCTGCCATGACATCTACCAGTGATTCCACGGCGTCGGCATCCATGAATTTTTTAGCCTGCATAAACTTTCCTGATTTATCTGTCGGTTACGGTACTCAATCGGGGGCCGGGGCCAACCGACCCTCACTGCTGGATTCTGTCTCATCGCCACCTGCTGCGTACAGGGCCTGCATCGGGTTTAGTTAGGATGTTCGCTCAACCATGTCTCCAAGATCAGTTTGGCCGCTATGGCATCGTAGGTCTCCGTCAGCTTCTGTTTTGGTCCCAGTCTGCTTCGCGCCTCGGCGGAAGTGAAGCGTTCGTCAGCCAGGTAGACCCGCAGATGATAGCGTCCTTCCAGTTGGCGGGAGAAGCGCAGGGCCGCATGGGTGGCGTCGGTTGCTGAATCATCAACGTTCAGGGGATGTCCCACGATCAAGGCGTCGGGCTTCCATTCTTCGATCAATTGGCTGATGCGACGCCAATCGGGCTGGCTCTTAACCGGCAGCAGGGTTTCCAGTGCGGTGGCCGTACCAGTGATGGTTTGCCCTACGGCTATGCCGATCTTGCGGGTACCGTAGTCGAAGCCCAGCAGGGTGCCCATTCATGCGTGACCGGTATCGCTACTCAGCAGGTTGAGATCGACTCCCAGCAGGTCTGCAGCAGCCTGCCAACGCTCCTGACTGGCTCGTTTGAATATGATGTCACGTTTCGCGGGGCCGCTGAGCCAGGCGTTTTGCGCCATCTCCTCCTCCAGTTGTCCAGCTCCCCATCCGGCATATCCCAGCGTGATCAGGGCGTTATTCGGACCGGTGCCGTTTGCGATGGCGTGCAGAATGTCGAGCGATGTGGTTACGCTGATTTCATCCGTGATTCTGAGCGTCGACTCCCACTGCGACTCCGAGTCGTGCAGGACGAATCCGCGATCTCCCTGCACCGGTCCCCCCAGGTAAACGGGTTGAGAAGTTAGGCTCGGGTCGGCTGATCGGGATCTCGAGCTGATTCAAATATATCAGCGAGTTGAAAGTCCCATGGGTCGATTGATCACCAGCCCCATGGCGCCATCAGCACTGTGCTCACAGATATAGGTGACGGTATGGAAAAAATTGGGGTCCATCAGGCCCGGCATGGCAATCAGAAAATGGTTGGTCAGGTAGCGTTCCGGAAGCATGGCTATAGTATCCGGTCTGGAACTGTTCACTGCAACCGCTATTCAGAATCACGGACCATTAAATTGTGAAATCGAACGGTAATCGAGAGACGGCTCGCGGTCGATCATTTGGAACCTAACTGGTTGCTGCGCAGGAATTGCCAAGTGCGGGTTATATCCAGGATATCCAATTCTTCACGTATTTCCTGTGGAAAGGGTGAAAAAGGTGCAGCCAGCCACACGATCCGGACTGCCGCGTCGTCGAGCAGTTTATGACCGGACGAGTGCAACACCCTGACCTGTTCAACACTGCCATCCTGTCTTACCGCAACATGCAGGATCAAATTGCCATAGAGTCGCTTTTCGCTTGGCCTCGTCAGGATAGTTGAGGTTACCGATGCGCTCGACTTTGCGCCGCCAGGCATCCAGGTAGGCGGCATATTTATACTCCTTGGTGTTCGCGTTGATGGCCTTGCGCCGAGGGAGTTTAGCGTAGGCAGAGGATTTACGCTGCAGTTCCGCAGTGAGGTGGGCGAATCTCCCGCTCCTTGCTGGAGAAGAGTTGGGCCGCACTGGGGTCGGCTTGGCTCCTCGACGACCGGTTTGGGTTTCTCGGCAATGATTTTCTGAGGGGATATCACCTGCGTGATGACGGGTTTGCGTGCTGTCAAGGTGGTCTCGGGAAGGGATTCCTGGATTGGCTGTGGTTTGGGAGGCGCGACACTGGTTGTATGGGTGGCAGGGCCCGGGTGGTGGGTTTGGTCTTGGCTCTTGGTTCGCCGCCGCCTGCCTGGCTGATCTGTGCCAGGTAATCGGCGGTCTCCTGTTTCTTGGGTGCTGCTTTAGGGTGCTGGACCACCATGATTTCCAAACTCTGCTGACGGTATTGATTTTTGTTCCGGTCCTCGAATTTGAAACTGACGCCAAGTATGAGGAACAGATGCAGGGCAGCCGCCAGGAACAACGTCAGGCCGAGACGGTCGGATGATGACAAGAAGGTTGTGGTCATACCTCTGAGATGTTTGACGATGGAGTCCATCAGGTCACCGGCAATGTCCAGCTTGTACTCACGGTCGAGTTCACGTATGCAAGTGGGACTGGTGATATTGATCTCGGTCAGGAAGTCGCCGATCACATCCAGCCCGGCAAACAGGATGCCCCGTTTTATCAGTTCCGGACCCACTTCACCTGCAATCCAGTAGATCATGCTCCGACAGAGGTACGCCCACACCACGGCCACCAGCCGCCAGATTGCCCCGCGTCTCACCCGCGGCGGGGATACGCGCCAATGCATAGGGGACTGCAATGCCGTCCACCATCAGGATGCGCTTGTCACCTGCCGTGATCTCCGGGATGAAGCGTTGAGCCATGGTGTATTCCCTGCCATGGCCGGTTAAGGTTTCGATGATGACGCTCAGGTTGGGGTCGTTCCGCTGGACTCTGAATACTGAAGCTCCGCCCATGCCGCCCAGTGGTTTGAGGATGATATCTTCTTGTTCTATCAGAAATTCACGGATAGTCTTGGCTTCCCTGGTTACCAGCGTGGGAGGACAACATTGGGGGAAAAAACCAGTGAAGAGTTTTTCATTGGCATCGCGCAGGCTGGTAGGGCGGTTTACGATCAGACTGCCTCGACGTTCCGCCTGTTCCAGCAGATAGGTCGTGTAGATGTACTCCATGTCGAATGGAGGATCCTTGCGCATCAGCACAACATCTAGACTATCCAATGGCGCAACTTCACACCCAGGATTTCATACCAGCCAGCCGGGTTATCATCCACCCTTAGCCTGTGCAATCGCGCAAGGGCACGTCCATCTCGCAGTGACAGGTCCTTTTGTTGCAGGTAATGAATCTCCCAGCCCCTGGCCTGAGCCGCCAGGAGCATCGCGAAGGTACTGTCTTTTTTGATATTTATGGACTCAACAGGGTCCATCAACACGCCGAGTTTAATGCTCATGGAGACAGTTTACTTCGCTTGCGTATAAGAATTAAGTTTTTCTGTTGATTGCCGCTACTCCAAGGTAGCGATTTTTGGTGGTTTGCCAGTTGTCGTTCGACTAAGCCTCGGAATTGGATCAGAAATCTTGATCATGGATAGGCATCTTGCTATTTTGAATTATTGAAGAACAGATTTGTGGTTTGTCTGGAAATAAACGTAGATCAGTCCATTTCGAGTAATCGTACAACGATGACGGTCTCAAGATTCTGAAATTTTGTATTGGTTTCATCGTTGCTCACTAGCAATTTGTTCAAGTCGTCATTAATTGACAACTCGTTCAGCTCGATGAGGGTGTGTTATCGTCTTAATCAATCCCGTTCTGTTACTTGCGATAACCATATAATGATTTCCGGTAGTAGATTCGGTTTGAGAATAAAAACCACGAGTCAATCATTTTGTCAAGCTCGCAGTGGACTTCGCTAAAAAGACAGGTAACAGACCATAAATCCGCAAGGAAAAGTTTTAAACACCGATGGCTCTAAAAAGCCGATGTATCTTTCACCTGTAAATTGGCAATAGTTGATTAGTAAATCAGTGCTGACGATACATAGGTTTGGGTTTGTCGATCAGGTATCAACTTGGTCGATTCGAGATCAGAGAATCTCAACAATAATCGTGAGAGAAGTAAAATGTTTTGCATATCTCATTCACTGGAGTACAGGTTGTGAACGCTGAAGAGAAGGATATGGCGCTCACCGGTGTCAAGGTAATGGTCATCGATGATAGTAAGACCATTCGGCGTACCGCTGAGAGTCTGCTAAAAAAGGCTGGCTGTGATGTCACTACCGCGACTGATGGATTTGAAGCGCTGGCATTGGTCGCGGATCTTCACCCGGATGTGATTTTCGTGGACATCATGATGCCGCGTCTTGATGGTTATCAGACCTGCGCACTTGATAAAGCATAATGACGTTTATAAAAATATTCCGGTTATTATGTTGTCGAGTAAGGATGGTCTGTTCGATCGAGCTCGTGGAAGAATCGTGGGATCTGAGGAATATCTGACAAAACCATTCACCAAGGATGAGTTATTGAATGCAATCAGACGACATGTTTTGAGTAAATCTTGATGACAAATGCTCTTCTGTTTATCGACTTGATTACAATTTAGTGGACGATTGAGCTAATGATAAAAAATATTTTTCGCAATGATAATCCAAAGTCTGATGAATCAGAGTCATCGGGGAATGAAGGTGTTATATCAATCCTTATCGTAGACGATTCTCCGACGGAAGTTCATGTATTTAAAAAATTGCTCGAAAAGCAAGGCTATAAAATTATCACGGCCGCAGATGGTCAGGAAGGGTCTGGATGTGGCTAAACGCACACATCCAGACCTCATTATCATGGATGTCGTCATGCCTGTGCTGAATGGTTTCCAAGCAACGAGGAAACTACGCAACGATGAGGCGACGGCCCATATTCCAGTCATCATGGTTACAACCAAAGGACAGGAAACCGATATCAATTGGGGTAAGCGGCAAGGGGCAAATGAATACCTGGTAAAGCCAGTGTCGCCCGCTGAATTAATCAGTAAAATCAAATTGTTGATAGATGGTTGAGTCGATGGAAACAGCTCATTCCGATGGCTGCTCAGGAAATACTCCTGTTACTGAGTTCAATTGAAGAGCGTTGCCGTAAATATGCAGTAGGCCTTCCCGAATCTGATCAAATACAAAGCTATTGGGAAGGGGTGATGTTCTATGTGGGTGATGATCGTTTGATTGCCCCTTTAAACGACATAAAAGAGATCCTCAATTTCCCGTCTGCAATTACGAAAGTACCTGGGACTAAACCATGGATGTTGGGTATTGCTAATATTCGAGGCACGTTGTTACCGGTAATCGATTTGCAGTTGTTTTTAATTGGTAGAAAAAACTAACCGTAGTCGGACGAAGCCGTGTGCTTGTTTTTCAAATCGGTGGAGGAATGAGCGGTGTGTTGGTAGGAGAGATGGTTGGCATGCGTCATTTTGCAAAAAATAGAGCAATCGGTAAAGAGACACACTCTGGCAAATACGACAGATACATACAGTACGGCTTTGATCAGGATGGAGTCATTTGGCCAGTATTCAAGCTATCAACATTGGCTGAGGATCCTGCGTTTCAGATTGCAGCACTCTAGAAGTGTTTGTTAAGCAACCACCAATAATGGGCGTGAGTATTATCCTTTCGGGAGAATGAATAATGAGTGTATCAGGAGTAGGCGGGAAGTTGCCTTCAAACAAAGTCATCGCGATACTGGCTGTAGTGGTACTGGTCTCATTGGTACTGGCCCTGCTGACCTTTGTGCACACCAACCGTCAGGCATCATATGATGAACGGTATCTGATTAGAGCCGCCGAAACACAGGTGCTTGCGCAACGCTTGGGAAAGATAGTGCAATCGGCCGCTAAGGGCGAACTCCAGTCGTTTAAGCCACTGCAGAGTGCCCGTGATCGATACGAGACTATCGTCTGGGAATTGAAAAATGGTTCACGGCTGAAAATCTGCCGGGTTCTCCAGAGGATGTCGCCAAACCATTACGGAATTTGGAGAACGCCTGGTTGGAACTGAGGCAATATCTGGATGAGGTATTGCAAGCACGTGAATCTATTCTTGGCAATCAACGAGATTTTCAGGCGTGATCGCGAATCCGTGCCGCAGTTGCAGGAACTGTCCGAGGAATTGGTAGAGATATTCGTGAACAGTGATGCTCCGCGTGAACAGATTTCCATTGCTGCTGAACAGGAAATGCTATTGCAGCGGATCAATAACAACGTGAATCAGGTGCTAGAGGGAGGACAGGAGACCGCCGCCTGCAATCGATCAATTCAGTCGGGATGCCAATCGCTTTGGACGGGTATTGACTGGGTTGTTGAATGGCGATAATGAATTAGGTCTCAAACAGGTGACTGATCGCGTGGCAACCCAGCGTTTGAACGACATTAGCAAGCTGTTTGGCACGATCAACGACAACATACAGGAAATTATCGCGAATATTCAAGAAGCCATACCAGCCCTTGAGGCAGCTAACGTGATCAATATGTCGAGCGATCGCGCCAGTGATGCGGCAGACGACTTGATTACCGCCTATGGCCAATCTCCAGGACGCATTCAATTGTTTGGTGTCAAGGCGGGGCCTGGTGTGATTGCAGTGTTTGGTGCTGTTGCGGTTATCTTTTTGATCCTGATGGGTATGCAATTGATTGTTGACGCAAAACGACGTGAGCAGACAAGTAAGGAACAGAATGAAAATAATCAAAAGGCGATTTTACGTCTATTGGATGAGATGGGTGATCTGGCCGATGGTGATTTGACCGTAACAGCCAGTGTAACGGAAGACATTACTGGAGCCATTGCAGACTCTATCAACTATGCGATTGAGGCACTTAGAGAACTGGTAACCACCATAAACCAAACATCAGATCAGGTGTCGGGTGCAACTCAGGAGAGTAGGGCGACGGCAATGCATCTGGCAGAGGCAAGTGAACACCAGGCCGAGCAGATAACTCAGGCTAACGAGGCAATAAAAGAGATGACCTTGGCCATTGACCAAATGTCCAGAGATGCAGCTGAGTCAGCTGAAGTGGCTAAGCGAGCTGTGGAGATCGCCGGTACTGGTGCAGTGACCGTGCACAATACCATACAGGGGATGGATTCTATACGAGAGACGATTCAGGAGACTTCTAAGCGAATTAAGCGTCTTGGTGAAAGCTCACAGGAGATCGGCGATATTGTTGAATTGATTGACGACATCGCTGATCAGACCAATATTCTTGCTTTGAACGCGGCCATGCAGGCAGCGATGGCCGGTGAAGCTGGTCGTGGTTTCGCCGTAGTCGCAGATGAGGTGCAGCGTTTGGCTGAGCGATCCATCAATGCCACCAAGCAGATAGAGGCATTGGTCAAAACGATCCAAGCGGATACCAATGAGGCTGTAATATCCATGGAGGCGAGTACGGCAGGTGTTGTTAAGGGGGCTCAACTCGCAGAAGATGCTGGTGAGGCACTCAAGGAAATCGAAAACGTCTCTCAATATATCTCAGACCAGACCAGCAAGATCGCAGAATCAGCACAAATCCAGTCTGAAGCCTCCTCTGTTGTCAATGGAACAATGACCGTTATTCAGGAGATAACGAGTCAAACAACCGCGGGCACAAGACAGACCGCCATTTCCATTGGTGCATTGACTGATTTGGCTGATGAATTACAGAAATCAGTAGCAGGCTTCCGCCTCCCCTGACAACTTTGATCTAGCCCATACCGTAGTCTGTGCGGGGATCGAATACACACTGTCCAGATCCATCTGAGCGGGTTTAGGGGATGGCATTATGAAAATCACAAATAATTTTGGTGCATTGAATTGGGTCAAAGAGGAACTAGACGAAACGATTCGAAAGGCTCGTCTAGCCCTCGAAGCCTATGTTGAAACAGAAGATGGCGTCGACACTTTAATCGTTTGTGCTGATTACCTCCATCAGACCGCCGGTGTTCTGCGAATGGCCCAGATCTATGGACCGGGGATGTTGGCAGAGGAGATGGAGGCCGTTGTACGGTCCATGGCGGCCGGACAAGTCCGTAACAAGGATGATGCTGCAGAAGCTCTAATGCTTGCATTGATCCAGCTTCCTGATTACCTGGAACAACTGCAGGATGGCGGTGCGGATGTTCCTCTGATCATACTCCCCATATTGAATGATTTGAGAGCTGTTCGTGAGGCTCCGTTATTGTCTGAGATTGCTCTTTTCAAACCAAAGATCGACCAGATTCCATTCAATTTGAAGAGTACCGGAGAAGCTAACCCTGAGATACCATCAGTTACCAGTCGTTTACGACAAAAATATCACATCGCATTGCTCAACTGGTTCCGTAAACAGGATACGGCAACTGCCTGGCAGTATTTATTGGAAATATTCGATGAATTGGAACAACACGCCGGTACTCAACAGGTCTATCGACTGGCCTGGGTTTCAGGAGCATTGATTCGTGGCTTGATGGACCATTCCATCAGTACGGGTGTAGCTGTCAAACAACTTTTTGGAAAACTTGATCGGCAGCTAAAATGCCTAATAGATTCAGGTGAGATTGCCTTGCTCGATGAGCAATCCGATGATCTGTTGAAAAGCCTACTTTACTATGTCGCGCACGCGGACTCAGAAAACGAGCGCATCAAAGAGGTTAAGGAAGTATTTAATCTGGATTCCGTATTGCCCTCGCGAGGCAGAACTTGCACAGGGCCGTCAGGGGTTGCGAGGATCAAATGCAGAGCTTGCGGCTTCAATCAGTGATGCCATACAAATCGAATTGACCCGTGTAAAAGATGTATTGGATCTGTTCATGCGTAAGGAACGAATGGATACAGAGATGTTGACACATCTCGAAAAGCCGCTGCGACAGTTGGCTGATACATTAGGAATGATCGGTCAGGGGGCATTACGTTCTCGATTGTTACGGCAGGCTGACAAAGTGCAGACATTTATCGATCGGTCTGACCCTCCGGAAGAGTATGAGCTCATGGAGATGGCGGGAGATATCCTGTTCGTCGAGTCTTCTCTAGGCTCCCTTAGGAATATCCAGGCATCGAAAGTGGATGAAGCGACAAATGATGTAAGATGGGGATTGAGTCTGCCCGAAGGTGAATACAGAAATCTGATCAAGCAGACGGTGCGAGAGGCGAAGGTCGATATCGCCAAGGCCAAGGAAGCAATCATCGGTTTTACGGAAACCCTGATGATTTAGACGGTGCTCAATGCGGTTTATGACGGGATTTGTGCGGGTTTGTGGCGCACTCAAGTTATTGGAGTTTATGGATGCCGCCACTATTCTTGAACAGACATCAGATTTCATCAGGACAGACATGATCGATGATGGGATCATGCCTACTCGACAACAATTGAACTTACTGGCTGATGTTATCAGCAGTATCGAGTATTTTCTCGAGGCATTGGTTGATGGAGCGGGAAATCGACATGAAATTATCGCAATCGCTCAGTCGGCATTGGATACATTATACGGTTCTCGAATTGAACCTGTAGACATGCCTCCGCGGGCGGAAGTCTTATCTTTCCCCGGCACTGAGGATTTCAAGCCTGAAGACAAACGTAATCCAATTGCCCGAAGACGAGTTGAATGAGGAAAAGTACGACCGATGAGTCAAGCGGTCTGTTAGCGAAAACCGTTCCTTTGGATGATGTGGCGTCAGCTGACGAAGAACCGGTCCCTTCTCGGGAAAAACCGGCACTCGAAGATATCGACCCCGAAATACTGGAGATTTTCATCGAGGAAGCGAGAGAAGAACTGGAGTCGATTCAACAGCATCTTCCTGCGTGGCAGAACAATCGTGAAGATAAGGACGCACTGATTAGCTTCAGACGCTCTTTCCATACCCTTAAAGGTAGTGGTCGTTTGGTTGGCGCGAAAGTGATCGGAGAGTTGGCTTGGTCAGTTGAAAATATGCTCAACAGGGTCATAGATGAAACCATCAGGCCAACGACCGAGATGATGTCTTTATTGGACTGATGTGCTTGAGATGCTGCCGAATCTGATTGATTGTCAGGCGCAGGCAATTGCTCCGTCGCTCGATGTAGAAGGTACGATCCAGCGGGCTTTTGCACTGGCAGACGGTCGTGACAGCATTGTTAATGAAGTGCGCCAAAAATCAGAGTAGAGGACAATGAAGAGATTTTGCAACTTGCGCCGGCGATCTCGGTGTGGTTGCGGAGGATCTACATGAGAATAACGAACAACAACTGCCACCTCTCGATACTAAAATTGATCTAACAGCAGGCGACATCGGAGAGCCTGTCGCAACAGTTGCGAGACTGGCGGACAGTGTGAGTCTGTACCTTCACCGGACGATGTCGAGAGTTATCAGCAAGGATTCTCTGATTCTGACATTACCATTGAGGTCGATTCAGAGTTATTGAGCGTCTTCGCGGAAGAATCTGAAAACCATCTGTCGGTTCTGGAAGACTTTATCAGGCAAACCAAGTCCTTCTCACCTAGATTACAAATAACGGATGAAATCATTCGCGCCTACCATACCATGCATGGTAGCGCGAGGATGACCGGAATCACACCGATAGCGAATCTCAGCAAGGCCGTTGAAAACTATCTTAAAGTGCTCAATGAGAGAAATTATCTGGTAGACAAAGGCGTTATATCCCAGATTGAAGATTCTGTAAGTTATATTCAACAATTTCTTGCCTGGATAAAGGATGATGGACTCCAGGAGCCAAACGCGGGCAGTTTCCTGGCCAAGCTGGCTGCGGCGCAGGATGAGCTTTCGGGTATACCCTCTGGTATACAGGATCGGAGCGAAAGGCGAAATCCTAGTCCCGACCCCAGTGGTGTATGCTGAACAGACACAACAGGATACATTGCTCGAGTTTTCCGAGATACCCGAAGACAGTGATCAATCGTTCACAGCGCAACATGCTAACGAACTGTATGCACTGGATGAAGATCCTGAATTGGTAGAGATCTTCCAGGAAGAGGCTAAGGAGCTACTGCAAAGCATCCGGTACAATTACCCAACATGGCAGAAGGAAAAGGAAAATGGTCTGCCCTTGGAAACAATACAGCGAAACCTGCATACTCTGAAGGGGAGCGCGCGACTCGCTGGCATCACTCCGATGGGTGATCTCAGTTATGCACTCGAAAAGGTCTTTGTCGGATTGGCGGAATCCAAGGTACAGGAGTCAGACACGCTGTGGAATGCGATCCAGGAATCGCTTCAGACACTAACCATTCAATTGGATGAAGTTGACAGGTTGCACAAAGTTCACTGGGCAACAGACCAGGTCAGCCTGCTTGAAAGCTTATACGAAGGTGTAATAGACGATCCTGAAAAAACCTCCAGCGCTGAGTTGGATGATATATTCTCCATTCACGATGACGACAGTCAGATAACTTCCCAAGAGCATGAGGTGGAAGCGGGTCTGGAATTACTTGAAAGTGAAGATTCGAGCCAGAATATCGCTGCCGAGCCGGTCGCTGTTGGATATGAAGATTCTGCTGGTTTCGTTCATGATGCTGATTTTTTCGAGGCCACTGAGGATCCAGAACTGCTGGAGATCTTCATCGAGGAGGCCAAGGATCTGCTGGAGTCGCTTGAGACCAGTTATCATCATTGGAGCAATGATACGAGTGATGCACAGCAGTTGCCTCAGATCCAGCGAACCTTGCATACATTGAAGGGAAGTGCCCGATTGGCTGGCGTGCTTCCTGTAGGCGATCTGAGTCATGCACTTGAGTCGCTTTTCACCAGCCTGGTCGATAGCCAAATGGAACCCTCGGCAAAACTATTGTCTGCGCATGCGTCAGGCCATCGATAAACTGGCGAATCAGGTCGATGAAGTCGAGACAATGGGTAAGACTGCACCGGGCCGATGCGTGATCGAATTGCTCGAAACCATCAGGCAGGGGATTTCCGGCGGAATCTGAGATTCCATCGCAGGAGAGTGCCGAGGCGGGGAAGATTTACGACCGTGGAAACCAGCGATGATGCCGATTCATGTCAGTTGAACGAAGCAGTTGGTTTTCGAAGGATGAAGATAATCAATTTGCGTTGCTGAAGATCCTGAACTGGTGGAGATCTTCATTGAAGAGGCCAGGGAGATACTGGAACACCTGGAGGCGGGTTTTGAGCGCTGGATAAACAATCTGGACGATACACGCTCAGATCGATGAGATGCAGCGATCTCTGCATACTCTCAAAGGCAGCGCGCGCTTGGCAGGAATCACTCCGGTGGGTGATCTGAGTCATGCACTTGAGTCGCTTTTGACCAAACTGGGGAATCAAGCAATCCAAACGAGTGAGTCGGTGCTGAAGACAAGTCGCCAGGCGTTGGACAAATTGGCAACCCAGATCGAGGAAATCAGTGTTTCAGGTAAGGTGACAACCGCTGAGGCAATCCTGGCCCAATTGGATCAAGATCATCCGTCCCGAGGCTGTGATCGAGAAATTGCCGAAAGTCCGGAGTGGGAGGAATCCGGGATAACCCAATCAGGTACAAAATCGCCGGAGGAACAACCTGAGTCGGCCGTCGTATTGCCGTTTGTCTCCGACATCGCCAAAAAGGCGGAATCGAGAAAACAGCAAACCGACACGCACTTCAAGCCTAGTAAAGATCAGGTTCGCATCAATGCGGAGTTGATGGATCGCCTGATAAACAATGCCGGTGAAGTGAGTATCTATCGCGCACGGTTGGAGCAACAGAACAATGTCTTGGGTTTCAACCTAGCCGAACTCGAACAGACGGTTACTCGTCTGTTCACTCAACTGCGAAATCTTGAGATAGAAACCGAGGCCCAGATTCTCTATCGCTGGGATCGAGAGAATGACGGGATGAACAGGAAAAGGCCGAGTTCGATCCATTGGAATTAGATCGTTTCTCTACCATGCAGCAACTCTCGCGCGCATTGGTCGAGACAGTCAGTGATCTGGGCAGCATCAATGAGGCACTGGCGGATCTGCAGCGGGAAACCGACACATTGCTGCTGCAGCAATCACGGATCTCGACCGACCTACAGGATGGACTTCTGAGAACACGGATGGTGCCTTTCTCCCAGTTGGTACCTCGCCTGCAACGTTTGGTCAGGCAGACGGCGGATCAATTGGGTAAAAAGGCGCAGCTGGAGGTATTTGGCAGCAAGGGTGAACTTGATAGAAATATCCTCAATCGTATGGTTCCGGTTCTGGAACACCTGCTGCGAAATGCCGTGTCGCATGGTATTGAGTTACCGGATGACAGGAAGATATTCGGCAAGCAAGCGTTGGGACAGATCTCGCTGACCGTCGAGCGTGAAGCGACGGATGTCCTGATCACACTGACGGATGATGGAACAGGGCTGGATATCGAGGCCATTCGTAGCCAGGCGATCAGGCAGGGGATAATCGATGAAAACGCCGAGGTCAGTGATGATGACCTCATCCAATGTCGTGCTGCATCCAGGCTTCAGTACCGCCAAGGAGGTAACCCAGATCTCAGGCCGCGGCGTTGGACTCGATGTGGTTGCCAGCGAAGTCAAACAATTGGGTGGCAATCTGGATATCGATTCCAGGCCGGGTCAAGGCACCCGTTTTACCATACGTCTGCCCCTGACCCTGGCGATTACGGATGCCCTGCTGGTGCGCGTGGGAGAAGAGATCTATGCCATCCCTCATGGTGGCGTGGAAGGCGTGGTGAGGGTCAGGCGCAATGAGTTGCAAGACTGTTACTGGATGCTCAGCACAGCTACAAATACGCCGACAGAAACTACAAGGCGGTGTATCTGGGGCGCATGATGGGGGTCGAGATTATCGACCTGTCAGAGAATGTGAAGTGGTTCCCATTGCTTCTGGTGCATACGGGTGAACACCATGCCGCTCTACAGGTCGACGAGTTATTGGGGACCCGGCAGATCGTGGTCAAATCGGTCGGCAAACAGGTCGGCAGTGTACGCTGGATAACCGGCGGCACCATTCTCGCCGATGGTCGGGTCGCTCTGATTCTGGATGTGGGAGCCCTGGTGAGAATGGATGCGGCGCGTATCGCTTCGGCTGCGCAATCATCCTCCCTGCGTGCCCAGCAAAGTACGGAAGAGCGGATTCGCGTCATGGTTGTCGATGATTCCATCACCGTTCGGAAAGTCACCGGACGCCTGCTGGAACGTCATGACATGGAAGTGATTACTGCCAAAGACGGGGTCGAGGCGGTTGCTCTGTTGCAGGAACAACTGCCCGATATCATGCTGTTGGATATCGAAATGCCGCGCATGGATGGGTTTGAGGTGGCAAGGCACATCAATAACTCAGTCGAATACTATGGGCTACCGATTATCATGATCTCTTCCAGGGTGGGTGAAAAACACCGTCAACGAGCCTTTCAACTGGGTGTCAAGCGCTGTCTCGGCAAGCCTTATCAGGAAGCCGAGTTGTTGAAAAATATCAATGAAGTGTTGGCGGGTGCGAAGACATGAGCCAGGCTGCGGTGATTGAAGTCCGGTGTGTGCTGATTCCTCTGGCGACCAGTCGTCTGCTCTTACCCAATGCCGTGGTTGCCGAAGTGATGAACTTTCGAACCCCCGCTCCCCAGGAAGAAAATGCCCGAATGGTTTTTGGGTGATCTGACCTGGAGAGGCGGATCGGTCCCGCTGGTTTCTATAGAGGGTATGCTGGGAGGTTCCGTGGCGAGTCCCGGGCAGCGCAGCCGTACCATCGTGCTGAATACACTCAATGGAACGCAGCACGCTGCCCCATATTGCCCTGCTCGCCCAGGCGATTCCGACCCTGGTGCGGGTGACCATGGAAAACCTTGAATCATCCAAGGATCAAGGGTGATCTGGGTGGTCTGATCAAAGCAGCCGGTTACCGTTAATACCGGGTTGGCCCTGATACCCGATCTGGATGGTCTTGAACATCGAGTTCAGGAAGTTAGAGCCAACCATCGGGTTGATGCCTGCCCCCGCCGCAGCGCCGTCCCTCAGCGACACCCGAGCACCTATTTCCTGGACAATGTCCTTGGAGGGGCCTTATCCATTCCGCCCCGGTTGAACAGGCAGATTAGACCCATCTGTAGTTTATCCGGAGCAGCGCATCCAGTCGTGCTCGACGGATAGTGCTCAGATCAACAGGGCGTTATACTATTCTAACAAATCCGATTCCGGTATAGTCCTCCCATGGATCTTAATTTTCTCGAATTTGAACGCCCGATTGCTGAACTTGAAGCGAAAATCGAAGAACTTCGTCTTGGTTGGCAATGATAACGAAATAAATATCCAGGACGAGGTCGCCCGCCTTGAGAACAAAAGCCGTACCCTGACGGAGTCGATTTTTGCCAATCTCAAACCCTGGGACATCTCTCAATTATCGCGCCATCCCCAGCGTCCCTATTTGCTGGATTATGTGGATCGGATTTTCGATGAATTCCATGAGCTTGCATGGTGATCGGGCGTTTGCCGACGACCATGCGATCGTCGGCGGCGTGGCGCGGATCGAAGGCCGTCCGGTGATGCTCATCGGTCAGCAGAAAGGGACGGGATACCAAGGAAAAACTTTATCGAAATTTCGGCATGCCGCGACCTGAGGGTTATCGTAAGGCCTTGCGCCTGATGGAGATGGCGGAGCGCTTTCATTTGCCGATCCTGACCTTTATCGATACCCCTGGTGCCTATCCCGGCGTGGATGCGGAAGAGCGGGGTCAGAGCGAGGCCATTGCCCGCAATCTGAAGGTGATGTCGGGGCTGCGGACGCCTATCATCTGCACCGTCATCGGAGAAGGCGGTTCCGGTGGCGCTCTGGCAATCGGGGTGGGTGATCGGGTCATGATGCTGCAGTACAGCACCTATTCGGTCATCTCGCCGGAGGGTTGCGCCTCGATCCTGTGGAAGAGTGCCGATAAAGCACCATTGGCGGCGGAAGCCATGGCGATCACCTCTGACAAATTGAAAGAGTTGGATTTGATCGATGAGATCATCCCGGAACCGCTTGGGGGGCGCCCATCGGGATATCGAAACCATGTCGAAGAACCTCAAGCATGCTCTGCTCGAAGCCTTGGATAACCTGCATAGCATGGCCATCGACAAGCTGTTGGATACCCGTTACCAGCGTCTGATGCAGTACGGACAATTCACTGGCGGCGATTGATCGTTCTGCGCTCGCCGGGCCGCACCAGTGCAGCCAATCCTAGAACGATTCCGTCATGCCTGATTGGGACTGCCGCACGCCAATATCTACCATCTGGCATTCAGTGGAGGTCTCGATTCCACGGTACTCCTGCACCTGCTTGCTGAGATCCGCGATCTGGTATCGGGTCGGGTGCAGGCCGTGCATGTCCATCACGGATTGCATGCGGCAGCTGATGCCTGGTCCGAACACTGCGCCCGGGTCTGTGCGGAGCGGGGGGTACCATTGCGACAGCTGGAGATACAGCTGAGACCGCAAGCGGGCGAGAGTGTCGAGGCGGTGGCGCGTGCAAGACGTTATCGTGCACTGGCCAGTCTCATGGGGGAGGGTGATGTGCTGCTCACCGCCCAGCATCAGGATGATCAGGCTGAGACCCTGTTGCTGCAACTGTTGCGCGGTAGCGGTCCTGCCGGACTGGCGGCGATGCCACGTCTCGACCCATTCGGTCCCGGTTGGTTGGCTGCGCCCGCTGCTTGATGTTTCCCGGGTCGAACTGGAAGCATTATGCTAGGTTGCATCACTTGAGCTGGGTGGAAGATCCAAGCAATCGAGACCTTCGGTTCGACCGTAATTACATCCGTTGGCGGATCATGCCGCTGTTGCGGCAACGTTGGCCGGCCGCGTCGGCTACCATCGCCCGCTCGGCTCGACTCAACGCTGAACTGCAGGAGTTGGCGGATGAACTGGCGATTGAAGATCTGCAGCAAGCCCAGGGTCGATGGCCCGGCACCCTTTCCATCCATGCGCTTAGCTTATTGTCTTCCGCCCGCCGACGAAGTCTGCTGCGACACTGGGTGCGCAGGCAGAGCGGTGTGATGCCGGGTTCCCGCCATCTGCAGCGCATCGAACGGGAGTGTCTGGAGAGTCGGCGGATGCACAGCCGCAGGTGCAATGGAACGATCTGGAAGTTAGGCGGTTTCGGGATAGTCTCTTTCTACTCAAGCCGCGATCCCATGATCCGGCAAGAATTATTCCCTGGCTGCATGACAAGTCCGCTGTCGTTGCCCGACGGTCTGGGGAAGTTGGTGCTCGAACCGGCGGAACAGGGTATCTCTGCGACTTGGTGGCAGACAGGCCGAGGGTCGAGATTCGCTTTCGTCAGGGTGGCGAACGCTGTGTTCCTGCAGGATCCCCGCACCATCGGGTATTGAAAAAGTTGTATCAAGAATGGTCAATTCCCCCTTGGTTGCGGGACAGCATTCCGTTGATCTATCTGGATGGGCAGTTGGCTGCCGTTCCGGGCTATCTGCTGTGTGAACCGTTCGACGCAGGTCCCGGAGAGCCAACCGCTGCGGGTGCGCTGGATTCCTCCAGGGGGCTGACCAACAGTTTGGGCTCAGGCTTCCCGGGCGATCAGTCGGGCCTGGCCCAGTTCCTGCAAAAGCTCTTCTAGGGGTGGAATGTCGTCATTGCGTTCGAGCATGGTGGCCACTGGACCGCAGATCTGAATGACCTCTCGATAGAGTTGCCAGACGGGATCATCGCTGACGTGCGAGTATCTGCATCCCACTCGTATTCGACGCGCAACACTAGCGGCGCCAGGTGGATCTGCCAGATCCGTTCGGCAGGCAGGTGTCTGACATATTCCACCGGATCGAAACCTACTTGTACGCCGTTGGATACGATGTTGTTGAGGTCCAGCAGGATAAGGGAATCGGAGTTCTCTGCGACCTTGCCAATGAACTCCCACTCCGGCATCTGGCCTGCAGCGTGGCTGGAGGCATCCGCGACATTCTCCAGCAAAATCCGCTGACCCAGGGTCTCCTGAACCTGGCTGATCCTGGGCGACAGGTGCTCGATCATCTCCCGGTTGCGAGGTAGCGGGCGCAGATCATAGCTGTGTGACATGCCGGGAAGGGTCCAGCACAGGTGATCTGAGATCATGCACCGGCTGAATTCGTTCCGCCAGGGATTTCAATTTGGCCAGGTAAGTCTCATCCAACGGATCGGGACCACCGATCGAGAGGGCTCCGCCATGCATGACCAGGGGATAATTTGCGCGGATCCAGGATCAGCTCCGCCAACTGTTGACTGTCTGCATCGAGGTACCCGTCGGAGAGAATCTCCAACCAGTCCAGCTTGGGCTGCTGGGTCAGGATGGGTTGGACCAGTTCCCGCCTCAGACCGAGACCGAAACCGAGGTCCGGGCGGGGGCCGAGTTTATGCGGACTATGTCATCAGTGTAGGGCGTTAAACATCCGGCTGCGGTAGCGTTTGACCAGTTCTCCATCGCCGCCGAGCATTTCAAAGACCTGCAGCATCCCCTTGCGGCCGGCATCGTCACCATAAATACGGTCTCTCTGCACCAGGGTCAACAGCAGTTCCAGAGCCGCCGCATAATCGGCCTCCATGACGCGGTGCGATGCCAGTTGGTAGAGCGTCTCGCTGTTGGCGGGGTCCTTCTGTAGGGCCTGCTGAAGCTCATCCACGGATGGCGACTCCCGAGCGGTGCGGTCGAAATGGATGCGGGCCAGCATCGAGACCACATCCGGTTTCAGCTGTTCTTCCAACGGCAGCGCCTGCAGCAGCCTTTCGGCATCCGCCAGTTCTCCCAGGGTGGCCTTGTAGCGGGCATAGGAGATTTTGACGCGCGGGTAGTCCGGATCCATCAGATTGGCCTGTTCGATCAACTGACCGGCCTTGCTCGCGTCGCCCTGCAGGAGCAGCGCATCCGCCTGCTTCAGCAACAGATCGACTTCCCGGGGGATATGTCTTTCCAGGAAAGCGCGGATCTCGCTTTCCGGCAGCGCCCCCATGAATTCATCCACCGGCTGGCCATCGCGAAACAGCTTCACCGTCGGCAGGCTGCGGATGCCGAAACGGGCCGCCAGTTCCCGTTGTTCTTCGGTATTGAGCTTGGCCAGCACGAACTTGCCCTGGTATTCATCCGCCAGTTTCGCCAGCAGCGGCATCAGGGATCGGCAGGGCGCACACCATTCGGCCCAGAAGTCCACCAGCACCGGCCGCTTGGCGGAATCCTGAATGACGACCTGTTGAAAGTTTTCCGGGGTGATTTCGATGATATGGGGTGAATCAGCCATCTTTTCTCGTTCCAGACAGATTTTCAGATCTATTGGTTATTATACCGCTTGTCCAATGGAAACAAGCACCTTGAAATTATCCACCAATGATCCCATTCATCAACGAGTGTTTAAATTTGGAAATCTGTTATGCGTGAAACGTTGCATATCGTCTGTCCCCACTGTGACGGCATCAACCGGCTACCCGCCGATCGCTTGGGCGAGGCGCCCAATTGCGGCAAGTGTCATCGCAGCCTGTTTACTCGAACACCCCTCACGCTGGATGCCGGTCGCTTTGCGCGCCATGCGCAAAAGAGTGATCTGCCCTTGCTTATCGATTTCTGGGCGCCTTGGTGTGGCCCCTGTCGGATGATGGCGCCGGCCTTTGAGCGGGCAGCGCAACAACTGGAGCCCTCGGTTCGACTGGTCAAGATCAATACGGAGGAGGAACAGTCGCTGGGTGCGCAGTTTGGCATTCGCAGTATCCCGACCCTGTTGCTGATGCGCGGTGGGCGGGAGGTGGCGCGCCAACCGGGTGCCATGGATGCCAATGGCATCGTCAACTGGGTCCGGCATCATCTGGGGTGATCCGATTAGACAGCATTCAGTACCCTTCAAGTAGAATCTTCAAGGTTTAGGGGGTCGAGTTCTTCGTGGTAGTATCCATGCCGCGAAGCCCATGTCTGGCAGAGACCGAACCTGCTGAATCCAAATTGTATTCCTTGAAATAGGGTGAGCCTCCGGGTTCGCCCTTTTTCGCGCGCCTGCAACGGAGGATCTCTTGAGAAAACCGGCACTACTGATTCTGGAAGATGGAACCCGGTTTCATGGGGACGCTATCGGGGCGGATGGTCAGTCGGTGGGAGAGGTGGTGTTCAACACGGCGATGACCGGTTATCAGGAGATCCTCACCGATCCCTCCTACAGTCGTCAGATCGTCACCCTCACCTATCCCCACATCGGTAATACCGGGATTAACCCGGATGATGAGGAGTCCGGCCACATCCATGCCGCAGGGCTGGTCATCCGAGATCTGCCCTTGTTGACCAGTAACTGGCGCAGTGAGGAGTCCCTGGATCATTACCTGCGACGCAATAATCTGGTTGCCATTGCCGGTATCGATACCCGCAAGCTGACCCGACTGCTGCGCGAAAAAGGCGCGCAGAACGGTTGTCTGCAGGCGGGTGATGCCATCGATGAGGCCAAGGCCCTGGCGGCGGCCAGGGAATTTTCCAGGCCTGAAGGGGATGGATCTGGCCAAGGAGGTCACGACCCGGGTACCCTATGAATGGGCCCAGGGTACCTGGTCACTGGAAGGCGGCATGCCCGAAGCGGCCCATCCCATCGCGGAGAAACTACCGCTGCATGTGGTCGCCTATGACTATGGAGTCAAGCGTAACATCCTGCGTATGCTGGTGGATCGGGGCTGTCACCTGACTGTGGTGCCGGCGCAGATGCCGGCGCGGGAGGTGCTGGCGCTGCAGCCAGATGGGGTGTTTCTTTCCAATGGACCGGGTGATCCGGAGCCTTGTGACTACGCTATTGCGGCAATTCAGGAACTCGTCGCGACCGGTCTGCCGGTATTTGGCATCTGTCTGGGTCACCAGTTGCTGTCGCTGGCCAGCGGCGCCAGGACAGTGAAGATGAAGTTCGGTCATCATGGCGCCAACCATCCGGTACAGGATCTGGCCAGCAAGACGGTCATGATCAGCAGTCAGAATCATGGTTTTGCGGTGGACGAGGCGAGTCTGCCGAAGCATCTTCGAGCAACTCATCGTTCCTTGTTCGATGGCTCGCTGCAGGGTATCCATCGCTCCGACCGGCCGGCCTTCGGTTTTCAGGGCCACCCCGAAGCCAGTCCAGGTCCCCACGACGTGGCGCCGTTGTTCGATCATTTCATCGAACTGATGCAGAACGGGCATTGAGCCCGAAAATACGCGTAAACATGCACTGATGGCACGCCCTGGAAACGGTAGAAAGTGCCGTTTCTGAACCACTAAACAGGTTGCGGATTGAGTTATAAATGCCAAAACGTACAGATATCAAGAGCATCATGATCATCGGCGCCGGTCCGATTGTGATCGGTCAGGCCTGCGAGTTCGATTATTCCGGCGCCCAGGCCTGTAAGGCGTTGCGCGAAGAGGGTTACCGGGTGGTGCTGGTGAACTCCAACCCGGCCACCATCATGACCGACCCGGATACGGCGGATGCGATCTATATCGAGCCGATCACCTGGGAGACCCTGGCGCGGATCATCGAGAAGGAGCGGCCGCAAGCGTTATTGCCCACCATGGGTGGTCAGACCGCCCTTAACACCGCCCTGGATTTGGTGCGCGAAGGGGTGCTGGAGCGGTTCGGGGTGGAGATGATCGGCGCTTCACGGGAGGCAATCGACAAGGCGGAGGACCGGGATCTGTTTCCGCAAGGCGATGCGTAAGATCGGCTTGGACATGCCTCGATCGGCGATCGCCCACAGCCTGGAGGAGGCACAGCAGGTGCAGGGGGCGATCGGTTTTCCGACCATCATCCGCCCCTCCTTCACGCTGGGTGGCAGCGGCGGCGGCATTGCCTACAATCCGGAGGAATTTGTCGAGATCTGTGAGCGCGGCCTGGATCTCTCGCCCACTAAGGAGTTGCTCATCGAGGAGTCGATTCTCGGCTGGAAAGAGTACGAAATGGAGGTGGTGCGGGACCGCAAGGATAACTGTATCATCATCTGCTCGATCGAAAATCTCGACCCCATGGGGGTGCACACCGGTGACTCCATCACGGTCGCCCCGGCCCAGACCCTGACCGACAAGGAGTATCAGATCATGCGCGACGCCTCCCTGGCGGTGTTGCGTGAGATCGGCGTGGAGACCGGCGGCTCGAACGTGCAGTTCGCGATCAACCCGGAAGATGGGCGCATGATCATCATCGAGATGAACCCTCGGGTCTCACGTTCCTCGGCGCTGGCCTCCAAGGCCACCGGTTTCCCCATCGCCAAGGTGGCGGCCAAGCTGGCGGTGGGCTACACCCTGGACGAACTGCAGAACGAGATCACCGGCGGTGCCACCCCGGCTTCGTTCGAGCCGAGCATCGACTACGTGGTCACCAAGGTGCCGCGTTTCGCATTCGAGAAGTTTCCCCAGGCGGACGATCGGCTGACCACGCAGATGAAGTCGGTCGGTGAGGTGATGGCCATCGGCCGGACCTTCCAGGAGTCCCTGCAGAAGGCTCTGCGTGGTCTCGAGACCGGCAAGTACGGTCTGTGCGAGGTGCTGGACCTGCATGGCGAGGGTGTCAGGGACAAAGTGATTCAGGAGATCCGGCTGCCGGGACCGGAGCGCATCTGGTATGTGGCAGAGGCCTTTCGTCTGGGCATGAGCCTGGAAGAGGTGCACGATCACTGCAAAATCGATCCCTGGTTCCTGGTGCAGATCGAAGAACTGGTGCATATCGAGCGGGAGATCGCCGGCCAGGGACTGGAGGCATTGGATGGCGAACGTCTCCGTTATCTCAAGCGCAAGGGCTTTGCCGATCGGCGGCTCGCCAATCTGGTTGGCGCCAAGGAGGCGGAGATCCGCCGCCGCCGTCATGCGGCTGGGGTGCGTCCGGTGTTCAAACGGGTCGATACCTGCGCCGCCGAGTTCGCTACCAGCACCGCCTACTTGTACTCCACGTATGAAGAGGAGTGCGAGGCTCAACCGACCGAGCGCCAGAAGATCATGGTATTGGGTGGTGGTCCGAACCGGATCGGACAGGGCATCGAATTCGACTATTGCTGCGTGCACGCCGCCTTCGCTATGCGCGAAGACGGCTATGAGACTATCATGGTCAACTGTAACCCGGAAACGGTATCCACCGACTACGATACCTCCGATCGCCTCTATTTCGAGCCCCTGACCCTGGAGGATGTGCTCGAGATCATCGACAAGGAGCAGCCCGCCGGGGTGATCGTGCAATACGGCGGTCAGACGCCCCTCAAACTGGCGGAGGACCTGGCCGCCGACGGGGCGCCGATCATCGGGACCAGCCCGGATTCCATCGATTTGGCGGAGGATCGGGAACGGTTCCAGCAACTCGTGGCAAAGCTCAAGCTGAAACAACCGCCCAACCGCACCGCCACGGAACCGGAGCAGGCGGTCAAATTGGCGGAGCTGATTGGTTATCCCCTGGTGGTGCGTCCCTCTTATGTGCTGGGTGGCCGTGCTATGGAGATCGTCTACGGCGAGGATGAACTGCGCCGTTACATGCGGGAGGCTGTCAGCGTCTCCAACGATTCCCCGGTGCTGCTGGACCGTTTTCTGGATGACGCTATCGAGGTTGACGTGGATGCCATCTGTGATGGTAAGGATGTTCTCATCGGCGGCATCATGGAACATATCGAGCAGGCGGGTGTTCATTCTGGTGATTCGGCCTGCTCCCTGCCACCTTATACCCTGTCGGCAGCGATCCAGGACCGCATGCGTGAGCAGATCCGCAAGCTGGCGCTGGAACTCAAGGTCATTGGCTTGATGAACACCCAGTTCGCCATCAAGGATGAACAGATCTATCTGTTGGAAGTCAACCCCAGGGCTTCCCGTACCGTGCCTTTTGTGTCCAAGGCGACCGGTGTGCAACTGGCGAAGGTGGCGGCCCGCTGCATGGTGGGGATCAGTCTGGCGCAGCAGGGTTTTACTAAAGAAGTCATCCCAACCTACTACTTTGTCAAGGAAGCGGTGTTTCCTTTTGTGAAATTCCCCGGAGTCGATACCGTATTAGGGCCGGAGATGAAATCCACCGGTGAAGTCATGGGGGTTGGCAGGACCTTTGGCGAGGCCTTCAACAAATCGATCCTGGGTGCCGGTTCCCGCTTGCCTCAAGGGGGCAAAGCCCTATTGAGCGTGCGGGATGCGGATAAACTCCGGGCCGTCGAGGTGGCCCGAGATCTGGCGGAGTTCGGTTTCCAACTCTGCGCCACCAGCGGGACCGCCAGGGCGATTCAGGAGGCAGGCATAGACTGTACCCGTGTGAACAAGGTCTATGAGGGTCGCCCTCATATCGTCGATATGATAAAAAGCCGTGAGATCAGCTTTATCGTCAACACCACCGAAGGGGCTCAGGCTATCGCGGATTCGGCTGCGATTCGGCGTGCCGCATTGCAGCACAAGGTGACCTACACCACCACGATCTCCGGCGCCAAGGCTACCTGCCTCGCCTTGAAACAGTTGGATGCGGTGAGCGTAAATCGGCTGCAAGATCTGCATGCTTTATCCTGTCAGCGAGTTTTGTATTGAGGAACAATCTATGAGCAAAGTACCTCTGACCGCCAGAGGCGCAGAAAAATTGCGTGCTGAACTCGAAGAACTGAAACGAGTGGCCCGCCCCAAGGTGATCAAGGCCATCGCCGAGGCGCGTGCGCACGGCGACCTGAAGGAGAACGCGGAATACCATGCGGCCCGCGAGCAGCAGGGTTTTATCGAAGGACGAATCAAGGATCTGGAAGCCAAACTTTCGCATGCCCAGATCATCGATGTCACCAGCATCGATGCGGGTGGTAAGGTGGTATTCGGCGCTACGGTGGACCTGATCGAACTGGACAACGACGAGGAATTTACCTATCAGATCGTGGGTGAAGACGAGGCCGATCTCAAACACGGAAAGATCTCAGTCAGTTCGCCGATCGCACGGGCCCTGATCGGTAAATCCGAGGGTGACGATGTCTTTCTGCAGACGCCAAACGGCCCGCGTGAGTTTGAAATTCTCGAAGTGCGTTACGAATGAAAAGACGAGCCGCTGCCGGCGATCGGTCCGCAGATGATCGGATTTTTGTACACACAATGATCCGGTTTTTGCTTTTGTCCAGGTTGGGACGATAAAAGATCGCCATTTGACCGATTATCTGGATCAGATATGCATGCAAACGCCGACTGATTTCTTCGCCGATTTCGCGGCGGGCCGCTTTCTCCGGCCGGCCAATTTGACCTTGATGAGTTCATGGGCGTCCAGGCTCAGATCGATTTCATTGATGACGTTATCACTCAGACCCTGCTGACCCAACAGGACCACAGGTTTCAAGTGATGGGCCAACTTCTTGAGTTGTCTGATCTGGGGTGAACTCAGGTTCATGGAGATGGATCTGCCGGTTCGAAAAACAACATTCTAGCCCACCTGGCGGTGATTGAGTAACTGCTTCGAATACTGACTTGTGATATCGGCGATAGTGCTTGCGGTACACAATGTGCGAGCTACAAAGTGCAAGCTGGAGCTGAATACCCCTGGAGAGTCACGAACTCGGTGTTCTGTACGAGCTAGATCCGACTAGGCGGATGTACTACTGTTCCATATAATCACATACAATTGGCGTTCTTTTCTAGGCATATATGAAACGCAGTAAGAGCAGTCGCCAGTGGTTAAACCGACACTTCAATGATGACTATGTAAAACGGGCCCAGCGCGAGGGTTATCGCTCACGGGCCATTTTCAAGCTGATGGAGATCCAGGGGAAGGATCGTCTCATCAAACCCGGGATGCGTGTGGTCGATCTGGGGGCAGCCCCCGGTGGGTGGTCACAACTGGCGAAAAAACTGGTTGGCGAAAAGGGACAGGTGTATGCCTTGGATCTCCTGGAGATGGAATCCATCCCCGGCGTCAGCTTTATCCAAGGTGATTTCAGCGAGCCTGGGCCCCTCGAGGAATTGCATAAAGCCCTTGCTGATCAAAAGGTTGATCTTGTAATTTCCGACATGGCCCCCAACGTGACAGGTATGGCAAGTGTGGACCAGCCGCGTGCGATGTATCTTTGTGAATTGGCCCTGGATTTTGCCAGGGAGGTCCTGCTGCCAGGCGGCAGTTTAGTCGTAAAGGTCTTCCAGGGCGAAGGTACAGATCAATACCTGAAGGAGTTGCGCGCTTCCTTCGGCAGGGTGGTCAGTCGTAAACCAAAATCCTCCCGGCCGAAAAGCCGTGAGATCTACCTGGTAGCAGTGAACTATATGATATAGTACCTTATCAAAAGACTTAAGTTAACAAGCCTCGTGTGGAAGGCTTACTTGAGAGGTTAAACGTTTTGAATGATATGGCGAAAAATCTGATTCTGTGGGTGGTGATTGCCATCGTCCTGATGACGGTGTTCAACAACTTTTCCACCACCACGCAGAAAGCCCGCTCCGTCAGTTACTCTGATTTTATCAGTGACGTGAAATCGGGCAGTGTAAAGGCGGTGACCATTACCAACGGACGGGACATCGACGGTGAAATGACCTCTGGTGAGCGTTTCTCCACCTATAGCCCCGGTGATGATGGCCTGGTCAGCGACCTCCTAAATAACAACGTCGAGATCATGGCCAATCCGCCGGAGAAACCGTCCCTGTTGATGAACATTCTGATCAATTGGTTCCCTTTGTTCGTGTTGATCGGTCTGTGGATTTTCTTCATGCGCCAGATGCAGGGCGGGGGCGCGGGTCGTGGCGCCATGTCGTTTGGTAAGAGCAAGGCCAGGATGCTAACCGAAGACCAGGTCAAGATCACTTTCAATGACGTGGCCGGGGTTGAGGAAGCTAAGGACGAAGTCAGTGAGATGGTGGATTTCCTGCGCGATCCATCCAAGTTTCAGAAACTCGGCGGCAAGATTCCAAAGGGTGTACTGATGGTCGGTTCGCCGGGTACCGGTAAGACCCTGTTGGCGAAGGCGATTGCGGGTGAAGCAAAAGTACCGTTCTTCACCATTTCGGGTTCGGATTTCGTCGAGATGTTCGTGGGTGTGGGTGCCTCTCGGGTGCGCGATATGTTCGATCAGGCGAAAAAACACGCACCCTGCATCATCTTCATCGACGAGATCGATGCGGTGGGTCGGCATCGCGGTGCTGGGCTTGGCGGTGGCCATGATGAGCGTGAACAGACCCTCAACCAACTGCTGGTGGAGATGGATGGCTTCGAAGGAAACGAGGGGGTCATCGTTATTGCTGCCACCAACCGGCCCGATGTGTTGGATCCGGCCCTGTTGCGCCCCGGTCGTTTCGACCGCCAGGTGGTGGTGCCGTTGCCGGATGTACGGGGCCGGGAACAGATCCTCAAGGTTCATCTCCGCAAGGTAGCGGCTGCAGATGATGTGAAGTCTTCGATCATCGCTCGCGGAACACCGGGTTTCTCCGGAGCCGATCTGGCCAATCTGGTTAACGAGGCGGCGCTGTTTGCCGCTCGCGCCAACAAGACCCAGGTCAGCATGGAGGAAATGGAAAAGGCCAAAGACAAGATCATGATGGGTACCGAGCGTCGTACCATGGTGATGAGCGATGAGGAAAAGAAACTCACTGCCTATCACGAGTCCGGTCATGCCATCGTTGGCCGATTGGTGCCGTCCCATGATCCGGTATATAAGGTCAGCATCATACCGCGGGGCCGGGCCCTTGGCGTCACCATGTTTCTGCCGGAGCAGGACAGGTACAGCATCAGCAAGGAAGCCCTGGAAAGCCAGATCTCCAGCCTGTTTGGGGGCCGTATCGCCGAAGAACTGATCTTCGGTATTGAAAAAGTAACCACCGGGGCCTCCAACGACATCAAGCGGACTACCGAACTGGCGCGCAACATGGTGACCAAGTGGGGACTTTCTGAACGGTTGGGGCCGCTGATGTATAGCGAGGAGGAGGAAGAGGTCTTCCTGGGTCGTTCCGTCACTCAGCACAAGAATGTCTCCGATGATACCGCGCATACCATTGACGAGGAGATCCGCAGCATCATCGATCGTAACTATGAGCGGGCCGAGAATATTCTCAAGGAAAACTTCGATAAGCTGCATCTGATGGCGGAGGCGCTCATGAAATACGAGACCATCGACGCGGACCAGATCAATGACATTATGTCAGGCAAGAAACCCCGGCCGCCGAAAGACTGGGAAGAGCCGGAGGCAGGGTCTTCCGGCGACGATGGCAAACGGTCACAGGATGAAGCCAGCTCACCTGGAGATGTTTCGGGCACCATTGGCGGACCGGCCAATCAACACTAGATCATTTATCCTGCCTTGATCCTGGACTGTGCGGGCAGGCCCATTGACCTGGGGAGACCCCAGGTCATGGGTATACTTAATCTCACCCCCGATTCCTTCTCTGACGGTGGTCTGTTCACGAACAAGGAGGCGGCGCTTACTCATGCACGCCAGATGGCTCGCAGAAGGGGCGGCCTGTATCGATATTGGCGGCGAGTCGACCCGGCCCGGCGCCCAGCCGGTGTCGGAACAACAGGAACTCGATCGAGTGATCCCGGTGGTGGAGGCGCTATCCAGGGAGTTGGAGATCCCGCTATCGATCGACACCAGCAAGCCTGTCGTGATGCGGGAGGCAGTTGCCGCGGGCGCCGGACTGATCAATGATGTGCTGGCATTACGGGCGCCCAATGCGTTGGAAACCGCTGCCGGTTTGCAGGTGCCGGTCTGTCTGATGCATATGCAGGGTGAGCCGCGCAGCATGCAGCAATCGCCCGATTATACCGATGTGGTGGAAGAAGTTGGCGAGTTCCTTGCCCAGAGAATCCTGGCCTGCCGTAAGGCAGGCATACCCCGGACTCGGCTTTTGATCGACCCAGGTTTTGGATTTGGCAAGACCCTCCAGCATAATCTGCAGCTGTTAAAACATCTGACCAAGCTGCAGCGGCTTTCCGTTCCCCTGCTCGTGGGTATTTCGAGAAAATCGATGATCGGCGCCCTTTTGGGCGGGGCGCCGGTGGATGAGCGGCTGTTCGGCAGTCTTGCCGCTGCTTTGCTGGCGGTGCTTGGTGGGGCATCTATCATCAGAACCCATGATGTGCGGGCGACCACGGATGCCTTAAAAGTGGCAGCAGCGGTTGCAGGTTAGATTCATTGGGAAAATTTTACAAAACTTTCCAGTAGGCGGATGACATGGGCGAAGATCATGGGATAATTATTCGCGATAGATAGGGTAACTGCATTGACGCAATACTAGGGATGAGGTGGGGTCGCTCCCCATGGCATAGGAGAAAGGTGAACGAGTGAGTCGTAACTATTTTGGCACGGATGGTATCCGCGGGCATTTGGGCGAAGGGGTCATCACCCCGGAGTTCGTCCTGAAATTGGGTTGGGCGGCCGGACGTGTGTTGGGCAATGGAACGAAAAACCTCGTGTTGATCGGCAAGGATACCCGCATCTCGGGCTATCTCCTGGAGTCCGCCCTGGAAGCTGGATTGTCGGCCGCTGGCGTGAATATCAGCCTCTTGGGACCTATGCCGACGCCGGCGGTCGCCTATTTGACCCGCACCCTACATGCTCAGGCCGGTATCGTGATCAGCGCCTCACACAATCCCTATCAGGATAACGGTATCAAATTCTTCTCTGCAGAAGGTTGTAAATTAGCCGATGAGGTGGAGAGCGCGATCGAGGCGGAGATGGAAAAACCTCTGGTGACCGTGTACTTCCTCCGCTCTGGGCAAGGCGGTGCGCATGAATGCGGAGGGGCGTTATATCGAATTCTGCAAGAGTACCATTCCCCTCAAGACCAGCCTGAGCGGTATGAAAATCGTGGTGGACTGCGCCCATGGGGCAACCTACAACGTGGCGCCTTTCGTGTTTGACGAATTGGGGGCGGAGGTCGTCGCCATCGGCAACAAACCTAATGGTTTCAATATCAATGATGGGGTCGGTTCGACCTATCCTGAACACCTCATCGCCGCTGTTTTGGAACACCGCGCCAACTTGGGTATCGCCTTGGATGGCGATGGGGATCGGCTGATCATGGTGGATCACCGGGGCAATCTGGTGGATGGGGATGAGATACTCTACATCATCGCCCGTTCCCGGATGCGGCTCGGCCATCTCAAAGGCGCCGTGGTGGGCACCCTGATGAGCAATCTCGGCTTGGAACATGCCCTGCGGGAGCAGGGGGTGGTTTTGGAACGGACCCAGGTCGGCGATCGTTACATCCTGGAACGGCTGCACGAGAAGGATTGGATCCTGGGTGGTGAACAGTCCGGGCATATCATCTGTTTGGACCGAACCACCACGGGTGATGGCATCATTTCGGCGCTCCAGGTGCTCGCGGAGATCCAGACTTCGGACAAGTCGCTGCATGAACTGGCCGCCGGCATGACCAAATATCCCCAGAAACTGGTCAATATAAAACTCGGCACAAAAACACCGAATGAGGTGATGGCTGCCGACGTGGTCAATCAAGCGGTGCGCGACGTGGAAAATGAAATGGGCCTGTCCGGACGGGTCTTGCTGCGTCCATCCGGCACTGAGCCACTGATTCGAGTGATGCTGGAAGGGAGTGATGCCGCGCTTGTGGAACAGCTGACCAATCGACTGGCGGAGGTCGTGCAGGAGTATGTCGCAAGCGGCTGATTTCCATCCTGTCGCACCATTGGCCTGATCTGGAGATTGATTTCATCCGCGTCGGCCGTTAAGCTAGCGCGTTTTCATTTTATGTGCAGGAGAGAGGAACATGCGTAAACCGCTTGTGGCCGGGAACTGGAAGATGAACGGCTCGCTTGAGAGCATTCGAGAACTGCTCAGCGGCATAATGGCTGGCCTCGGCGAGGTAAAAAATGCTGATATAGCAGTCTGTCCGCCCTATGTATATATTCCGACGGTAGAACAACAGCTCGCGGGTAGTGAGGTCGCGTGGGGCGGCCAGGATCTCTCCGCGGAAGCGGTGGGAGCCTTCACCGGCGAGATTTCCGCGTCGATGCTTAAGGACTTTTCTTGCACCTATGTCATTGTCGGTCACTCTGAACGACGCAGCTATCATGCCGAGAGTGACGCATTGGTGGCGAAAAAATTCGCCGTGGCCTGCGCTGCCGGCCTAGTGCCGATTCTATGTGTGGGTGAAACCCTGGAAGAGCGTGAAAACGGCACCACCGAAGAGGTCGTGGCCCGTCAACTGGATGCGGTCATCGAACAGGTGGGTGTGGAAGCGCTGGCGGATGGGGTTATCGCCTACGAACCGGTCTGGGCAATCGGCACCGGCAAGACAGCAACACCGGAACAGGCTCAGGAAGTGCATGCGTTCATCCGCAGTCGGGTGGCAGCCAAGAGTGCCGGCGTGGCTGAAGGGATGCGTATTCTGTATGGCGGATCGATGAAACCGGATAATGCCAAGGAACTGATCGGCAAGCCGGATATCGACGGTGGCTTGATTGGCGGGGCGGCGCTCAAGGCAGCGGATTTTCTTGGCATCTGCACCGCGGCGAATTAAATAGAACAGGCGTTAAACATGCAAATCATTCTAGTTGTGGTACACCTTTTTCTGGCGCTCGGGCTGATTGGATTGATCCTGATCCAACATGGCAAGGGCGCCGATATGGGAGCGGCCTTTGGCAGTGGGGCTTCCAGTACGGTGTTTGGTGCGCAGGGTTCCGCGTCATTCCTGACCCGCGCCACTGCAGCCCTGGCAACCCTGTTCTTCCTTACCAGCATGGCGCTGGCCTTTTATGCCGCACAAGTTCGGGATGAGGTCGGGATCATGGAATCCCTGCAAACGGGGGAAGCGGTCAAGCTGGAAAAGACCGAGGCTCCGACTGTCCCTGCGCCAGCGCCTGCCGTGTCTGATGTGCCAATAGCGACGGGTGTGCCAGTGGCGCCAGCACCGCCGGCAGAATCTGCATCGCCCACGGAGCCTGAAGCGGCCGCGCCATCCGCAGTACCTGAAGTGGCGGTACCGCCGGCGGACCAGGCCCCCGCCGGGACTGCAGGTGAGGCCGAGAGCAATCAGTAAACGGCAAAAGTTTCAAAATCTCGCCGATGTGGTGGAATTGGTAGACACGCTATCTTGAGGGGGTAGTGGCGTAAGCCGTGCCGGTTCAAATCCGGCCATCGGCACCATCTTTCAAACGGTATTGCACAAGATCTGTGCAATACCGTTTTTTTATGCCATCAAAAGATATATAAGGCTATTGAAAATAAAGATAATCTTGGATTATATAGGACTTGACAGGGTGGGGGTACTGGAATAGACTTCCCGCTGCTTCAGATTATTCGCTTAGCAAAGAATGACTGATCACCAAGGGGGGAAAGCATAATCATGCTTGAAAATTATTTGCCCATCCTAATCTTTCTGGCCATTGCCTTTATCATGGGTGGCGTCGTGATCGGAATGGGTTTTCTGCTCGGAACCCGCAAACCGGATAGCGAAAAGCTCTCCCCTTATGAGTGCGGCTTCGAAGCCTTCGAAGATGCGCGCATGAAGTTTGATGTCCGCTACTACCTCGTCGCTATCCTGTTCATCATTTTCGACCTGGAAATCGCCTTCCTGTTCCCCTGGGCCGTGGTGCTCGACCAGATCGGGATGGTGGGTTTTATCGCGATGATGGTCTTTCTCGGTATCCTGGTCATCGGCTTCCTCTACGAATGGAAGAAGGGGGCGTTGGAGTGGGAGTAGCCAAACCAGGAACTTGCGCACGAAGCAGGACCGGGACTCCGCATCGATTAGGCTCTATCGAAGAGGCATACCATGGGCATTGAGGGCATTCTCGAAAAAGGCGTCATCACCACCTCTGCCGACAAATTGATCAACTGGGCCCGCACCGGCTCGCTGTGGCCGATGACCTTCGGGCTCGCCTGCTGCGCGGTCGAGATGATGCAGGCCGGCGCTTCCCGCTATGACCTGGACCGTTTCGGCATCGTGTTCCGTCCGAGTCCTCGCCAATCCGATGTGATGATCGTGGCCGGCACCCTGGTGAACAAGATGGCCCCGGCGTTGCGCAAGGTCTATGACCAGATGGCGGAACCCCGTTGGGTGATCTCCATGGGGTCCTGCGCCAACGGTGGCGGGTATTACCACTATTCCTATGCGGTGGTGCGTGGCTGTGACCGCGATCGTGCCGGTCGACATTTACGTGCCGGGTTGTCCGCCGACCGCTGAAGCCCTGCTGTACGGAATCATTCAGCTGCAGGACAAGATCCGTCGAACCAGTACCATTGCGCGTTAGGTAAGTACGATGAATCAGAGTGCGCACAATCCGAAGCTGTCCCGTTTGACACAGTTGGCGAACAACCTCCGTGAACACTTTGCCCAGCTGGGCTGTACCCTGGAGCAGGCATACGACGAGATTACCCTGCTGGTGCCCGTCGAGATGCTGCTCGAGGTGGCGGGCAAGCTGCGCAACGAGGAATGTTTCGCGTTCGAGGAGTTGATCGATGTCTGCGGGGTGGACTATTCCACCTATGGCGAGACCGAATGGCAGACCAGTGGGGCCGCCAATACCGGTTTCGGTCGTGCTGTGGTGCGTCCGGGTCAGCTCGAAATCAACGAGGAGCAGCACTTCGCCGCGGTCTACCATCTGCTCTCGATCCGCAACAACCAGCGCCTGCGCCTGCGGGTCTTCGTCGCTACCGAGCATCCGATCGTCGCTTCCGTGATATCGATCTGGCACAGTGCCGACTGGTTCGAACGGGAGGCCTTCGACCTGTATGGCATCCTGTTCGACGGGCATCCCGATCTGCGCCGCATCCTGACCGATTATGGTTTTATCGGTCACCCGTTCCGCAAGGATTTCCCCCTCATCGGGCAGGTGGAGATGCGTTACGACCCGGAGCAGAAGCGTGTCATCTATGAGCCGGTCAGCAGTGTGGAACCACGCACCCTGGTGCCTCGGGTAGCCCGTGACGACAATCGTTATTTGCGGGAAAGCGACCCGCAGGCCGAGGATGTCAGCGATGCCTGAAATTCGAAATTACACCCTCAATTTTGGTCCCCAGCACCCGGCGGCCCATGGGGTCTTGCGTCTGGTCCTGGAAATGGACGGCGAGGTCATCGAGCGGGCCGATCCGCATATCGGCCTGCTGCACCGCGCCACCGAGAAGCTGGCCGAAAGCAAGCCCTACAACCAGTCCATCCCCTATATGGACCGTCTCGACTACGTGTCGATGATGTGCAACGAGCACGGCTATGTACGGGCGATCGAGAAGCTGCTGGGGATGGAGGCGCCGATACGCGCTCAGTATATCCGCACGATGTTCGATGAGATCACCCGCATCCTCAACCACCTGATGTGGCTGGGGGCGCATGCCCTGGATATCGGCGCCATGACCGTGTTTCTGTATGCCTTCCGCGAGCGCGAAGACCTGATGGACTGCTACGAGGCGGTGTCCGGCGCGCGCATGCATGCCGCCTACTATCGACCCGGCGGGGTCTATCGGGACCTGCCTGACCAGATGCCGCAGTACCAGGCCAGCCAGTGGGTGACCGGGCGTGATGTGACCCTGCGCAACGAGGCCCGCCAGGGTTCGCTGCTCGATTTCATCGAGGATTTCACCGATCGTTTTCCCGGTCACTGGTGGATGAGTACGAGACCCTGCTCACCGACAATCGGATCTGGAAGCAGCGTACCGTGGGTATCGGCGTGGTTTCCCCGGAACGGGCCCTGCAGTTGGGCTTCACCGGGCCGATGATCCGCGGTTCAGGTATCCCCTGGGATCTGCGGAAGAAGCAGACCTATGCCGCCTACGACCAGGTCGAATTCGATATCCCGGTGGGCGTCAATGGCGACTGCTACGACCGTTATCTGGTGCGTATCGAAGAACTGCGCCAGTCCAATCGGATCATCCAGCAGTGCGTCGACTGGCTGCGCAAGCATCCGGGCCCGGTGATGGTGGACGACCACAAGGTGGCGGCTCCCCAGCGGACCGACATGAAGGGTGATATGGAGAGTCTGATCCATCATTTCAAACTCTTCACCGAGGGCTATTGCCCACCCCCGGGCGAGGTCTATGCCGCGGTCGAGGCGCCCGAAGGGAGAGTTCGGTTGCTATCATCATCTCGGACGGCACCAACAAACCCTACCGGCTGAAGATCCGGGCGCCGGGGTTTGCCCATCTGGCCGCCATGGATGAGATGATCAAAGGACATATGCTGGCCGATGTGGTGGCCGTGATTGGCACCATGGACGTGGTGTTTGGTGAGATCGATCGCTAGAGCAGTAATCCCATGACGAAGACAAATGCGATAAACAAAGCGGAACTCTTCTCGGCCGAGGTGCGGCAAGAGATCGATCAATGGGTCGCTAAATATCCCGCGGAATGGAAACAATCGGCGGTGATGGCGGCCCTGCGCATCGTGCAGGATGCCAACGAGGGCTGGCTGACCACAGAGATGATGAACCAGGTGGCCGCCTATCTGGATATGCCGCCGATCGCGGTCTACGAGGTTGCGACCTTCTATTCGATGTATGAGTTGAAACCGGTCGGCAAACACAAGATCTGTGTCTGCACCAATGTCTCCTGCATGGTCAATGACGCGGACCGGATCGTCGAATACCTGGAGCAGCGCCTGGGCATCCAGCTGGGTGAAACCACCGAGGACGGCCGCTTCACCCTCAAAGAGGTCGAGTGTCTGGGGGCCTGTGGCGGCGCGCCCATGCTGCAGATTGGCAAGCAGTACTACGAAAATTTAACACCGGAGATCATCGATTCGATCCTGGACGGGCTGGAGTGAGGCGCATGGTTAACGAGGTCTGTTTACGCACCCTGGATCTGGATCGGCCCTGGCTGCTGGAACAATATCGCAGCCGCGGGGGTTACGAGATCTTGACCAAGATCCTCAAAGAGCAAGACGCCTCCCGGAGGAGATCATCGAAGAGGTCAAACGCTCGGGACTGCGCGGACGCGGTGGCGCGGGCTTTCCCACCGGCCTGAAATGGAGTTTCATCGCCCGCAACACCCCGGGACAGAAGTATGTGGTCTGCAACTCGGACGAGGGCGAGCCGGGCACCTTCAAGGATCGCGATATCCTGCGTTACAACCCTCATCAGCTGATCGAGGGCATGATCATCGCGGGCTACACGATCAACGCGACCTGCGGTTACAACTACATCCGCGGCGAGTTCTGGGAACCCTACGAACGCTTCGAAGCGGCCCTGGAAGAGGCCCGCAAGGCGGGCTTTCTGGGCAAGGATATCCTCGGTTCCGGCTTCGATTTCGAGCTGCTACTCCCATCTCGGCGCCGGCGCCTATATCTGCGGCGAGGAGACCGCGCTGCTGGAATCGATCGAAGGCAAGAAGGGTCAGCCCCGCTTCAAACCCCCGTTCCCGGCCCAATACGGTCTCTATGGCCGGCCCACGATCATCAACAATACCGAGTCCCTGGCCTCGATCCCGATGATCCTGGAGAAGGGCGGGCAGTGGTTTGCGGACATCGGGGTGAAGAACAGCGGCGGTTCCAAACTTTTTTCCATCTCCGGCAATATCAACAACCCGGGGGTGTTCGAGATTCCCATGGGCACGCCGTTTTCCAAACTGCTCGAGATGGCCGGCGGCATGAAGGACGGACGCAAGCTCAAAGGGGTGATTCCGGGCGGGTCCTCTGCGCCGATCATTCCCGGCGAGCAGATGATGGATCTGACCATGGATTACGACGCCATCGCCGCGCGCCGGTTCCATGCTGGGCTCCGGGGCGGTGATCGTGCTGGACGACAGCAACTGTATGGTCAAGGTGCTGGAGCGCATGTCCTACTTCTACCACGAAGAGTCCTGCGGTCAGTGCACCCCCTGCCGGGAAGGCACCGGCTGGCTGTATCGGGTGGTCAAGCGGATCGAGCACGGGCAAAGGCCGGCCGGAGGATCTGGATCTGCTGGATGACGTGGCGGACAAGATCAGCGGCAAGACCATCTGCGCCCTGGGCGATGCGGCGGCCGGTCCGGTGGCGGGGATGCTGCGCCACTTCCGCGACGAGTTTCAATACCATATCGACCACAAGCGTTGCATGGTAGCGCCCGAACGGTCAGTAGAGAACGAACACGACGATGACACAGGATTCCATGGTAACCCTTGAGGTGGACGGGCAGGAGCTGCAGGCCAAGGCCGGCTCCATGCTCATCGAAGTCACCGATGCGGCGGGTATCAATATCCCGCGCTTCTGTTACCACAAAAAACTCTCCATTGCCGCCAACTGCCGGATGTGTCTGGTGGATGTGGAGAACGCCCCCAAGCCCATGCCGGCCTGCGCCACGCCGGTAACCAACGGTATGAAGGTACATACCCGCTCGCCGCGGGCGCTGGCGGCGCAGCAGGGCACCATGGAGTTCCTGCTCATCAATCATCCGCTGGATTGCCCGATCTGCGATCAGGGCGGTGAGTGCGAACTGCAGGATGTGGCCATGGGCTATGGTCGCGACGTGTCCCGCTATGTGGAAGGCAAGCGGGTGGTGGCGGACAAGAATATCGGCCCGCTGATCGCCACCGACATGACCCGCTGTATCCATTGCACCCGTTGTGTGCGATTTGGCGAGGAGATTGCCGGCATCCGCGAGCTGGGCGCCACCGGGCGCGGCGAACACATGGTGATCGGCACCTATGTGGAGAAGAGCGTTGATTCCGAGCTGTCGGGTAATATCATCGACCTCTGCCCGGTGGGCGCACTGACCTCCAAGCCCTTCCGTTTCCATGCCCGCGCCTGGGAGATGATTCAGCTCGAGGGCGTGGCGCCCCATGACTGCCGTGGGTTCCAATATCTATCTGCACGTGCGCGGCAACCAGGTGATGCGGGTGCATCCCAGGGACAACGAGGCGATCAACGAGTGCTGGATCTCCGACCGGGATCGCTTCAGCTACGAAGGTCTGTACAGTGAGTGATCGCCTGATCAGGCCGATGCTCAAAAAATCCGGTGAGTGGCAGGAGATCTCCTGGGAGATCGCCCTGGAGATGACCGCAGCGAGCCTGAAAGAGATCGCCGATCCGGAACAGATCGGGGTCCTCTGTTCGCCCAGTGCCACCCTGGAAGAGCTCTACCTGGCGCAGAAGCTGATCCGGGGCATGGGTGGCGGCAACATCGATAGCCGTCTGCGTCAGGGCGGATTTTCGTCTGGATGCCTGCGGCCCGATGCTGCCCTGGCTGGGTCTCGAGATCGCTGCGATCGAACAATTGCAGGCCGTCCTGCTGGTCGGTTCGAACCTGCGCAAGGAACAGCCGATTCTAGGCCACCGACTGAGAAAGGCCGCGCTCGACGGCGCCGCGGTGAGCTTTATTACCCCCATTGAGCTGGACCTCAACTACCCGGCCGAGCAGCAGGTGGGTTCGCCCCTCGATATGGTCAACTCGCTGGCTGCAGTCGCCAAGGCGTTGGGGGTCAAAGGCAAGGGTGATCTGGCCGGACTGATCAAGAAGCGCCAAGGCCAGCGATTTCAGCAAGGACATCGCAAAGGCCACTCAAAGAAGCGCAGAGCCGCCGCCGTGATGCTGGGCAATCTGGCGGTTGCGCATCCGGATTTCGCGGTGCTGTGCGGACTGGCTGAGTTGGTTGCGCAAGCAGCGGGGCCAGCCTGAGTTTCATTCCGGAGGCTGCCAATTCGCTCGGGGCCCGGATTGGCGGGCGCCCTGCCGCAACTGCTGCCAGGCGCCAAGCCCGCCGCCAAGGCCGGGCTGGATGCCCTGGAAATGCTGACAGCAGCCGCGTCGTGGTTATCTGCTGCTGGGGGCCGAGCCGGGCGCTGATTTCTGGGATCCGGCGCTGACTCAGCAGGCCCTGCAGAGCGCGGACACGGTGATCGCCCTGACCGGTTATCGCAGCGCGACCCTGGATGCCTGTGCGGATATCCTGTTGCCGATCGCCGGCTTTGCGGAGACCTCCGGCACCTATGTGAATGCCGCGGGCACCTGGCAGAGTTTCCGTGGCGCGGTCAACCCCCCGGGAGAGGCGCGACCCGCCTGGAAGATCCTGCGGGTGCTGGGCAACCTGCTGGATCTGCCCGGTTTCGACTATGTCTCATCCGAGCAGATCCGGGATGAACTGGCGGCCGCCTGCGCGGACGTCAAGCCGGACAACACCGTGAAACTGCCGGGTGCGCTGCCATTACGCAGTCGCTGCGAGGGCCTGATGCGCATCGGCGATGTGCCGATCTATGCCCAGGATGCCCTGGTGCGGCGCGCGGCGCGCCTTGCAGCACACCCACGAGGCGTACCCCGCCACGATCCGGATCAACACGGCGGAAGCGAAAAGGCAGGGCCTGGAGACGGCGGAAGCCGCGCTGGTGAAACAGAATGGCAGTCAGTCCAACCTGCCGCTCGAGATCGACGATCGGGTGCCGGATGGTTGTGTCTGGATCTCGGCCGCCCTGGCGGGCAGCGAGATGCTGGGCGGACAGTTTGGCGAAGTGACCCTGGAGAAGGCATAAGCGATGGAATTATTTATCGGTCTTTGGGAGGCGTTACCGGAGAATCTGCAGACGGTGATCTGGATCCTGATCAAGATCATCGCCATCGTGCTGCCGGTGATGATCTGTGTCGCCTACTACACCTATGCGGAACGCAAGGTGATCGGCTATATGCAGGTGCGCATCGGCCCCAACCGGGTGGGCCCGAAGGGCTGGCTGCAACCCATTGCGGATGCGGTCAAGCTGATGTTCAAGGAGATCATCATCCCGACCAACGCCAACAAGGCCCTGTTCCTGGTCGCCCCGGCCATCACTCTGGGTCCGGCCCTGGCGGCCTGGGCGGTGTTCCCCTTCAACGAGGAACTGGTGCTGGCGGACATCAATGCCGGCCTGCTGTATATCCTGGCTCTGACCTCCGTAGGGGTCTACGGGGTGATCATCGCCGGCTGGGCCTCCAACTCCAAATACGCCTTTCTCGGCGCGATGCGCTCCGCCGCTCAGATCGTGGCCTACGAGATCGCCATGGGTTTTGCCCTGGTCGGCGTGCTGGTGGCCGCCGGCAGCCTGAATCTGGGGGATATCGTCAGGGCGCAACAGGGTGGCTTCTTTTCCTGGTTCTGGCTGCCGCTGCTGCCCCTGTTCGGGGTGTATGTGATCTCCGGCGTGGCGGAGACCAACCGCGCGCCCGTTCGATGTGGCGGAAGGTGAGTCCGAGATCGTGGCCGGTTTTCATGTCGACTACTCCGGCATGGCCTTCGCCGCCTTCTTCCTGGCGGAATACGCCAACATGATCCTGATCGCGGCCCTGAGCGCCATCATGTTCATGGGCGGCTGGCTGTCGCCGTTCCAGGGCTGGCCGATCCTGGGATCCGCTGTTCGCCTGGGTGCCGGGTTTCGTCTGGCTGGTGCTGAAGACCGGCATCTTCGCCTTTCTGTTTCTGTGGCTGCGCGCCACCTTTCCCGCGCTACCGCTATGACCAGATCATGCGGCTGGGCTGGAAGGTGTTCATTCCGATCACCATCGTCTGGATCGCGGTGGTCGGTCTGGCCGTGGTCTACCAACTGCCCTGGTGGTTCGACAAAGGTGCCTAATCCATGAAAGCACTGACAAACTATTTCAAGAGCCTGTTCCTGCTGGAGTTGTTTCGCGGGCTCAGTCTGACCGGGCGCTATCTGTTCAAGAAGAAGTTCACGGTCATGTACCCGGAGGAGAAGGCGCCGATGTCGCCCCGCTTCCGCGGTCTGCACGCCCAGCGCCGCTATCCGAACGGGGAGGAACGCTGCATCGCCTGCAAGCTGTGTGAGGCGGTCTGTCCGGCGCTGGCGATCACCATCGAGGCCGAGCCCCGCGAGGATGGCTCGCGGCGCACCACCCGTTACGACATCGACCTGTTCAAGTGCATCTACTGCGGTTACTGTCAGGAGTCCTGTCCGGTGGATGCGATCGTTGAGACGCGGGTCTATGAGTATCACTTCGAAAACCGGGGTGAGAACATCATGACCAAGGAAAAACTGCTGGCCATTGGCGACAAGTATGAGGCGCAGATCGCAGCCGATCTTGAAGCCCAGGCCAAATATCGCTGAGCAGGGGCCAGCAGGCCTTTGTTCGGTTGGAAAACCCGATGACATTTGAAAAGTTACTCTTCTATATTCTGGCAGTCCTGCTGATCCTCTCGGCGACGATGGTGATCACCCGGCGCAATCCGGTGCATGCGGCGCTCTCCCTGATCCTGGCCTTTGCCGCCAGCAGCGGCATCTGGATGCTGGCGGAGGCGGAATTCCTCGCCATCGTGCTGGTGCTGGTCTACGTCGGCGCGGTGATGGTGCTGTTCCTGTTCGTGCTGATGATGCTGGACATCGACGTGGCGACCCTGCGGGCCGGCTTCATCAAGCTGCTGCCGATCGGTGTTCTGATGGCCATCGCCATGGCGGCGGAGCTGATCTATGTGGTCGGCCCGAAGAATTTCGGTCTGGAGGTGTTTGCCGCGCCGGCGCGTCACGCCGCCGACTACAGCAATACCCAGGAACTGGGCAGCGTGCTCTATACGGTATACATGTACCCGTTCGAGATCGCCGCGGTGATCCTGCTGGTGGCGATCATCGCCGCGATCGGCCTGACCATGCGCAAGCGGTCCGACAGCAAGTATCTGGATCCCTCCAAGCAGGTGGTGGTGAAACGCAAGGACCGGGTCCGCCTGGTCAGTATGGACGCGGAGAAGGGGTAAGCCATGATCGAACTATCAGACTATCTCATGCTCGGCGCCATCCTGTTCGCTCTCAGCGTGGCCGGCATCTTCATCAACCGCAAGAACGTGATCATCCTGCTGATGTGCGTGGAACTGATGCTGCTGGCGGTGAACATGAACTTCGTCGCCTTCTCCCATTTTCTGGAGGACAACGGTGGGCCAGGTGTTCGTGTTCTTCATCCTCACCGTGGCGGCGGCGGAAGCGGCCATCGGCCTGGCGATCCTGGTGGTGCTGTTCCGCAGCAAGCACAGCATCAATGTCGAGGACATGGATACTCTCAAGGGGTGAGCCAGACCGAAAGTCCAGTGGACTTTCGCAGCTGGCGAACGACCGGACAGGATGTCCGGGCCGGGGGTAAGCAAGAGCCTCGAAGTCTCGCTAGGGATGGCAAGTACAGTATTGCTTACGAAGCGAACCGAAAGTCCAGTGGACTTTCGCAGCTGGCGAACGACCGGACAGGATGTCCGGGCCGGGGGTAAGCAAGAGCCTCGAAGTCTCGCTAGGGATGGCAAGTACAGTATTGCTTACGAAGCGAACCGAAAGTCCAGTGGACTTTCGCAGCTGGCGAACGACCGGACAGGCCGCTTCTGGGCATCTGACCCACAGGGAAGTGGGGAATACAGATGGATTGAAGGAACAATCTCTGCCATGCCCTCGCGGCATTTGTCCATCCATGGACGGCAGATGCCGAGGCCGGGGGTAAGCAAGAGCCCCGAAGTCTCGCCAGGGATGGCAAGCATGTTTTAGCTTACGTAACGCCTCGTTGGTCCAGTGTGCCGACGCAGTGCGGTTGACTGATCGAAACACGGGTTAACTTTTCGGATGGCATGAAGCTCAGCAATACAGCCATCCCAGACTGACTAGCAAGAAGCGAAAAAGATGGAAAATATCTATCTGTTGATCGTCCTGGCGCCACTCATCGGCGCCATCATCGCCGGTTTTCTCGGCGGCAGCATCGGCCGCAAGGGGGCTCACTGGGTCACCAGCACCGGCGTGGGTGTCTCCGCGCTGGCCTCTTTATATGTGCTGAAAGGTTTCGTCTTCGGCACTCAAGAGGTCTTCAACGGCCCGGTTTACACCTGGATGGTCAGCGATGGCCTGCACATGGAGGTGGGCTTCCTGGTGGATCAACTCACCGCGGTGATGATCAGCGTAGTCACCTTCGTCTCTTTCTGTGTGCACATTTACACCATCGGCTACATGGCAGACGATGCCCATAACTGGCCGAAGACCAGCCTGGCCGGCAACAACAGTTATCAGCGCTTCTTCAGTTATATTTCCCTGTTCACCTTCTCCATGTTGATGCTGGTGATGTCCAACAACTTCCTGCAGCTGTTTTTCGGCTGGGAGGCGGTGGGTCTGGTCTCTTATCTGCTGATCGGATTTTGGTCGGTACGCCCGAGCGCGATCTTCGCCAACCTGAAGGCCTTTCTGGTCAACCGGGTGGGAGATTTCGGTTTCATTCTGGGCATCGCGGCGGTGGCGATGTATTTCAACAGCCTGGATTATGCCGAGGTGTTCGCCAAGGCGCCGGCGTTGGCAGACACCCAGGTGCAAATCTGGGGCGATGCCAGCTGGTCTCTGATGTCGGTGATCGGCATCCTGCTGTTCGTCGGGGCGATGGGTAAATCGGCCCAGGTGCCGCTGCACGTCTGGCTGCCGGACTCCATGGAGGGCCCGACCCCGATCTCGGCCCTGATCCATGCCGCCACCATGGTCACCGCCGGTGTCTTCATGGTCGCGCGCATGTCGCCCCTGTATGAGCTGTCCGAGACCGCGCTCAGCTTCGTGCTGGTGATCGGCGCCACGACGGCCCTGTTCACCGGCCTGATCGGCATCGTGCAGAACGACATCAAGCGGGTGGTGGCCTATTCGACCCTGTCGCAGCTGGGCTACATGATGGTGGCCCTCGGGGCCTCCGCCTATGCCGCCGGCATCTTCCATCTGATGACCCATGCCTTCTTCAAGGCGCTGCTGTTCCTGGCCGCCGGTTCGGTGATCATCGGCATGCACCACGATCAGGATATCCGCAACATGGGCGGTATCAGGAAGTACATGCCGATCACCTACTGGACCTCCCTGGTCGGTTCCCTGGCCCTGATCGGTTTTCCCGGCTTCTCCGGCTTCTTCTCCAAGGACGCCATCATCGAGGCGGTGCATCATTCGAACATCGCCGGGTCCGGCTACGCCTATGTGCTGGTGGTGGTCGGGGTGTTCGTCACCGCGCTGTACAGCTTCCGTATGTTCTTCCTGGTGTTCCATGGCGAGGGTCCGCGGGATGAACATGCCAAGGCGCATCTGCACGAGTCCCCGAAGGTGGTGACCATTCCGCTGATCCTGCTGGCGATCCCCTCGGTGATTCTCGGCTACCTCACCATCGGACCGATGCTTGTTCGGTGACTGGTTCAAGGATGTGCTGTATGTCTTGCCCGAGCACAACGGTATGGCCGTCGTCAAAGAACATTTCCACGGCTCCTTCGGCTTCATCCTGCACGGCATGCTGGGTCTGCCCTTCTATCTCGCCATGGGTGGCCTGTTCGTGGCCTGGTACATCTACATGATCAAGCCGGCGATCGCCGACAAGGTCAAAAGCCATCGCCGCACCGGTCTACACCCTGCTGGACAAGAAGTACTGGTTCGACGAGGCCTATCAGTTCGTGTTCGCCGGTGGCAGTCGCCTGCTCGGCAAGTTTCTCTGGCTGGCCGGCGACCGCGGCATGATCGACGGACTGGCGGTCAACGGTTCCGCCTTCAGCGTGGGCTGGCTGGCGGGCATCGTCCGCCATCTGCAGACCGGTTATCTCTATCACTATGCCATTGCGATGATCCTGGGTCTGACCCTGATGCTGGGTTGGTTCGTCATCGCCTGAGTAAGGAAGGACGTTTAGCATGTTTGCCGATTGGCCGATCCTCAGTTTGACAATCTGGCTGCCGATTATCGGTGGTTTCATGGTAATTGCCAGTGGCGACCGGGAGGCCAATGCCACCCGCTGGACCGCCCTGATCCTCTCGATCCTGACCTTTCTGGTGAGTCTGCCGCTCTGGTTCGGCTTCGACAACGGCACCGCCGCGATGCAGTTCGTGGAGCGGGCGCCCTGGATCCCCCTGTTCAATATCGAGTACTACCTTGGGGTCGACGGCATCTCCATGCCGCTGATCATCCTCACCACTTTCATTACCCCGCTGGTAGTGATCGCCGGCTGGGAAGTGATCAAATACAAACCTGCCCTCTATATGGCGGCGTTCCTGATCATGGAAGGGGTTATGGTCGGTGTGTTCGCCGCCCTGGATGCGATGTTGTTCTATGTGTTCTGGGAAGCGATGCTGATCCCGATGTTCATCATCATCGGGGTGTGGGGTGGACCGAACCGGGTCTACGCCACCATCAAGTTCTTCCTCTATACCTTCTTCGGTTCGGTGTTCATGCTGGTTGCCCTGATCTATATGTTCTACCAGTCCGGTAACTTCGATATCCTCGGTTTCCATGGCCTGAAACTGGGGCACACCGAACAGATCCTGATCTTTATCGCCTTCCTGCTGGCCTTTGCGGTGAAGGTGCCCATGTGGCCGGTGCACACCTGGCTGCCGGACGCCCACGTCGAGGCGCCCACCGGCGGTTCGGTGATCCTGGCGGCGATCATGCTGAAGATCGGCGGTTACGGTTTTCTGCGTTTCAGCCTGCCGATCACCCCGGACGCCAGCCACACCCTGGACTGGCTGATCATCGGCATGTCGCTGATCGCGGTGGTCTATATCGGTTTCGTGGCGCTGATCCAGCAGGACATGAAGAAGCTGATCGCCTACTCCTCGATCGCCCACATGGGCTTCGTGACCCTGGGTTTCTACATCGTGTTCATCGTTGGTCAGGCCTCCGGCAGTGGTGCGGCCCTGGGGGTGGAGGGCGGCATGGTGCAGATGATCTCCCACGGTTTCATCTCGGCGGCCATGTTCCTCTGCGTCGGCGTGCTGTACGACCGGATGCACAGCCGCCAGATCAATGATTACGGCGGTGTGGTCAACACCATGCCGATCTTCGCCGCCTTCATGGTGTTCTTCGCCATGGCCAATGCCGGCCTGCCGGGCACCTCCGGTTTCGTGGGTGAGTTCATGGTGATCCTGGCCAGCTTCCGCGCCGATTTCTGGTATGCGTTCCTGGCCGCCACCACCCTGATCATCGGCGCCGCCTATACCCTGTGGATGGTCAAGCGGGTGGTGTTCGGTGATGTGGCGAACGACGGTGTGGCGGCTCTGAAGGATATCAACGGCGGGAATACCTGGTTTTGGGTACCCTGGCCGTGGCCGTGTTGCTGCTGGGTCTGTGGCCCGCGCCGTTGGTCGAGGTCATGGACGCCTCGATCGCCAATCTGTTGCAACATATTTCCGTGTCCAAACTCTGAACGGGCCCCTCTTCATTCGGTAGCGTGCGATGCAATTTGATTCGAGCCAATTGATTCCGGTCCTTCCGGAGATATATATCCTGTCCCTCGCCTGCCTGGTCCTGGTGGTGGATCTGTTCCTCAAGGACAGCCAGCGGATCGTCACCTACGGTATCACGCAGATCGGCCTGCTGCTGGGGATCGCGGTCACCATCGCGGTCAGCCAGCCGGAGACGCAGATCCTGTTCGACGGTAGCTACATCCGCGACCCCATGAGCGATGTGCTGAAGGTGGCGATCCTCCTGGTCAGTTTCCTGGCCTTTGTCTACGCCAAGGATTATCTGCGGGACCGTGACCTGTTCAAGGGGGAGTTCTATACCCTGGGCCTGTTCGCCGTACTCGGCATGAGCATCATGGTCTCCGCCAACAGTTTCCTGACCATCTATCTGGGACTCGAATTGCTGGCGCTGTCGATGTACGCCCTGGTGGCTTTCAACCGCGCCTCCACCGATGGCGCAGAGGCGGCCATGAAATATTTCGTGCTCGGCGCACTGGCCTCCGGCATGCTTGCTGTACGGCATCTCCATGGTCTACGGCATGACCGGCACCATTCGTTTCGATGAACTGGCCCCACTGCTCGCGCAAGACGGTCTCGGCAACGTGGTGCTGGTGTTCGGACTGGTGTTCATCGTGGTAGGCCTGGCCTTCAAGCTGGGCGCGGTGCCGTTCCATATGTGGGTGCCGGATGTCTACCATGGCGCGCCCACCGCGGTAACCCTGTTTCTGGGCAGCGCCCCGAAGATCGCCGCCTTCGCCCTGGCCATGCGCATGCTGGTGGACGGCATGCAGCCCCTGCTCGGCAATGGTGGCTGGGATGGCTGGCAGGGGATGTTGATCGTGCTGGCGGTGCTCTCCATGGCCATCGGTAATCTGATCGCCATCGCCCAGACCAATATCAAGCGCATGCTCGCCTATTCGACCATCTCCCATGTAGGGTTCATCCTGCTGGGTATCCTGGCCGGCACCCAGGAGGGCTACACCGCGGCCATGTTCTACACCCTGGTCTATGCGCTGATGTCGGCGGGCGGTTTCGGTATCGTGATCGCCCTGAGCCGGCGTGGCTTCGAGGCGGACAACCTGGACGACTACAAAGGTCTGAATCAGCGCAATCCCTGGTTCGCCGGCATGATGTTGCTTCTGATGTTCTCCATGGCCGGGGTGCCGCCCACGGTCGGGCTTCTTCGCCAAGCTGTTCGTGTTGGATGCAGTGATCTCGGTGGATCTCGTGTGGGTCGCCCTGGTGGGTGTGTTCTTCTCCATCATCGGCGCCTTCTACTACATCCGGATCATCAAACTGATGTATTTCGACAAGCCGATCGACGAGTCTCCGTTGACCATCGGTACCGACACCCAGGTGGTGCTCTCGCTGAACGGCCTGTCGATGCTGGTGCTGGGCCTGTTCCCCGCCGGCCTGCTGTCGGTCTGTAGTGTGGCGATCGGCGGCTGATTGCCGTTTACCCGGAATCGGACTTGATAAGATCCCCTAACACAGGTAGTATTGCCCACCTCTGATGCGGGGTGGAGCAGTCTGGTAGCTCGTCGGGCTCATAACCCGAAGGTCGTAGGTTCAAATCCTGCCCCCGCTACCAATTGAATAGACGGCTCGCCAGGTTGATTGTCATTTGCGATCAAACTGGCGAGCCGTCTTTCTTTCCTATAAATTTCATTGTCTTACCCTCGTTCGCAATTCTCAGGATGCCTGCCAGGTTTCCATTTAGGAGACGATCGCCAACTCATCCCGGTCTGCTTTGGGAGAGGGAACAGTCTTCTTGCCGCGTGGCTACCCGTTCCAACTCCTGCATGATCATGGATGCCTGCACACACCGCCCGTGATGGGTTTGATAAGCTTGGTTGTATGCCTTGTATCTCGCCAGTGCGGCGTTTTGAGCAGATCTGAGCGCGATTAAATGACGCATGTATTCGTCGCAGAAGATTTGCACCAAATCCTCTCGCATGAAATGACTCTGGAGCGCATTCGCTCCGGAATGCTGCGCTTTATGGTTTTTGTTGGTGCGGACACTCTCACCCTTGTTTCAAGCAGCAGAGCAGCCATAGCGTTCGCTGTTGATTGCTGAGAAGCCACCACCGCACTCCCCGCAGACCAGCAGGCCGGACAGGAGATATAGCGGGTACTTTCAACTTCCCAGATTGCCAGAACGCTTGTCTAGCTCATGCTGGCGGGCTTTCGCTAGATCCCGTAAAAATTGGGGGACCGACCACAGATTGGTTTCCATATTGTTGCAATCTACAGAAAATACACTGCCCCTCATCAATCGCTGAAATTACTTGAAACCACATAATTTTATTCGGCAACAGGTGGGAAATATCCGTTGGCTATCTTTTAAATCAGGATGATTCATTAGGTTAAACACAGAATACAGTGGAGGAGTAGTGACATGAAAAGAGCCACAGACAATATGATGAGCTGGCCGGAAAATCCTGCTTGGCCAGACCCTACTGACAATGACCCTTACGACATCACTGCGTAATTATTATTCTTCGTATATTTCTCGGTGTGTTCACCATCGTTAAACTCAGGTTTAATATTATGAGTGCCGCTGTGCAATTGATTCTGGTTGATATATCCATAACGGAAATCCAGATGCCAGCCATTTTTGATTGTAAGTTCCAGGGCATCGATATGGGTGGCGAGACTGCAGGTTGCACTGCCGCAACTCGCATACGCGTTATAGAGGGCGAAGCAAATCACAACCAAGATTTTGCTGAGGAGGCAAAGATTTGGTGTCATTTTCATCGGGTGATTATACTATTCAGCACTTTATAGCCGAGATCAACTTGACAGTACCGGCGGGAGGCACGCGCACGCACCGAAGTCCAAGTAGCCCATGAGCCTGCCGCCTACCACCGCTTGGTCAAACAGCTGTGGGAGGCGGCGGTGAGCGATCAGCTTGAGGAAGGCCAATTGCGCGACCAGGTGGTCGCAGTTGCTGAGACCCTTCCATGAATCGCGTCAAGTCAGCCGCACCGCCGCCATCCGGGAGCAAATGACCGCACACAAAACGAAGTTACGGGTCCTGTTGTCCGCCATCATCGACCTCCCTTCTTCGATGGCGCCTGATCACCCGTTGGTAGATGCCCTGGCGATCCTTAAGACGCTGTATGACAATCGCGTGCCAGACTTGCCAATCACGGTGGTCTCACCCGTCGCTCCCTGCTGGTCCCACTTGAACGTCAGTCCCGATCGACGCAAGGCGCGTTATGCCTTTGAAGCGGCGACCTTGCAGCTGCTGCGACGCTCCCTGCGTAACGGTTCGGTCTGGATCGATCACAGTCTCCTGTATCGCAGCCGCGAGCCCTGTTCATTCCACCCGACCGATGGCAACAAGAGCGACCGCAACACTATCAACGCCTGGGGCTGACATAGCGCCCCTCGCATTTTCTCAATCCCCTACTTGAGACCCTCGAGGCCTCGGTGCAGGCCCTGGCCGAGGCAGTGGAAGACGGTGAGGTCACGATCGAAGACGGGAAGCTCCACCTCAGCCGGGCCAAAGCCGAAACGGAAACCGATCCTGTCAAACCGCTGCGTACGCAACTCTTCGCCGAGGTTGGCGAAGCCCAACTACCCGATGTCATGCTCGAGGTGGACAGCCAGGTCCGGTTCTCCTGGCTGTTGTTGGGCAAGCCTGCGAGAAATGAACGGGAATTGCTGACCCTGTATGCGGCCCTGCTCGCCCAAGGGACGGACCTGACCGCGCGTCAGGTCAGACGCATGGTCCCTCAAGTCACCGCCGAAGGGGTGCAACAGTCCATGCGGTTACTGGAAACGTAAGCGCTCCTGCAGAAAACCAATGCCCGGGTTCTTGCCTACATGCAACAACATCCCCTCGTCAAACTCTGGGGAAAAGGCACCCTGGCCTCCAGTGACAGCATGAGTCTGGAGGCGACCCGGCATTTGTGGATCGCGCGGGTCGATCCGCACCGGCGCCGTCATGCCGTCGGTATGTACACCCATGTACTCGACCAATGGGGCATCGCCTACGATCAACCAATCATGCTGAACCGCCGTCAGGCCGGTGCCGCCATCGAGGGGGCAATCCGCCGAGCAGCACCCGGGCTGGAACGGGTGGCAGTGGATACTCATGGCTACACCGACTTTGGTATGGCCTTGGAAAAACCCTGGGATTCGATCTTTGTCCCCGATTGGCGCATCTCACCGAGCGGAAGTTGTATGTCCCCAAGGGGTTTTCAGTACCCGAAATCCTCAAGCCAATCGTCAAACAGACGGTCTCCCTTTCGCAGATCCATGTGGGATGGGATGGTTTTGTGCGCATCGCGGCCTCCGTACAAAGAGGATGGTGTTCAGCCGTGTTGGCGCTCGAGCGGTATGGTTCGGCCGCCCGCGGTGATCCCGTCTATCAAGCCGGGGTTGCGCTGGGCCAGCTCCTGCGTAGCCTGTATCTGTGCGACTACCTCGCCAATGCGGATTTCCGCGATACCATTCTCAAGCTGCTCAACGCCGGAGAATCGGTTCATACCCTGCAGCGAGCGATCTACGCCGGACCGGTGACGCCAAAACGGGGACGCCACCCAGAGGAACTCAAGGCAATCACCGCTTCTTTATCGCTGTTGGCCAACATCATCATGGCCTGGAATACGCATCGCATGCAGCAAGTCATCAATCGCTGGCAACAGGAAGACCCACAACGTGTGGATCTGTCGATGCTGGCGCACATCGCGCCGATTCATCACAGTCATATCAATCTGCGGGGGATCTTCCCGTTTCCGCTCAACCAGTATCGTGCAGTACTGTTCGATCAACCTGGTGACAAGATTGTGCGTGTAGGTGGAGGAAGAAAGTGAAAAAGCACGATCTCAAGGCAATTCAATAGGTTGAAATGGGGCTGCCTTTCAACCTATTGATATACCGTATATTCATTAGCGGCAGTTTTTGCACAAATGTTCCGATAACCCCATCCTGGACAATCTGGACCAGGCCGGCAATCCCTTCCAGCAAAACCGCTTCTTCGCGGCTACCTATTTGGACAAGCCGGTGCGCGGCGCGGCCACCGATCTTGAATATGTCCTCAAGTTTCTCTACAGCTACCGGGGCAGTCCCGCCACCTACCACAGCTATCGCCGTGAACTCGAGCGTCTGCTGCAATGGGCCTGGCGGATCGAGGCGGTCTCGGTCTTGACCCTGAAGCGGGAGCAGATCGAGGCGTTCATCCAGTTTTGCGGGCAGCCGCCGCTGGCCTGGATCGGGACGAAACAGGTCCCGCGCTTCCTGCTTCGCGAGGGCCAACGGGTGGCCAACCCGGCCTGGCGGCCCTTTGTCACCGCCGTCGCAAAGGCCGACTTCCGCGCCGGGGCGGCAGCGGATCCCAAAAAATACACTCCCTCGCAAGCCGCCATCAAGGCCAGTTTCACCGCCCTGTCGTCGTTTTACACCTATCTGGTCCAAGAAGGCCGGCTGGCCGCCAATCCGGTCGCCCTGATCCGACAGAAAAGCCGGTTTGTGCGAAAAGATCAGGTCAAACCCCCCATCCGGCGCATCAGCACCCTGCAGTGGGATTATGTGCTGGAGACCGCCGAACAGCTGGCCACGGCCAACCCCGCCGAACACGAGCGGACCCTGTTCATCATGCACTGCCTGTTCGCCATGTACCTGCGGATTTCCGAGCTGGTGGCGGATGCGCGCTCGACCCCCGTGATGGGGCACTTTCGTAAGGACTCGGATGGCCACTGGTGGTTTCATGTGACGGGCAAAGGCAACAAGCAGCGCACCGTCACGGTCTGCGATGCCATGCTCAAGGTGCTGAAACGCTACCGCCAGGCCTTGGGCCTCTCACCGCTGCCCGCCCCGACAGAACAGACCCCGCTCATTGCCTCGCACCGCGGCCGGGGCCCGGTCACCAGCAACCGGCACATCCGACGCATCGTGCAGGCCTGTTTCGATGCGGCCTATCAACGGATGCAAGCCGATGGCCTGGCGGCGGATGCCCTGGATTTAAAGGCCGCGACCGTCCACTGGCTGCGCCACACCGGGATCTCGGAAGACGTGAAGATCCGCCCGCGGGAACACGTGCGGGATGACGCCGGGCATGCCAGCATGGCCACCACAGACCACTATGTGGAGTCCGACCGGCGCGAAAGGCAAGCCTCGGGGCGTAGGAAAGGCATCAAGGATTTCTAATGAGACCCTGCTCGACGATATGCCGAGAACTGCAAGCTTCTCGCCGGTTAGTTCGACCAGCGTGCGCACCGAATCGAGGTGGTCCCAGTGCGCATGGGTGAAGATAATCAGGGCGACCCTCGACGGTTCAATGCCGAGCGCTGTCATGCCTCGGACGAAAGCGCGCGCCTGATCGGGTGCACCGTCGTCGATCAGCACGCACACATCGCCTACGAGGGGCTAACCGTTGTCGATGCCGAGAGGGATAGCATGGTATTTCTGGATGTTCATCGCTCGGCAAAACCGGGAAAGAACCTCAACAACATTGCGAGGAGCCTCGCGGTGCCGACGAACACTTCGCGCCAATCATTCTCCACCGCGTGAAGGATCCTGGCTGCCGCCTGATCGGCCGAGATCTTGCGAGTGATGCCTGTGAGGCGATCTCCAGGGCCCGCCCGCGTCATGAAGTCGGCCAGCAAGGGCCGGTGGTTCACTTCTGAGGAAGCAGCTATATATGTATTACAATGGTAAACTGCCTTTTGATCCACCGCTGAGAAAGCCGAAGACAGGCCTTCTCTATGATTGAATTCGTGGTTAAAGACCGGACTTGCCGCCGGGAAACGTAGAGAAGAAAAGACGCTGATACGGCCAAGTGATGCCAATTTCGAGACTATCCGCTGTTCTGCTCGCCGCACTCGCAGTCAACTTTTGCGCTGACCTCATCGCCGGGGACACCCGGGCGACTTTATTTCCCCGTCCCTCGGAATTGGCACCGGCAACCCTGTTCTGGACCCGGGTCTACACGGACCTTGACTCAGCCAGCGGCATAATACACGACAGCCGCGAGCTGGATACTGTCTATCAGACCCTCTATCTGAATCCCGATGCTCCCCCTACGGAGCAGAACAGGGACATCGAAAAAATGATCGAGAGTTACCGCACAGCGTTGCTCACCCTCGCCTCAGGCAAGCGCCGCGGACTGACGGCCATTGAGCAGCAGGCTTTGCTGCCATGGGGAGAGAAGGCTTCGAAGGATGAGTTTCAGGCTGCGGCGGAACGGCTGCGTTTTCAACGTGGTCAGTCGGACCGCTTCAAACAGGGCCTCGCGCGGTCAAAGCGCTGGAAGAAGCACATCCATGAGGTGTTTCAAGAGCGCGGCCTTCCCCCGGAGCTTGCCGCCTTACCTCATGTCGAGTCTTCTTATAATCCTTTTGCCATTTCGAAGGCGGGTGCCGCCGGTTTGTGGCAGTTCATGCCCACGACGGCACGGCGCTATTTACGGGTAGATGAAGCGGTAGACGAACGGCTTGACCCTTACCGATCCTCCGAAGCGGCTGCCCATCTCCTTCAGCAAAACTACTCGGTGCTTAAAAGCTGGCCGCTTGCGATTACCGCATACAACCACGGACTGTCGGGGGTGCGACGGGCGGTACGTGAAACGGGTACGGAAAACCTGGGCGAAATCGTCAGAGCGTATGAGAACCCGAGCTTCGGTTTCGCTTCGCGCAACTTCTACGCGGCCTTTCTTGCCGCCCTCGATGCCTCGGAGAAGCCTGAGCGCTATTTCGGAACACCTCAAGAGGGGACACAGGATCCGATAATACTCACCACCCCCGCCTATTTGCCTGCCGACGTGTTGGTCGAGGCCTTCGGTGTCGACAAGCAGCAACTACGTGAACTCAACCCCGCTTTGCACCACGGGGTCTGGAACGGCGAACAGTTCGTTCCCCGGGACCACCTTCTGAAGCTACCGGGAACCCTAGCCCCTGAACAAGCGGCGGATACGCTTTCACAGTTGGCACAACACTTCGGCTTTTCCTCCCAGGTTCCCTATCGCTACTACGAAGTTCTCACTGGCGACAGCTTGTCCGAGATCGCGGAAAAGCATGATACCAACGCGCAGACGCTCCGGTCGATGAACCGGCTGAGCAGTAGCGATCAGATTTATGCAGGACAGGTATTGCGCGTGCCAATGGGCGCCATCCCTGAACCACTGGGCGCAGGCGCCGCTATCATGCTCGCGGCTCAGCGCACCAAGGACGGAATCGAAGGCAGTGCGCTGGCATTGAATGTGCCTCGACTCGTCGCAGGTGCTGCCGGACAGGCATCGTTAATGGAGGGCGTCTTTACCAGGATTCGGTGCCCGCCAGCCTTCCAGCAGATACTTGCCGCAAAGCAGGTGCCGAGGCACCCGCCAATGACACAGATAATCTGATCGAAACGGAGTCGGCCTTGGATGCGACGCCCATACAGACGCAGCCAGCCCTTGCCGCTGATCCCGTTGACTACAGCGTGGCGGCTGACGATACCGCGGAGATTCAGATCAACGAAACCCTGGGTCATTTCGCCGAATGGTTGGATCTGAGCTCGGATCGGCTCAAGAGACTCAACAAACTGCGTCCCGAACAACCGCTCATCGCTGGCCGACGACTCAAACTGGACTTTTCGCATGCCATCGCTGAACGCTTCGAACAGCTTAGAATCGCTTATCACCAATCGCTCCAGCTCGATTATTTTCGCCGTTATCGCATCGTCGGCGTCCTGGAGCACGCCATCATAGCGGGTGACAACCTGTGGATGCTGGCGGTACAACAATACCAGGTCCCGATGTGGTTGTTGCGTCAGTACAATCCAGACATCGATGTGGGTACTGTGTTACCCCTCGACAGCATCATCTTCGTTCCAGTCGTAGTGGCACTGCAGAATCATCCGCCCTGTGTTGTGGAGGGGGTTGCTGAGGGGCCAGATCGCGACATTTAACTTTCCAGCTATAGTCACCCATTCGTAGGAGAGCATCAAAAATCCGTTGGATTACTGGCAAGAAACCGAAGGAACGGCTCTTTCTGAACTGAATTGTTGATACCACTTCCGGAATACATTATCCAGATCATCATTCAACACGAGAGTTCGAGTTTGAAGCAGTAAGTGAACCCAGGAAGACCCAATGTGCTCACTTACAATGGGAAGCACCTAAAACGGTCTTTCCGAGCTTGCAATGCATGGCTCCCCGGCCTTGGTATACTGCCGCGCATCCAGCGGCTGTTTCCCCAGGCGCAGAAAACCCACAACATTTCCCGCGCTGGCCACGGCTGGCCCTCGACCACATCCGGGGCCGGCCGTCTGCACTGATCGAGTCCCTGGGCATGTCGGACGACCCCACCCTATGGGAGGCCTCGGACTATCGGCCATTGGTGGCCTGGGTGCTTATGCGGTATGAATAAACGATACAACGGCCGGCCGACGCCATCGCGGCTGAATGACTGCTGGAGAAGTACATGACAGAAGCCCATCAACAACCGGTCCTAACCGAGATCGACCTGGTACGCCAAACCCTGGAAAAGGGCAAGGGCAAACGTATCCGCAAGCTGCTGCGGGGCATGCATCCCGCCAAGGTGGCCAGCCTGCTGGAGTCCCTCGAGCCTGGGCAACGCGTCGCGCTCTGGCAGCAGGTCGACGACGTCGCCGAACAAAAAGTCCTCGCACACCTGAGCACAGATCTGCGGCTATTGTTTCGAGAGGACACGGAGTACGTGGAGGAGGCCCGGGAGCTTGAGGTGCAAGCCCACACCGAGTTGGAACGGCTGCGCGAGGCCCTGGAGCTGGGCAAGCTCAAGCGCGTGCGGCGCATGCTGCAGCGGGTCCACCCCGCCAAGGCTGCAGGGCTGCTGGAGTCCGTGCCGCCTGCTGAGCGCTCCATGGCCTGGGACATGGTGGAGAGCGAGGAGGCCGGTCGCATCCTCGTGCACCTGCACGAGGATGTGCGCACCCGCCTCGCCCTGGAGATGGACCCGGCAGACCTGAGCGCCGCCGCGCGCGGTCTGAAGCTGGATGACCTGGTCGATCTGATTCAGGACCTGCCGGATGAGAACGGGCAGAACCTGCTCCGCGCCATGGATCTGCATGAGCGCGAGCAGCTCGAATCCATGCTCACCTACCCCGAGGATTCCGCTGGCGGCCTCATGAACACCGACCAGATCTCGGTGCGCGCGGATCTCCACCTGGGGCCCGTGTTGCGCTATCTGCGCCTGCTGGAAGACCTGGCCGACAACACCGACAAGCTCATGGTGGTCGACCGCAACTACCGCTACCAGGGTGTGTTGAGCTTGCGGCGACTATTGACCAGCCGCCCGCAGCAACGTGTCAAGGAGGTGATGGACGATGCCTTCGAACCCATTCCGGCGGACATGCACAGCCGGGAGGTGGCGCGCCGCTTCGAAGACCTGGACCTGATCTCCTCGCCGGTGGTCGACGCCGATGGCCGTCTGCTCGGTCGCATCACGGTGGATGATGTGGTGGATGTGATCCGGGAGGAGTCGGAGCGCTCGCTGATGCATACGGCCGGTCTCGACGAGGAGGTCGATATGTTCGCGCCGGTACTGACCAGCACACGCCGCCGGGCGCTCTGGCTGGGCATCAACCTGTTAACCGCGTTTATGGCCGCCTGGGTCATCGGCTTGTTCGAGGGCACCCTGGAGAAGGTGGTGGCGTTGGCGGTGCTGATGCCCATCGTCGCCAGCATGGGAGGTATTGCGGGCAGCCAGACCCTCACGCTGGTGATCCGAGGCCTGGCGCTGGGCCATCTGCAACGGGGCAATGCCCCCGTCCTGTTGTGGAAGGAGTTCGGCATTGGCGCGCTGAACGGACTGATCTGGGCGCTGGTGGTGGCCGCCCTAGCCATCCTCTGGTTCGAAAGCTGGCAGATAGGCGGCATCATCGCCGCGGCCATCCTTCTCAACCTGTTATGCGCCGCCCTGGCTGGCGTGGCTATACCCCTGGTGTTGCAGGAACTGGGCATAGACCCGGCCCTGGCCGGCGGCGTAATCCTGACTACCGTCACCGACGTGGTGGGGTTCTCTGCCTTTCTCGGCCTTGCCACCCTGATATTGCTTTAACGGTAAAGATGCTCATCCCTCGATCGGTATGCTCGCGGGGCTCCCGCACATGCGTATTGGTTGCAACCTAAACCACCTTTTTCACAAATCAAAAGCATCAGTTGGGTTAGGATAGGCTCAGCAGTGTGGATAAGCGAAAGGTGTGGCAATGTTGCGCATTTCGCGCACATTTTTGCAGCGATAGGATTAGGTTTGAACAAATCAGGTCTGAACATTCAAAGGAATAGGAAGACAGAATGAATACTACCCCAATAGGGCCTCTGGCTGGCCAACGCGCACTGGTTACCGGCGCCAATTCAGGGATTGGCGCGGCAGTTGCCCGTGAGCTGGCTGCAAATGGCGCCAAGGTCGCGATCAACTATGTTGTCGATGAAGCGGCCGCCGCGCAAATGGTCAATGAGATCGAGAAGGCCGGGGGCGTAGCGATGGCCATCTACGCGGACGTGAGCAACGAAGAGGATGTTCAGGCCATGTTCCGACAGATGATTGAGACTTGGGGAAGCATCGATATCCTGGTGAACAACGCGGGCATTCAACGTGATGCGCCATTTATTGACATGACCCTGGCGCAATGGAACAAGGTCATGGAGGTCAATCTGAATGGGCAGTTTCTTTGCACACGTGAGGCAGCAAGGGAATTTGCCCGGCGCGGTGTCGTGCCGGAACTCTCCTGTGCAGCCGGCAAGGTGATCTGCATGTCATCGGTGCATGAGGTGATTCCCTGGGCCGGACATGTCAACTACGCCGCTTCCAAAGGCGGGGTGATGATGTTCATGCAGAGTGTGGCACAGGAGCTGGCTCATCTGAAGGTCCGGGTCAACGGCATTGCACCAGGTGCGATTCGTACCCCCATCAACCGTTCCGCCTGGGAAACCGCGGAAGCCGAGGCCTCGTTGTTGAAACTGATACCCTATGAACGGATCGGAGAACCCGCCGACATCGCCAGGGCCACGGTATGGCTCGCTTCGGATCAATCCGACTATGTCACCGGCACGACCCTGTTCGTCGACGGGGGTATGACACTCTATCCGGGGTTTCGTGAAGGTGGATGAGCGCCTGGCTATGCCCCGCTTCGGCCGTGGAATCTTCGGCGACCTGGTATCGGTGATGCAGAGAGTGGCAGCTGGCTCAGACCGGGTGGCTGCTGCAACAACAGATGATGAAGACCAATGAATAAGCGCACGCAGGACCTTAATCCGGAACGCCAACGGCTCGCAGATCAAAGGGCGGGTAAGGCGGACTGGCGGCTCTGGGGACCCTATCTCTCCGAACGGGCCTGGGGGACGGTGCGCGAGGACTACAGCGCCCAGGGCACCGCCTGGGAGCATTTCGATCATCATCAATCCCGTTCCCGCGCCTATCGCTGGAATGAGGACGGTCTGGGCGGTATTTGCGATAAGCATCAGCGGCTCTGTTTCGCTCTCGCCCTGTGGAACGGTGAGGATGAGATCCTCAAGGAACGCGCCTTCGGCCTGACCGGAAACCAGGGCAACCGGGGCGAAGACGTGAAGGAGTACTACTTCTACACGGACGCCTTGCCGAGCCACAGCTGGTTGCGTTATCTCTACAAGTATCCCCAGTCGGCCTATCCCTATACCCGCCTGGTGGAGGAGAACCGGCGCCGCAGTCGCCTGGATCCCTCGTTCAATCTGCTCGACAGCGGTGTTTTCGAGGATCAGCGCTATTGGGATATCGATGTCAAATACGCCAAGGTTTCACCCACGCAGATGCAGATCCGCATCACCGCAAACAACCGGGGGGGCGAGGAGGCTGAGCTGCACCTGATCCCGCAACTCTGGTTTCGCAATACCTGGTCCTGGGGGGATGAGGTGGCAAAACCAAACCTCAAGGTGGTGACCGCTCCGGCCTCGGCGGTCTGGGCAGTGACCGCCGAACATGGAGAGCTGGGCCCGTACACCCTGTATGGCGATCAGCGGGCCGAGTTGCTCTTCACCGAAAACGAAACCAACAGCCTCAAGCTGTGGGGCACGCCAGCCCCGAGCCCTTACGTCAAGGATGCCTTTCACCGCCGTGTGGTCGAGGGTGACCATGCCGCGGTGAACCCCGGGATGAACGGCAGCAAGTTCGGTGCCTGGTACCGGCTCAAGGTCGGTGCCGGCGAATCGAAGCAGATCGACCTGATCCTCTCGGCGGAAACCCTCGATAAGCCCTTCCTTGAAATGGAAAAGATCATCGCCCTGCGCCGTTCAGAGGCGGATATCTTCTATGACGAATTGCTGCCGGAAGGCGGGCCGGAAGATCACCGCATCATGCGCCAGGCTCAGGCCGGTATGATCTGGAGCAAGCAGTTCTTTCATTATCGATGTGCAGCGCTGGCTGGAGGGCGATCAGATCGACGCCACCGACGCAACGCACAACAGGGCAGAAATCAGTCGCTGGCGTCATCTGCGGGCCGAACGACATTTTCTCCATGCCGGACACCTGGGAATACCCCTGGTTCGCCGCCTGGGACCTGGCCTTTCACTGTGTCGCCGTGGCCCTGACGGATGTGGATTTTGCCAAGGATCAGATCGAGGTACTGTTGAAGGAGACCTACCTTCACCCCAATGGTCAGATACCCGCCTATGAATGGTCATTCGGTGATGTGAATCCGCCCCGTGCATGCCTGGGGGGCATTGAAGGTCTATCGAGGTGAGCGGGTTCAGCGCGGCAAGGGGCGACAGGCGTTTTCTGCAACGGGTGTTTCACAAGCTGCTGCTCAACTACGCCTGGTGGATCAACCGCAAGGACCGGCAAGGACAGAATGTATTCGAGGGCGGCTTTCTCGGGCTGGACAACATCTCGGTGTTCGATCGATCCCAGCCGCTGCCACCGGGTTATACACTGAAACAGGCGGATGCGACCGGCTGGATGGCCATGTTCGCCCTCAACATGACGGTGATTGCCCTGGAATTGGCCATCGAGGACGGTGATTATGAAAATATCGCGATTCAGTGCTATGAACAGTTCCTGGCGATCGCCAAGGCGATCAGCGGCGGGGATGAGCAGGGTCTGTCACTCTGGGATCAGGACAGCTGGTTTCTTCAAGGATCTGCTGGTGACACCGAACGGGGAGTCCCGGCGGATCGACGTCTATTCATGGGTGGGGCTGATTCCCCTGTTCGCCACCGAAGTGGTGGACCGGCGTCTGCTGGAGCATGTGCCTCGCTTCCGTGAGATGCTGCACCAACATAAGAAGGGCTTGTTTCAGGGCAGCTATGTCTGCGCCTGTCCCGACTGGGAGAACGACAGAGGCGAACATCTGCTGGCCCTGGTGGATCATGCGATGCTGCCACCTATCCTGCAGGCGCCTGCTCAATGAGGATGAATTTCTCTCTCCCTATGGCGTGCGCAGTGTGAGCAAGTTGCATGCACAGTATCAGGATCTGGGGAACCTGCCGGGGATTGGCCCCAGTCAGATACGCTATGTGCCGGGGGAATCGGAGACCGGTCTGTTTGGTGGCAACTCCAACTGGCGCGGACCGATCTGGATACCCACCAATTATGCCCTGGTGCAGGCGCTGGAGAAGTTTCACCGTTTCCTGGGTGACGAGTTCAGATTCGATGTCCCCTGTCTGCCCAATGAGTCCCTGACCCTGCAGGATATCGCCACCCTGATCTCGGAACGCCTGGTCAATCTCTATCGTCGCGATGCCGATGGAAAGATTCCCGCCATGCGCCCAGACAGCCCCTTCCAGACTGAGCCGTCCTGGAAGGACCTGAATCTGTTCTATGAATATTTCCATGCCGAAACCGGTCAGGGGCTCGGTGCCGCCCATCAGACTGGCTGGACCGGACTGCTGGCAAATCTGGTGATGCGCCGCTACCGCAAGGATATCCCGGTGTTTCTCAGTTACGAGGATGAATCCTTCGCGGATTGATCAGCTGGATTCGGCTGCCGCCGTGTCCACGACAAGCTGTTCGATGCGGCCGCGTTTGAGCTGTTTTGCCTGTTGCGGATCGCTGCTTTCCGAGCTGGCGATAAACAGGGTTCGTCCGTTTTCACCACCGAGCATGCAGGCGTAGGGCGCCGCCCGTGGCTGGATGCGCCGCAATACCCTGCCCCCTTCGGCCAGCTGCAAGACCTGCCCGAGATTCGGCGCCGCGATCCACAGATGACCCTGCCGATCCAGACAGATGCCGTCCGGAAAGGCTTCGCCAAGTTCCGCCCAGACCCGACGTTCGCCCAGGGATCCGTCGGCGAGCAGGGGAAATGCCGTGATCCGGGAGGCGAAGGTCTCGGCCACCAGCAGGGTGCGTTGATCCGGGGTGATGCAGCAGCCATTGGGAAAGATCAGTCCGTCGGCCACCACCCTGGCCGTGTAATCAGCCTCGACCAGAATCAACTCCGTCGGGCGCTGCGCCGCACTGGCATGCAAATCGTAGCCGAAGTTGCCCACATAACAGCGGCCTTGCCGATCCACCACCATGTCGTTGCAGTGAAAGGCAGCCAGTGCGGAGAGATCGGCGTATACGCTCAGACCCTGATCTGTGACCAACAGCAGTCTGCGCCGGGTCATGGAGACCACCAGCAGGCGCCCGTCCGGCAACCAGCCAAGACCGCCGGGCAGGTCATCCAGCTCAGCGATGTTCTGCGCTTCCCCCTGGGCGTTCACCCGCATGATCCTGCGGGCGTGTTGATCGGTAAACCAGAGCCAGCCGTTGCGCCAACGGGGGGCTTCTGGAAACATCAGGCCCTCCAGCAGGGTTGTGGGATTGTTGTTTGAATCGCTCATGGCCAGTTGCTGTTTGATGGAGGTGACGATCGCCTCGGGTGATTGATCGATCGATACGGTGATGACATGCTCTGGTGTCTGCAGGCTATCGAACTGGCTGTGCAACAGTTGCGCCGGCATGAAATGGCCCGGCCGTTGTTGCAAGCGTGCGTTTATCTGCTCAAAGCTGCCCGACAGAAACACCATCGACACCAGGTCCGGGTCGACCTGCAGTTGTGCGCGATAACGCGCCTTAAGGCCTGAGCAGGCGAGCACGCCGCAACGCCCTTCCCGCAGGAGCCGGCGGATCAGCTGTTCCAGCCTGTCCAGCCAAGGCTGCCGGTCAGCATCACTGAGTGGCACTCCCGCGGCCATTTTGGCGATGTTCGCCTCGGGATGATAGTCATCCCCCTCGAAAAACTCCCATCCCAGCTCAGCGGCGAGCAGCCTGCCGACAGTGGTTTTTCCAGCCCCGGACACTCCGATTATGATCACGATCACATGCCAGCCCCTGTGAGGAATCAGGAATTGATTGCCGCACAGGTTACCGGGATGGATCTGTCGGCTCAATCTCTGAAAATTTGATTCGTAACTATTCAGCCACCGTAGGAGCTGCCCATGGCTGCGACCAAAAATGGTAAGGCAGCAGAAACCGTCAGATGATATGTTCTTTTCCCGGTAAGTTCTTCAATTACAGCCCTGTAGGGTCGAGGGCTGGCGCGGTAACCCACTAGGTGAACCCTTGTCTGTATCCGGAGTTTCCTCCTTCGTGCCCGGGTAGAGTACACCGTAATCCCGTTTCCAGTCCCCACACATCGCACGCAGCAAGGGGATTTCCCTTGCTGCGCGCACCTGCACACTTCACATCAAAGTTTATGGGTCCTCATGAACTGGATGTGCTTACAACGACGCTGGTCAATATGACACGCGATAGGCATCAAACAACCCAAGCTTATCGTACAGCCATCGCCTACTCCACCGTTTCCAGCCAAAGCCCTGGCGCTTACTGCTGCGGGCCAAATGACACCGAACCTTCTTTTCCACCCACTGACGCACGAAGAGAGCGATTCTTTTGGTGGGGTCAATCGGATAACCTGATAGTTGTCTCTCACTGGTGAAACCTGAATACCAATGAGCAAATGTCTCTCCGAGGCGACCGTCGACCAGGTCGGCACGAACCTGCAAAAGCAAATGCGCGCCTCGCGGGGACCAGCGACACTGATCGGGCCGGACCATGCTAATCGTATGATTATCATTATATTTGGTTCGAATAATACTGATTCTCGACCCTTAGATGCGGCTTTTCCTCAACGAAATGGACGTCGTAAGATGCGTCAGGCTCTCTCAGTTCAAAATGATCCACACCATCTTGCCTTATTGAACCTATGCTAAACCAGTCCCTGTCTGTCGCGCGGTCCAGTCCACCCCAGGGCACCCTGGGCACCTTTGCCGGGGTCTTCACCCCGAGCATCCTGACCATCCTGGGCATCATCCTGTTCCTGCGCCTGGGCTATGTGGTGGGCGAGGCGGGTCTGGGGCGCGCCTTGCTGATTCTGGCGCTGGCGAACAGCATCTCGGTACTGACCAGCCTGTCGCTGTCGGCGGTAGCCACCAATCTGCGGGTCAAGCGGGGCGGCGACTACTACCTGATCTCGCGTACCCTGGGCCACGAATTCGGTGGCGCCATCGGCATCGTGATGTTTCTGGCGCAATCCATCTCCATCGGCTTCTACTGTATCGGTTTCGCCGAGGTCATGGCGGGCATGCTCCCCGCGCCGCTCTCCGGGCACCCGCACTACATCGCGGCGGTGGCGGCGGGCCTGCTGTTCGTGTTCGCCTGGCTGGGGGCCGACTGGGCGACGCGCTTTCAATACCTGGTGATGGCAATCCTGGTCGCCGCCCTGGCCTCGTTCTTCGGCGGCGCTTTACTGCACTGGGACAGCGCCCTGCTGCTGCAGAACTGGTCGGCGCCGACGCCGGTGATGGGGTTCTGGGTGTTGTTCGCCCTGTTTTTTCCCGGCGGTGACGGGCTTCACCCAGGGTGTGAGCATGTCCGGGGACCTCAAGGACCCGGGCCGCAGCCTGCCCCTGGGTACCTTGCTGGCGGTGGGTCTGTCGATTCTGATCTATCTGTGCGCCGCGGTGGTGTTTGCCGGCACCCTGCCTCAGCAAGAACTCGTGCGCGACTATGCCGCGATGGGACGGGTGGCGTTGTTTCAACCGCTCATCGTGGCCGGGGTGTTTGCCGCTACCCTGTCCTCGGCCATGGCCTCGTTCATGGGGGCCCCGCGCATCCTGCAGTCTCTGGCCGAAGACCGCCTGTTCAAGCTGTTGCTGCCGTTCGCCAAGGGGGCAGGCCCCCTGAACAATCCGCGCCGGGGCATCCTGTTGTCCGGCGTCATCGCGCTGGCCACCATCAGCCTGGGCCAGCTCGACCTGATCGCCCCGGTCGTTTCCATGTTTTTTCTGATCTCCTATGGCCTGATCAATTACGCAACCTTTTTCGAAGCCAGCGCGGCCAGCCCCTCGTTCCGTCCGCGGTTTCGCTTCTATCACCGCCACCTCAGCCTGCTGGGCGCCGTGGCCTGCCTGGGCGCCATGCTCGCCATCGATCTGCAGGCGGGTCTGGTGGCGGTGGCGCTGCTGTTTGCCATTTACCAGTATCTGCGCCGCATCGCACCTCAGGCCCGCTGGGCCGACGGGCGCAGCTCCTACCATACCCAGCGGGTGCGCGCCCATCTGTTGGCCGCCGCCAAGGAGACGGAACACCCAAGGGACTGGCGGCCCAACATGCTGCTGTTTTCCGACGACAGCCATCGACGCGCCCAGTTGCTGCAATTCGCCTCCTGGCTGGAGGGGGACAGCGGCTTCGCCACCATGATCAAGATCCTGGAGGGTGAGGGTGCCGTCATGTTCAAGCACAAGCGGGAGGTAGAGGCGGAGATGGTGGAGGACATCCAGCGGGTCGGCGTGCAGGTGTTTCCCCTCGCCATGGTGGCGCCGGACCTGAACCTGGGCATCCAGACTCTGGTCCAATGCTTCGGCATCGGGCACCTGCGGGCCAATATCATCCTGGCCAACTGGTTGGAGCGCGCCCCGCAGTCAGCCGGTGAGCAACGGGAACTGAACTACGGCCGTCATTTGCGTACCGCCTTCCGTCTGGGCTGCAATCTGGTGGTGCTCGACGCGGATGACCCGGAGTGGACAGCACTGCAGCAGACAGCGCCGGAGACCTGGCGCATCGACGTCTGGTGGCGGGATGATGCCAGCAGTCGCCTGATGCTGCTGTTGGCGCACCTGATGACCCGAACCGAACCGTGGGAAGGCGCCCGCATTCGTCTGTTGGGCATGTGCTGTAGCAGCGATGCCACGAAAACCGTCGAGTCGCTGCATGCCATCCTGGACGAGGTACGGATACCGGCCGAGGCGGTGCTGGTGGAGCAGCCGAATGCTGCGGTGGTGGCGGCGCGCTCGGCGGACGCGTCGCTGGTGTTCCTGCCGTTTCGCCTGCGGGGTAATCAGCCGCTGGGCCCATTCGATGGGCCCCTGGATACCGTGCTGGTGCCGTTGCCCGTCACCGCCCTGGTCCTGGCGGCCGAGGACTTCGACCTGGATGCCGAACCGGAAGAAGGGGCGGCGGCCGATGCGGCCCGGGTGCTGGACGCACTCAGCGATGCCGAGCGCCTAGTCGAGCTGACCGCCAACGATGCTCGCAAGGCCGAGTCGACGGCCCAGGCGAAGCGCGAAGAGTTGGAAGCGCAAAGCGCAAAGCCGGGCGATACCGAGCTCATCGCCAGCCTGGCCGCGCAGGTGGACGAGCTGGAGCTGCAGGCGGAAAAGGCCCGGCGCCGCGCGGCGCGCTTCGCCGCCAAGGCCCAGTCGGCCAGGCAGGACGCCTTGGCCTTGGGCATTCTGTCACCACAAGAGGAGTAGACATTTGAAGATGCAGATCGGCATGATTGGCCTGGGGCGTATGGGCAGTAACATGGTGCAACGCTTGCTGGGGGATGGACATCCATGCGTGGTGTACGATCGTCACAGCGAAGCCGTCAAGGCACTGCAAAGCCAGGGCGCCATCGGCACGGGCTCGCTTGAGGATTTCATTGCCGGGTTGACCAGGCCTCGCACGGTCTGGTTGATGGTGCCTGCGATCGTCGTGGATGATGTGCTGGCTTCGCTGGTGCCCCTGCTCGAAGCGGGAGACATCGTCATCGATGGCGGCAACTCCTACTACCGCGATGATATCCGGCGCGCGGCTGAAGCGCGCCGGCATGGAGTTCATTATGTGGATGTGGGCACCAGCGGCGGCGTCGCGGGACTGGAACGGGGTTACTGTCTGATGATCGGTGGTGAGAAGGCTATCATCCAACAGCTTGATTCGATCTTTGCCACGCTTGCCCCCGGCGCGGGCACGGCGCCACGCACCCCGGGCCGGGATAAGCCCGGCGCCACCGCCGAGCAGGGCTACTTGCACTGCGGACCGGCTGGCGCCGGCACTTTGTCAAGATGGTTCACAATGGGATCGAGTACGGCCTGATGGCGGCTTATGCGGAGGGTTTGAATATATCCTGCGCAATGCCAACGTCGGCAAGCTCGCGCACGATAGCGATGCCGAGACGACCCCGATGCGCGAACCGGAGTATTATCAGTATGAACTGGATCTACCCGAGATCGCGGAAGTCTGGCGGCGCGGCAGTGTGGTGGCGTCATGGCTGCTTGATCTGACGGCCGCGGCGCTGGCTGAAGATGCCGAGCTCACCGGATTCTCCGGGCGAGTGTCGGATTCGGGCGAGGGGCGCTGGACGTTAACGGCCGCCATCGACGAAGGGGTGCCGACTCCGGTGATCAGCGCGGCGCTGTTGGAGCGCTTTGCTTCGCGTGGCGACGATGATTACGCCAACCGGCTCCTGTCAGCGATGAGAAAGCAGTTTGGTGGACATGACGAAAAGAAAGAGGGAAGCTGAAATGCCTGATTCGGATAGCCGTACGACTCCGGCAGATGCGCTGGTAATCTTCGGGGTGACCGGCGACCTGTGCCATAAGATGATCTTTCCGGCGCTCTACGCGATGGCCCGGCGCGGAGTCCTCAACGTGCCGGTGGTGGGTGTCGCCGCCCCGCAGTGGAGCCCGGCGCAACTGCGCAAGCAGGCGCGGGACAGCATCCGGCAGGCCGGTAGGATCGCTGACCGGGCAGCCCTCGACAAGTTGCTCAGCCTGCTGCGCTATGTGGGCGGTGACTACAACGACCCGGGGACCTTCGAGGCCCTCAAGCAGGCGCTGGGCGATGCCCGGCGCCCGACCCATTACCTCGCCATCCCGCCGGCGCTGTTCGCCACCGTGATCAACGGGCTCGGTGCCGCAGGTCTGGCCGATCAGGCCCGCGTCATCGTCGAAAAGCCGTTCGGACGCGACCTGGCTTCGGCACGGGAGCTCAACCGCATCGCCCAGTCGGTGTTTCCGCAGGACGCGATCTTTCGCATCGACCACTATCTCGGAAAAGAGGCGATCATGAATATCCTCTATTTCCGCTTCGCCAACTCGTTCCTCGAGCCGATCTGGAACCGCGACCACGTGGCCAGCGTGCAGATCACCCTGGCCGAGGATTTCGGCGTGAAGGGCCGCGGCGGGTTTTACGAAAGCGCCGGCTGCCTGCGCGACGTGATCCAGAACCATCTGTTCCAGATCGTCGCGCTGCTGGCCATGGAGCCGCCGGCCTATCAGGGCTACGGCGCCGTGCACAGCGAAAAGGCCAAGGTGTTCCAGGCCATGCGTCCCCTGCACCCGGACGACCTGGTGCGCGGCCAGTACAGCGGCTACCGCAAGGAGCCGGGGGTGGCGAAGGGCTCGGACGTCGAGACCTTCTGCGCCCTGCGGCTGTTCATCGACTCCTGGCGCTGGCAAGGGGTGCCCTGGTACCTGCGCGCCGGCAAATGTCTGGCGGCAACCGCGGCCGAGGTCGTGGTGGAATTAAAGCCGCCGCCGCAGCGGCTGTTCGACGATTCCGCACCGGCCGAAGGGCGGGCCAACTACCTGCGCTTCCGCCTCTCCCCCAACTCCGCCGTTGCCCTCGCCGCACGCGTCAAGCGCCCGGGCAAGGAGTTCGTCGGCGAGCAGCGCGAGCTCTATCTTTCTGAAGAACAGCCGGGGGTGGAAATGCCCTACGAGCGTTTGCTGAGTGACGCCATGGCCGGCAACGGCGCACTCTTTACCCGTGAGGATGCGGTCGAGGCCGCCTGGGCGGTGGTCGATCCGGTCCTCGACACGCACCCGCCGGTGCAGCGTTACAAAACCGGCAGCTGGGGGCCGAAACAGGCGGATGCGCTGATTGCGGCGCACGGCTACTGGCACAATCCCATCCCGTGAAGGCGACAACAGGAGTGACCTCATGACCAGCGCAACACAACTCGATCAGCAGTGTATCAACACCCTGCGCTTCCTGTCGGTGGACATGGTGCAGCAGGCCAACAGCGGCCATCCGGGCCTGCCCCTCGGAGCCGCGCCGATGGCCTATGTGCTGTGGACGCGCTGGCTCAAGTACAACCCGCGCAACCCCCAATGGTTCAATCGCGACCGCTTCGTGCTCTCGGCCGGACACGGTTCGGCGCTGCTCTACAGTCTGCTCCACCTCACCGGTTACGACCTCTCGCTGGACGACCTCCGAAAGTTCCGCCAATGGGGCAGCAAGACCCCGGGACATCCCGAGCGCGGCCACACCCCTGGGGTGGAAACCACCACCGGGCCTTTGGGGCAGGGCCTGGGCAATGCGGTCGGCCTGGCGATCGCCGAGGCGCAACTGGCGGCCCGGTACAATCGTCCGGGTCACGCCCTGATCGATCACCATACCTATGTCATGGTCGGCGACGGTGACCTGATGGAAGGCGTGGCCGCCGAGGCGGCCTCGTTGGCCGGTCATCTCCGGCTCGGCAAGCTCATCTGCCTGTACGACGACAACGCGGTGACCCTCGCCGCCGGCACCGATATCACTTTCTCGGAGCATCGCGCGCGGCGCTTCGAGGCCTATGGCTGGCACACCCTGTCGGTGGCGGACGGCAACGATCTGGCCGCCCTCGATGCCGCACTGGTCGCGGCACGCGCGCAAACCGCGCGGCCGTCGCTGATCCTGGTGCGTACCCATATCGGCTATGGTTCGCCCGAGCAGGACAGCTTCAAGGCGCATGGCTCACCCCTCGGCCCGGACAAGGTGCGCAAGACCAAACAGAAGTTGGGCTGGCCGGACGAGCCGACGTTTCTGATCCCGGAGACGGCGCTGGCGCATTTCCGCACAGCGCTGGCACGCGGGGCCCAGGCCGAGGCCGCGTGGGACGAGTCGCTGAGCGCCTATGCCGGAACCTTTCCGGAGCTGGCCGAAGAACTGCAGGGCCGCCTGCGCGGCGAACTGCCGCCGGGCTGGGATGCCGAGATCCCGGTATTCGACGCCGACGACAAGGGTCTGGCGACGCGCGAGGCCTCAGGCCTGGTGCTCAACGCCATCGCACCCAGGCTGCCGGCGCTGAGCGGCGGTTCGGCCGACCTCGACCCGTCGACCAAAACCGCCCTGCAGGGCCTGGGCGATTTCAATCCGCCAGCATCGCAAAACACCGACCAGCAAGGCTCCGACAGCGCCGGCTGGAGCTATGCCGGCCGCAACCTGCATTTCGGGGTGCGCGAACATGCGATGGGCGCCATCGTCAACGGCCTCGCCGCGCACGGCGGCTTCATTCCCTATGGCGCCACCTTTCTGATCTTCTCCGACTATCTGCGCCCGTCGCTGCGGCTGGCGGCATTGATGGGGCTGCATGTCGTGCATGTGTTCACCCACGACAGCATCGCCGTCGGCGAAGACGGCCCGACCCATCAACCGGTGGAGCAACTGGCGAGCCTGCGGGCGATTCCCAATCTGGTCCTGATCCGCCCGAGTGACGCCAACGAAACCGCGGTCGCCTGGCGCGTCGCGCTGGAAACCCGTGACCGGCCGGTGCTGCTGGTCTTGAGCCGGCAGGCTCTGCCCACGCTGGATCGCAGCCGCTACGCCGCGGCGGAGGGCTTGCGCCGCGGTGCCTATGTGTTGAGCGATGCGCCGAACGGCAGGCCCGAACTGATCCTGCTCGCCAGCGGTTCCGAAGTCGGCCTGATCCTGGCGGCGGCGGAGCGTCTGCAACAGCAGGGCATCGCCGTGCGCTGCGTCTCCATGCCGAGCTGGGAGTTGTTCGAGGCCTTGCCACCGGCCGAACGGGATGCGGTGCTGCCGCCCGCGGTCGGCGCCCGGCTCGCGGTCGAGCTGGGGGTGGCGCAAGGCTGGGAACGTTACCTCGGTGCGCGCGGCGAGATGCTCGGGGTGGCACGTTTCGGCGCTTCCGCACCGGCCGCGGAATTGCTGCGCGAATACGGATTTACCGTCGACCAGGTCTGCGCACGGGCCAAGGCCCTGCTGGCGGGCTGACCCAGCCTGGCGCGCGCCGCTTATGGTTATGAACTATTGATCTCGCCCGGATTCAAAGTCCACACCCAGGCGCTGGAAAAGGTTGTGCACATCGGTCTGAGATAGCAACCAAAATAAAAACTTCAGGAGGAGTCATGCGTCGTGCAACACCTGTTCACCACCCGCTCTACGGTATTCTTCCCACGGACATCGAGGGGTTCGATGCCCTGGCCGAACTGGCCCTGGATATGCACTCGTCGTGGAATCACGCCACCGACGCGGTGTGGCGGCGGCTGGATCCGGTGCTGTGGGAGCTCACCCACAATCCCTGGGGCATCCTGCAGACGGTGTCGCGGGAGAAACTCCAGGGCGTCCTGGCCGAGCCCGCTTTCCGCAGGCAGGTCGACGAGCTGGTGCAGGCCAGGCGGGAGGCCACGGAGGCGCCGGCCTGGTTTCAGCAAAGCCATCCGCAATCGCCGCTGAGCTGTGTGGCCTATTTCAGCATGGAGTTCATGTTGAGCGAGGCCCTGCCCATCTACTCGGGCGGGCTCGGCAACGTGGCCGGGGATCAACTCAAGGCCGCCAGCGATCTGGGGGTGCCGGTGATCGGCGTGGGGCTGCTCTATCAGCAAGGCTATTTTCGCCAGGTGATCGACAAGAACGGCGCGCAGCAGGCCCTGTTCCCCTACAACGACCCGGGGCAGCTGCCGATCACGCCGCTGCGCCAGGCGGACGGCGAGTGGTTGCGCCTGGAGATCGCCTTGCCCGGCTACTCGGTCTGGCTGCGGGCCTGGCAGGTCCAGGTCGGGCGCGTGAAGCTCTACCTGCTGGACAGCAACGACGCCGCGAATTACCCCGTGCATCGAGGCATCACCAGTGAACTCTATGGCGGCGGGCCGGAGCTGCGCCTGAAACAGGAGATGCTGCTCGGGATGGGCGGCTGGCGCCTGCTCGAGGCGCTCGGCATCCGGCCGGAGGTCTGTCACCTGAATGAAGGGCATGCGGCCTTTGCCGTGCTGGAACGGGCCCGCAGTTTCATGCAGGAGAGCGGGCAGCCCTTCGAGGTCGCGCTGGCCGTCACCCGGGCGGGCAACCTCTTCACCACCCACACGGCGGTGGCCGCCGGCTTCGATCGCTTCGCGCCGGCCCTGATCGAACAATACCTCGGTGGCTACGCCGAGCATCAGCTCGGCATCACCCGCCACGATCTGCTGGCCCTGGGCCGCCAGAACCCGAACGATGCGGCAGAACCCTTCAACATGGCCTATCTGGCGATCCGCGGCAGCGGGGCGGTCAACGGCGTGAGCCAGCCTGCACGGCAGGGTGAGCCGGCACCTCTTCGAGCCGCTGTTTCCGCACTGGCCGACCGAGGAAGTGCCGGTCGGACAGGTGACCAACGGCGTGCATATGCCGACCTGGGATTCGGCGCCGGCCGATGAGCTCTGGACCGAGGTCTGTGGCAAGGAGCGCTGGCTGGGGACGTCGGAGACCCTGGAAGCAGGACATTCGCCGACATCTCCGACGCCCGTCTGTGGGAATTTCGCACCGACGCCAGCAAGTCTCTGGTCGAATACGCCCGCGAACGCCTGTCCCGGCAACTGGCCGCGTCCGGCGCGCCGCCCGAGGCGGTCGAGGCGGCGAAACATCTGTTTGACTGCAATACCCTGACGCTGGGTTTTGCGCGCCGTTTCGCCAGCTACAAACGACCGAACCTGCTGCTGCACGACCCGCAGCGACTGCTGCGCCTGCTGACCCATCCGCAACGCCCGGTGCAGCTCATCATGGCCGGTAAGGCCCATCCGGCGGACCAGGCCGGGCCAGGCCCTGATCCAGCAATGGATGCAGTTCATCCGGCGGCCGGAGGCGCGCCCCCATGTGATCTTCCTCAGCGATTACGACATGCATCTGACCGAGCAGTTGGTGCAGGGCGTGGATGTCTGGCTCAACACGCCGCGCCGCCCCTGGGAGGCCTGTGGCACCAGCGGCATGAAGGTGCTGGTCAATGGCGGCATCAATCTGTCCGAACTGGACGGCTGGTGGGCGGAGGCCTACACGCCGGAAGTGGGCTGGGCGTTGGGGGATGGCCAGGAACATGATGACGATCCCGCCTGGGATGCGACGCGAAGCCGAGGCGCTCTACGACCTGCTCGAGCACGAGGTGATCCCCGAGTTCTATACCGCGTGATGAACAAGGTATCCCCACCGCCTGGGTGGCGCGGATGCGCGAAAGCATGGCGCGGCTGACACCGCGCTTTTCCAGCAGCCGCGCGGTGCGCGAATACACCGAGCAACACTACCTCCCGGCGGCCGCGGCCTATCGTGAGCGGGCCGCCGACAAAGGCGCGATCGGCGTGCAGATGGTCGAGTTGGCGGCACGCGCTGGAACAAAAATGGAGCGCGCTGCGTTTCGGCGAGGTGAAGGTCGAAAGTGATGGCGAGCAGCACGTATTTGAGGTTCAGATCTATCTCGACGATCTCGATCCGGAGGCCGTGCGGGTCGAGCTGTATGCCGATGGCGTTGACGGCAGTGCGCCGGAGCGGGTGGAGATGCAGCGCGTACGGCAACTGGTCGGGGCGGCAAACGGCTACGCCTATCGCACGTCGGTGCCTGCAACCCGCCCGGCGACGGACTACACGGCGCGACTCATTCCAAACCATCCGGGCGTGGCGGTTCCGCTGGAAGCGGCGCATATCCTGTGGCAGCGATGATTCAATGCGAAGATGAATGCTCCCATACGCCCATTAGCATGATTATGTCGCCGCAGTCTCCGAACACACTGACGAGCGGCGGGGTTTCCCTTTGCCGTTGGGAACCCATGCATACGGCAAGGGAGTCAACTTCGCCCTGTTCAGCCGTCACGCCAGCCGCGTTCGGCTGGAGTTGTTTGATCAACCGCTGAAGACTCAACGCCGGCCAGGGTTGTTGATTTCGATCCGGTGCGCAACCGCACCGGTGACGTGTGGCATGTTTGGATCGAGGGGATACGGTCTGGCCAGCTGTATGCGTATCGCGTGGATGGCCCCTATCAACCCCAGGACGGCCATCGTTTCAATTTCCACAAGCTGCTGCTGGATCCCTTCGCGACGGCGATCTCACGGATTACCCAACTGGGATTTCGGGCCGGCCCGCGGATACGATCCGGCGGCGGAACAAGATCTGGCTCCGTTCCACGCTCGACGATGCCGGCGCCATGCCGAAATGCGTGTTTACCCACGATCACTTCCATTGGCAGGACGACCTGCCGCTCAGACATCCCTGGTCGAAGACCGTCATTTACGAAATCGCATATCCGGGGTTTCACCATTCATCCCAACTCCGGCGTGACGCATCCCGGAACCTACCGCGGCCTGATGGAAAAGATTCCCTATTTGCAGGAACTGGGGGTGACGGCGGTGGAATTGATGCCCGTTCACGAGTTCAACGAATGCCAGGCGCCGGGAATCAATCCGCAAACCGGCAAGCCGCTGACGAATTACTGGGGCTACGATCCCGTCTCCTTCTTTGCACCGAAAGCTTCCTACAGCAGTGCGGGCGGTCTGGGTCAGCAGAAGCTGGAGTTCAAGGAGATGGTGCGGGCGTTCCACCATGCCGGCATCGAAGTGATCCTGGATGTGGTGTTCAATCACACGGCAGAGGGAAACGAACTGGGACCGACCTTCTGTTTTCGCGGGCATTGATAACGCGATTTTCTACACTGCTGGAGCCGGACCAACGCTACTACCAGGACTACACGGGCACCGGCAATACCATCAACGCCAACCACCCCGTGGTGCGGGATTACATCCTGGATGCGCTGCGCTACTGGGTGGTCGAGATGCATGTGGATGGGTTCCGCTTCGACCTGGCGTCGGTTCTCGGCCGAGACGAATCCGGCAAGCTGCTGGCCAATGCCCCGCTGCTCGAGCGGATCGCCGAGGACCCGATCCTGAGAGACGTGAAGATCATCGCCGAGGCGTGGGATGCCGCCGGCGCCTACCAGGTGGGCAGCTTTTCCGAGCGGCGCTGGGCGGAGTGGAACGGCCGCTACCGGGATGATGTCCGGCGTTTCTGGCGCGGTGATGAGGGCATGCTCGGTTTGTTTGCCAGCCGCATCTGCGGCAGTGCCGACATCTACACCGCAGTCGGGCAAAGGCCCCGAGGGCAGCATCAATTTCGTCACCTGCCACGACGGCTTCACGCTGAACGACCTGGTGAGCTATCGCGACAAGCACAATGAAGCCAACGGCGAAAACAATCATGACGGAACCGACGCCAACTACAGCGAGAACTACGGCGTCGAAGGCGAGACAACGGATGCCGGGATCGAGGCGGTACGCAAAGGCCAGATCAAGAACTTCCTGCTGACGCTGTTGATCTCGCGCGGGGTGCCGATGCTGCTCGGCGGGGACGAATTTCGCCGCACCCAAGGCGGCAACAACAACGCCTACTGCCAGGACAACGAAACGAGCTGGCATGACTGGCGCTGTCTGGAGCAGCACCGGGACATTTTCCGCTTCACCCGCGGCATGATCGCCTTTCGTCGCGCCCATCCGATTCTGAGCAAGGAGCAGTTCTACACGGACGCCGAGATCCATTGGTTTGGCCCACAGGGAGGATTGCCCAACTGGTCCGACCCGAAAGCAAGGCAGTTGGCCTGCCTGATCCATGAAGAGCAAGCGGAGCGCACTTTTCCTGATGTTCAATGCCGGCGTCGATGCGGTCGATTTCGCTTTGCCCATCGTTGCGCAGGGGACGTTGGCATCTGGCGGTGGATACCTCGCGCGAAGCGCCAGAGGATCTGTTTGCGCCGGGCGAGGAACCGCTTTGGGAAGATCCACACAACTACCGTCTCGGACCCCGCTCCAGCGCCATCCTGCTGGCGCGATGAGCAAACCCGATGACAGGAGTCATCCATGCAACCCGCTGATTCACACATCCTGACGATCAACGGCGGCTCGTCGAGCATCAAGTTCGCGCTGTTTGAGGCGGCGGGTTCGCTGTGCAGGATTCTGCAGGGGGAGATTGAGCGGATTGGATTGCCGGAGTCTACCTTGCGGGTATCTGGCCTGAAACCGACGGACCAGCTCTCACGACCGCTGAACGCGCCGGATCACGCCGTGGCGGTTAGTATTTTGATGGATTGGATCGAACAACGGCTCGGGTGTGACGCATTGACCGCGGTGGGGCATCGCCTGGACCGCTTCCATCTCGTGATGGACGCCATCGACCGCCTGCCGCAGACCGGCGACCAGGGCATCTACCTGAAACAGCAGCTCAAGGACAACCTGATCGAGCACAGGCATTACATTAATCAGCAAGGTCGCGACCTGCCGGAGATCCATGACTGGCAATGGCAAGGATGACAGCGATGGCGCAGCGACTGATTGAGGGGGTATTGCAGAACAAGGGTGGTGTGAAAGGTCGCGAGCTTCTCGCGAACCCTGGCGGACAGGACCGCGGGCTATACCCGGAGACGTCATGAACTTTTTCCCTCTGGTCAGCATCCTGATTTCACTCGCAGCCGTCTTGAGCTACGTCAACTACCGGTATATCAAACTGCCGACGACGATCGGCGTGATGCTGGTGGCCCTGGTCGCCTCCCTCTTGCTGATCCTTGCCGGTCCCTATGCCGGAGGCTTCCGCGAGGAGGCGGCGACCCTGGTCTCGCAGATCGACTTCAACCAGGTCGTACTCCACGGTATGCTCGCGTTTCTGCTGTTCGCCGGTTCGATACACGTGAGTCTCGAGGACCTCGGTCGCGAATGGTTGACCATTTCGTTGCTCGCCGTTTTCGGGACGCTCGTCTCCACCGGCGTTGTCGGTGTTGTGACCTGGCTGGTCCTCGACTGGCTGGGCCTGGGTATTCCATTCCTGCATGCGCTGTTGTTCGGCGCCCTGATTTCACCGACCGACCCCATCGCGGTGCTGGGCATCATGAAGTCCGTTGGGGCATCCCGGCAGCTTGAGGTGCAGGTGGCGGGTGAGTCTCTGTTCAATGATGGTCTGGCGGTCGTCATCTTCCTGGTCCTTCTGCAGCTCGCCGGGCAGGGCGGCGCCGCCGGCAATGGTGCCACGGCATCGCTCTCGATTGAGATCGGCGCGGTGGCAGTGCTGCTGCTGAAGGAAGTGGGCGGCGCCGTGGTATTGGCGCTGGCGGCGGGATACTTAACCTACCAGATGCTCAGGCGTGTCGACAACTACCAGGTCGAAGTCCTGCTCACCCTCGCGCTGGCCATGGGGCTCTATGCCTTGGCGGACGCCTTACATCTGTCCGCGCCGATCGCCGTGGTGGTCGCGGGGCTGTTCATAGGCAACCGGGGGCGAGCATTCGCCATGACGGAGAAGACCCGTGGTCATGTCGACACCTTCTGGGAGCTGGTCGACGAGATTCTCAACGTCGTGTTGTTTCTGTTGATCGGACTGGAGCTGCTGGTGTTGCCAATCGAAAGTCGATGGCTGGTGGCCGGTGTCCTCTCGATACTGATCGTGCTGTCGGCACGCTGGCTGAGCATCGCGGGCATTATCGGTTCGCTCAGCCGGGTGAAGACGCAGTCGAAAGGCGCAATAACGGTCCTCACCTGGGCCGGATTGCGCGGCGGCATCTCGGTGGCCATGGCGCTGTCGCTGCCGGTAGCGTACTCGCGCAGTCTGGTGCTGACCCTCACCTACTTCGTGGTGGTGTTCTCGATTCTTGTGCAGGGCTTGACGGTGGGCCGGGTGATCCGAAGAACCAGCGGCCCGGCGGTGGCCCCTCAAGCGTCTTCAAGGCTATGACCAAAGGATACCGACTATGAGAACTGATACCGACCCGTCCAATAATATTTCAGCGACGCAGCGGGCGAAGCCAGATACGAAAGATGAGCTGCAGACCTTGCCCCTGCGAGAGTTGCAGGAAAGATTGAAATCGTCACCGAACGGTCTCACTCAGGCCGAGGCGCAGCAACGGCTGACCCAATATGGGCCGAACGAGCTGACGGAAAAACAGACCAACGCCTTCCTCAAGTTTCTCGGCTATTTCTGGGGCCCCATCCCGTGGATGATCGAAGCCGCTGTGATCCTGTCGGCGGTCGACCGGCATTGGCCGGATTTTTTCATCATTCTCACGCTGCTGGTGGCCAACGCCGTGGTCGGATTCTGGGAGGAACACCAGGCGGGCAACGCCATCGCCGCGCTGAAGGCCAAGCTGGCGATCAAGGCGCGGGTAAAACGTGACGGCAAGTGGATCAGTCCAGCGGTGCGGGAGATCGTGCCGGGCGATGTCATTCGTGTGCGCCTGGGCGACATCGTACCGGCAGATGCGCGCCTGCTGGAGGGTGACCCGATCGAGGTGGACCAGTCGGCGCTGACCGGCGAGTCGTTGCCCGCCACGCGCAAGTCCGGCGAAGCGGTCTTTTCGGGATCGATCGTCCGCCAGGGCGAAATCGACGCGCTGGTCTATGCCACCGGCGCGAACACCTATTTCGGCAAAACGGCGCAACTGGTGCAGGGGGCGCAGACCGCCAGTCATTTCCAACGCGCGGTGCTCAAGATCGGCAACTATCTGATCATTCTCGCGGTGGCGCTGGTGACGGTGATTATTGCGGTCGCGCTGTTTCGTGGCGACCCGATCCTCACCACTCTGCAGTTCGCCCTGGTGCTGACCGTGGCCGCGATTCCGGTGGCGATGCCGACCGTGCTGTCGGTGACCATGGCGGTCGGCGCACGCCTGCTGGCCAGGAAAGAGGCGATCGTCACGCGCCTGGCGGCGATCGAGGAATTGGCCGGGGTCGACGTGCTGTGCTCGGACAAGACCGGCACGCTGACCCAGAACAAGCTGACCCTGGGCGAGCCGTTCTGCGTGAACGGCGTGACTGCCGAACAGGTCATCCTCAATGCCGCGCTGGCCTCACGCGAGGACAATAAGGACCCCATCGACCTGGCCGTGCTCGGCGGTCTGAAAGACGATCAGGCCTTGAGAGACTACCAAATAGTGCATTTCCAGCCGTTCGATCCGGTCAACAAACGCACCGAGGCCAACGTCAAGGTCGAGGATGTAAAGCTGTTCAAGGTGACCAAGGGTGCGCCTCAGGTCATCCTGGCATTGGCGGCCAATGCGCAGCAGGTGAAGCCTGCCGTCGAGCAGGCGGTCAACGCATTCGCGGCGCGCGGGTTCCGCTCGTTGGGCGTGGCGCGGACCGAGGGAGAAGGCGCATGGCAGTTTCTGGGCGTGCTGCCCCTGTTCGATCCGCCGCGCGAGGAGGCCAAGGCGACCATCGCGACCGCACGCCAGATGGGCGTCAACGTCAAGATGGTGACCGGCGATCCGCTGGCCATCGCGCGCGAAACCGCCGGCAAACTGGGGCTGGGCGCGAACATCCTCGATGCCGGCGGCTTCGGCGACACCCAGCCAGCACGAGAGCGGCGCAGCTGGCCGAGTCCATCGAGCAGGCCGACGGTTTTGCCCAGGTCTTCCCCGAGCACAAGTACCACATCGTCGACGTGCTGCAGCAGCGCGGCCACATCGTCGGCATGACCGGCGACGGGGTGAACGACGCCCCGGCGCTGAAGAAGGCCGACTGCGGCATCGCCGTTTCCGGCGCGACCGACGCGGCGCGCGCGGCGGCCTCCATCGTGCTGATGACGCCCGGCCTGTCGGTGATCATCGACGCCATCAAGGAGAGCCGCAAGATCTTCCAGCGGATGAACAGCTATGCGATCTACCGCATCGCCGAGACGATCCGCGTGCTGCTGTTCATGACGCTGGCGATCCTGGTCTTCAACTTCTATCCCGTTGACCGCGGTGATGATCGTGATGCTGGCGCTGCTCAACGACGGCGCGATCCTGTCCATCGCCTACGACAACGTGCACTACAAGGACAAGCCCGAGACCTGGAACATGCGCATGGTGCTCGGGGTCGCCACGGTGCTGGGCGTGCATCGGGCCGGTGGCGTCGTTTGGCCTGTTTTACCTCGGCGAGCGCGTCTACCACCTCGACCGCGATCAGATCCAGACGCTGATGTACCTGATGCTGTCGGTGGCGGGGCATCTGACGATCTTCCTGACCCGCACGCGCGGCCCGTTCTGGTCTATCCGCCCGGCGCCGATGCTGTTGCTGGCGGTGCTCGGCACGCAGATCGTGGCCACGTTGATCGCGGTCTACGGGGTGTTCATGACGCCGCTGGGCTGGGGCTGGGCGCTGTTCGTCTGGGGCTATGCGCTGGTGTGGTTCCTGGTGAGCGACCGCGTGAAACTGTTCGCCTATCGGGTGTTCGATCCGACTGCAGAGCCGTTACTGAGTAAGACGCCTGTCGATGTGAAACCGTAGATCACCAGGTGCCGATGTACTCCATGTGCAGTATGACCACCAGCAGGTTAGGCTTATTTGGATATTGACCTCTCGAGGTAATATCCATGGATCGTTCTTCAACTGTGTCGGCTGAAACTCCATGATGTAAGCCACCGGCTATGCTCATGTCATTACACACAAGTTTCACTGGACACAGGCAATTTTAATTGATACGGAAGTCATTGGACCGAATTAAGTGGAGATATCCAATGACGAACAGACTTCCAAGCCAATTAAGTGGGCAACCATTTTCGCAGGATAAGTTGGAAACGATCAAGCGTGAGATACGCTTGTCAGGATCAGCCTATCGAGCGGAGATAGCGCGCAAGGTTTGCGAAGCACTGAACTGGAAAACAACCTAAAAATCCGCATCTAATCCGAGTCTCTCTTGTATCGTATTGCGAACAAAATTAAGTCGCAGGATGTATAACGACAATCCCCAGACAATGAGGCCACACCGTCATTTTCTCAGAGACCACATTTCACTCAGGCTCATCTGCCGAGAATAGTGATGAATTGCGGCAAGGCCAGCATGGCCAAACAAATAAATCCATACGAAGCTTGCGAGTATCCCGTGGAGTTCGATGTCAATGCTTGCCCAGGTGTTTCCTGTGGCGCCGATGCGCATCGCGAAAAAATACAGGCTCCCACTGACAGCCATTGCGCTCATCAAGAGCAGGCCGAGTCCATGTACAGCTGAAGCGAGTGGATTCTCGATATGATATTCCGGTGCTTTTAGTCGTTTGATGTCTTTCCAGATATCGTTGAGATCCTTCCATAACGCTTGACGTCTGATCAATGAGAACCAGGGATACAAAAGTGCGACTTGTGTGCCGCGGCGTCGAAAAGCCACAACCAGCCAGAACCCTAACGCCAGCAGCAACGAGGCGATTCCGGAATACTCGTGCACCACGAACAGCCAGTCCTCATGCCTGCCTTCCAGAGGTGCGGTCATCGATAGGCTCGTAATCACTTGAACCACAATCGCCATTGCCAGCATCATATGAAACAGGCGTGTGGGTAACGAATGTCGGGAGTTTTCAATCAAAAAATCTGTCATTTCAGATTCACTCGGGTAGTCATAATCGGTCGCCCATGTTAACTGATACAGGGTAATTTCCGGAAGGTGACAATGACAGTTAATTTGGCCCTCGGTTTCTTTATTTCATCAGAAACAAATAGCATTGTTCTTATCTTTGAGGCTGTCTGGTGCCTGCGTCATTTTATGCGTGGTTTAAGGGCCGCGGAAAAAAATAAATCATCCAGTCTTGCTTGCCTGGTTGCCCTGCTTCTGCGTTACGGCAAGGGTTGCATAGAATGACTATGCGTCCCTTGCCGTGCCTTGAATCTGAACAACCATGCGGCGCAATTTCTGGACAATTTAAATTTTCCGAGGCCCTAACTGGAATAAATGCTACCTTATAACCTTGTCAACGACGTGCGGAAACTGGGTGAATAAGGCTCAATATTGGGGTTCTCACTAGAGATGGAGTCTGAAGTTTTGACGCCGCAATGACATTTCCAGCACGATCTTCCCTCCCACTTACAATGATCTCTCTTGATATGACTTGTGGCCTTGCTGAATCCGATAGGGAGTAAATCGATCTGAATAACGTTTGGATCCTGATCACCACACATACCGTACTTGCCGTAGTGAGTGCGGGACATGCATTGTTGTGCAAGCGTGATCCAAGAGCGGCCTCGGGATGGATAGCGGTATGCCTTATCGCATCCTGTCGCCGGCAGTCCATCTCTACCTCAGGAATCACCGCAAGCTCCTGGTCGTGGTAGTCCTTTGCCCGGACACTGAGGCTATCGCTGCCGGCTTTTATACTCAGTCAATGAGATGTACTTGGGAGCTGACTGCACATATAGTGCGTGGAGATTCTTATCTTTGATATATAGGTCTAGTTATGGCTTCATCTGCAGATTTTTGTAGGTCAATGCCATATCAACTTGAAAAAGCCGGTGATAGCTGGGTTGTGTACACCGCTGCCGAACCTTGATTCGAAGAACAGATCCTTCCGAAACTCCGCGCCGAGAAGGGAGAGCATTTCCTCTCTATCGAAGCTTTTTTCAAAGCTGCAAAAGACGGCGCCTTACCGGGTTTTTCCTGGGTGACGTCCGCCGGCCGACATAATGAACATCCACCGAAAAACATCCAGGCAGGCCAGCTATTTGTTGCCCAGGTCATCGCTGCAGTCATGGAAAGTCCCAACTGGAAGCGGACCGCTCTATTCTTTACCTATGACGAGCACGGTGGATTCTATGACCATGTGCCGCCACCGAAAGCGTGCCCTCCGGATGCTATCCACCCGATTCTTGAGCCGAAAGATGCGCCTGGAGAATTCGATCGTCTAGGGGTGCGCGTACCCATGATCGTCATCTCTCCTTATGCCAAAAAGCACTACGTGTCACATCATGTCTACGACCACACATCTATTCTGCGTTTTGTGCAGGCGCGTTTTGATCTGCCCGCGCTGACCGCCCGGGATGCCCATGCCAGGCCGCCTTTTGAAATGTTCGATTTCGCGCAGCCCGCGTATATATAAGGCCACCTGTGCTGCCTATGCCGGAAGCGGATCCGCGCTTTATTGGTAAGTGTGTTGATACTGAACAAACTCACTTCACCGATGAAGCGGCGACCGACAAATAGGCGCAGGATTGGCACACCCGCCGGAAAATCTACCACACTCCAGACTATGGTTTCACTGTTTGACAGCGCCATACTCGCTATCTCGTGTTTCACGACAAGCTGTCAGGACACAATGATCATGATAAGCCCCAGAGCAAACAGCCCGATTGTTGCCCACCGTTTTCGTGATAGGTTTCGGGAAATCGTTGAAGACACCGGTTGCAGGAGCTGAATTTTCAAGACGCTCGAACTTATTCAAGCAGGTGATTTCTGATCTTGCCAATTACGACACCCGTCGTTGTCATCTTTGATATGGAGATTATTCTGATGAACAAAGGTATGACAGTTCTGCCGTTAGTTGTCACCACTCTGGCCTTATCCATTGCCACCGCCCCGGCGTTAGCGGGCAAGCGGGTCAAGCCCGAAAAAATGACCTGCGAGGAATTTGTCACCCTCGATGAGGCAGTGCAGCCCGGTGTGGTGTATTGGCTGCATGGCAAGTCGGGTGAGGTCGAGGCGATCGATGTCGACGAGTACCAGACTCCTGTCATCTATGTCGTTACCGAGTGTCAGAAGGAAAAGCAGGCGTCCGTCTGGGAAAAAATAAAACACTATTTCAAGAAAGATACAAAACCCGCTGATCCGGAAATAATGAAGGACAAGTAAGGGATGGCGCATCGCAGCTTTTTCGTTTATAAGGATCAGGCATGGAATCAGCCCAGATCATCGGCTCTCGCTGTTGTGTAGAGCATGCACTGCGTGAGCTTTACGGCACGAGCAGTCAGACTCATCCTGCGTAAAACGTCCCAAAACCGTCAAATTCTGATAACTGGAGCCAAAGATCATGCGCGGACAAAGACTCTCTTCACTCGTGCTGACGGTCGTCCTTTTGGCCATTTCTGCGGGGCAGGCGCTACCGGCTGACCTGGCAGCGACGACAAATGCTGATATCATGCGACAGCAGATCCACCTCCAGGGCCGTATGCTGCTCAGCTATCTGCGACGGGCCAGGGAAGCGGGCCTGAGCGGCGATCCCTGGGGCATGGACTACGCCTTGCAGGAAGCGCGCAGACTGGCGAATGAGCTGCTGCTGACAGTTCCCCGCCTGCAGGTCGCCGACCCGTCATCCCAGGCTGGTGCAGCGGGTAATGGGGGGGAGCAGGGGATTAACGTGCCCCTGGAGGAAGGTCTGGACATCGACGACTCGCTATCAACCGGTCGCTGGCAACAACTGGATGAACTCGCCCAAGAGGCAGGTTCGATTCCCCTCAAGGAGGTGCGCGATACCCTCGATCGCGCCCATCAGTTGCTGCAGGCCCGTCCGCCGGCCCTCGGAGCCGCCTTGATCGCTGCCAATGAGGCCCTGGGGCAGATTCACTGGCGACAGGGCCTCGAGACCCCGCCCTGGGTCAAGGCCCGCGACCAACTGCTGAAGGGCTATGCCCTGGCCCTTGACGCAAAACCGGAAGCATCCGGGGAACTGGTGCGCGCATACGGCCTGCTTGCCGGTCTGCCCGATGGCCAGGTCTATGCACGGTATCTGGCCACCCTGTTGAACAACCCGGCGCCTAATCTACGGGCCTTACGCAGCCTGCTGCGACAAGTTGACACCCAGATTGAGATGCTGCGCGATGCCGCCGAACAAACCCGCTTCGATGGGATGGGGGAGAGACCCTGACAACCTTAGCAATCCTCCCCGTCGGGCAGCGTTTCGTTAAAGACTAACCGTCATTTTGCTAGCAAATAATCATTCGCTACATCGGGTTGCATGCGGAATCAATTCTCAGGGTTTCCCAAGGTGTAGAGCAAGGTGTTGCGGAGCGCATCGAGAAACCCATCATAGACGTTGTTTTTAACCGGATTGCCCTGACTGAGTTGCTTCATCAGAGCGCCCTGCGCAGCTATTGCCGCCTGTAGCGGAATGTCCAGGCCGTCACAGGCCAGCATGTGGCGCGCCTGCTTAAGAAACTCCATCGGGTCCCCCTCTTTGTCGCCCTGCATGATCGCCTTGGCGCGGCCAATCATCCCATCGGCGGCGCTTTCAGTCGCATCGTCCGACAAGGTTAGCAGGGAGGTATGCATCAGAGGAAACCAGGTAAGCATCTGCGCGTAATTCTCCCCCGCTTTTGCCTGTATGATGGCATCGATCAGCAGGATGGTGCGCGCCGCCGCGCCTCGACTGGCGGCAAGACGCAAGGTGGTTCCGGCGGAGTTCAGCTCACTGATCGCCATCGAACTGTCGTTATTGATCAGTGCTGCCCTCGAGCGCATGGCCAGGTCCAGGCTGGCGGAGATGTCTTCCGCCACAATCAGCAGTACGTCCGTACCCGGGCAGTAGCTGCCGGGTTTTGGCGAGGCGCCGGCGTCAGTAGCAGCGGTCGCTGGCGTGTTGATCGACAGCAGCAGAAACGGTAGGCATGCCCATAGCAGGCATTTGCGGTTGCGAACGGATTGTCGATTCATTGATTTTCTCCCTTGTGAAACTTGCGGTTAAGAAATGTTGGCGCCAGCGTGCCGGATGCGTTGGTATCGCGCCGGAGGTCTGGTTGTAAAGTCACCAGCTTACTGTACTATTTTCCTCAGGTGTAGACAGGGGGTCTGTGATTCGCACGGTTTATCTGATAAAACCCGCAATCCCTAAGAACAGTCCGATAATATGCTGGAGGAGTGACAAAATGGAATCGATATCGATCGACGACGCAGTTCGAGTATTACTTGGCTTTACGGTGCTTCTGGCCGGGAGAAATATCTTCTGGCTGTTTATCGCAGCAATCGGTTTTTTGTTTGGCACCGAGCTTGCGCAAAGTTTGCTGACTGATCGGCCCATGTGGATGACGCTTGTTGCTGGTATCGGTATGGGCCTGGTTGGTGCGGTATTGGCCATTGTTTACGAGCGAGTGGCATTTGGGTTGGCCGGTTTTTATGCGGCCGTGTTTCTGGTCATTGCCTATGCGGACAAACTGGGCTTCGCCGATATGCCGGCAGTTACACCCTACGTCGCCGGAATTATCGGCGCCTTGCTTGCGGTGCTGCTGACGGACTGGACGATTATCGTGTTGTCTGCTCTTACCGGGGCGGCGGTGATCGTCTCTGTGTTTGTTTTACGCGTCCGGCGTCGCAGCCGCGAGCTTTCTGGCGCTGGCTGTTGTCGGCATGCTTGTGCAATGGAATATGCTCGAACGCGGCCGGCGTCAATGAGATTCGTTTTGCCACCCCGATAAAATACCTCGTTGCGCAGTAGAAGCAGTGGACAGGGGATCCAATCTCAAACAGGGATTCAGTGGCATGAGTTCACATTGATACGCAATCGAGATCGTGAATAACGGGCAGGTTGATCGCTTTCAGATGCAGGGTGACATTGCAATGTTATTAAGTGATATGGACTCTGCCATCGCAATAAGATTTTCAATCAATAGCATGTCATCTGCGAACTTCCATGTGATGGAGGAGTTGGTTTGTCATGAGCAAGCATGTATGCGACGAGGAGTTTCCCTGGTGCACCGAGAAAGGCAAGAAGGGTGAGCTGTATAAACTGCGCTTGCACGATCTCTTGCCCACGCAGTTTGCAGTGGGCAGAGCGGAGGTACAGGTCCGTGCGTCCCGCTTGTGGAAAAAATACCAGAAGGATCCCGCCAGACTGCACGACTATCTGCGTGTCAGGCCGGTGCCGATTGTCATAAGAGAGAACAAATTCTACCTCGTGGATCATCACCACCTGGTCCGTGCACTGCATGACGCCTTGCACAAAACGCTCGGCGACGAGATCTGCGTTTACGTGGAAGTCCTGATGAACGCGAGCAGCCTCGGCCATCTCTACTTCTGGAAGCAGATGTACGCTCACAACTGGGTCTACCTCTTCGACCACGAAGGTGGCGGGCCTCAACCACCCGACAAGCTGCCCTCACACATCAAGGACCTGCAGTTCGATCCCTACCGAAGCCTGGCATGGCTCGTACGCGAACGTTATGGCTATCTGAAGAACGAGGTCAATTTCTCGGAGTTCAAGTGGGCCAACTACTTCCGCACGCGTATCCTGCTCGATCCGCACATCCTGGGCGGAGAACAGGATATCGATGCTTACCTGTATGCGCTGAATAAGGATGGCGAGTTGATGCTCACTGAAGAGGGAAAGGAGATCATCGACGAAGCCATGTACCTGGCGACCAACCCGGAAGCATGCGGTCTTCCAGGGTTCCGGGGAACTGCCGGATAAGCGGTAACACGCAACAGATACACCGGACATGCCGCATCAGGGGTACAGCGTTCGGCACCGGGGAGGATCAGATGATGACGGCGAAGCATGAAGTCAGAGGTTTTCGCTTACCCATCCTGCGGGGTATCCTGCCGGTTAAAGGCGCGCAGATCCCGGAGGAGATCATCGCGGGGGTTACTTTAGCCGCGCTGGCCATTCCCGAAGTGATGGGCTACACCAAGATCGCCGGCATGCCCGTGGTTACCGGTCTTTATACCATCCTCATTCCGATGGCATTGTTCGCGATCATCGGCTCGTCCCGGCATCTGGTAGTAGGCGCCGACTCGGCAACGGCGGCCATGCTCGCGGCCGGCCTCGCCGGTGTGGCGGCCTCCGGCTCCGCCGAATACGTGGCGCTGGCGGGCATCCTCGCCTTGATGGCGGCGGGTTTTCTGATCCTTGCGCGCCTTGTCCGCCTCGGATTTCTGGCGGATTTTCTGTCGCGCACGGTGCTCGTCGGATTCCTGACCGGGGTCGGAATCCAGGTCGCTCTCGGCCAGATCACGGGCATGCTGGGTGTTGCCGGCAGGGGGCACGGCCCGTTTCATCAGATGTTGCATGACTGGCTGCAACTCGAACAGCTCAACATCCATGTATTGGGCCTTTCCGTCACGGTGCTCATCGTCATCATCGGTTCGAAGTATGTCTCGAAGAAAATCCCGGGCGCATTGATCGCCGTGGTCGGCGCTATCGCGGCCAGCTGGGCGCTCGATCTGCCATCCCAGGGTGTCCAGGTACTCGGCGCGATCCCCAGCGGATTGCCGACGCCGTGGCTGCCCGGGGTCGATTGGAACTGGGAACTGTTCCAGCAGTTGCTCCCAACCGCGTTTGCGATGTTCATTGTGATCCTGGCGCAGAGCGCCGCGACATCACGCGCCTACGCCGCCCGCTATAACGAGGATTTCAGCGAAAATCAGGATCTGATCGGCCTGGGTGCGGCCAACGTCGGCGCCGCCCTGTCCGGTACCTTTGTGGTCAATGGCAGTCCGACCAAAACCCAGATGGTCGACAGCGCCGGTGGCCACAGCCAGTTGTCCCAGCTTATCACGACCCTCATTGTGCTCATGGTGCTGTTGTTTCTGACGGGGCCACTGGCGTATATGCCGGAGGCCGTACTGTCGGCCGTCGTGTTCCTGATCGGCGTGGAGCTGATCGACATCAACGGGATGCGGAAGATTTATGCCGAACGACCCTGGGAATTCTGGGTGGCGCTGATCACCGCCCTGGTGGTGGTTTTCTGGGGGGTCGAGCAGGGCATCATCCTCGCCATCCTGCTCTCGCTGCTGGTACACACCCGGCATGGCTACCGGCCGAAAAACGTCGTCATGGTGACCACCGCCGAGGGGCACTGGCGCTCGCTGCCGGTAAGCAATCCGGCCCAGCTCGTGCCGGGCTTGCTGGTGTACCGGTTCACCCACAGCATGTATTATGCGAACGCCGAACTGCTCTCGCAGCAGGTGCTCGGGCTGGCCAAGGGTGCGCAGCCGCCGCTGCGCTGGTTCTGCATCGATGCCGCTGCCGTCGACGATGTGGACTTCTCCGCGGCCGAGACCCTGTGTGCCATCAGCGGCCTGCTGCAGGAACAGGGCATCCGCCTGGTCCTCGCCGTGGTCTCGGACGAGGTCAGGGCTGAGCTGGATCGCTCCGGTCTCACCGGGCTGATCGGCGAGAATGCCTACTTTGCCGCGGTGGGGGATGTCTTGAATGCCTATCGCGCGCAGGACGCCTTAGAGGCAAAGTGATTCGGCGGATCAGTCACGCGGACCTCGGAAAAATAAATCATCCAGTCTTGCCTGCCAGGTTTCCCCGGCTGTCGCGTTGTGGAAGGGGTTATTGAGAATGAATACGCGGCCCCTTGCCGCGTCGTACGGTTGAGCAACCAGGCTGGGCATTGTGAGATAATTACGGTTTCCGAGGCCCCTGTCGCTCGATTGCCGTTGCTTGCTCGCCGATGGATATTTCCACTACCAAGAGTTACCTGCCGTGGGTCGTTGCCGCGGCCCTGTTCATGGAGCAGCTGGACTCCACCATCGTCAATACCGCGGTGCCCGCGATGGCGGAAAGTCTGCAGGTGACGCCGTTGAGCCTGAAGGCGGTGGTGACCAGCTACATCCTGAGTCTGGCCGTATGCATTCCGGTGAGCGGCTGGATGGCCGATCGGTTCGGCACGCGCTGGGTGTTCGGCAGCGCGGTGGCGCTGTTTACCTTCTCCTCGATCCTGTGTGGTCTGGCCCCGAATGTGCCGGTGCTGGTCACCGCGCGCATCCTGCAGGGTATCAGTGCGGCGATGATGATGCCCGTGGGCCGGTTGGCGATCATTCGGACCTTCCCCAAGTCGGAACTGCTGGCGGCGATGAACTTCGTCATCATCCCGGCGCTGATCGGCCCGTTGCTGGGGCCCACGATCGGAGGTCTGATCGTGCATTGGCTTTCCTGGCGCGACATCTTCTTCGTCAATGTACCGGTGGGTCTGGTGGCGCTGCTGCTGGTCTATCGCCACATGCCGGACTATCGCAGTGAGGCCCCGCGACCGCTGGATATCATGGGACTGGTCCTGTTTGGCAGCGGTACGGCGCTGCTTTCCTGGTTGTTGGAAGTCTTCGGCGAACACGACCTCGATATGACTTCGGCGACCTTACTGCTGCTGCTCAGCTTGAGCCTGCTGGCTGCCTATGGCTGGCACGCCCGCCAGGCGTCCTATCCGCTGCTGCGTCTGGCGCTGCTGCGAATTCGTACCTTTCGCGTTTCGGTGATCGGCGGCTTCATTACGCGTCTGGGGGTCGGCGGACTTCCGTTTCTGCTGCCGCTGCTCTACCAGCTCGGCCTGGGTATGCCGGCCTGGCAGTCGGGTCTGCTGATGATGCCGCTCGCGGTCGCTGCCATGGGCATGAAGCTGATCTCTGCCTGGATCCTGGCGCGCTATGGATTCCGGCGGGTGCTGATCGTCAATACGATTGTGATTGGGCTCATCATTGGCCTTTTTTCTCAGGTGCGACCGGGCACGCCCATCCCGTTGCTGGTGCTGCTTGGGTTGGCCATGGGTTTCTTCAACTCGCTGCAGTTTTCCAGCATGAACTCGATGGCCTATGCCGATATCGAGACGCCGGATTCGAGCATGGCCAGCACCATCGCCAGCACCTTCCAGCAGATTTCGCTGAGCTTCGGACTGGTCTGCGGGTCACTGATTACCGGCTGGTTTCTCGGTGATCTGCCGCAAACCGATCAGCTGGCTGTGATGAGCGCGTTGCACCACACCTTCCTGACCCTGGGCGGCATGACCATCCTGTCATCCCTGTCGTTCTGGACGCTGAGCTCGACGGACGGTGAAAGTGTCAGTCGGCGGCGGATTCGCGAAGCGGTATGAGGGTAATGCAGGCCCATAGCCAACCGCTCCTGCAAGAGTCACCGAACCGGTCGCGGTGGAGAAACGCAATGGATTGGGTGTAATTTCGATAACATCAAGGTTATGTATCTGGGGTCAGAGCGGGCGCGGCACGGTGCTCTCCGGCCAGCAACAGATACATCGCCGGCACCACGAAAAGTGTGAACAGGGTGCCGATCGACATCCCGGTGAAGATCACCAGGCCCATGGCGTAACGGCCTGCCGCGCCGGCGCCCGAGGCGATCACCAGCGGCACGACGCCGAACACCATGGCAGCGGTGGTCATCAGGATCGGACGCAGGCGCACTGCCGCCGCCGCCTCGATCGCCTCGCGCTTGGACTTGCCGGCCAGGCGCGCCTGGTTGGCGAACTGGACGATCAGGATGCCGTGTTTGCTGATCAGGCCCATCAAGGTTACCAGACCGACCTCAGTGTAGATGTTCATCGAGGTGAAGCCGAGAAAGATGAAGATCATCGCGCCGAACAGCGCCAGCGGCACCGTCACGAGGATGATGACCGGGTCGCGAAAACTCTCGAACTGCGCCGCCAGCGCCAGAAACACGATGATCACCGCAAACATCATGGTGGCTAGAAAACCGCCCGATTCCTGCATGAACTGGCGTGACGCGCCGGCGTAGTCCACTATATAACCGCTTGACGCCACTTGTTCGAGGGTGTCGCGCAGGAAGGTGAGCGCCTCGTCCTGCGAAACCCCAGGCACACCGGAGATCGTTGCCGCATTGAGCTGCTGGAAGTGCGCGATCGATTCAGGCACCACGTCGTAGCGGATACTGGCCACCGTTTTGGCCGGTATCATCTGGCCGCCCGGTGTCTTGATGTAGAAATTAAGCAGGTCCGACGGATTGAGCCGGTCGACCTGCTGCACCTGCGGAATCACCTTGTAGGAGCGTCCGGCGATCGAGAAGTAGTTGACATAACCGCCGCCCAGCGCCGCGCCCAGGGCGTAGCCGACGTCCTGCTGGGTCATGCCGAGGGCGGCGATCTCGTCCCGGTTCACCACCACGGTGGCCTGCGGTCGGTCGATCTTTAGGTCTGCATCGACGAAGTAGAACTTGCCCGAGACGCGCGCCTTGTCGAGGATCTGCTGCACCACGGTGTTGAGATTTTCGAACGGCTCGGTGGTGGTGATCACGAACTGCAGCGGCAGGCCCGATGCACCGGGCAGGGGTGGAAACTGGAAGGCGGCGACGCGTGCGCCGGCGATCTTGTTCCAGCGCGCCTGCAGGTCCTGCTGAATCTCCGCGGCGCTGCGCGTGCGCTGGTCCCAGGGTTTGAACAACACCCCGCCGATACCGGCGTTGACGGTCGGCACCCCGGTAATCTGAAACATCTGGCTGTACTCGGGCATCGCTTGCGCGACCTTGAACACCTGCTCGGCATAAGTCTGCATCTGCTCCGAAGTCGCGGTCGGCGGACCCGTGACCAGCGAGAGCACGAGGCCCTGATCTTCTTCCGGTGCGAGTTCGAACTTTGCCATGTTGAACATCACGACCAGCAGGCCGAGCAGGATCACCCCCATCACAATCAGCACCGGATAGTCGCGAGCAGACGATGTAGCAACCGCGTATAAGCGAGACGCGTCCGGGTAAAAATTCTATCGATGGCCTGGACAAATCTTCCCGTATCCTGGGATGGTTTGAAAAATCGCGAGCACATCATCGGCGACAGGGTCAGCGCGACGATCCCCGAAACAGCGACAGCGCCGGCGAGTGCGAAGGCGAACTCTACGAACAGCGCTCCCGTGAGCCCGCCCTGAAAACCAGTCGGCACATAGAAGGGGATCAGCACGACCGTCATCGCAAGGATCGGACTGCCGAGTTCACGTGCGGCAAGCAGGGCGGGCTGCATTGGCGATTTACCTTCTTCTTTCATGTGGCGGTCGACGTTCTCGGCCACTATGATCGCATCATCGATCACCAGCCCGATGGCGAGCACCAGCGCGAGCAGGGTCAGCAGGTTGATGGAATAGCCGAGCATGAGCATTATGAAGAAGGTGCCGATCAACGACAGCGGCATCGCGATCAGCGGAATCGCCACCGCGCGCGCTGCCGAGGAACAGGAAGATGACCACCGAGACGATCAGCAGCGCTTCGACCAAGGTCTTGACCACCTCATAGATCGAGGTGTTGATGTACTCGGTCGAGTCATGGACGATCTTGCCAACCAGGCCGGTCGGCAACTGGTCGCGGATCTCCGGAAACGCGTTACGCACGCGCTACCTCGAGGATGTTCGCATCCGGCGCGACTTTGATGCCGACGAACACCGAGCGTATGCCGCCAAACGCCACGTTGAAGTCGTAGTTCTCCGAGCCCAGCACCACGTTGGCCACGTCCTCCAGGCGCACGATCGAATCGCCGCTGCGCTGGATGACCAGTTGTTTAAATTCCTCCACCGAATGCAGGTCGGTGCCGGCGGTGAGTGGAATCGTTACCATCTGGCCTTTGCTCGCACCGAGCGCGGCCAGTCGGTTGGTATCGAGCCAGGCGCGTAACGCGAACTGGCGCGCGCCGAGCAGTTCGGCGGTCTGTACCCCGGCAACCGAATCGAGCTTGGGTTTGACCACCCGCGCCAGATAATCCGTGACGTTATTGATCGGCAGCGTGTCGCTGTAAAAACCCAGGTACATCGCATCGGTGGTCTGACCGATCGCGACGCTCAGCACCGGGTGTCTGCGGCTGCGCCGGCAGTTGGTTCTTCACCGAGTTCACCTGGGTGCTGATCTCGGTCAGTGCCAGGTTCGCGTCGTAGTTGAGGCGCAGCGTGGCCGTGATCGTGGATATTCCAATGCTGCTCGACGAAGCGAGGTAATCGATGCCCTGCGCCTGCGCGATGGCCGATTCAAGCGCCTGCGTGATGAAGCCGGCCATGGTCTGGGCATCCGCACCGAAGTAGCTGGTCGACACCGTGACGACCGCATTCTGAGTTTGCGGGTACTGGTTGACCGGCAGGCTGAACAGGGAGCGCAAGCCCAGCACCACGATCAGCAGGCTCACCACCGTGGCCAGCACTGGACGATGGATAAAGATATCGGTGAAATTCATCACGGCGCCGTCAATGTTCCTGGGGGGTTGGTTCGGGGCTGTCCGCCGGTTGCACCGTGTTGTCGACCACCACCGGCGTGCCGTTTTTCAGCTTGAGCTGGCCGCTGGTCACAACCTCCTGGCCGACCTCCAGACCCTGCAGGATCGCGACCTGATCACCGCGGGTCTCGCCGGTCGTGACGAACACCTGCTGCGCCATCAGTCCTGCTGCAGGCGAGACGGGTGGTGAGGATTTTGCCCCGCTCGTCGTCAGGTCTTCTTCGCCTTGTCCTGTGTAGACCTTCGGATTGATGGCGCCGGTGAAGGTCTCGTCTCTAGCGTTGCGGTGTCGGTGAGCGCAATCCGGTTCCAGCAATTTGCTGCCAGCGCACAGCTGCTTGGCATCAGTATCCTACCATACCTGAGCAACATCAATGGTAACCGGTTATAAACTGGATATGTCGGGTTTCTCGTCAGGACAAGTCGCGAATGCCTTGCGCGCGTTGATTGGGTAGAGTGCAACCAGGCCGGACGAAAGATCTGCCGCTGCATGACTTCCACCGGAAAATTCTGTCGATGATGATTCAGAAAACGCTGACTTACGCCTTATAATCTTCGCGGAAGACACTTAAACTACCCACATCCCAGTCCTACTGGCAGGGTCCAGCTCTCTATGAGATCAAGTGCTCAACGACTTTGTGGGTAAAAGAAAAACATCTCATCACAACGAAGGTTTCAGCTATGCAGAGTTCACTGGAAGTATTTATGGACAAACGGTCGCGCAAGACCGTAATCATAACCAGTATTGTCCTGTTACTGGCGGGGATAACAGGTATTGCGTTGCCGCAGGTCATGTCGATGGCTGCCGCCTTTTTTGTTGGTTGGCTGATGCTCATCGCCGGCGGTATGGCTGCTTACATCACCTGGTATGGCTTCCGCGATCGCTGGGTAGTGGGCTCAAACCGTTTGCCTTGATCGTAGTTGGCTTGCTCATTCTCATACACCCCATCGCCGGCACGGCGGCGCTCGGGTTGATGCTGGCTGTCTATTTCCTGCTTGACGGTTTTGCCGGCGTTGGATCCGCGTGGGAAATGCGGCCTCGGCGTGGTTGGGGTTGGTTGATGTTCAATGGACCCTTATCCCTCGTGCTTGCGCTCGTGTTTATCCTGGGCTGGCCGTTTACCGCTGCCTGGCTCATCGGGCTGTTTATTGGTTCTAGTCTTTTATTTGACGGTCTGGCACTGTTGATGCTCGGGTTTGCCGCCAAGGCAAACTGAATTTTGAATTAGTCCCTACCTGATACTCTGGTTGAGAGCGCTGCAAGGCGCATCGCATGTCATATTGATGAGTGCACCGTTTCGCCTTATCTGTCGGGTTGAACTGGCAAATGTCGAGACTCGTTCCGCGCCTTGCCTCTCAGCAAACCTTCAGAAAAAAGCAGGGGTGAAATTTATGGATCGCAATGTAAAAGAACTCGCCGAAAAGCTCCTGAGAACCGGCTATGACGACTTGCCCGAACGGGAACAGCGCGTGTTGCGGCGCATGGCGAAGAGTCAATCGTCATTTCACAAAACGTGAATGAGCGGTTTTACGAAAAGCTGACGTTCGGGCAG
>CAVQUR010000022.1:0-39569 GCA_963716875.1 uncultured Gammaproteobacteria bacterium
TTAGGGTGCGGCTCTTCTATAACGACACCCTACTACCCAGGTTCAACGGGTTAGGAGTGGCATTAAAGAGAAGATGCTCACTCGCTACGAAACACAGGTTCATGCTGCCTCGCCGAAAACGACAGGAATTGGCGGGCCCGGATAATTCCGCTTCGCTTCCTGGTTGAAGTGAAACTCCATGTAGGCTGGCAGGTCACCACTAATCTTCAAGGAACGCAGCTTGAGGATTGCCTCCGCCCGCTGCAGACCCCAACGGGCTCCGGTGATATCCATTCGATCCTTGACCAGATGGCGACAGGCCCCTTCGATGACGCCGGTGGCAATCGGTAAGCCTTGATCCAGCGCTTGGTCATATCGCAGCCGCTGCTGATTGTTTTCGATGTAGTTGGCGGTGCAATCCACCGGCTTGCGCTCGTGCTGGCTGAGTTGTTTGCGAGTCGCGGCTCGGCGCAGGCCGGTCGCCACCTCCGAGGCCCGACCCGCCAATACGGCGGCAGCTCGATTCTCCACCCAGTGCTCACGCGTCTCAGGTTCCTCCGGATAGAGTGCATGACCGGCCTTCCACAGGTACTCCAGAACATGTATGAAATCCTGTACCACGGTGATCTCAACCTGGTAGCGTTTGGCCGCGGCATAGACTTGGCGCAGCAGGTCTTCCTGACCATCAGTCAGCACCACCCAGTGTAGCCGTTGCTCAGGATCACGCCGCATCGCCTCCTGGAAACCTTGCTCGATTACCGCCTTGAGATCCTCTTCCACACGGGCCCAGGTACGTTTGTGGCAAGGTTGCGGCCGCTTCTGCTCAGAGTTGTGTTCAGGGTCAAGAATCTGTTCCGGACTGCGCGGATAACGCTCAATCTCGTACACCGAGACCACCGTGGCCATCCGCTTGCGGTTGCTCTTCTCCCCGGGACTCAGACGGGTCCGCTGTTTACGCGTCTCCTGCTCCATCGCCTTGCGGGTGGCCGCCCGCAGACCATTCGGATGCATCACGATCCCCTTGCCATCGGCGGTGATAACCAGGAGCCTGGCGGCACCTTCATCCTCGTCAATACGCCCCAAAGGCTGACGGTAAAAGGCATCAAAATCCTGACTGAGATGCACCGCCAGTTCCTCGCTCTGACGCTTCGAGACCTGCCCACCCCCCAAACGTTTCAGATGGGCTACCGACTCGTCAAACGACCCGCGAATGACCTCATCCGCTAATCCCTGACGGAGTCCATGCGAGTATTTGTCCGGCGGCAGATTCAGTTCTGCGTCCAACGGAAACACACTCTCCAGGCCCCGAGCACCATAGCCTCGGCGTGTGACTGTCACCTCCCCGAACCGGCTTTCCAGTCCACGTTTGCAACCCGCACGGTGGTGTGTTCTGGGCAGCCCATCTTCACCGATCACTTTCTCCCGGAAAGGTTCTTGGGCACTTCTTTGATCCAGGTGTCCCTGAGTCATTCGCCGCAACAACTCCATCCCTTCACTATGAATCACGGCCTCAACTTCTCCATGCGTCAACTTCTGGGCATCCGGATGTTGGAGTCTGCCGATCAAATGGTCAAACTGTTCGCAGGCATCAATGTAGTGGGGCTCGATCGTAGCGCTGCCTATCGGGTAAGATGTCATCGAAGGGGTCTCCTGGTACTGGGTAGAGTGCATAAGATTCGTCTCTCATGTTTCATACCCCAAAAGAGACCCCTTCTTCAATTTCTTCTCAATACCACCCCGCTAACTCATTGTTTTCTCGACCTCTAGCGTCGTTCTAAAAGAGCCGCACCCTTCGTTTTATCTGGAGGGAAACGTCCTATCCCTCCTTGTCATGCCGCAGCAGCAGTCCCTGACTCCAGATAAAACGGGACGCGAGATAATGCACCTTATCTGGATCTCCAGATAAGGTGCATACAAGGCGTTACTTTGAACGGGCCAAGGACAGTGACCCGGCCGCCCATGAGGCGCTGGAGCAGATTGGGCAGCTGTACCGCATCGAGGCTGAGATACGGGACAAGCAGATGACGGGGCATGACAAGTTACAGTATCGTAGCCAGCACAGCCAACCGTGGGTTGATCAGTTCTTTGGCTGGGTTCACGCGCAACGCCAACGCATCGACCTGATCAACAGCGACCTGCTTTCCAAGGCCTTGTACTATGCAGACAATCATCAGGCCCAGCTCCGGGTCTATCTGAGCGATCCTGAGGTGCCGATCGATACCAACCATTTGGAACGGGCGCTACGGGTGATACCCATGGGACGCAGGAATTGGTTGTTCAATTGGACGGAAGTTGGCGCCAGACAGGTCGGTATCATCCAGAGTCTGCTGACCACCTGCCGGCTGCATGAGGTCGACCCCTACACCTATCTGGTCGATGTACTGCAACGGGTCAGCTTGCATCCTGCCAAGGAAGTCGAGGCCCTCACCCCGAGGCAGTGGAAAGAGAAGTTTGCCGCCCGTCCTATGAAATCAGACTTGGCTGGGTTGGGGCAATAGCCTCGTAGTTTGAACGCTTACTGTACGGCGGTGCGGACAATGGCCTCATAGAGTGGTTGAAACTCGGCCTGTTGGTGGAAGACGACATCGGTGGCAAACTCCACCTGCATGAAGCTCCAATGGTAACCGGAGCGGAAACGTTGATGGATCGGGCAGAATTGCTTGGCCCATCGATCCAGTCGGTGGTGGAGTTGTTTGGCGTCCAACCGGTCGGCCATTGTCTGGGCGCGTTTAGGATCGTCGATGGATAAGAAAGCATTGTCCGCCATGGTGAAAGGAATGCTGGCTTTAACCAACCGCTGGGCCAGCCAGTTGTGACCGTTGAAATAAACTTGCAGGCGAAACGGTGACCAAGTGGGCACGCGGACGTAACAGAGCCCGAAGGCCTTGTCGATGAAATAGAAGTAGTAATGGAGGCATTTACCTGAGATGGTTTTTAGGGTGGTATGGCCCTTTTGCTTATCATGCCAGGGGCGATAAGCCGTACAGGATTCCATGGCGGAGAAGATATGCACCAGGCCTGGATGATCGCCCCGTTCTTCAAGGATGGTCTTGATCCGGTCTTCCTTGCGAAAGGCTTTGTGACGGCGGATAAACTCGATCTCCAGGCCAGCTTTGGCAGCAAGCTGTTCGGCATGGCGACGTAACTCGTCCTGTAGCGGTTCCGCCCAGCGGGGATAATCGAACAGTCGGATCTTGTGGTAACTGAGGTAGCCCGCCATAGCCCCCGCATAACCGATATCAGGGAGGGTGCCGGTGATGACAACACGATCGAAGCAGGAGAGCACACCTGCGATCTTATCCTGGTGTCGCTCAATGAAGGGACTCATGATGGCTATCCATTGTTTGGGATACTGAGGATAAGGATAGGTGATGCAACGAATTTTGGTTCCGGCTATGCCGGGTTAGGGTTATGAAATAAGGCTGGCTTGATGTCCGCTTATGGCCGGGTCCGGTCTGTCGCCGAAGCAATTTTGGCCGTTCCTGACTGGCTGGTTCTAGGCGAAAGGCGCCCGTCGCTGTGTTCGACTTGCTTAGAGTACTTTTTCGTCCAGTTGAGGTTCAAAGACCGAAACCAGCAAGAGTCAAGAGAAGGCGAAAGACAACCACGGTTCTGGAACAAACCAGATGAGCAGATTTTATCCAGAGCGGGCCCATCCATACCCATTACGGTTGTCCTCGTATGATGCTTTCTAACGTACTATGCACCTCCCGGCTGAAGCGAACGAGGACTCGATCATAGGCTGCTATCAATGCCGTATATTCATTACCTTTGACGGGCTCATTGAAAACACTGCGTTTTACCACTAAGGCATTTTGATCATTACCTTTGTTTATTGTCCAGCTCACATCAAGCGTCAACATTCCAGCTAGCTCGCCATCAAAGGTAATGACATCGCCTGTCAGGTAGTAATCCGGTTCAAAACGCATATCCCGCAGGATAGATACTGATACGGCTGCTGTTCAGGAGCACGCCCAGATTTGAGCCTAAGGCGATCTGAAAATCATCTTCAAGAGATCCCGCCCACCGATGAAACTCAGCGACTTCAAGACGATTTTCCGAGCTGCGCGTAACGATATTAGGACGCTGCAAATAGCTGGGAAATCCAAATGGCCCGATGCGCAATGCGACTTCGTTATTTGAGACAAATTGACTCTGATCCTTTTTTAAACTCGATATTGAGTAAAAATTCGTATTAGGAGTTGAAGCACAACCCATTAACAGATGGAAAGAAAAAAACATTACAACGGTAATAGCGATTTTTCATACATATATCAATTCCCCCCTCGTTTACCACTTAATAACGCCTCAGGATGGCGTTCCAGATAGTCAGCCATATTACGTAGCGATCGTGCAGCATTTTTGAGCTCGCGCATTGTAGCAGACATCTCGGGAGTCAAGTCCTTATTGAGCTTGCTGGTGAATCCCTCAATGTCTGAATTGATCTTAGCGAAATGCACATTCTCCAGTGAATCTAGAATTTTCCTGAGTTCCCTTATCGCGGCTGTCATCTCCGGTGTCAACTTGTTATTCAGTTGGCTGGAAAGGCCTTCGATATTGGCTGCCGATTTTGTCGAAAGGCACCTTTTCGATCTTGTCCAGAATGCTGCTGACTCTGTTCGATAGATATTCCATCTTGGTTGGAATGGTTGGCAGCACATAGTGATCTTCTTCCATTGTGAGCTCATAGGGCGCCGCATCAGGATAGAAATCCAAGTCAATATAGAGGGCGCCTGTCAGCAAATTCCCGGTTTTGAGTTGCGCCCTCAAGCCCTTTATCAATAAGCGCTTGCAACGTCAACTTGTCGTGATTTGTAGTATTGCCCCGTAATTCTCCAACAATTTCCAATCGATCAGGTTCCAGATCAACCGTCACCGGTATCTTGATAGAAAGGTCATCCGCATAGATCTGTGAATGAATATCGACGACTTCACCATAAGGCATGCCACGCAACTCAACCGGAGCACCGACCTGTAAACCACGCACATTACCATCGAAGTACATGACAAATCGTCTTTTCCGATAAGTTTTCTTGAAAGCTTGTTCCCGATTTGGATATAGCGTGAAAAAGGTTTTCTGATCCGCCAGATCAGCCGGCGCCTCGTTGGGCGGCAAATCGAAGTTCACACCACCAAGCAATACGCTGACGAGGGATTCCGTGTTTAAGGCAACACCAGCCGCCGTAAGCCTGAGATCTACACCACTGACGTTCCAAAAGCGGGTATTCGTGTACACAAGTTTATGATATGGCGCTTTTATGAAGACGTTGATTTCCACCTCCTTGTTATTGAAATCTAAACGATGATTGATAACTTGGCCGGCGTGAAAGCCGTGAAAATAGAGGGGAGATCCAATATTCAGGGATCCACGCGTCTCCGACGCGCAGGGTAAAATAACGTCCTTCTTCGTAGATACTCACTGCAGGCGGATTTTCCAATGCGACGAATTCACGGATCGGTTTACCGCCTTCGACAGGTTCCACGCCGATATAGACTCCTGATAACAAGGTATCGAGACCGCTGATTTCAGTGGCTGACAAGCGGGGTTGTTCCAACCAAAAACTGGTCTTGGTATTCAGATATTTTTGTGCAGCCTTTACGATCTCTACCCTGACCGCCACCTTTTTCAAATCAGGCAAGGTAACGGCTTTTACCGTACCTACATCTACGTCGTGAAAACGCACCTTGGTTTTGCCTGCCGTAATGCCTTGCGCTGCTTTAAAATAGATGGTGACTTCCACACCCTTCTCGGAGTAATACTTGTAACCCAGAAACAGGGCGATCAATAACGCTATGATCGGTATGAGCCATATTATAGAGATTGACAGGCGTTGCGACACCTTGGCATCGGCTATAAATTCGTCAGTTGCGCTATCCGGCAAATCGCTCATGATATTTTTCCTCAATCGCATCTGCATCCCAAATGAGCCGCGGGTCGAATGCCATGGCGGCAAACATCGTCAGGATCACTACCGCGGAAAAGAAAACTGCTCCCCAACCGGCTTCGATGCTGGCGAGTCCACCCATCTGGATCATGGCTACCAATATCGTTACCACATACACATCGACCATTGACCAGCGTCCAATGGCTTCAGTGATTCGATATAACCTGGCCCTATCTTTCGAGCGCGCTCGACTGCGGCGTTGTACGGAAATCAATAGATAAACAAGAATCAGTATCTTTAAAATCGGCACAAAAACACTGGCCACGAAAACAATAAGAGCAAGAGGCCACATCCCATGACTGTATAAGTAGATCACCCCACTCATGATGGTGTCCGACTGCACCGTATTCAGACTGGTAGTATGCATTATGGGTAACAGATTGGCAGGGATGTAACAAATTATCGCGGAAATCAGTAACGCCCAGGTCCGCTGCAGGCTTTCTGGTTTACGATGATGCAAGGGTGTATCACAGCGTGGGCATCTTATTGTTTTACCCTGATTCTCCACTGGCGCCACACTCAAGTGACAAGTCGGACAAGATAACGGCTCGCCATGGATAGCAGACGCCCTGTGTGTTTCCATGACCGGTACCAAAGACCAAATACGATCCGGATCAATCGATGCCTGTGCAGCCGCCAATACAATAATCAGCAGCAGAAAGGCGCCTAACGCCAGTCCCGGCAGAATCGTACCAAAATCCCCCAGTTTGACTGCCGAAACAAAAATACCAAGGATGAACACATCCATCATACTCCATGGCAGCAGGTTATTGACCAGCTTGAACACACGCGGTAGATCGCGAGGTACACGGCCAAAATTTAATGGGATAAGCAGATAAAGTAACAATCCGAGTTGCAGACCCGGAGCGATCACACTGGTGAACAACACCACGATGCTCAGCAACCATTTACCCTGCCGGTACATTTCCACCGCACCGGTGATAAGTGTGGTCTGCTTGACGATACCGCCTATATCGATGCCCAGAAATGGAAATATATTTGCCAGGACAAACAGAATAATACCGGCGATCGTGAACGCCAGCGCGCGCTCGAAAGTGGGTGGACGCTGACGGTATAGCACATAGCCGCAGCGGCTACACCGCGCAGTAGCGCCGCTCGGCAGTGCCCGGTAATGGTGCTGCATGCCGCATTCATGACATACAATGCGCGACCCGGCCATGCTATTCTTTCATCTCCACGAATGCTCTGAAAATGCTGATTCAGTTGGTACTCAGGGAAGCCATGGTTAAAGCCATGCCTGGATTTATCAAAGCACGGCAACAAGGAATGCGATTTTTCATTTTCTTCATTTTGCCCCAAAAGTAATGATGATGAAAGACTGCCACATGAAGCGGCCAACCAACGTGCCAGATTTAATTGTTGCGCGGCCCCGAGGTATTGTTATTCATGCCGTAACGCATCGATTGGGTCCAGGCGCGCCGCCTTACGCGCCGGCATATAACCGAACAGCACCCCCACTGTGGCGGAAAACAGGAAAGCGAGCAACACGATACCGGGATCCAACACAAAAGGCACCTGTAACAACTGGACCAGTCCGAGGGACGCCAGGATAGCCAGCACGATACCGACTAGCCCGCCAAACGAAGCAAGCACCACCGCCTCAACGAGGAATTGCAGCAATACCTCCCGTTCCAGCGCCCCGATGGCAAGCCTGATACCGATCTCCCGGGTGCGTTCGGTGACGGATACCAACATGATGTTCATGATACCGATACCGCCGACCAGCAGACTGACCGCCGCCACCGCCCCCAGCAAGGCGGTCAGTACCTGGGTGGTGCCGGTGAGCATCTTGGCGATCTCTTTGAGGTCCCGCACGGAAAAATCATCCTCTTCCAAGGCCGAAATATGCCGTCGTTTACGCAACAGTTGGGTTATATCCCGCTCCGCTTGCTCCGTCGCCATGCCCTGCTTGATCGAGACCTGAATCAAACCGATCTCCTGATTGCCCGCGACCCGCCGCTGAAAGGTTCGCAACGGCAACAGGATGAAGTCATCCCGATCCGTCCCCATGGTGGATTGACCCTTGGCTGCCAACACGCCAATGACCTGGCAGGCGAATTTGCCGACCCGGATCTTGTTGCCCAACGGTTCCTGGCCACCGAACAGTTCTTTACGCACCGTGGCCCCCAGCAGGCACACCGCCTTGCCGTTGCGCAACTCCCCGCTGGTGAATTCGCGCCCGGCGGCGAGCTGCCAGTTGCCGACCCGCAGGAATTGATTGTCGGTGCCGGTGATCTTGCTCGCCCAGTTCTGATTACCGAACACCGCCGTCACCCCCTGGGAGGAGGATGGCGCCAGCGCGGCGATTGCATCAATCTCCTGCTCGAGCGACGTCACATCATCCTGATTGAATGCCGGCGCCGCCGATCTTTGCCCCATACCGATCCGCTGTCCCGGCGTGATCATCAGTAGATTACTGCCGAGACTGGCGATCTGTTCAGTGACCTGCAGGGTGGCGCCGCTTCCAATGGTCACCATGGTGATGACCGCCGCCACTCCGATCACAATACCGAGAATCGTGAGAAACGAACGCATGACATTGCGACGAATCTCGCGTAGTGCCAGTAGAAACGCATTCCATATCATCAAACGGTCTCCGGCATACTTGGGGCCGGCTCGACCCGTCCATCCAGAAAACGCACGATGCGCCGGGCGTAAGCGGCCATATCGGATTCATGGGTCACCATCACGATGGTGATGCCCAACTCTCGATTGAATGTCGTCAAAAGATCCATAATCTCACGACTGCGAGTGGAGTCGAGGTTACCGGTCGGCTCGTCCGCCAACAGCACCGCCGGCTCACTTACGATCGCCCGCGCAATCGCCACCCTTTGCTGTTGGCCACCGGACAATTCACTCGAGGTATGGGTCTCCCAGGCCTTGAGTCCCACCAGTTCGAGAGCCCGTAATGCCAGCGCGCGCCTCTCGCCTACCGGCATACCGCGATAGATCAAAGGCAATTCCACGTTTTCCAAGGCTGATGTGCGACTCAGAAGGTTGAAGCCCTGAAACACAAATCCCAGGTAATAACGACGCAACAATGCTCGCTGGTTGCGCGACAGGCGGCCGACATCCATGCCATCGAAACGAAAGGTCCCGGCGCTCGGGGTGTCGAGGCAGCCGATGATGTTCATGCAGGTGGATTTCCCGGACCCGCTCGGCCCCATCACCGCAACGAAGTCTCCTTTCTCGATCCGCAGATTGATGCCGCGCAACGCCTGCATGGTCGATGCCCCGCTGCCATACACCTTGGTCACCCCCACCATCTCGATCAGCACCGGGGACTGGCTGGCGGTCTCCATCAGCTCCCTCCGCTGATCACATCGACCAGCAGCGGGGTTCCCGGCTCCAGGCCTCCGCCCGTAATCTCGGTCATGCTGCCGTCAGTCGCCCCGACCGTGACCGACAGCGTGGTGGGTTGGCCATCTCGCAGCACCCAGACCCGCTGCCGGCCGTCAGTGTTGTTGTCTTCCAGACGTCTGCCGCTCGATGGGGGCGGTCGCGGCATCAGCTTGCTGAGCAGACTGCCGCCACCACCGGCGGACCTTTTACTCTGCTTGGGTGGTGAGAACCGCAAGGCCGCATTGGGCGCCAATACCGCATCTTTCACCTGTTTGACCACAATCTCGGCGGTCGCGGTCATGCCGGGGCGTAATGACAGGTCCGCATTGTCGACCTCGAGGACGGTTTCGTAGGTAACTACACCATCCACCACCTGAGCCCCGTAGCGTACCTGGATGATCCTGGCGTGAAAGGTTCGATCGGGGAAGGCATCCACCGTGAAGGTCGCGTTCTGTCCCTCCTGCACCTGACCGACGTCGGCTTCGTCCACATCCACATGCAATTCCATTTGAGTCAGATCCTCTGCAAGGGTGAACAGGACCGGCGCTTGCAGTGAGGCGGCCACCGTTTGCCCCGGCTCGACCACCCGCACCAGTACGACCCCATTGATCGGCGAATGGATAATCGCCTTCGCCAGGTTGGTCCGGTCGGCGTCCAGTTTGGCGCTTGCCTCCGCAACCTGCGCCTTGGCGCTGCCGGCTCCAGCGGTCGCGCGCATGTAAGATGCACGCGTCGTATCGAGTTCGTCCTGGGAACACATCTGCTTGTCCGCGAGCTTTTCACAGCGTTTGTACTTCAACTGGGTCTCCAGCACGGTGACCTGGGCCTCGCTTAATTTGGCCTGAGCCGCCTCCAATGCCGCCTGCGATTGCAGCAATTGGGCATCGAGCTTGTCGGTATCCAGGCGCGCCAGCACCTGACCCTGTTGCACCCGGTCGTTGAAATCCACTTCCACGCTATCGATGATGCCGGACAGTTCACTGCCCACATCGACCTGATTGGTGGGTTCGACATTGCCGGTCGCGGTCACCGTGATGGTGAGATCGCCGACCACCACAGGAAGCGTCTTGAAGCGCAGTCCAGCCTGGTCGCTCGGTGCATACCAAAGCACTATCCCACCGATCACAATTCCACCCAGCACCGCCCCAAGCAACCAGCGGATCGGATACGCGTGGGCAGAGGCAGATCGATCGAACCCCAGCCTTTGTTGAATATCGGTGTTGGGGATTTGTTTGTTATCAATTGACATGATCATTAGGTCCAATCTGTTGCCATCACGAGAAATCATATCACCCGAAAGGTGCTGTATCCGGTATTCCATGGGTCTTTGACAACACAAAAAAGAAAAATGCGATTTATCGGGTCAGAGGAGGCCGCAGCCTCCGTCTGCCCACAGAACCGTGCGTACGGGTCCGTACACGGCTCCTCACGCAAGTCGTACCCAATGATGAAGCTCAAACCAATGCGATAACTGTCTGTCCGAACGGATCGCTTGCCCCATCTCCCCAATAAACCAACCGACTGGGTACGCCTTGTTCACCGCGAAGGTGTTGGAAAGCTTCCAGCGTTTGTGATTGGAGAATACCGTTTTCGCCGCCTGGCGACGCGAGACTCCACGCTTAACCAGCTTCCGATAGAGATTTCGTCGGCTCTTTTGTTGATCCACCAGTCTCGATCGTAATCGTCGCCGGATATGGGCTTCGATCTTCTTCAGCTGCGCTGGGTAGTAGGTCATTGCAAAATAACCGGCCCAGCCAACATACCAGCTGTTGATCTCCTCCAGGGTCTTCTCCAGCGCCAGATGGCACCCCCTGGGCGTCAGTTCCTTTACCTTGGCCATGGCGGTTTGCAGGGCTTTGTGCGATATCGCTATCGTTTTACCTACGATCGTCATGCCGAGAAACTTGACCCGATCCGAGCGTGCTACTTGGCTCTTCTCTTGGTTCACCACCAGTTTCAGTCTCTTCTCGATATATCCGCTGATGCTTTTCATCACCCGTTGTGCCGCCTTCGGCGTCTTCACGAAGAGGTTACAGTCATCCGCAAATCGGCAAAATTCAAGGCCGCGCCATTTCCAGCTCTTTATCCAGCTCGTCCAGGACGATGTTGCTGAGTAACGGGCTTAACGGGCTGCCTTGTACGGCCCCTTCCGTGGAGGGGGTCACCAGGCCATTGGCCATGATGCCACTGCGCAGCAGGAGACCGATCAGACGTAAGATACGCTTATCTGCCACCTGCTGACTCAGTCGGGCAATCAGCCGATCATGATGGATTCGATCGAAAAATTTCGATAAATCGATGTCCACCACATACGGCTTGCCGCTGACCACGATCCGGCGCGCCGCCTCGACCGCTTGGCGTTGGTTCCGCTCAGGGCGGAATCCGTAGCTGTGGTCTGAGAATAACGGCTCGAAGATCGGTTCTAACAGTTCCTTCAGGGTGGCATGCACCACTCTGTCACGCACCGTCGGCACTCCGAGTAAGCGGATGCCTTTTCCCCCAGGCTTGGGTATCTCTACCCGTCGCACCGGGGAGGGTTGATAAGTCCAGCTTTCCAGGTCCGCTTTCAGCTGGCTTAGCTCTTCGCTCAAACGCGATCCGAACTCCTCAATCGTCACCCCATCAACACCGGGCGATCCTTTGTTCTTCTTCACACGCCTGAACCCTGCCCTCAACCTTTCGATTGTGCATAGCTCTTCGAAGAGTCTTCCTTCATTTCTGAATAGGTCTCTTTGTCTCATTTCACTCGTTCTTTCGCATGAACCTTTCGATTGTGCACAGCTCTTCGAAGAGTCTTCCGATCTGAATCATGGTGTTCATGTAATTTGCTGTTGTTCATTAAATTAGCAGCTGTTATGCGTTTATCAGTGTATCGAGCCCAAGCGCATGGCATTGTTCCCGTTATCTTCCAGCTCTTTGCCGGAGTAAAGTGTTCGAGCATATTCAATAGCTTATCACCCAGTAGGTTTTCTGTAGGGAGTGCCAACGGGGCCTATGTCGCCTGTTTCTTCGCCCACCTACCTTCTATACGCCCAGGAGTTACGGGAAGAACATCGGGCTTCGGTGGTCGAGGGCACCTCGCCCTCTCCTGTACGCCTACTAAAGGTTCACTTTCGTTTAGGTGGCGAGTTTGGACTCCAGCTTCCTTCAGATCCCTCATTGGCTCCCGTCCGGCAGCGGCCTTGCCATCCTCCTCATCCTTAAGGTGCAGGGGGGAGTTTCTTCGGGCACCCTTGCCTTCGCCTACATGTTCCCTTCTCCCAAGGGCCATGGCTGGACTTGCACCAGCTAGCCGACTACCATGCCGGTCACACTTCAACGGCTTGCAGCCGTCGAAAATGGCGGCCCATCCATGGGCCGAATCGGGTGCCACCTTTTGCGACACCCTCCATTAGCAAAGGTATCGAAAGGGCATATCGCAGCCCCAATTTCGTCTCACATTGCCCTCATTTGCGCGGAAAGCGCGATAGTAGGGTGTTAGAGGTGGGTCAGGCAGTTGGGCTTGAAGTTTGTATCGGATGATGATTTCATGGCCCTGTAACCTCATGATTCTTGGTTGAATGGTCCCTCTGATTGAGAACATGAGGTGGCATATGAGGCTGAATCAGGTGGCGAGGCTTCTGTCCGCATTGCGGCTTCGTCCAACAAGCATTCCAGACATTCAGGAAAGATTTTATGAGCTCCACCAGGAAGCACATCACCGTTCGTGACGTGATGAAGACCAAATTCGGCTTGATCGATGGAATGGCGACCATTCATGATGCCCTATTGATTATGAAGAACTACAAAACATCGATGTTAGTGGTCGCGAAACGCAATGAAAATGATGAATACGGCATTCTGCTGGTTTCCGACATCGCCCGCAAGGTGCTGGCGAGCGACCGCTCCTGCCGGCGGGTCAATGTCTATGAAGTGATGGAGAAGCCCGCCGTCTATATTGATCCGGCTATGGATATCCGGTATTGCTCACGACTGTTTGCACATTTCAGTCTGGTGCGAGCGCTGGCGGTCGAGCATGGACAAGTCATTGGCACCATCAGCCCTAATGCCCTGGTGCTCGATGGCATGTTTGCCCTTGAAGAAGAAAAAGCCGCTGAAGACATTCCGGGTACCTGACAGACCCGTCAATTGTCTGATATACAGCACAGAGGATTATATCCGACCACTTTTATTGCCCCACAGCCATACCTATCAGCGGCTATGGATGCAACGAAGTACCACGCATGAGGTGATTCACTTTATCATTAAATGCACTTGCGCCGATCCAACATACACCCATTTTCAACAGCCTGCCGCTCTACCTGGATCGTGGAATGGTCAATGCCGAACTGATCATACAATCGTTGCTGCAACCTGCGCAGCAAATCATTATTCAAGGTATCGTAGGACACTACCAGGTGAACCGTGAGTGCAATTTCCGTGGTGCTCAAGTGCCAAACATGCAAGTCGTGGATAGCCGATACATTTTCGAGGCTGGTTAAATAGCGCCTCAATTCTGCTATATCGACACCTTCTGGCACGGCATCCATTGCCTGGTTGATCGAGTCGCGCAATAAACTCCAGGTACCCAGTAAAATAACCACGGCAATAACAAAGCTGATCACAGGATCGATCCATAACCAACCTTTCAACAAGATGAATATTCCCGCAACGACGACACCAAGAGATACCGCGGCATCCGCAGTCATATGCAGGAATGCGCCTTTGATGTTTAGGTCATGATCTTTGCCGGACATAAAAAGTAAGGCTGTTATCGTATTGATGACGACACCGATAGCGGCAACCAAGATAACGATGCCGCCTGCGACAGGTTTTGGCTCGAGGAGTCTGCCAACGGCTTCCCAGGTAATACCCCCAAGTGCAATCAAAAGTAAAATCGCGCTGACTAAAGAGGCCAGTATAGTCACTCTGCGATAGCCGTAGGTTCTGTTTTCAGTCGCGGACCTTGCCGCCAGCACACTGGCGCCCCAGGCGAGCAGAAGGCTCAACACATCACTCAAATTGTGCCCTGCATCGGCGATCAATGCCAAAGATCCGGCGATCACGCCATAGCCGGCTTCGATGACAGTAAAGAATAGGTTCAGCGCAACGCCGATGGCAAAGGCACGATTATAGTTTCCCAGCACATGGTTCGGATGATGCGACATGGATTTGTTTCATTGGATCATTTTGATCATGCTATCTTGTGATGCGGCATGTTGCCTACAGACCAATAGCCGGCCAGGATGCCAAGGTGAAAACCGTCAGACATGTCGCAGATTCCTCAAGAGAACTCGGCAGCAAGCCGCGTCCCACTATCCAGCAGCAGCGCCAATACTGGCGATCGGGAAGCGTTGATTTACCCATTCGAATAGATCCGCACAGGACTCATTCAAATCTCTCCGGATCAGCATCCTGTTGCTGGAGATAGTCGATCAGACTGCGAAACCGATTGTAGTCCTGCCAACTAAAGATCGGGTCCTCACCCTCAGGGGCCTTGGCCATGATCTCATTCCACTGCTGGTCGGTCAGCATGTTTTCCAATAGGGGGAATACTTCATGTTCCTCGAGATCGATGTGTTTCCGCTGCAGCGCCACGAACTCTCTGCCCCGGGTTTCCACCTCATCCCGTGACATTACCTCACCCTGGACTATGCCCTCCAAGGTCTCACGGAAACGGCGTGCTGCGCCGACCAGGTCCCCATGTTCACGACTCAATCTTTGCAGCAATATTTCGCCCTTGTCTAATTTTGGCAACGCCATCTGATAAATCAGATCCTCGGTCGGGTGATGGACTTGTTCCGCGTAATGTTCGATATAATCCAGCAATTCGATCTTGAGATCGAAATCGGATTCCTCACCCGCAAAAAAGGCATCCAACTCCTGACTCAGCAGATCGAGCAACCGCTTCAGGTTGACATGATCCCGTTTCAGTTTATCCAGAAGTGTCATCTCGCCACCTCGTTTCTTCGCAACCAGCGCCAAATCCAGCCTTGCGGCCTTGACTCACCGGTAAGTATATAGCTAAGCGCATGTTCGTTCTGCAGCGTCCATTCCATGCTGTCTTTCGCGGAAGCCGAACCGGCGAATAGAATACGGGAATCCTTGCGTATCACGGCCGTTTTTTCCGGCAGGACAATCTGCTCGTCACGTCTTAATAATAACAACGGGATGGTTTTGAGCGAACGTGCTCTCTCTCTCGGATCGGTCAGTAGATGCTGCAGTTTGATCACCTTCCCTTCCCTGACGGCGTCGCAAACGGCATGCGAGGTCTCTTCCGTGAGGGTGACTTCCCAGATGACCGGTACATGATCATGGACCAGCGCCGATAGTCGACTGATCAGTTCGCAGGCCCAGCTATCCTCCTGATACAGCACCAATTGGGTGAATTTATAGAGTAGCGGGGTACCGAGCAGAACGCGAATGCGATTGGCGATGATCGAACTTGGATGCATCACCATATCAGCATTTACCGCCTCAATGATGGGATCGTTATCCTTTCGGTTCTGCCTCATGATAACGAATAAACCGGAGTTCAACTGACGGGCTGTCATGATGATCGACAGATTGTTTGCATCGTGATCCGTACCGGCCACCAGCCCGACCGCTCGTTGAATATTTGCCTTCTGCAGGGTCTCAGACTCGGTCCCTCGACCCACGATGCAACCATTTCTCGGCATCCCGGTCTTTTCCGGTTCAGCTTCAATCACCACCACTTCCAACTCTTCCTTGACCAGTTGCTCATAGATCGCCTTGCCGAATCGGCCGTAACCACAGACGACCCAGAGTCCTTTCTTGGGCGGATAGATTGGCTCGTGCAGTTCCTCCTGCTGGCCCATGGTGAGCCATTCCTGCAGCAGATTGAGACAGGGCGCCTGGAGCGCCGTGGCGAGATGCACCGCAAAGGTATCAAACGGGTCGATAATGTATTCGGTTCCAAATGACGCCATATTGGCCTCGATATCGTGGGAATCCGCGCGACAAATCACAGTAATCTCGGGGTGTAGCAATTTTGAGGTTATCGCGATCTTCAGATTCGTCTGATTGGAATCCGTCAGCGCAACCACTCCGGCGCAATAAGGGTGTTTCAACCCTGCTTCCAATAGATGCACTGGCAAGCGGGCATCGCCACACAGGGCCGGAACATAATGCCTGAGGTTTTCCAGCTTCAGCAGATTGACCCGTTCTTCCAGGATATCAATCGCAACCGCATACTGATTCCGATCGGTCAGGGATTTAACCAGCGCGCTGCCCGTCTCACCATAACCGCAGACGAGATAAAACTGTTCGCGCAAATGTCGGATACGACGGGTAAAACGCCTTTCAGTGAGGGCATTTTGAAAGGTATGATCCTGAAACAGGGTCAGCAGGGTGCCAATCGAATAGATCCAGATGATTACGGTAAAAAAGATGGAAAAGGCCACCCAGAGACGCTGACCATCGGTGAATGGGTAGGGAATCTCCCCAAAACCGATCGTACTGGCCATGAAACTGACAAAATAGAAGGCATGAAAGAAATCCATCCGCCATGGATTTCCATCCGCGTCCAGGCCGGGAATCAACACCAACCCCAACACAGCGACTGAATAGGTGATGACCAGCGCCAGCAACGGCGTGCGCATGCGTCTGATGATCAGGTAAATGATATTGTCCATGGTGTCTTCGAATATCTTGCTGCCGAGTTTCCCGATGGATTTGTAAGCCGTTGTTCAGCTTGACGCGGAACCCCGGTGAAATCCTCAGCCTGATTATAGCAATCCAATGTAACTCATTTAATTACATACCGATGTTTTGGGATCTGAACCGTCATCGTTAACGGCGCAACATCACCGTTTCGATCGTCAACAACACCACGGAGATCACGTTCGCCAACATCGCGCCGCCGGAAAGCGAGACTATGCTGGCCATCACCGCCGGCGTCAGACCTGTTCCCGTCACATGCTCGGCCAGGGTCCAGACCAAGGCGGCGGTAAAAAGCTGCAGCAATGCCACCAGGCTGGTAGCCAGTAACACGGCTCCCATCTGCGTGCGATCACCGAATTTCAAAACCGTGGCGATCAAATTCACGACGATCACCGCAAACAACTCATACACGTGGTGGTGGTGGGGATTGTCGATCTCGCCCAAGAAAAAACCGAAGTTGAGTGTCAACGCTAATACGATAAAAAAACCAAACAGGACCTTCTCAGGATTCATTCTTGTTCCCTCTATAAGGCAGGAAAAAACACACCATGCTAAAATAATCGGTTTATCAGGGAGTGTCAGGTCCTTTTACAACCCTGGCGCTGCATTTTCAACGCCTTGTTCCAGACGACCCGGTTCACTGCCCCCTGGGGTAATGATTTTCAGCTCCCATCTCACTGGCTGCGGGAGAGAAATCGGAAGTTTTGAGAACCTTACCGCTTCCGCCTGTCGTTTAAGCTCATGCCGCCCTCTGGCGAAGGCACGGGAGCCGCCGCCGGTGTGCGAAAGGTTTGAACACATTGGATTGGCCACCAATCGGTAAGAATTTTATTCTTGTGTCAATCAGCCACTATAGATGTCTGAGGGTTGTTACTTTTTGTAACGACTGCTAGGCTCTTGTGGATGCGTGAACCCAGCGACAACGCCAACCTGCGAGACAATACCCTGCTATTGGGATTGTTCATTCTGTTACTTTTTTCCTCTCCCCTGCTGACATGGTGGGCAACGCCCACCAATGCCTGGTATCTACCCTATCTGGTGTGGCTCGGCATCATTCTGCTCATCGCCTGGGCTCATCACCGCCACCATGATCCATGATCTCGTCACTCTGTTCGGCTTTGGACTGGTCTACCTGCTCATCCTGTTTGTGATCGCCTATGCGGCGGACAGCGGCCGCATTCCTCATCGATTGTTACGCCACCCCCTGGTTTATGTCCTTTCCCTGGGGGTTTACGCCACTTCCTGGACCTACTACGGAAGTGTCGGTTTTGCTCAGAGTCAGGGCTATCTATTCCTCACTATTTATCTGGGAGTCACCCTCGCCTTTGCCCTCAGCCCGGTTTTGTTCCAGCCCATTTTACGGCTCACCCGCGAATATCAGCTCAGCTCACTGGCGGACCTGTTCGCTTTCCGCTATCGCAGTCAACTGGCGGGCATTCTGGTCACCCTGTTTATGCTCGTCGGAACCTTGCCCTACATCGCTCTTCAGATCCGAGCGGTCACTGAATCGATCCAGGTACTCAGTCAGGAGGCTGCGCCTCAGATCCTGGCCCTGGGATATTGCCTCAGCTTGATTCTGTTCGCCATTCTGTTCGGCGCCCGGCACACCTCCAGTCGCGAACGGCATCGAGGATTGGTTGCGGCCATTGCCTTCGAATCCCTGATCAAGCTACTGGCGCTGCTGGCCATTGGCCTGTTCGCCCTGTTTGGGATCTTCTCCGGTCCCGCCGGCCTCGACCAATGGCTTGTCCAGCATCCGGAAGCCATCGAGAAACTCTACCAACCCGTCCGGGAAGGACCCTGGGGCACCCTGCTGCTGCTCGCTTTCGCAGCTGCGTTTTTACTGCCCAGGCAGTTTCATATGCTGTTTGCGGAGAACATGGAACCCCGGGCCCTGCAGACCAGCAGTTGGGCATTTCCGCTTTTTCTGTTGCTGATGAATCTGCCGATTCCATTGGTGCTCTGGGCTGGCACCGCCATGGACCTGCAACTCGATGCCGACTATTTCGCGCTGGGCATCACGCTCAATCAAGAAGCCGGCTGGTTGCCGGTGCTTGCCTTTATCGGAGGCCTCTCATCCGCCAGCGCCATGATGATCATCACCACCCTGGCCCTCTCCTCCATGACCCTCAACCATATTCTACTGCCGACCAGCTTCCCGGATCCGGAGATCAATCTCTACCGTTGGCTACTCTGGGGACGACGTCTGCTGATCGGCATCATCATCATGGCGGGGTATGGCTTTTATTTACTGCTGGAGCAAAATCAGGGGCTGGTCCAGTTGGGTCTGATCTCTTTCGTCGCGGTGGCCCAGTTCCTGCCCGGGATCATGGGTCTGCTGTTTTGGCGGCGCGCCAACCGTCACGGTTTTATCCTCGGTCTGCTGGGCGGCATCAGCGTCTGGACGATTACCCTGCTGGCGCCGCTGCTGGAGGACTCCGGATTGATCCGTACCGAATTCAACATCCCGGCCCTGCGGCTGGCATCGGGCATGGACCAGTGGGAGTTCGCCACCTTCTGGTCACTCACCCTGAATAGCCTGCTGTTTGTGGCCGGGTCGCTGCTTGGCAAACAGCGGCCCGGCGAACGGGAAGCGGCCAATGCCTGTTGCAGCGATGCATATGCAGCCTTGGAGGCCGGTATGGTGACCGCCACCAGCGCCGCACAGTTCACCCGGCAACTGGCACAGATGCTGGGTCCCGAAACCGCCGCAAAGGAGGTGCGCCAGGCCCTGGCGGATCTGGGACTGCCCGACTGGACGCAACGCCGCGCCGATCTGCGACGCCTGCGGGAACGCATTGAACGCAACCTGTCCGGTCTGATCGGACCGCAGCTTGCCCACATGCTGATCAATCGGCGCCTGCGACTCGATGTTCATACCCAGACCGCGTTAGCAGACTCCATGCGCTATGTAGAGGAACAGGTGGAACATTCCCGCACCCACCTGCAGGGCCTCAGCGCCGACCTGGACAGCCTGCGCCGTTATCACCGTCAGATCCTGCTGGATTTGCCTCTGGGGGTCTGCACCATCGATCGCGAGCGCACGGTGATGATCTGGAATCTGGCCATGGAAATGATGACCGGGCTGCGTGCCGAGGATGCCGTGGGGACCACCCTGCAGCGTCTGCCGGAACCCTGGGGCAATCTTTTCGCGGGATTTGCCGCGGCCAGAGATGAACATATCCACCACATGGAAGTGAAGCATCAGCACCAGTCCCGCTGGTTCAATCTGCACAAGGCTGCGATTCCAAACCCGATGCCGGCGGATCATCCCCTGGAAAAGGCGCGCACCAGTCAAGTCATGTTGATGGAGGATCTCACCGATCTCGAGACCTTGGAGGCGGAACTCGCGCACAGCGACCGGCTGGCCTCGATAGGACGGCTGGCGGCCGGTGTGGCCCATGAAATCGGCAATCCGGTGACAGGCATCGCATCCCTGGCGCAAAATCTACGCCACGAGAAAGATCGAACAATCATCGAAACAAGCCTCGAGGAGATCCTCAATCAGACCAGGCGAATCACCACCATCGTGCAGACCTTGATGAATTTCAGCCGGCGAGGCGGCATTGGAACCGATATTCAGACCTTTCCGCTCAAAGAACTCACCGATGAGGCCATCCGTCTGGTCAGCTTGACCCACCAGGGGCGTCAGATCACTTATGAAAATCTCTGTCCAGTGGAATTGGTGATCGAATGCGACCGCCAGGCGCTTTTTCAAGTTCTGGTCAACCTCTTCACCAATGCCTGTGACACCTCCTCTGCCGGTGATCGGGTGGAGCTGCTGGCATTCGAACGGAGCACAACGATTGTGATCGAGATACTCGACCAGGGCAAAGGCATCGACAAGCAACAGTTGGAATACGTGTTCGAGCCCTTCTACACCACCAAGTCACCCGGTGATGGGACCGGTTTGGGGTTGGCGCTCGCCTACAAGATCATCCAAGACCACAAGGGTACGATCAAGATCGATTCCGAACCCGGCATCGGCACCCGCGTCATCTTGGAATTGCCGAAAATAAGCACAGTGCAACCATGAGTCAGATATTAATCATTGAAGATGAGGCGGTTATCCGTGGCGCAGTCAAAAGATTACTGGAAAAAGAGGGTCATCAGGTTGCGGAAGCCGCCTCCGTGGAGGAAGCGGAAAGCCGCCACCTGCCGGCATCTTTCGATCTGATCATCGCCGACGTGCGTTTGCCAGGATTACCGGGTACCGAAATCATTCGACGGGCAGCGCCTATCCCTGTTCTCGTCATGACCAGTTACGCCAGCGTACGGTCCGCTGTTGACGCCATGAAACTGGGCGCAGCTGACTATATAGCGAAACCCTTCGAGCATGACGAGCTGGTCTTGGTGGTGGAACGTATTCTCAAACAGGACCGCCAGCAACGCCAACAGGAAATCCTCAAGGCCGAACTCGAGAAGAGTTATCCGGTGCATGGGATGGTCGGCAATTGCTTTGCCATGCAGGAGATCCGCATGCGTATCGACAAGGTCGCCCCGACTGATGCCACCGTATTGATACTCGGGGAATCGGGTACCGGCAAAGAACTGGTGGCCCGGGCGCTGCATGAAAAAAGCCGACGCAATCAGGCGCCATTCATCGCCTTCAACTGCGCCTCCATGCCGGATCACTTGATCGAGACAGAATTGTTTGGCCAAGCCCTTGAGCGAGCCGGACTCCTCAAAAAGGCCGAAGGGGGTACCCTGTTTCTGGATGAAATTGGCGAATTACCGCTACCCGCCCAGGCGCGATTACTGCGCGTTCTGCAGAATGAAGCATTCGAAAATAGTCCCATGATCGATCGCAACCCCCCGAATATTCGAATCATCGTTGCGACCAACCGTAACATTCGTCGCTTGGTACAGGAGCAGAACTTTCGCAGTGATCTCTACTTTCGCTTACGGGTCGTTGAAATGAGTCTTCCCCCATTGAGGGATAGAGGTAACGACATTCAGGAGTTGGCCCATTACTTACTGGAAAAATCGCGCAAGCAGTTGAACCGACATTCGATCAAACTGAGTCGCAACGCATTGGATGTCGATCCGTCGCTATCGTTGGCCCGGCAATGTGCGTGAGTTATCGAACACGATAGAGCGGGCCGTGATACTCTGCGAGGGAGACAGTATTACCCCAGAACTCCTGGCCATTGATCATCAGGTGGCCACCAAACGTCGTAAAACCGACCAGAGCCGGGAAAGCCTCTCTCTGGAAGAATATTTCCGTCAATTCGTGTTGGAAAATCAAGACCGGATGACAGAGACTTCGATGGCAAAAAAACTCGGCATCAGCCGCAAGACGCTCTGGGAAAGACGCCAACGTTTTGGCCTGCCCAGAGGGAAAAAGAAACCATAATGCGGAATTCCTGACAACCCAAAAACCGTCTGCAAGCATCTTCGAGTTATTGAATGTTCTTGAAACCTTATTTATGAATCTATGAAATCATTCTGGCAGTGTAAAAAAAAGGGCACATGACGTGCCCTTTTTAATGGTATCTTGGCCTCCTACGGCGCTAGCGCTTATTTGGCTTCTTGTGCACCGGCGCTTCCTTCAACCGGCAAAGGTTCCGGCGCATCCGGGGAAACCTCACCGCTTCTACCGATATCGGCAGGATTTTCAACCTGTGTCGCATTGTTGATGCCATCAGCAGAGATAGTGGGCTGACCAGTCATCTCCTGTTCCATGGTCTGAGGCGTTGGTGCCGCATCTGTCCCACCTGCGCCAGAACCTTGACCAGCTGCGAAGACCACGCTTGAACCGACCAACATACACGTTGCAATGGCTGTAGTGATAGTTTTCATCTTGTTTCTCCAAGTCATATTAAACAATCTATCCTCACTTGATTTACATCTATTACTTTGACAAGCCAGGACCTGTTCCCGTTTACCGGGTTACGCACCCGTATCGGGTATGCTGTAGATCATGATTCATTTCTCCTGAATCGAAGAAAACAGCCTGTCTCATTACCTACGTGTACTATTGTATGCCGTGGGTATTTCTATGGTGTTTCTTACATCACACAATGTGTATCTGCATGTTTCATCCCACAAATGACATTTTTATCCCTTTTCTAAACACTCTAATCATTGAAAATACAATAGCAGATCTCTACTTCTGCTCTCTACCCAAGATGAGAGAGCTCCGTGGTGGGAAACTAACTTTTCCAGGCACAATTAAACTGTCCCCATTATTTAGAGAATGTAAGCCATGTGACAACCAGTCTGAATACGCCAATCTTTCGGCAGTCGAAAAAGAAATCTATCGATTCAGAATAGAGACCATAATTATTAGTTCAATTCATCGCAATCTGTAGTGCGGTAGCAATAGGCAGCCTGCCGCGTTGATGTAAATGACACTATCCTTGTGTGCTCTCCAGTTCAGTGCGAAACATAGATTGATAAGTCAATCAATATTTTACATTGATCGATGATTCGTGTGGGAGAGTTGGCATGGCATGAGTGTCGGAAATGTCCCCTTCGTGACATGAAAACCCGCATTTTCGATACATGTCCCGGATGATTTATTGCGTACTGCCATCATTTTTTGTGTTTGTCGCCAAGGGATGCAACAGGACAGTAACCGAGTCTCCCACCTGCAGGATGCCACCCTGTATGACTTTCAAACCGATGCCGGCTCCTTTGCCAAGGGCCTTGCCAGCACCTGCGCTCACAAGGCGATCGAGATAACCGCAAGGTGGACGTAATCGGTGGAAGTCGAAAAGCGCCTCACCGATGCGGATCTGCCGCCGGCGGAAGGCATCGAGAGGAATACCCCGCACCACCAGGTTGCGGCGGTGCTGGCCGGCGGCGAATGAGATGTCACTGTGCGCCTCCGCCTTGTGCAGATCCTCTTCAGTGAGCAGAGTGACCTGACAACCATCGGTCAGTTTCCAGTGCCCACGTCCCGTGGCATAGCGGTCACCTGCCAAGCCCAGTCCGCTGATAGCCTCGATCCGATCGACCTGCTGCATCTCCTCACCGGCATGATTCGCTATGAATATATCCACCAGGGTTCCGTGCAATTGCTCTGAACTCCGGGTTTTCAACCAGGAAAAAACGGCTGCCATATTAGTGATCAAATTGCCTTATAGACATTAAACACAGATTCTCAATGGCTACTATTCAAGCAAACAGATGTTTCCCGAAGAAACAGCAAATGATTCTCATCTATACTGCCAGACAATAAAGAGTTTGATTATTTCGATCAAATCATTGGGAGAGCATTATATGCAATTTTCAGCATCAAAAAACCATCAGACCATACCGTACGGGGATGCAGGCTATATTTCTCAAGATCCAATGCCTCGTGATCAGCGACAAAGCCATCGTCTACATGAACCATTGAGGATGGTAAACACAATCGACCCGATCAATGGGCACGATCTGGCGGATACTAGCAAACTCCCATCAGTCACTGATGGAATCCTGACGGTCTATTTTGAATCTGAAGAGACCCGCCGGGCCTATTTAGCGACACCATTTAACCACCCATACAGCAAACTACCTGGAGTACCGTCAGACGACGATGACAGGGGTGGATGAAGCAGCACATCCTTGTGTGTCCTTGGTTAATGTGAATGTGAATCGTTGCCTGATGTATTGCACGTCCGTGAGCGAGAGGATGTTTCCTTGCCATACATCCTGCATTTCCTCCAGATCGTATTGATCATTGACAGCGGTGGAGCATCCAGGGTTGTGAATATGCTGGGCATCGTGGTGTGTTGGATACCGTCTAGCATCACTCACGGCGCCTCATTGAATTAAACTTTATAAAGAAGCCGTCATTACGATCCATTGATTGACCTTTTTCAGGCATAGGCATGTAATCCAAATGCATGACCACATATGCCTTTCAGCCGAGTATCTTTACCTTCACTCGATTGTATCAGCATGCTGATACAAAAATATGCAGAGTACTGTTCACAATGTCCTTATGCTTACTCGCTGAACTTCTATTCCAGTAGGAATATAATATGCAGATTCAGACTGCGAACCCTGCACACAGCCAAGGAGTCAAGCATCGAAAAAAAGACCAGAAAAACCCATGACCGGTAAATTTAGAATTGAGCACGACAGCCTGGGTGAAGTCCTTGTGCCGGCAGAAGTGCTGTATGGCGCACAGACCCAGCGGGCCATCGACAATTTTCGACTCAGCGACCGGGTTATGCCTGCTCCATTGATCCATATGCTGGGACTGATCAAGGCGGTTGCCGCCCAAGTTAATCAAGCCCTTGGACTGCTGGAGAAAGAGACGGCGGATGCCATCGTGTCCGCAGCTCGCGAGGTGGCCAGCGGTCGGCATGACTTGCAGTTCCCCGTAGACCTGTTCCAGACAGGCTCCGGTACAAGCACCAACATGAACGCGAATGAAGTCATTGCGCAGCTCGCCAGTGAAAGGCTGGGGCGCAACGTTCATCCCAACGACCATGTAAATCTGGGACAAAGCAGCAATGATGTGATTCCGACCGCAATCCATCTGAGCGCCTGCCTGCGCATCCATGCAAGCCTGCTACCCGCCCTGCACCACTTGGCGGAAACCATTGAGAATCGGGCCAAGGAGTTGCATGGCGTGACCAAGACCGGACGAACCCATCTCATGGATGCGCTGCCGATACGGCTCGATCAGGAGCTCGGCGCTTGGGCGACCCAGATTCGAACCGGCATCGCCCGGATCGATGCCAGTCTTCCGCGCCTGCAAATCCTCGCGATTGGCGGCACTGCAGTCGGCACCGGTCTCAACACTCAGCACCAATTCGGACCGCTCATGGCTGAGCGGCTCGCCCAGGAGACCGGTCTGCCGTTTAACTGCGGCAGCGACCACTTCTACGATCTCAGTTGTCAGGACACGGCGGTGGAGATGAGCGGTCAACTCCGTACTCTGGCGGTGAGTCTGATGAAAATCGCCAATGACCTGCGCTGGATGAACAGCGGCCCCCTGGCGGGACTCGGTGAGATCACCCTGCCCCTCCTGCAACCGGGCAGCAGCATCATGCCGGGCAAGATCAATCCGGTGATACCGGAGGCCGTAGCCATGCTCTGTGCCCAGGTCCTGGGTAAAGATGCGACCATTGCGATCGCCGCACAGTCCGGTAACTTCCAGTTGAATGCGATGCTGCCGGTCATTGCCGACAACCTGTTGGAGAGTATCGAACTACTCGCCAATGGCGCACGAGCCTTGGCCGACAAGGCAATTGCCGGGTTCACCGTCAATCTGGAAAGGCTGAACGAGTCACTCGCGCGCAATCCGATCCTAGTGACCGCCCTGAACCCACTGATCGGCTATGAAAGAGGCGCTGCCATAGCCAAACGGGCATTCGCGCAAGGCCGTCCCATTCTCGAGGTTGCCCGCGAGATGACGGAACTCACCGAGAATGAATTGGTCAGATTGCTGAACCCCGAAGAGTTGACCCGGGGCGGTCTACGAAAATGAACGGCCGGTAACATAAGATTCCTCTGGGCTCTCCACTTAACCGAAGTAACCCGAGCTGATGGGCTATTTTGATACCAGCCCTCGCCATCTGTGGGTTCGACGGATCATGTTTTGCCCGGTTTCTTTCCAACTTGGGGTGACACGGCGGCCTGGAATCTGCTCGCAGGAGAGAACTCCGATTAAGTGGAGACCCCAGAGATTCCTTATTTTACGTTGGGTTACCAGTAAGCTTTAGAATCGTGTATGGTTTTGTGCGCGGGTAATGCGTAAAATTACCCGCGTTTTGTTAAACCTGGAAACCCCAGTTGAGGCCCCCTTCTGAAAACTGGGGTTTCCAGGTCAAACAGCTCAGGCGACATAGGCCCCGTTGGCACTCCCTCCAGACAACCTGCTGGAAGGCAAGTTACTGAAGTGATTGGAATACTCTGCTCCTGCCAAGGGTTGAGCAAAACCGGAAGGGTGGTATACAGTTGGCTACGATTCTCCGAAAATGCATTACAGTCACTGAGTAAAAAAACACCGGCAAATTCCTTGAACACCAGGAATCACGTGGAAATACCAAGTTGTACTTTGAAATTTCTCATCTCAGACATCTTCATTCCTGGATGACACCGGTCCAGGTCGGATTGATGCAAGGGAGTTAGCCACTCATGCTGGTAACCTTCGAAAGTCGATCCTATGCCGATATCACCCTGTTTGGGGATGTCGCGGTCCATCTGCTGCATCTCATGGGTCACAGTGGAACAGTGCCGGGTGCAATCCAGGCTGAAGACATACCCGCCGCACTGGAACTCCTCACAAATGCCGTCGAGCAAGCGGAAACAACGAAGCCATCCAAGCAGCATAAGCAAGCCGAAGAGAATGAGGACAGGGTGAGCCTGACTCACAGAGCACTGCCATTGATAAAATTGCTCGAAGCCGCGGTGGCCGCAAACAGCGACGTCATGTGGCACCACTAGCCGGACATCTCGATATTTAGAGAAATGACTGACCAACCATCATTTACCGTCCTTCTCCGCAAGGACCAGGATATTCTTAATGTCAAATGCAATTAAGCAAAACCAGCAGGCTGAGCCGGTTAGACCACTCAAGCAAATACCTATACAAGCCATTCAGCTGGTCAGGATGAGTCGCGGTGCGCATGTATGCGAATCGCATCTTGGCTCAATCGGACAAAGCCAACCCACCAGAATGCAGCAGATCAAATGGGCAAGCACCAGACTGCTGTTTATTACCTATATCGGTTTTGCCCTATTCAGCCTGGTCGGTGGCTTCCTCACCGCCCCTGTGATGACCAAGCTGTTTTTTGGCGACTGGCGATTTTGGCGCCACTGGCGGCGCGGCTGGCGACTGCTTCCCCATGGTTGGATGCTCCTCTGGATGGTGTTGCGTAAAGAGGGGCAGTTCATGTTCAGCGTACCGCTTAACAGCCCACCGCAGACGGTGCCTGATCAGGACCTTGTAAAACTGTCTTCAACCTGGATGCACGGCACGACCTGCGGCAGTTGCCGACAGTGCTGCCAAGTCATGGAGTTACACTGTCCCATACTTGACCACGCCAGCGGCTTTTGCACCGGCTACGACTCCTTCTATTGGCGTTATTTCAATTGCGGACGCTACCCCAGCAGACAGACTGAAATTGACTACTACGGCTGCAATAAGTGGCAGATGCAAGACAGTCAGTTACCAAACATGAGTCCTGCGTTTGACTCGAACCCCTGATGCCAGGATCTCCATGGATCGATCTGTGTGGCCATAGTGGTAAATTAGATGGATGTTGGTCAGTCGGAAAGATTGCCACTTCTAGCATACCTTAGCGTTCCCGGCCCTATACCGGCTGAGAGATGCGAACCTGGGCGAGATCTACCTCACTTGATCTAAGATACTCAGCTTGTCGCTTCGAGCAGCATAGCCGCTGCTGGCTGGCGTACGTTTGCCGGCGAAGGTGGAAAGTAATCTCATGCGTAGATCTTCAGTATCATCGTGAAAAAACTGCTCATGACCTGTACGCTGGCGATACTGACCTGCCTTTTCATTAAGGTGACTTACGCTGAACAAACACCACGGCCAAATCCATATGGGCTCAGTTACGAAGACGATGCCGTTTTTATTCGGATCGTCCAACGTTCACCCGAACAGCTGGCTGCTTTTTACCTGGGTCGTGAATTCAATAAGGCATCAATCGAGCAGATTCTAAGCACCTATTTCATCACCCCCATCATCCATAATAAAGCTTTTGATGTGTTATGGTTGCAGCTTGATCACTGGCAGTTCAGCCGCGGCAAAAAACAGATCCCGCGTCTCAAACGTGATTACTGGCTGGAGAAATGGACAAAGTCCGGTTTGCCACAGGCTCAACGGTCGACCTTCGGATGGACCCTGATGCCGGAAGTGCGCGATCTGCGTGTCGATGAGAGTGTCGGTGGCAGTGTGGTTATACCCTGGCAAAATCGGCCTTTTACTCTTAGCATGAATTTTCACACCGGCGCTGACAAACAGGGCCCGAATGAAACCATCGTCTTCCAGGAGATCGAATGCGTAACCGATCCACCCTGATCCAGGCAATTGCGTCTGCCTGCTTGCTCGTATCCCTGTCATTCAGCGCGGCAGACACACTTCCGAAGGGTCTACTGTTACTCGACGGCCGTGATGCCCCGCCACTGGTTCTGAACAACCTGGACGGAGAACGCTGGGATATCAGTGAATCACACGGCCACTGGCTGTTCGTGCACTTTTGGGCCACCTGGTGTGGCCCCTGCCGCGAGGAAATGCCGACCATACAGGCCATCTACCCGAAATTCGATGCATCACAGCTGGAGATTGTGCTGATCAACACCGCGGAATCGGAAGACACCGTGTTCTCCTTCCTGGCCGAAGTCGCGCCGGATATCACTCCACTCATGGATACGGACGGCCTGGTCACCGAACAATGGCAACCGCGCGGCCTGCCGGCAACCTTCTTTGTCGACCCCGCAGGCCGACTGCAATATCTGGCACTGGGCGGACGCCAATGGGACAGCCCCGATTATCTCGAGTTCGTCATGCGTCTGGTCCACCAATAGTATGCTGAAAATCTCTGCACTCGCTCTTATCGCCAGTCTGGTCGCCGGCTGTGCGGCCACACCGGTACCCCAGGTGTCGACTGAGCCTCTGTCCTTCATCGAATTGACTATCGACGCTGCACAGCAGGCCATCAGAGATCAGCGGGTAAGCTGCGAGCAACTCACCCGGCGCTACCTCAGACGGATCGAAACCTACAACCAACAGGATGCACTCAACGCCATTATCTATATCAATCCACGTGCACTGGAACGCGCCCGGGCGCTGGATGAAAGATATGCAGCCGGCGGCAGCATGAGACACCTGCACTGCATTCCGGTAATCCTCAAAGACAATTTCGACACCGCCGACATGCCCACCGAGGCCGGTTCCATCGCCCTGCAGGGATCCTATCCCCCGGATGATGCCTTCATGGTGAAGCGCCTGCGGGACAGCGGTGCCATTATCCTTGCCAAGTCAAACATGGCCGAGTGGGCGTTCAGCCCTTACGAAACCGTCAGTTCGACCCACGGCATTACCCGCAACGTCTATGACACGGACCGGGTGCCCGCCGGTTCCAGTGGCGGGACCGCGTCCGCGATTGCCGCCAACTTCGGGATTATCGGCATGGGTACCGACACCGGGAACTCGATCCGTGGCCCTGCCTCACACCTGTCACTGGTCGGCATACGCTCAACCCTCGGTGCCACAAGCCGTGACGGTATCGTCCCACTGCTGCTGAACCGTGATATCGGCGGGCCATTGACGCGTACCGTGACCGATAGTGCGATTGTATACTCGGTGATCGCCGGCGTAGATCCGGCGGATCCGCTCACCAAGACCGCAGCCAGACAGGTCAAAGCCGACTACCGTGTCTTTCTCAAAACTGATGGCCTGCAGGGCGCCAGGCTTGGTGTACTGAATGCACTCGTAGACATCAGCGATGCAGATTTCGAAGTGATTGAGACCATTAACAAGGCGATAGACGATTTAAAGGCCGCGGGCGCCGTGATCGTCGATCCGTTCGTGATTCCCGACTTCGACCGGCTGCGACAGGCCACTGGTTTCTGCAGCCGCTTCAGGTATGACCTGGGAAACTACCTGGCCACGTTAGGTGCCTCGGCGCCGATAAGATCCCTTGATGAGGTCGACCGAGACCGGCGTTACCTGCCTGGCAGCGCCAAGGCCATGGAATGGGCAATGGCCGAATCAGATGCACCGCAGGAACAGAACCCACCCTGCGTTGACGTGGAGGGTGATCCACGCCGTAAACAGTTCCTGACGGCCGTGGTGACGGCCATGGACAATGCCCATCTGGACGCCATCATCTACCCCAGCTGGATCAATCCACCACGCAAGGTTGATGATCTAGAAAGTCCGCACGGCAATAATAGCCCGGTTATCGCACCACACACCGGTCAACCCGCTATTACCGTGCCGATGGGTTTTACCAATAGTGGCCTGCCACTGGGCTTACAGTTTCTGGCACGGCCTTTTGATGAACACAAGCTCTTTCAGTTTGCATTCGCTTACGAACAATCGACACAACACCGCAGGCCGCCGGACGGTTTTGGGCCGCTGGATTAGAAATCCTCGAACACAGAAATTTTTTGCCACTAAGTCTAATTTTTAAGCTGCAGTTTTGCTCCACCAATAAGCAGCTTCATCGACCCGTCGAGCTGGTGTATGGCTTTAATATTGAGCCAATTGCATGGTTTTTGGCTCCGATCCATCAACCGGGACAAGCCTCGCTGGATGGTAGGATATTTCACTTTCGCCAGGAAAATGCACATACGTATACCCTCATCATTCAGTTCAGACCTCCTGATCTTAGGGATATTGAAATGACTACATCGCAAGAAAACGCCCATGGAGTGTATAGACGAACGGACTACGAAAAACCGTCACCTGCAAGTCCTTAGTTGAGCTAGCAGGTACAAGAGCAGGGACCGAGATTTGTAGCCCGTCAATACCATATTTTTGGTATGTTAGTGAACCAAATATCCATTCGTGATGATAACACTGATAAAGAATTTCGTTCTGATGTGCAGTGGTGCAAGATAGTATGTGACAAGATTCATAAGTATAGAATCACACTACTTTAATTGCGGTCTATCAATGACTGCCTGTGATTGAGTTCCACTAACGTTATCCAATCGTTCGCTAGCCTCCATTAAAGGTATTAAGCAGAGGTTAGCTTTATGTACACATCCCATAGTCGTTTTATTTGTCTTGTCGTTGGCAGCGCACTATTCGTATCCGCCCACAGCGCATATGCCGACCGTTACTTTCGTACTTATGACACTGACTGCATGAGTTGGTATTCGATATATAAATTGGCCAAGCGATCATTACCCGACCTGCAGGCCCTGGATGCCAGTATTAGCTTATGGAATGTATACGGCGTCATAAGATCCTCAGCAGTGTGCGTCACCACAGAAGCGGCGAACGAAGCCCTGGAAGAGTACGCGGAATCGTTGAACGAGGATAGCCAATCCATCAACCGCCCCCCCGAGATCGCCGGCGTACCGAATGCCTATGGAACTGAAGGAACGCTTTACTCATTCACTCCCAACTCAACCGATCCTGATGGAGACAGCCTCAACTTTCAGATAGTCAACCGACCGAGCTGGGCCAGTTTCAGCTCCACGACGGGAACACTCAGCGGAAGCCCGAGCTACACCGATGCGGGCAGCTATACCAATATCGCGATCAGTGTCAGTGATGGTCAGGCCAGTGCCTCGCTCACGGCATTTTCCATCACGATAACGGATATCAATCGCCCGCCATCGATCAGCGGAACACCTGATAGTCTTGTGCGGGAAGGTAACAGCTACAGTTTTACCCCAGCAGCCACCGACGCCGATGGGGACAGGCTAACCTTCAGTATCTCCAGCCTGCCTGACTGGGCAAGTTTCAAAACGACCGATGGCACGCTGATCGGTACCCCAGACTACGATGATGCGGGAAGCTACAACAACATTATCATTCGCGTTTCTGATGGCAAATCCACTACCTCTCTAAGCCCCTTCAGTATCAATGTTGAAGACAACAACCGGCCACCCAGCATCAGCGGCAGTCCGGATGAGAATGCCACAGTGGGAGAAGTCTACTCTTTTACTCCCTACGCCTCGGATCCGGATGGTGACAATTTGCTCTTCAGTATTTCCAATACCCCTGCATGGGCGGTATTCGACAACACCACAGGGACCCTCTCCGGAACCCCTGAACCTGCGGATATCGGGATCTATGAGGACATCATCATCAAGGTCTCCGACGAGTCTGCCAGTACCTCGTCCATTACTCTGAGTATCATCGTCAATGGAATCTCGGATCCTACGGGCTCAGCGGACCTGAGCTGGCAAATCCCAACCACAAGGACCGACGGTACGGCATTGGCACTCAGCGAGATCGGTGGATTTCGAATCTATATGGGATCGACAAGCGAGAATCTTACGATGATCGTCGATCTCGAAAATGGCGCTACGACAAGCTATTCGGTAACCGGCCTTGCCGCAGGCAGTTATTACTTTTCCGTAACGACCTATGATGCGGATGGTAATGAAAGTCAATATTCCAATATAGCATTGAAGGATATTATGTAACTTCGCATCGGATCCGGAGGGGGATTCTCTCAAAAGGAAACCTGGTGTAATTCCCTAAAACTCATTTTACACTCCATCACGCCGCCATTCTTTTGTAATGATGTTATAAGTCAGCCATTACAGAAGACAAAGGATTAACGCCACGAGTTAAGGGCCTCGAAATATTTTAATTGTCCATAATTGCGATGCATGGTTGTTCAGATTCAAGGTGCGGTAAGGTGCGCATAGTCATTTTATGTAACCCTTGCCGCAACGCAGAAGTTGGGTAAACAAGTAAGTAAGATGTGATGATAAATTTTTTCCGAGACCCTATACTCAGGCATGGGACTTTTTACGCATGCTCTCATAACCCGATGTTAGTTTTAAGCTTTAGCAAATTATTGATTATCCTTCCGGCTGCTACACCATCCCAGAATTCAGGACTTTTTGCTTACCTTTCCCTTACCCTGAAGGTGAGCTTAAACTGAATTCAAGCCGCAATCTCCTCTGAATTCAACCCGACCTCATATTCCGCCAACGACATCGGCTGACCCGTTCGGATATACCAGACCAAACTGGCCTTCAGGAAGCGGTGGAAAGAAATCCTCCTCAACTGGCAAGTCATGGCGATCGATTGGATGCAGGCATAGGCCCTGGCGCCCTCGGCGGACATGCTGCCGCCGGACATCTTCCTTTTCACCCCGCCCTTCTTAATGATGTATTCGCCGTAGTTGTTGTGATGGGGCGCATCCTCATGGCTGATAAAGGTCAGTATATGATCCTTCTGGCGCTCAACCTTCTTGATCACTTCCTTCAGCGTTTCATTGGGGTTCTGCCATACCAGCAACGCGTCCAGTCTTTTTTCCAGACGCTTCAATCGCCGATGAAAGACAAATTCCGCCAACTCGCTGCGTTGCGATTGCAGTTTCTCCCCATCCCGGATGATGCGCCGCAGCTTCAGGTAGAATGTCATGATGGAACGGTATTGGGGAAAGGCGTCGATGAAGGCCCGTATCTTGCGGAAAATATGCGCCATGCAGGTCTGGCGGTCGCAGAGAATTTTTGTATAGGCGTGCCAGCCGTCCACGATCAGCAGACCGAAGAACCCCTCCCCCAGGATGACCTGTACAACGCCCCCGCCGCGCGATGCGTCCGCCCAGTAATAGGCGCTGCGCTCGTTGGCGAATATCCACAGCCACCAGAGCTTACCCTTGACCCGCCAGCCGGTCTCGTCCGCCCAGATTTTCGCACCCTGTCTGACATCGTTGAGAATTTCCGCGTAGAGCGGCTGCAGGATGTTGCTCAAGCGGATCATGATCTTCGAGATGCCCGCGCTCGACAGCCTCAGCGTCTTGAAACCGATGAAATAATCCCGGATCTTCGGGAAGGACAGCGCGCACATCACCCACAGCCAGGCCATCTCGATCAGGGTGTTCAGGCCGATGTCCGAGCCCGGCAGGGCCCGTTCCGATACGGACGAGACCATTTGCTTACATTGGCCGCACCATTTGGATTCGGTCACGTCTCAAGTGAGATGAAGTGCGTCTCGTCGGGCGCGAGGCCGGACTTTCGCCGGTTTCCGCAATCATTGCGCTTTTGCGCCGCTTTTGCTTGATCTATCTCGCCTTGGCGTTGCGCGAGTTTTTTCGCCAACTCAGCGATCCGCCGGTCTTTTTCTTGAAGCCGCCGATACAGCTCCCCTTGCAGATCGAGGATGATGTCGATCAGTTCGGCCTTGGGCAGCTTCACTAGCCTCGATTTCCACGGTACGTAGTTCACCTAACACCCCGACTAATCGGCTTACCAACCAGTAGGTCTCCATCCTGCTGATTTACAACTCTATTTTCCTTCCCCCCCTGCGCTGATGGATTACTGTACCGGGAAATACCCCCTTACTTGCCATCGGTAAAGTTAGTAAATTCCAGTATTGAAAAAGACATGTAGCATCTGCTTGTAAACCGAGTCATCCATTCTCTATTCGACCGCTATCTTGGTATCGCCCAGAAATATATTGCTATATATAGCGATAACATAAAATAGCGACCACAATATGTTGCATCTCTGGCGAATATAGCTATTATTAATATGTGTCTATCAGTACTGGGAAACAAATAATATCACACCTCCAAGAAGCCCGCTTCTTCCTGGATCCCGTCAACCCCCTTCACCGCCAGTACGAAGCCCTGAGGGCCTATTTCGTCGAAGGACTGCCCTCGGCTGAGGCCGCCCAAAGGTTCGGTTACACCCCCGGCGCCTTCCGCGTCCTATGCCACCAGTTCCGCCATGGGCAACATTGGCAGGAACGGTTTTTCCGGGAGGTCCAGCATGGGCCCCAAGCCGCACCGGCCCGTGATCCGGTGCGCGAACGGGTCGTGGCGATGCGCAAGAAGAATCTCTCGGTCTACGACATCCGCCACGAACTCAAGGCCCAGGGACACGAGATCAGTATCAATTCGCTGTCCGTGCTGTTGCGCGAGGAGGGCTTCGCCCGCTTACCCAGACGCCGGGATGAGGAGCGCCCGGCCCATATCAAACCGGAACCGGCCGAGGTGGCCGATGTGCGCAAGCTGGATCTGTCAGTGCGGAGCTTTCGCACCCGCTTCGCCGGCCTGTTCCTGTTGGTGCCTTTGATGAAGCACCTGGATCTCGCCCAAGTCGCACAACAGGCCAAGCTGCCCGGGACCCAGATGATCCCCGCCGAACAGGCCTTGCGCAGCCTGTTGGCCCTCAAGCTCATCGGCAAGGAGCGCAAGAGTCATGTCATGAACCTGGTCTTCGATGAGGGGCTGGCGCTGTTTGCCGGGCTTAACGTCATGCCTAAACGCGCCTATCTGGCCGCCTACAGTTCACGCATCGGGGAACGGGGGATCCAGCGGTTCATGGCGACCTGGTTCCAACAGGTCCAGCGAATCGGGCTCTCGCGCAGTGGCTCGCTGGACCTGGATTTCCATACGGTTCCCGCCAATAGCGACAAGGAACCGCTGCAAAAACACTATGTTTCCAAGCGTAGCCGTAGCCAAAAAGGAGTATTGGTGTTTCTGGCGCGAGATGCCGAACAACGGGTGATGTGTTATTCCAATGCCCATATACCGAAGTCCGAACAGGCCGACGAGATCCTACACTTTGTGCAATTCTGGAGACAACAGACCGGGCAGGTCCCCCAAGAACTGGTGTTCGATTCCCAGCTCACCACCCATGCGAACTTGCGTCAACTGGACGAGCTCAACATCCGCTTCCTCACCTTGCGTCGGCGCACCCGCACGCTCTTGGCCGAGCTCTATGCTCGGCCCAGCTCCGCCTGGCGCCGGGTGACCCTGCGCGCCCTCACGCGAACCTATCGCACGCCACGGGTGTTCGATGAGCGGGTCAAAATCAGAGATTATGGCGACAAACCGATTCGGCAACTGTCCATACTCGACCTCGGCCATGAAGATCCCACCCTCCTGCTGACCAACGACATGCACGCCACCCCGGCTACCCTGATCACGCGCTATGCCCAGCGCATGCTCATCGAAAACGGCATTGCCGAGGCCATTCACTTCTTCCATATCGACTCGCTCTCTTCCATGGTCGGCCTCAAGGTAGACTTCGACCTGCAACTCACCTTGGCGGCCAGTTCGCTATATCGCCTGTTCGCCCGGCATCTCCCGGAAAACTACCACCATGCCACCGCCAAGATGCTTTTCGACAGTCTGTTGGATGTCGGCGGAAAGATCCAAATCGAAGATCACCATGTCATCGTGACCCTCGACAAACGCGCCCACAATCCTTACCTTGTCGATTCCGGACTGGCCGAGCAGCCAACTCCTATGCCCTGGCTTGAAGGCAAGCAACTCGTCATTCAGTTCGCTTGAGTGGTGTGATTTTTTGCCCTGTTGCCGTCTCGATGTTAGCTCAACTTTGCTACGTGGAAATCGAGGCTAGCCGCGCTCTGTCCCAGGGCGCCTCGTCCGGATGGGAGGGCGCGTAAGCGTCCACGGCCCGGCTATTGCGCCTCCTCCGCCAGGATCGCTGCCAGCACAGCGATACGCTCCGCCCTGGGCAACGCCTGGTATCTCTTCCCCCAGTTCGCCGCCTTGCGTTTGATGCGCTGGCGGTCGGTGAAGTTCTTGCCCGCAAAACTGGCCCAATGCACCCGGTCGACTTCATAATTGTACCAGAGCTTCTCGGTGCGGACCCCGCCCTGGTTCATGACCTGCAGCTCGACGCTGTTCCAGCCCTCCAGCAGGTCGTCGTATACCGCCGAGGGGTAGCCGGACAGCATGACGTGGCAGGGCAGCGTCTTGAGCAGTGTCAGCAGCTCGATATGATCCTGTTGCCGATACTCAAACCGATAGCGCCGCCGCGATGTGCGGGTGTGCAGGAGATAGGGCGGGTCGCTATAGACCCGTTCGCGGCCCTGGTAGTCATAGTCCGCCAGGAACCGGTGGGCACATCCGTTGACCTTTTGCACCGGATAATCGCAGGTGAACTCGGCCAGCGGTTGCGGGTCGATATCGATGCCGATATTGGTGAGCGCGGGCGGCTTGCGTTTCATGATGGCCCCGCCGCCCAAGTGGGTCTCGATGTACGTGTCATGCGGTGGCATCATGGCGATGATGGGCTGGCAGAGTCCCGAGGTCGCCTTCGATCCAAAGTAGCTCATGGGGTTGATCCGGTGGGTTACATGGGATCAACACCATAGTGGGGCGGGACTATGATGTCAAGGCGTCGTTGAAAATTGTTTGCGTGTTGAGGTGTAGGCGTTGATTATTTGTTTTGATGAGGTAAACGGTTGCGCTGATAATTAACTTGAAATCAGTTTAAGCTCACAACGCGCCTATCTGGCCGCCTAGAGTTCACGCATCGACGAACGGGGGATCCGCCGCTTCATGGAGACCCGGTTCGAGCAGGTCCAGCAGCTCGGACTCGCGCGCAGCGGCTCGCTGGATCTGGATTTCCATACGGTTCCCGCCAATAGCGATAAGGAACCCCTGCAAAAACATTACGTTTCCAAGCGTAGCCGTAGCCAAAAAGGAGTATTGGTGTTTCTGGCGCGAGATGCCGAACAACGGGTGATGTGTTATTCCAATGCCCATATACCGAAGTCCGAACAGGCCGACGAGATCCTACACTTTGTGCAATTCTGGAGACAACAGACCGGGCAGGTCCCCCAAGAACTGGTGTTCGATTCCCAGCTCACCACCCATGCGAACTTGCGTCAACTGGACGAGCTCAACATCCGCTTCCTCACCTTGCGTCGGCGCACCCGCACGCTCTTGGCCGAGCTCTATGCTCGGCCCAGCTCCGCCTGGCGCCGGGTGACCCTGCGCGCCCTCACGCGAACCTATCGCACGCCACGGGTGTTCGATGAGCGGGTCAAAATCAGAGATTATGGCGACAAACCGATTCGGCAACTGTCCATACTCGACCTCGGCCATGAAGATCCCACCCTCCTGCTGACCAACGACATGCACGCCACCCCGGCTACCCTGATCACGCGCTATGCCCAGCGCATGCTCATCGAAAACGGCATTGCCGAGGCCATTCACTTCTTCCATATCGACTCGCTCTCTTCCATGGTCGGCCTCAAGGTAGACTTCGATCTGCAACTCACCTTGGCGGCCAGTTCGCTATATCGCCTGTTCGCCCGGCATCTCCCGGAAAACTACCACCATGCCACCGCCAAGATGCTTTTCGACAGTCTGTTGGATGTCGGCGGAAAGATCCAAATCGAAGATCACCATGTCATCGTGACCCTCGACAAACGCGCCCATAATCCTTACCTTGTCGATTCCGGACTGGCCGACCAGCCAACTCCCATGCCCTGGCTGGAAGGCAAGGAGCTTGTCATCCAGTTCGCTTGAGTGGTGTGATTTTTTTGCCCTGTTGCCGTCTCGATGTTAGCTCAACTTTGCTACGTGGAAATCGAGGCTATAGCGCCAGGCGAAAGCCTGGAAGAGGGGGATTCGATCATGAGTAGATAAACCTCTTATTGGAATCCAGCTGGTGGAAGTCCAGCCCGGTCAAAGCCGTAGCGGGCAGGCCGGTAGCGCGTGTTGCGCCGCATCGGGTGACCGATGGGGTGAAGCGTACACAGCAAGAAAGCGGGCCGCGAGGGTTCAGCTCCGAAATCGTTTCTTCGTGTCGGTGCCGACGCCGTTAGCCTGGCGGAAGGCCGCATTGGGACGGGCGTCAAAGCGAGGCCGTTTCCGAACCGACGGAGTCCCCAGCCCGGGGCACGCTTTCACAGGGATTCCCCAGGAACCTGGGAGAGCTCCTTATCTCTTCCCGAGACCCGGGATTGGTCCGCCCGGTGGGAAACGGACCAGGCCCGAGGTCGCTGGATGCGCGGCCTGCGGGAGCGAAGCGCGCATCCAACGGCAGAGGTACCGGGCACCAAGGGAGACCGGAGGCGACCGGGACGGGTAGGGAGCAGTCTTACGACCCCATAGTACCGATGAAGGTGGAGAACCGCAGGGCTCCGGAGACGGGCGGCCACGGGATCCACTGGAGGGAAGGGGGAAACAAGTCGACGTAACGATTCAGAGGACCATGTCGATACACAGAGATCGGAAAGCATGTCAA
>CAVQUR010000023.1:0-39181 GCA_963716875.1 uncultured Gammaproteobacteria bacterium
AGATAAGGTTCATTATCTCGCGTCCCGTTTTATCCAGAGTCTGTGGTCGACGGCTGTAGCGTAAGCAGCAAGCCGGAGGTTTTTTGCTCCAGATAAAAAATGTGCCTTGGGAAGCCGCAGCAGGCGGTCGCCGATGAATATCTGGTGCCGGGAACGGTCAAAATAACTGTGTACCAAACACGGCGATGTCTGAAAAGACCTTCGCCGTCCGGATCGGTTTGCGATGCAGCTGCGATTCAAGACACCTCTCAACAGTCGGGAGTACGTGGCCGAAAAAGCCTGGCGGGATGCCTCCTTGGAAAACTGTCCTCTGCACCCACACGGCGGATGCTCGTTTGCACGGCACGGTACCTATAAGCGGGTTGATCCGCCTGGCACCCGGATACCGCGCTGGTACTGTCCCGAAGGTCACTGCACCTTCAGCCTGCTGGCGGATTGCTTCGCCACCCGGCTTCCCGGAACGCTCACTGACCTGGAGCGGGTTGTCGTGGAGGTCGAGCGGGCCAGGAGTCTGGAAGCGGCAGCCAACGCTCTGCGCCTGGACGACGTCTGCCTGCCAGGGGCCATTCGTTGGACGCGGCGCCGCGTCCGGCAGGTACATACCGCGCTCCAGGTCTTGTTCGATCTCATTCCGGAATGCCGCTGTGGTTGCCAGCCTACGGTCAGCGCGCTTCGACAGTGGCTCGGGGTGGAATGGGTGCTACCGCAGGTGCGTGAAATGGCCGCTGTCTACCTCGGCGTGTTGCCGTCACCGGTTGGTTTCGCCGCCCCTCGGCTGAGTGCCAATCACCGCGGAACAATTCAACACGACCAGGGGCCAGACCCGCCGCCCAGGAGCCGTTATATTCTCGATCATCGCGCTTGATAACGCGTTGCTTGAGATGCGGGTTCCATGACTATTCCAACAACCGACGCCCAGCCGCGAACCACGCAGGTCGTCAGACTCTGGCGTGAGAATCGCTGTCTGCGCTCGAGCACAATCGGCGTGTATCTGCTGTGGGTGCACCGCTTCAAAGCCTACTGCCGCACACAGGACCTCGAAGAAGGCTCGCAACTCACCCTGGCTGGCGTCGACACCTTTGCGACCTGGTATGCCAACCGGCGAGGGGTCGATCGCAGCCTGGTCTTTGAGGGTGCGCGCAGCGCTTTGCGGGCCTGGGCCTTGGCGTTGGGGGCGCTGGGCTATCCGACCCCACCGTGGAGCCCCCGCCCGAACCAAGATCACCCTCGTGCCCCTTGCTGAAAGAATTCGCGGAGCATCTCGCCCGGCATCGCGGGAATCCGGCGGTGACGCGGGAAGAAGCTGGCTCACATCACGGCCTTCCTCACCTTCCTTCGCGGCCGGCGGCGCCGTATGGCGGAGCTGGACCTTGCTGATATCGATGCATTCATTGTTGGGTGCCGGCACCACGATGCGCGCACGACCGTCGCGGACATGGCCTCGAGCCTGCGGGGTTTTCTGCGCTTTCTCCACGCAACGGGCTGTTTGGCGGTGGATCTGGCCTCCTCGGTGATGGCCCCCGTGGTGCGCCGCGGCGAGCGTCCGCTGCGGGCACTGCCGTGGGAGGAGGCGCTTCGGATACTGCGCGCCGTCGACCGCTCCACGGCTGGGGGGCGGCGCGATTATGCCCTGTTGCTGCTCATGAGCGTCTATGGCTTGGGGGCTGGCGAGGCACTACACCTGCACCTGGAGGACATCGACTGGCGTGGCGCCATTTTGCATGTCACCCGACCGAAGACCGGCGTGTCAGTGCAGTTGCCCCTGTTGCCGGCTGTGGCCCGCGTGCTGGTCGATATCCGCGCCACGGACGCCCGCAACATACGCGCACGCGCCATCTCTTTGTCAGCCTGCGGGCACCTCATGGACCGCTCAGCGCCTCCTCGGCCGTGCGGCACATCCTGCACAAACATGCCCGAGCTGCCGGTGTCTCGGCGCCTTATCTCGGCAGTCATGTGTTGCGTCACACCCATGCCTGCCGGGAGCTCGAGCAAGGGGTGCCGCCCAAGGTGATCGGTGACATCCTGGGCCACCGCCGTCCAGAATCGACCTCGGCGTACCTCGCGTTGCCACCGAGCGCCTCCGTGAGGTGGCCCTCGCACTGCCGACATGACCCGGCTCACGCAAGCGCAGCTGGCCCAGGACATCGCCCAGTTCCTGGCTTTCAAGCGGGCCCTCGGTTATCCCTATGGACGCGGAGAGGCGATGCTGCACAGCTTCCAGCGTTATGCGAAAGCGCAGGCTGGTGCGGCAGCGAACATGGAGTTGGCGGCCATGATCGGCGGCTGGCTCGCGCGCGTTGCTGGACGCAGTCCGGTGACCGTCGCGCTGGAGCTGGGGGTGATCCGACAGCTCTGTCTGTATCGGCGCCGCTGCGATCCACAGGGCTTCGTGCCCGGTCGCGAATGGGCGCCGCAATCGGCCGAGTCGCACTTCCTGCCCTACGTCTTTTCCCGTGAGGAGGTGCAAGCACTCGTCGACGCCGCCCAGCATACGCCCCGCAATCTCACCGCCACGACGCTGCGCACCTTGCTCCTGATCCTGTACTGTACCGGACTGCGGCTGGGCGAGGCGGTACGTCTGCAGCTGCAGGATGTGGATCTGGAGCGGGACCTGTTCATCGTGCGCGAGAGCAAGGGTAAGACCCGGCTTGTCCCGTTCCGCTCCGATCTTGCGCAGCTTCTGCAGGACTATCTGGCCGAGCGAGCAGCGATCGCGTCCAGCGACGAGGCGGGACCGCTGCTGGTGCGTAAGCGCGGTGATGCGCTGCCCGTCGCTGCTGCCTCCGGGGCTATCCGCCAGCTCTTGCGGAAGCTGGGGCTGAAACCACTCCGCGGTCGGATCGGGCCCCGTCCGTATGACTTGAGGCACGCGTTCGCCGTTCATCGCTTAACCGATTGGTACCACCAGGGTGTGGACATCCATGCGCGCCTGCCCTGGCTCTCGGCCTACATGGGTCATGATGATGTCCTCGGCACCGAGGTTTACCTCACCGCCACGGCAGAGCTGATGCACTTGGCCAGTGAGCGCTTCGAAGCGCGATTCCACAACGCCGCTCGCCAACCATGACGCGGCATGCAAGCAATCCGCTCCCGCACCTGGTCGAGTCGTTTTTCCGCGATCATCTGCAACGTGCCCAGGGTGCCAGCCCCCACACGGTGCGTGCCTACCGCGATTCCTTACGGCTGCTTCTCCTCCACCTGGCCGATACCAAGGGTTGCTCGGTCGCTGATCTGCAACTGGATGATCTGCAGGTCGAGGCGATTGCCGATTTCCTGGCCCATCTGGAGTCGCAGCGGGGCAACAAGGTGATGACGCGCAATTGCCGCCTGGCCGCCATCCGCAGCTTCTTCAGACACCTGCTGCGCCAAGATGTCTCCCATGCGGAGCAGTACCATCGCGTCTTGTCTTTGCCGACCAAGAAGGCCAGGGTGTCACTTGCCACTTACCTGGAACCGGAGGATGTGCATATCATCCTGGGGAAACCGGACTGTAGAACGCCCCTCGGGCTTCGCGATTACGCCCTTTTGCTGTTCCTCTACAATTCCGGCGCGCGGGTCAGCGAGGCGCTTGCGGTGCAGGGTCAGGACCTCGACTTGACCAAGCCTCCCCAAGTACGTCTCCACGGCAAGGGGGGAAAAGATCGAATCTGTCCGCTCTGGGAGGAAACGGCCACTGCATTGCAGCGGCTACCGACCGTGCGGCAAGCCAATCCAGGTGATACGATTTTCCTCAACAATCGCGGAAAACCGCTATCGCGAGACGGTGTCGCCTATATCCTGGGCAAGTACGTCAGAATGGCACTAGTCGATGTACCGACGCTTCGCCGGCGGCGCATCACCCCCCATGTCCTTCGCCACAGCTGTGCCGTGGCCCTGCTGCAAGCTGGGAACGACATCACCGTCATCCGCGATTACCTGGGACACGCGAGTGTGGCCACGACCAATCGCTACGTCACGACAAACCTCAAGATGAAACGTGAGGCACTCGAAGCATTCTGGAAGCGTGCCGGAATCGCCCCGGCACGGGTTACTCCGTGGCAGCCGAAACCAGACCTGCTCGCGTTCTTGGACTCCCTTTGATGCCTTCGTTTTATCTGGAGGGAAACGTCCTATCCCGCCTTGTCATGCCGCAGCAGCAGTCCCTGACTCCAGATAAAACGGGACGCGAGATAATGCACCAGACAGTTGAGATCGAGGGTCTGGTCTTGATGCTGCTGGGGGGTATTGGCCGCCAAGCCATCCGACATCCATTGGATCGGCGGCAGCTCGGGATCCCGAGAGGCCAGAATATCATCCAGATTCTCCCCGGCGTGTTGTCGGCCGGTCAGGTAGAGACAGATGCGATGCTCACCTTCGAAGCGCAGCACCGTGGTGTACATGCCCTGGCGTGGCGGGGGTGGTTCGCGGTGGTTTTCCCGGATCAAGGATAACACCCGGGCGCCGGTGTCGTCTTGATAGACCAAGGGTTGGTTAGCGCCCAGGCGCTTCAGCGCCTCGTAGACCGGATAGGTACAATCCGCGACCTCCTCGACTAACTCCCATTGGGTGGCGTCGGACAACGGCATCCCCACCAGGTCCTGGAAGGCCTCGATGCGTTTGAACGGCAGGCCCAAATGATAATGGGCGAGCACCAGGTTCACTTTGAGGCTGATGTCATAGGTTTCCGGCGGGGCCTCGGGCGGCATCGAGGCCACCCAGAGGGCGCCGCAGGTATTGCAGCGCAGCTGACCGAGTTCATAACGGTTGACCTGGGCCAGGGGTTGACCGGTAAAGCGCAGGCGCACCAAGGGCCGAAATGCGTACAACCGTCCCCGGGCGCACAGCGGACAAGTCTCTCCCGCCTGGTGCTCAAGCACAGGACAAAACCGCCCTTCGGCGCCGCGATAGTCGGCGGCCGCCCGGCGACCATGGCCGACGTGGGCTCTCGGGTCATCCGGCGAGGGAGGGGTCACGGTGGGCGGGGACGAAGCCATGCCCTGATCCGCCGCTGGCGTCCCGGGGCCCGTCTCGGTGTCCGCAGCGCCACCCGAGCCGCTCGCGCCGTCATCGCTGCCTGTCTTCGGAGCCTTCGCTTGGCGCTGGCGTTTTTCGGTCCGCTTGCCGAACAGCAACCGCTTCAGTTTCGTCAGACTGATGCGGGTCGTCAACCAGGACTGTTGCAGCCACAGCAGGGTCTTCAGCAAGGGAATCAGCCGCTTCTGCTCCTGGGCCGTCAAGCGCCCTTGCTGCGCCTTGTCCATCAGCTGCTCGACTTCGGTATCATCGATCTCGGTCGGTTGGGGACCCTTCATCGACATAAGGCCCCCTGGACATTGCGCACCAGCGGGTAGACCCACACGTCCTTGATCGGCACCTGGCCGAGGCGATGATCCCCCAGCTTACCTCTGCCCTGCGTCTGCCCCAGCCAGCGCCAGTTCGCCGCCCGATAGCAGGTCCCCGCAAAACGCCCGCGCTCCACAAAGGTCTCCAGCAGCACCGGACGGTAGCCGTAGCGGCCCTCCCAGTCCTGCGGCAACCGCCGCGCCGCCATCGATAACAGTTTACTGCCCAGCGACTTGACCCGCACCCAGGGCAGGATAAGAAACCGGGCATTGTTGACCACCCCGCTGAGGTTGCGTTCGCGCTGTGCTGCGCTCCAGCCAATCCACGCATCCCGCGGCGCCGTCATCCAGGCCGCGGCGCCAAAGCCCAACAGCGCCACGACCTGTTCTCCGGCAGTGGCAAAATAACGCAGCTGGGCGCCCGGCAGGGGTTTGTAGACCAGATAATGATAGCGATCGATGTACTCGTTCCACAGTGCGCCAGTCTGGCGTCCCACGACTTCCAGGTGCAACGCCGACAGTTCATGCACCACGCCTTCGAGCAATGGGCCGGGTTCCGCCTGAGCCGTACGCCGGGAAAAGGATCGGCACGGATTGACCTTGTGTCGTGGCGCCGGTAACTCGATCAACCCTTCGCGGTGCATGCGCAGCAGTGCCACCCGGCAGCTCATATCCTTCAGGCTGCCGTCCGGTTTGCGCCAATCAAAGTGTTCGCACACCCGATAGGACAGCTGCTGGCGGTTCGCCTGTGGATTCGCCCCGATGAGTGCCCGGACTTGATCGATATCTTCCCGAGAAAATGCCCGACCGCTGTAACGTTTGTGTGCAGAGGATTCCATGCGCGACGTTATAGCGGAATAAGCTTGACGTGTCCCGCAGAAATTTTTTGGGTGAGGATAGATTTTATTTAAGGGACCGGCTTCCCCATCATCAACCTTAGTGCTGGCTGGCGTTCAATTCACGCACGGTTGCCGGAACTACACGTTTGTATTGCAGATACTGCTCGATATTGTTAGCCAGAATGCTGGTGAAGCCGTTCCAAGTCGCGTTCATGCCAGTACCTCCCCGTCGCCCAAGGCGACTTCACGCAGTGTCTCGACGGCGACCTTGCTGTAAATCTCGGTCGACTGCGGAGAGCGGTGCCCCACATACTGACCAATCGTTTCGAGCGGGAACTCAGCCTCGATGAGCCGCTGGACGCAGGTATGGCGTAGGGAGAAATGGACCCCGTATTTTGGACAGCAGCTTAAGTGTATTCTGCTCTCTCTGATTATGCCGCTTCCGGCAACATGATTTCACCTAAGTACGCTTGATTCGGGGTCTTTCCCAGACTCTGATGCTTCCGTTCCGCATTGTAGAATCGAAAATAGTCCCCCAGTCTGGAACGTGCTTCACTCACTGATTCGTAGGCCCGTAGGTAGACTTCTTCGTACTTTACACTGCGCCAGAGCCGTTCCACCAACACATTGTCCACCCAACGACCCTTACCGTCCATGCTGATCTTTACCTCTGCCGCCTTCAGAGCCCCTGTGAAGGCTTCACTGGTGAACTGGGCGCCCTGGTCTGTGTTGAAGATCTCCGGAGCACCATAGCAATGGATCGCTTCCTCCACGGCATCCACACAGAAGTCACTCTCCATCGTATTCGACAAACGCCAGGACAAGACCTTACGGCTGTACCAGTCCATGACAGCAACCAGGTAGACAAAGCCTTTAGCCATGGGAATATACGTAATGTCCGTTGCCCAGACCTGGTTGGGTCGGTTGATGTCTAAGCCTTTGAGCAAGTAAGGATAGATCTTATGGCCTTTCCCAGGTCGGCTGGTGCCTGCCTTGGGGTAGAGGGCCGTAATCCCCATCTGCCGCATCAGGCGCTGAACGCGCTTGCGGTTGATGTCATGGCCTTCCTCCCACAGCCAATCTCGAATCCGACGGCTACCGTAGAAAGGCCGTAGCAGATGCATCTCATCAATTCGTCGCATCAGCTTCAGATCGTCGTTTGACGCCGGTTTAGGTTGGTAGTAGACCGTTGAACGATTCAGCGACAGCAACTGACACTGACGGGTCACAGGTAATGCATTCATTCGGTCGATCATCCTTTTCCTTTCGGACCGTGAATCCTTTCCAGTCCGCGTTCTAAAAAATCCCGTTCCATTGTTAGCTGACCGATCTTGGCATGCAGTTCCTGGATCTTTTGCTCATTCTCTTGTGCTGGCTGATTACCCTTGCCGAAGAGTTGATCGGCATTCTCCATCAGTTGCCGTTTCCAGTCGGATATCTGATTCGGATGCACATCAAACTGCTCTGCCAGTTCTGCTACCGTTCGGTCCCCTTTCAAGGCGGCTACAGCTACCTTAGCCTTGAAAGTAGAGGAATGATTTCTACGTTTTCTTTTCATCTTCTGCTCCTGTCTCTAGGACAATAGTTTTGCAGAAGACACTTAAACTTTCCTCATCTCTGTCCAACTACCGGGGTCCACCGCTCAGCACTCCCATAAATAATGGCAAAAGCATCACAGTCTGCGCAGGTTTTATTCCACAGTTTTTAGCTGGGTATTTTACGTTGCCGGATAGTTGCCCGTGAGAAACGCATACACGTCAAAATTATGCTAGATATACAACAGGTTGGAATATCGCTAGGGGTGCTTGACAAGGTAGTAAAGGGTTGAACGAGAAAAGATTCATGCTAACCAGGGCTTTCCTTCGAATGAACGATTCGTACAAAGAAATCAAATGACAAGGATAGATTGAACAATTCGTTCAATCGGTCGACAGTGTGAACCAGCAAAAGGATAGCCGGCGCAAGCCTGTATACGACCTGTTGCGACTAATTGAGAAAGGGCGATGAAACGACTGCTTTATCGCGATAGTGGGCATTCATGGAATAGCGTCATCCAAGGACTTGAAGCGTGACTGAAAATGATTGATTAAAGAGCCGTAATTCAAGGCATCAGATGGCAGGTGAACGCCTCCAGCGGCCATGCACTGAAATTTTATTGAAGGCGGGATCGTTTAATTAAGTTATATAAATCCCTGCCCCCAACCGCAAGATTGTTCTCGTGTGGTGGAGGAATGAAATACGGGGGCCTTAGCCTGACATTTCATTAACCCTGTATTGACAGGGTATGCATCACCTGCTTGGTGTGGGTAGGTGGTAGTGTGCACACAAATATTTCACGATGTCACATGCGGCTTGTCGCTCATTGGCAATAGTGATGTTTTTGTGCAGGCTGTCTCGTGATAGCTCTAGCCAGTGCTGAAGGTTATCTTGCGCCCATGTGCAGACATCGAGTGGTGTCCGCACTAAGGCCTTTTGTATAGCCTTCTTTGCATTTGCTGTTAGTCCATCAACTTGCTCAGCGGTAAACGTCAGAAAATCAGACGGTGTTTGTGTTGGTTGCATGGCACTGCTCCTGCGGTACAAAGACAGTATACACATTCGCTAATATACTAAGCAACTCTCTCACTCCTCGGCTCCACGCATTTCTGGCTGGATGAATAGTAGCTCGTCTCCCTAGCGGTCGTACTCTGGGTTCCCCTTTCCACATCCCTGATTCGATTATTCTGATGATCTGTTGGGATACTACAAATCTAGGCCCGCCCTTATTGTGTCATAAATATTTGAGTGTGATGAGGATGTTAGACTGCCTTCCGATCTTCCATCTCCAGATTTAGCTCTGACTTCCTTATCGGTTTACAATGAACGGTTTAATTCACTATCCAGCACAGGTCTAGCGAGTAATCTCACATGTTAACCGACAATATTCTCGACCTTATTGGCAATACGCCTTTGATCCGCCTCAAAGGCGAGAACATCTTCGCCAAAGCGGAATTCCTCAATCCTGGCGGAAGCATCAAGGACCGCATTGCCTTGGGGATGTTGGAAGGCGCGGAGCGAGACGGCCGCCTGAAACCAGACTCCATCATCGTAGAGCCCACCTCAGGCAATACTGGCATCGGATTGGCTCTGGTAGGCAGCTTGAAGGGCTACCGGGTGCGAATCTTCATGCCGGAGAACATGAGCGAGGAGCGCAAGATGTTGATCCGCACTCTGGGAGCCGAGCTGGTGCTCACCCCGGCTGAGGAGAGCATCGGCGGCGCAGTCAAGCGGGTTCGGCAGATGCAGGCTGAAGACCCAAGGGTATTTGTGCCCCAGCAGTTCGAGAATTTCGATAACCCGCGTGTCCACTACGAGGAGACTGCCCACGAGCTATGGCGCCAGACCAGCGGCGACATTGATTGCTTCGTGGCGGGAGTGGGTAGCGGTGGCACTCTGCAGGGAGTGGGGCGATATCTCAAGGAACACAAGCCGGATGTTCGTATCGTGGCGGTGGAACCGAAGAATGTCTCAGCGCTCCTGGGGCACGAACCCGGTCTGCACCAGATCCAAGGCATCGGCGACGGTTTCATTCCCGAGATCCTGGATGTTTCCATGGTGGACGAGGTTGTGGAGATCACCGATGAACAGGCTATCGAGACCACCCGGGAACTGGGCCGCAAATACGGTTTGCTGGTGGGCATCTCGTCCGGAGCTAATGTCTACGCCGCCCGGCAGATCGCTTCGAAGATCAAAGGCAACATCGCCACCGTGCTGCCGGACAGGGCCGAACGGTATTTCAGCACTGCACTGATGTGAGTACTTATGCCTTTGAGAAAGAGCAGAGGAATAAGGTAGTACGATTGTCTCCCGTCTTATATCTCAATGCCGCCATTTCCTTTTCAAAAAGAGACAGGTAATATTTCATCTACGATGGACGGTCTGAAGGCAACGGAAGGCCTTCAATCCAAAGCTGTTATATCCACAGGTAATCAGAGAATCAGTCACAAAGCACTATTATCAAAAAGTGAATACGTAGAAACACATAAGTAATTTCCGCAATTGTTTCTCTCTATTGTCAGCCTAGAATTGATCCAGTGTTTCGATAGCAAATAAAAAGCTCTCCCCTATCAAATTTATACTCCTGTCTGGCGCGCATTGGCTTTGCCGAGGCGAATAATAAAATTAATAAAAGGTTGATCATCGATGAATGTAAAAGGAATCTTGTCTGTTGCCGTGTTATTTTTCTTGGGAACAGTCGGCAGACTCGTTCTTGCCGATGTCGATTCGATTTGGCTCACCGACGATGTAACCAAACGCGTATATCAGGTCTCTGTTGAAGGCGGCGTGTTATTGTCCAGCTTCAATAATCCACGCCCGCGAGATTACTCCGAAATTGCTGTAGATCCACTGGATGGAACGTTGTGGATCACCTCCGAGAACGGGACGTTACCGGGTGTGATATTCAATGCTGACCGGGATGGTACGGTGCTATCGGAGTTTGAGTTTGGCCAAACACCAGAAGGGGTCGTGGTCTACCCGATTAACGATACACTTTGGATCCCGGAGGATATCGACCAGGCGATTTACAATGTCAGCAAACAGGGAGAAATTATCTATGCGTTCTCCACCACGGCCTACGACCCGGCCAGCCTCAGTCCCCAGGGAATAGCTTTTGATCCTCATTCGGAAACCTTGTGGATCACGGATAACAGCGCAAATAAGATCTATAACGTCGATAAATCCGGCCACCTGATATCTTCTTTTACTGCGAGCGACGTTGATCCGGATTTTGCCGGAACATTCTTCAACATACAGGGGATTTCCTTCGATGAGCGTAGCGGGACACTCTGGATTACCTCCCGCGCAACCGGCAAGTATTATAACGTGACAACGACAGGGCAGTTGATTAGGAGCTTCTCGAGCGCTAGTTTCGATGCTGCGGCAACAAATCTAACGGGCATTGCCTTCGATGGCGTGTCGGTACCAGAACTCGATCTAAGTGCACTACAAAACTTTAGTATCCTCACCTTACCTGGCGCCACATTAAGTATCAAAAATGGAGATCGGGGTACCGGGGTTGTGGGTGATGTGGTGCTTGGACCGTTTTCCGGCCAGGATTTCAAGGACGGATTGCTCACAGGGACTCTATATGTGGATCCGAATGCGGATAATTCCAATCAAAATGAAGTGGTGATCAGTGGTGGCAGCGTGGACGTTGATCTTGCCGCAACAGTCGCCGAGGTAAGCAGAGTCGCGAATATTGCGGAGACACTCCCGGTAGATCAAGTATTCAGTAATATCGATCAGGATACATCTATCGATGGTGGACCCGGTCTCAATGTCATTGAGGCCGCCAAAATTGATCTTGATGGGGAGACACTTACATTGAGTGGCACCCGGTCATCCTCCTTTATCTTCATTTTGGACGAGAAATTCGTGCTCAAGAATGGCAGTATGATTGTGCTGCTTGGCGGTGTCCACATTGAAAACATTTTTTTCCATATCGTAGGTGATGGAAGCTCTACGATCGAGAGCGGTAGTTTCGCAGTGGGTACGATCCATACGCCATCATCGAAGATGAAGATCAAAGGTCAAGGTTCTTTATTGGTCGGTGCGATCTTTGGTGGTGACGAGATCAAACTTGAAGATGGGGGGCGTATACGGGTGCCGGGCGAGATGCTCTCTTACGCTAACCTTGGTGATGCGAGTGCTGCCACTTCATTGGGCCTTCCTGGTGCTACGCTCAGGATCTCTGATCCGGACTCCATGGTGATTGGTGATGTTTATCTCGGTCCATTGGCGAAACAGAATTTCTCTCGTGGTCTCATAGAGGGGGTTTACTTGGTTGATCCTGCGGGTAATAACGACAATAGTCACGACGTAGTGATTACAGGTGGAACGATCGAAAAGCCACTCTCATTCGCTGCTGCTGACGCACTGGACGCCTCCAGAATTACTGCACAGGCTGCGCCGGATCAATCGTTCGGAGATATTAAGGCTACACAATCGATCTCAGGCAAGCCGGGATTAAACGTGATTGCGGCAAACAAGATCGAATTGGATAAAGGGGAAAGCTTGACGCTGATCGGGGATCCCTTGTCGACTTTCGTGATCAATCTCAAAGACACGCTAAAGCTTAAAGGGGCTAGCTCGATCAACCTGGTCGGTGGTGTCCGCCCAGAGAACGTATCGTACAACATTCTCGGTGACAAGGAGAGTGTGGTCGAATCCGGCGCTATCGTGCGAGGCACTATACTCGCACCTACAGCAGTCAGAGTAAAGATCAAGGGTGCAGGTACGATGTTGCTCGGCAAGGTTATCACCGGTGGGGAACTCATCATTGAGAAAGGAGCTGTCGTACAAATTCACTATTAAGGTTTAACTCGGGCTCCGTGATGTTCTAACACGAAGTCCGAGTGGCAAACGCATGCTTTTATATCTAAAGTTGTCGATTTTTTTACATAGACAAGGTGTGCACACTATTGGGAAAGTAGTAATCTTCTGTTTCCTATTAAGAATTTAAATATGGCCAGAATATTGCTTAGATAATAGATGGGGATCCTCACTGACATTACTACACAACACTCAGTGCGGAATAAATTCTACCGAAAAATATAACTAAATGATGGAATAAGCCAAGGAAGGCATTTCATAGAATGCGGATCTATCTTGCTTCAAAAGACTAAAGGTTTTGTTCTTGCACCGTATGAAGCCACTCAGTTTGCGATACATAAATCATCGATATTGAACCATTCACTAACGTTTATACCTTTGCGCGGGAAAAACGCCTGTGTGACCAGATCCGCTTACTCGCTCCCGATGGGTGGGAGCAGATCTGCGTCAACTATCTCGATGGCGTGCCGCAACAGGTCGCTGACAGCCAGTTGCATGGTGAACCGATTCCGGTAACAGCGGCCCGGTGGAAGGTGGTCACCCGGGTCGCGCCCAATCAGGACGCTCCCGGTCTGGCGACATTCCTGTGGCAGCATCTGCCCCTCTATCAGACCATTAGCGCATTGCTGTTGATCGGTTCCTGGTTGCTAGCCCTGGCTAATATCCGGCACCAGCGGGCGGTGCGGCAAACCGAGTATGAACGAAGTTTCAGACAGACCTTGGAGATATTCAGCTGGCCACCATTATGGTCGATCGGGACTACCGTCTGGTATTCTGCGACGATTATTTTCTACGCCTGACAGGCTGGCGGCACGAGGAGATTATCGGCCGTGACTGGATTCAGCAGTTCGTGGCAGGTGAACAGTAGGTCGAGGTACGAGAGTCCTTCAGTCATATGGAATCGGTAGCGGATTTCCCGCGCCAGGTGGAGGCCGCTATCCGGCTCAGGAACGGCGAGCGCCGTTTGATCACCTGGCACAATACCCCTTCGCTGGATGCCCAGGGTCGGGTTGTCGGCATCAACGCGGTGGGCGAGGATGTTACCCAACGGAAGCGGGCGGAAGAGAAGGTGAAGAAACTCCCGGGCGATGGAGCAGAGTCCGAGCATCGTGCTGCTGACCGATCGCTTCGGGTTGATCGAATATTTCAATCCCAAGTTCACCGAGCTCACGGGCTACGCCGCCGAAGAGGTGATCGGTCAGAAGACCAACATCCTCAAGTCTGGTGAGACGCCCACGGAGGTCTACGCGCAGCTCTGGCGAACCGTTGAGAGCGGGGGCGAGTGGCGCGGTGAGTTTCACAACCGACGCAGGAACGGGGAACTCTATTGGGAATCAGGGTCGATCTCCGCCCTGCGGGACAGTGCCGGGGTGATCACCAATTTCGTGGCGGTCAAGGAGGACATCACCGAGCGTAAACGTCTCGAAAGCGAGGTGGAACAGCGCAACCAGGAGCTGGCGCACTCAAGCCTAGACCGCCATGGGGCGCATGGCCAGTATGATCGCCCACGACCTGCGCAATCCCCTTTCTTCGGTCAAGATGGGCATGCAGATCCTAAACAAACAGGTCTCCGATAACCACAAGGAGCTGGCGGAGATCGGGCTGGATCAGATCCAATACATGGAAGAGATCCTCACGGATATGCTGACCTATGCCCGGCCGGAGGCGGTCAAGACCGAGTGGATCAATGTCGTCAAGGTGTTGGATGCAACCCTCGGCAGTCTGCAACGTCGCATCGATCAGGCCTTGGTGGTGATCGAGACCGAGTATCAACCGGGCTTGCCCATGCTGCCGGGTGATGGCAGTAAGTTGCGTCAGCTTTTCTCCAACCTCATTGTCAATGCCATACTTTCGCTGGAAAGTCATGGATCCGAACAGCCCATGATCTCTATCAAGGCCGGGTACCAAATGACGGCGTCGGGTGCGGCAATCGAGGTCAATATCTGTGACAATGGCGCCGGCCTGAGTACGCTCGAACCGGAAACCTTGTTCGAGCCCTTCTTCACCTCCCGCAGCAAAGGTACCGGTCTGGGTCTGGCCATCGCCCGGCAGATCAAAGGCCAGCATCATGGCAAGGTGAGATTGCTGCTCCGTGCAGGCAGTGGGGCGTGTGCCGAGGTGATTCTACCGACCAGCCTCGCAGACTGGGGCAAGGAGAGCGTAACGGCTGATCTGCAGCAGGACAGAGTGGGTGTTAGATCCGGCTGCCGGACTTGATCGACCCCTGCGCAGTGCATCAGTGCGCTACACTGCCGATTATCATTTTGACCCTGATGCGATAAACTGGTCTCAGGATTATTACTGTGTCTGCCTGGACCATCAATAAGAGCCTCGACAAGTTAGGGATGGAGAAAATTTACCATGCTGCGAAATGATGACCTCCTGAAAGGCGTGGCGATTGGCATTGGCGCCGCGATTCTGGTGCCGGTAGTGATCGCGGCCCTGGCGCCTATCGTGAAGCCACTGGCGCGCTCGGCGATGAAAAGCGGGATACTGGCCTACGAGAAGCTCCGGGAGTCGGTCGAGGAATTTGGCGAGACGGTGGAAGACATTGTGGCCGAAGTGGAAGAAGAGATGGTCGACGCCCAGACGGCTGATGAGCTGGTTGAAGAGGTCCAGGTGGCCCCAACAAGCGATTGATGGAATCACCCAGCATGCTGCCCCAGGCTCATATCATCCATCAACTGCGTGGCCGGGTACGGCTGCGAATAAAGGAAAAATGCCAGGATCCGGACTATTTCGCAGTGCTTTGCCAGCGCATCGAGAGTTTGGCGGGAGTCACGGATGTCAGCGCCAATCCGACAACCGGCAGTCTGCTGCTGTTGCATCCGGAATCGCCTTTTGCTGAAATCGAGACCCAATTGAAGGCGTTGGGCCTGTTCGAGATTGTCGATGCGCCGGTGCCCCAGCAATCAGCCCTGATGCCGGTCTTCAGTGGCATTGCCAGGATCGACGAGGGCCTGGCCGAAGAGACCTCGGGGAGTTACGATCTGCGGACGCTGGCCGTCATCGGGTTGGTGGGCTTTGCCGTCTATCAGCTTTACCGAGGCAACATCGTCGGTCCGGCCATCCCCATGCTGATCAGCGCCCTGGATCTGGCGCGCCAGATTCCCACCACCACAGCGGATACCGAGTTGTAAACCCGGTTTGCCTGGCGGTCTAAGCCAGGCGTCGAACTCAGTCTGGGCTTTGCTGCACCTGGGAGGTCTTGTGCAGATGCACGGGTGAGACCTTGCGCTTGTGCATCTTGATGTTCAGCATCTCGACGCTGAGCGAGAAGGCCATGGCGAAGTAGATGTAGCCCTTCGGAATATGCATATCCAGACCTTCGCCAATCAGGGCTACGCCTACCAGTACCAGGAAACTGAGGGCCAGCATCTTGATACTGGGGTGACGATCCACGAAGTCACCGATCGCCTTGGCGGCGAACATCATCACCCCCACGGCGATAATAATGGCGAGCACCATCACCGGAACATGTTTGGCCATGCCGACCGCGGTGATCACGGAGTCCAGGGAGAAGATAATGTCGACGATCGCAATCTGCCCCAGCAGGGCCCAATAACTGCTGACCATTTTGAGTTTGCTCGCCTCCTCTTCTTCGGGGCCTTCGAGGTTTTCCCACATCTCCTGGCTGCTTTTGTAGAGCAGGAACAGACCGCCGCCGAGCAGAATCAGGTCCCGGCCCGAGATGGCCTGTTCCAGGACGGTGAATAGGGGATCGGTGAGCCGCATCACCCAGGCCAGCGACAGCAGGAGGGCGATGCGGGTCAACATGGCGAGCGCCAGTCCCTGCATACGCGCCCGCTGCCGCTGCTGTTCGGGTAGGCGACCCACCAGAATCGAGATGAAGATGATGTTGTCGATGCCCAGCACGATTTCCAGTGCAGTCAGCGTCAAGAGCGCCAACCAGGCCTCAGGGCTTGTTACCCATTCCATTCCCATCGCTTCGACCTCACTCTGTCCTGTGGTTGTTTCACCTATCGATTTTGTCTATTTTGTCAAAGCTAAGGGTCAAAGGCTACCGGCACTCGCTGCTGTTTAGGGTACAATGTCAATGCCGCTGCTCCGAAGGAATCGGCTCATGCCGGTGCAACAGAGAGGAGAATGAGATGATATATCGTTTGATTGCAAATCTCGGGCTGTTTGCCCTGGGCTATTATCTGGGACGGGAAATGGGGCGCACCGAAGCGATTCGCGAGCGCATGCGTCAGGTGCGGGAATCCGGCGGGCCGGTCAATCTGCGGGATCCGGTGGTCATCGACATGGAGCAGCAGCCGGTAACCGACGAACAAGCGCAACCGACCCAACATTGAGTCATGTAGATGATTGAACAACGGCTTCGCCGATGATCCGTCAGGTAAATTTACGGGAGCCTCGCCATGGCTAAGATCAACATCAAACGCGAACACAACCTGGGACGGGATGTCGCGAGACAGCGAGTGGAAGCGGTCGCAACAAACCTGCAGGCTAAATTGAATGCGGAATGGTCCTGGCAGGGAGATACCCTCTGTTTCGAACGGTCAGGGGCCTCCGGCTCGGTGGAGGTGGGAGATGATTTCGTGGAGTTCCATATTAAGCTCGGCATGCTGCTGTCGCCCATGAAGGGGACCATCGAAAATACCATCAAGCAGCAGGTGGATGAGGCTTTGGGTTGATTCCCTTGCGCTGCGGCGGCAAGCACAGATGGCCACTTTACATAGGCGCCACAGGCGGAGCCTGTCGATCAAGGAATTGCAGGAGTGATTAGGAGAATGACCGGGCATGTTTGGCAATGACATATTGATCATTCTGGATGCGGATGGAACGACGGTCGACGCCTTCAGCGCCATCAACCGCACCTTTTCCCTCAATGACATGGATATCGGTGATATCGAACGCTTCCAGAATCGGCGGAATATCTTCAAGTATCTGGGCGGCCTGAAAGAGTTGCCCAAAAACCTCCGCCAACAGCCAAAAGGACACAAACTCAGCCAGCTCGTCAACCCCATGACCTCAAGATGCGGATCCTGCACGCACTGGCCATGGGTTGATCCAGTACGTGCATACTCAAGCGGCCCTAAAGCTCGACTGGGACCGGTTTTACTTTCCAGATCTTTTCACAATACTCGCTTATCGAACGATCGGAGGAGAACTTGCCCATGCGGGCCAGATTGAGGATCGAACGCTGGGTCCATTCCTCCGGATGACAGAAAGTCCGGCTGACATCCTGTTGGCAATCCACATAAGATTGATAGTCGGCCAGCAACATATACGGATCGTTATAAATGAGGGAGTCTATCAGCGGTTTGAACAGATCCCGGTCGCCGTGAGAGAAGAAACCGGAGGAGATGAGATCGATGGCATCCCGTAGTTCCAGATTGTCATGATAGTATTCACTCGGCCGATAACCTTCCGCCTGTAGACGATACACCTCTTTGCACACGAGCCCGAACAGGAAGAAATTTTCCGCCCCCACCTGTTCGCGGATTTCGATATTCGCCCCATCCAAGGTGCCGATAGTCAGAGCCCCGTTGAGGGAAAACTTCATGTTACCGGTGCCGGATGCCTCCTTGCCCGCGGTGGATATCTGCTCCGACAGATCCGCCGCTGGATAGATCTTCTGGGCGTTCTTGACATTGAAGTTGGGAAAGAACACCACTTTGAGCCGGTCGTTGATATCGCTATCCCGGTTGATCATGTAGGCCACCGAGTTGATCAGTTTGATGATCAGCTTGGCCATTCGGTACCCGGGTGCTGCTTTGCCGGCAAAAATGAAGGTGCGCGGCACGATCTCCGCATTGCGGTCGTGTTTCAGGCGATTGTAGAGGGTGATGATATGCAGCAGATTGAGATGCTGGCGCTTGTATTCATGAATACGCTTGGCCTGGATGTCGAACAGGGAGTCTGGATCGATGATCTCACCCGTACGTTCCTTGATCAGCTTCGCCAGGCTGAGCTTGGAGTCGCGCTTTTCTTTTTGCCAGAGCATCTGGAACTGCGGGTTGGTCGCCATCTCCTCCAATTGGGTGAGTTGATCCAGGTCGGTGACCCAGTCGCACCCGATCTGTTCCCGGATCAGGTTGGCGAGCCCCGGATTGCTCAACAATAGGAAACGCCGCGGCGTAACCCCATTCGTGATATTGGTGAAACGATCGGGCCAGAGCCGGTAAAAGTCCTGCATCACGTCCTGCATCAATAGTTCAGTGTGCAATTTGGCAACCCCGTTCACCATGAAGCTGCCGACAAAGGCCAAGTGGGCCATGCGGACATGTTTTTCCGCACCCTCTTCGATAATCGAGAGTCTGCTGATATCCATCTCGACGCCATACATGCGGCGCCTGGCTTCATCGAGAAAGCGCTCATTGATCTCGTAGATGATCTGCAGGTGACGCGGCAGCATCTCTTCCAGCAGCGACAGCGGCCAGCGTTCCAAGGCTTCCGGCAGCAGGGTATGATTGGTATAGGCGAAGGTATTGCGCGTCACATACCAGGCGGTATCCCAATCCAGCCGATGCTCATCGATCAGCAGGCGCATCAACTCGGGAATGGCCAGGGCAGGGTGGGTGTCGTTGAGCTGCACGACATACTTTTCGTGGAATTTTTCCAGACCGTCGCCCTTCTGCAGGTAGATGCGGATCATGTCCTGCAACGAACAGCTGACGAAGAAATATTGTTGCTGCAGGCGCAGCTGCTTGCCGGCGGCCGGTTCGTCGTTGGGGTAGAGCACCTTGGTGATGTTTTCGGAAACCACCTTTTGGTCGACCGCGGCGTAGTAGTCGCCGAGGTTGAAGGCCTGAAAGTCGAAGGATTCGGGGGCCTCCGATTTCCACAGGCGCAGCAGATTCGCGGTGTTGACGCCATAGCCGAGAATCGGGGTGTCGTAGGCGATGCCCTGCACGATACGGTTGGGGATCCAACGCACCCGGAAACGCCCGTCGGCATCCTCTACAAATTCTTCCGTATGTCCACCCAGCTTGACATCGAAGCACAGCTTGCGGCGAGGCAGTTCCCAGGGATTTCCGTGGCGCAGCCAGTTATCGGTCTTTTCCACCTGCCAGCCATCGCGAATCTCCTGGTCGAAGATGCCGAACTCGTAGCGGATGCCATAGCCGATGGATGGTATCTCCAGACTGGCGAGGGAATCCATGTAGCAGGCCGCCAGACGGCCCAGACCGCCGTTGCCCAACCCGGGTTCCTGTTCCTGGTCGAGTAACTCGTCCAGGTTCTGGCCCAGTTCCCGGATGGCCTGACCGGCTTCCTGTCGGATCCCCAGATTGGTGATGTTGTTGCAGAGGTGGGGCCCCAAGAGAAATTCCGCGGACAGGTAACAGACCGTGCGGCTGCCCTGATCCTTATAGGTTTGTGCCGTGTTGATCCAGCGGCGCAGCAAACGGTCACGCACCGAATAGGCGACGGCGAGATACCAGTCATGGATAGTGGCGACATCGGGGTAGCGGGCCTGCAGATAGAACAGGTTGTCTATGATCGCCCGCTTGAGCGTCTCGACCCCCATGCCGGTTCGGCTGTGCACATCGTTGACGGCTTTCTCTTTGGCGGAGATCTTATTCATGATCCGATCCTCAAGGAAACATTCAGACTAGCTGACTATTTGTCGTTATTTTGGAATAGTTTTTTTATTTCGGCATATCTGCCGAGATTGCTCCTGGCGGTCTGTTGTTGCGCTGGCAGCTGTTGCGCGCCAGCATACTCAGGCCAGATCGAATACCTGTGAATTTTGACCGAGGAGATCGGCAAAAAATCAAAACGTTTTGTATCTATTCAGTTCCCCATATTATGCCGAAGCCTTCACACTGAAATATGCCATCCTAGGAGCTGCCCGTGGCTGCGAGCAAAGTCGGTAAGCCTGTTCGGCATCTTCACAAAGCGACTAACGTCGCTGTTCGCAGCCACGGGTAACTCCCACGGCGGTTGAATAGATACAATGTTTTATTATCGGTTTACTATCCACTACCCCTCCTCTAAGGGAGGTTTTCCCAGTATAGCGAGATTTCCTTACTCGGTAGTAAGGACATGCCAAGCATCGGCATGGCGTCCATGTCACGTCCAAGTATACAGCCTATTTGCGGCCAGGGGCATAGAAGATTCAGCCAGCGAAGGGTCGTATCAGAAGGGCGCCGACAACTCAGGGGGTGAGGTTGCGCAGGTCTGCTGCCTGGACTTGTTGATTGGGTTCGATGAGAGAGAGAAACTGCCGGGTGCAGGCGTCCCAGGAGTAGCCTTCGGCGAACTGACGGCAGGTTTGCCGATCGACGGTCAAGGCATGGGTGGCCGCCAGTCGCAGATCCTTATCCATCCAGCCATTGACGCCGTTTTTTATCACAGCCAGCGGACCCTCTATCGGATAGGCGGCAACCGGAACCCCGCAGGCCATGGCCTCCAACATCACCAGGCCGAAGGTGTCGGTGCGGCTGGGGAAGACCATGACAACCACCGAGGCCAGGTGCCGGGCCAGATTGCCATTTTTCAGATAGCCGAGAAAACGGGCCTCGGGATAGGTCTGTTCCAGCTCCTCGCGGGCCGGACCGTCACCGATCACCAGCTTTTGCGCCTGGCGAAATTGAAGCAACGGTTGAGCCATAGCAGCAGGTCACAGGCCCCGCTGCCCAGATGGGCGGGCCATTTGTTGTGCATCACCACGACATCGAATTCGTCGCCGTGCAGGATCAGAAAACGCTGCCCGGCGGCCGTTGAGTGGATCGCTTCCTTGCGCACGTCGATACCGGAGAAATGAAACTCCTGATAGGCGCGAACCATAAAGCAGAGCTGTTGCAGTTTGATGTGAAATAGACGATGAATTGATGACGATATCGATTTTTTCCCGGCAAGATGTTATAGAAGTGCACCTTATGGAGACAAACAAACCAAAAAATAATCGGGGCATTCCTCGTCTGATCAATGCGGCGCGCTGGTCGGTAAAGGGTTTTCGTTCAACTTTCAAGAACGAGGAGGCGTTTCGACAGGAATTTCTGCTGCTGGTCATTATGGCGCCGCTGGGCTACTGGCTGGGCCAGACCGGGGTGGAGCGGGCGCTGCTGATCGGTCCGCTCTTCATCGTACTGATCGTGGAGCTTCTGAATAGCGCGGTGGAGTCGGTGGTCGACCGCATCGGGCCGGAACAGCACAAGTTGTCGGGCCGCGCCAAGGACCAGGGCTCGGCCGCCGTCTTCCTGGCCGTATTGCTGGTGATTCTAACCTGGGCGCTGGTGCTGATCCACTGACGATCTGGCAAGGACTACCCTCGGTGGAATCGATCTGGAGGGGATGGTCTGGATGAGAAATCTTCAGCTTGCCAGATCCGGAAATACGGGGCGAGCGGTGCGCGTTTACTGATCCGACAAACACGGCTACGCGGCGTAGCAGAGCTGATATAAAGTAGGGGGGGATAAAGGTGCGAGAACTGCTAATACTGAGACACGGTAAGTCGGATTGGAGTCAGGGGGGCGACGATTTTGCCCGTCCACTTGAGGAGCGAGGCAAACGAGACGCCCAACGCATGGGGGTTTGGCTGGTGCAACAGGATTTGCTTCCCGACTACATCCTGTCGTCACCGGCGCAAAGGGCGATCGCCACGGCGGAAAAGATCTGCAAGACCATGGGCATCTATACCCAGCAGATCAAGCAGGAGCCGCGTATCTACGAGGCCGATGCCGGGCGTTTGTTGGAGGTGTTGAGCCACTGTCCGGCCAAGGCCGGACGGGTGATGCTGGTGGGGCACAACCCCGGCCTGGAGGAACTGCTGCTGCATCTCTCGGACAAGCAACCGGAACCGTCCAAGGACGGCAAACTGCTGCCGACCGCGACCCTGGCCAGACTGTTGATGCCGGATGATTGGAGTTCCTTGCCCGCCGGCTGTGCCCAAGTAGACTCGATTACCCGGCCCCATGGCCTGCCGAAGAAGTTCCCCTATCCGGACTGGCAGGGCGAGGAACTGCGGGACCGGCCTGCCTACTATTACACCCAGTCGTCGGTGATTCCCTATCGTATGCATAACGGCAAGCTGGAAATTCTGGTGATCATGTCGAACCAGAAGAAACACTGGGGGGTGCCGAAAGGCATCAGCGATCCCGGTCTGACCCTGCAGGAATCGGCCGCCCAGGAGGCCTTGGAAGAGGCCGGCGCGGAGGGTGAGGTGGGAACCCTGCCATTGGGAACCTACAGCTACAAGAAGTGGGGTGCGAAGTGTATTGTGCATGTCTACCCCATGGCGGTCAGTCGCCTGCTGCCCGAGTCCGCTTGGAAGGAGAGTCACCGGGGACGGGAGTGGTTAAGCCCGGAACAGGCGATCGAACGAATCAAACGCAAACAGCTCAAACCCATGATCGAGGCCTTGGTCAAACTGCTGCAACAGCGTTAGTCTGTGAGCGTCATGGAGGCTGCTTCCCAGCCTGAAATAATGCTCATCAGGCAGGGGCGCGCGCCCTCCCAAACCGCCGGTCCACGAATACAGGCTGCAACGACAGCGGCCATTTATCAGCACAGGGGTCCAGTCATGGCAGGTCAGAACGCAAGCTCCATCCCGCAACTGGCGAATGGGGTGGCCCAACTGCTGCAGGCGCGGGGCCTGCGTCTGTCGGTGGCGGAGTCCTGTACCGGCGGCTGGGTCGCCATGGCCCTGACCGGTATCGCGGGCAGCAGTGAATGGTTCGACCGGGGTTATGTGACTTACAGCAATCAGTCGAAGCAACAGATGCTCGGGGTCAAGGCGGCGACCTTGCAGAGCCATGGGGCAGTGAGCGAACAGACCGTCGCGGAGATGACCGAGGGCGCTCTCAAGGCAAGCGGAGCGGATCTGGCCCTGGCGGTGAGCGGCATCGCCGGACCGGCTGGCGGGAGCGCCGAAAAACCGGTGGGAACCGTCTGTTTCGCCTGGGAGTTACGTGCGCAACAGCCAGTCACCGCCCGCCAGTGGTTCGCCGGCGACCGGGAGGCGGTGCGACGCCAGGCGGTTGTCCATGCCCTGCAAGGTTTGATCGAAATGGTTAAAGATGAGTGAACAAAGACTCTTTTTCGGACTCTGGCCGGATCCGGCGGCGCGTGACCAGTTGGCCCGGCTGGCCAGTCAATATCAGCCTCGGGGTGGTCGTTTGCACCATCCGGATGATCAGCACATCACCCTGGTGTTCCTGGGACCGGTGGCTGCGGCCCGCCAGCCCTGTATCTACCAGGCGGCGGATGCCATCGTGGCGCCGGACTTCAGCTTGCGCATCGATACCCTGGGCCACTGGCCGAGACCGCAAATTCTGTGGTGTGGTCCAAGTGAGATTCCGCAACCCCTGCAGCGGCTGGTGCTGGACCTGCAACAGGGTTTGCTGACCTGCGGCTTCGAACCGGAGCGACGTCGCTACAAACCCCATGTCACCCTGCATCGCAAGGTCCGTCACGCCAAGACCGGCCTGCTCGAGCAGCCGATCGAGTGGCTGGCCACAGAATTTACCCTGGCCGCTTCCGAGGGCGGCACGTCGGGTCAGTCCCGCTACCGGCTGCTGCATCGCTGGCCACTCGGCTCGTGAGTCGAGCCCGCACCAGGCGGCCCGGAGCAACCCTGTAAACCCGGTGCGATAACCGCTGCGGGGGCTCATGACGTGAGCCTGTGGCTATGGGATAATCCTCGACAAGTTCAAGTCGGTCCCGCCCATGGACGCTAGGGATGCAGACATTTTCGACAGAATATCAATGAGGACCCAACGATGGATGAAAACCGTTCCAAGGCCTTGAGCGCTGCTCTGAGTCAGATCGAAAAGCAGTTCGGCAAGGGCTCAGTGATGCGCATGGGGGACACCAGTGCGATCCGCAACATTGAGACCATCTCCACCGGCTCGCTCAACCTGGATGTGGCCCTCGGTGTGGGTGGTCTGCCAAAGGGTCGGGTGGTGGAGATCTACGGTCCCGAGTCCTCGGGCAAGACCACCCTCACCCTGCAGGTCGTGGCGGAAGCGCAGAAGCAGGGGGGTACCGCGGCCTTCATCGATGCGGAACATGCCTTGGACCCCCAGTATGCGCAGAAGCTTGGGGTCAACGTGGACGAGCTGTTGGTGTCCCAGCCCGACACCGGCGAGCAGGCCCTGGAGATCACCGATATGCTGGTGCGTTCCGGCGCGGTGGATCTGGTGGTCATCGACTCGGTGGCGGCCCTCACCCCCAAGGCGGAGATCGAGGGAGACATGGGCGACTCGCATGTCGGCCTGCAGGCGCGGCTGATGTCCCAGGCCCTGCGCAAGCTCACCGCCAACATCAAGCGCACCAACTGCCTGGTGATCTTCATCAACCAGATCCGCATGAAGATCGGGGTCATGTTCGGCAGTCCTGAGACCACCACCGGCGGTAACGCGCTGAAGTTCTATGCCTCGGTGCGCTTGGATATCCGGCGCATCGGCTCCATCAAGAAGGGCGATGAAGTGGTTGGCAACGACACCCGGGTCAAGGTGGTGAAAAACAAGGTGGCGCCCCCCTTCAAGAAGGTGGAGTTCGAGATCCTTTACGGTGAGGGCATCTCCCGCGAGGGCGAGCTGATCGACCTGGGGGTGAAGCAGGGCATCGTGGATAAAGCGGGGGCCTGGTACAGCTACAACGGCAATCGGATCGGGCAGGGTAAGGAGAATGTGCGCAACTTCCTAAAGGAAAACCCGGATATCGCCGATCAGATTGAGGCCCGCCTGCGCGCCGAACTGCTGCCGCAGCCGATGACCGAGGAGATCCCGGTCGAAGCCGAAGCCTGAACGGCAGTTAGCATAAGTTTCACTTGTCCATTCTCATTCAATCAGGTAAGCCCGAATTTCCCTGGTTTGGGGTGGTTCGGGTCCAGATGTCCCCCTGATTTCTTGCCTGTCATTGCCATATCACCTGGGGGGTGATAAGCAACATCAATGAAAAAACAGATCTTCATTCCCCTCTTGGTCCTGGGGATCCTAGCCGCCGGAGGCCTCTGGTATGGGTGGAATGGCGAACAGAGCGGTCCTGAGAATCGGCTGCTGCTGTATGGCAACATCGACCTGCGTCTGATCAACCTCGCCTTCGAGGCGACAGGTCGGATCGCGGTTATGGGGCCCAACGAAGGCGCCCGGGTGCGGGCCGGGGACGAGCTGGCGCGGCTCGACGATCGCCGCCTGAGCCTGGCGCGGGATGCCGCCGCGGCGCAGGTGGAAGCCCAGCAGGCTCGCCTGGCACAGCTGGAAGCGGGCAGCCGACCTGAGGAGATTCGCAAACTGCAGGCCGAGCTGGATGCCGCCCGTATCGAGGCGAAGAACGCGGCGCGCAGCGCGGAAAGGGTCCGGGACCTGGAGCGCAGCAAACTGGCCTCGCCCCAGCAGTCCGATGACAGCCGCACTCAAGCCGATGCGGACCGGGCCAAGGTCAAGTCCCTGGAGGCGACCCTAGCGCTGGCCGTGGCGGGCGCGCGTCAGGAGGAGATCAGCGCCGCCCGCGCCACCCTCGCGGCGCTCTCCGCCGAGCTGGCCCTGGCCGAGCGTAACCTGCAGGACAGCGTGTTGCATGCCCCGGCGGACGGGGTGATCCAGAGCCGCATCCTGGAGCCCGGCGACATGGCCTCGTCCCAGCAGCCGGTCTACACCCTGGCGCTGCAGCAGCCCTTGTGGGCCCGGGTCTATGTCGGGGAGAGCGAACTGGGGCGCGTCAAGCCGGGTATGCCGGCCCAGGTAACGAGTGACAGCTTTCCCGGCAAACTGTATGCGGGCTGGGTGGGCTATATCTCGCCCAGCGCCGAATTCACCCCCAAGGCCGTGCAGACCAGCGAGTTACGCGCTGACCTGGTCTACCAGGTGCGCATCTTCGTCTGCGACCCGAACAACGAGTTGCGTCTGGGCATGCCGGTAACGGTCAGCGTTGACCTGACGGCAGCGCCCGAGGCGGAGCCGGCCTGTGCCGAGCGTGAATGATCGACCTGAGGTCTCGTCAGGCGCTGCGGCTCCAAAGGTCGGTGAGAGCGCACTTTACAGCCATGGCCTGAGCAAGACCTTCCACAGCGATGGCCGCCTGGTGACCGCCCTGGCGGGGGTCGATGTACAAGTCAGACCAGGCCGGGTGACCGGTCTGATCGGTCCGGATGGGGCCGGTAAGACTACCCTAATGCGGCTGGCGGCCGGCCTGCTGGTGCCGGACCAGGGCAATATCAACGTGCTCGGACTGGATGCCGCCAAACAGTCCCTGGCGCTGCAGAACCGCATCGGCTATATGCCCCAGCGGTTCGGCCTGTATGAGGACTTGACGGTGCAGGAAAATCTGGATCTGTATGCCGACCTGCAGGGTTTGCCGCCGGTCGCGCGACCGGCACGTTACGCGGAGCTGATGGGCATGACGGGGCTGGGTCCCTTCACCGGGCGCTTGGCCGGGCGTCTGTCAGGCGGCATGAAGCAGAAGCTGGGCCTGGCCTGCACCCTGGTGCAGCCTCCCGAGCTGCTGCTGCTCGACGAGCCGACGGTGGGCGTCGACCCGGTCTCGCGTCGCGAACTCTGGGTCATTGTCTACCGTCTGGTGGAACAGGAGGGTATGAGCGTGCTGCTCTCCACCGCCTATCTGGACGAGGCGGAGCGTTGCGCCGAGGTGATCCTGCTGCACGAGGGGCGGGTGCTCGGCCAGGACAGTCCAGGGAATTTCAGCGCCCTTCTGCGGGGGCGTACCTTCGAGGTGACCAGTCCTTCGCTCAGCCGCCGCCGTCTGCAGAGCCGTCTCGCGGAGCTGTCCGGAATCGTGGATGCGGTGGTGCAGGGGGAAGCCGTGCGGGTGGTGACCGCCGAACCGCAACCGCCGGACCTCGGCTCCATCAGCGCCGAACTGCAGTGCCGGGTAGTGCCGCCGCGTTTCGAGGACAGCTTCGTCAGCCGGCTGCAGCAGGGGCGGAGCAAGCCGGCGAGCGCCGAGTTCACCTCGCGCCAGGGGGAGCCCCAGGCGGTGATTCGGGTCAAGGGACTGGAACGGCGTTTCGGAGATTTCTATGCGGTGCGTAATCTCAGCTTCCAGGTGCAAAGCGGTGAGGTATTCGGCCTGCTCGGCGCCAACGGGGCCGGCAAGACCACCACCTTCCGTATGCTCTGCGGGCTGTTGCCGGCCAGCGGCGGCCAGCTGCAGGTGGCCGGGCACGATTTGCGCCATGCCGCCGCCCGGGCCCGGGCTCGCATCGGTTATATGTCCCAGAAATTCTCCCTCTATGGCCATCTCTCGGTAGGTCAGAATCTGGCGTTTTTCGCTAGCGCCTACGGTCTGCGCGGTCGGCAGCGTTTGCGGCGGCTCGACTGGGCGCTGACGACTTTCGAACTCGCGCCCTATCGCGACACCGACAGCAACCAGCTGCCGCTGGGATTCAAACAACGACTGGCGATGGCCGCGGCCCTGATGCACGAGCCAGAGATCCTGTTCCTCGACGAGCCCACCTCCGGGGTCGATCCGCTCGCCCGCCGGGAGTTCTGGAACCGCATCAACGCCCTGGCGGAAGCGGGGGTTAGCGTCCTGGTGACGACCCATTTCATGGAGGAGGCGGAGTATTGTGACCGCTTGGCGATCATGGTCGCCGGTGAGATCCTGGCCATGGGCACTCCAGCGGAGGTCAAGGCCCAGGGTCGGCAGCCAGGTGAAGCGCTGCCGGACATGGAGCAGGCCTTCATCCGTCTGCTCGAGGGCGCCACGGCATGAACCGCCGTCTGCTCGGACTGCTGCGCAAGGAGTTTCTGCAGGTGCTGCGCGATCCCTCCAGTATCGCTATCGCCTTCGTGCTGCCGGTATTTCTGTTGCTGCTGTTCGGCTATGGGGTCTCCATGGATTCCAAGCATGTGCCGCTCGGCCTGGTAGTGGAACGGCCCAGCCCGGAGGCTCAGAGTTTCGTCGGTGCCTTCGCCCAGTCCCGCTATTTCATGCCCCGCCATTTCACCACCTTGCAAGAGGCGCGCACGGCGCTGCGCGAACGGCGGGTCGACGGCCTGGTGGTGCTGGCGGCGGATTTCAGCGCGCGGCTCAAGGGTGAGAAAAATGCGCCGATCCTGCTGCTGGTCAACGGGGTCGACGCCAACTCGGCGCGTCTGCTGGAGGGCTATGTGCAGGGAGTCTGGTCCAACTGGCTGCAGCGCGAGTTGGCGGCCCGTGCCCTGCAGCTGCCGCAACCGGTGATGCTGGAGACGCGCATCTGGTATAACCCTGAACTGCGCAGCCGCAACTATCTGGTACCGGGGTTGCTGGTGGTCAACATGACCCTGGTGGGGGCGCTGCTCACTGCACTGGTGATGGCGCGGGAGTGGGAGCGCGGCACCCTGGAGGCCCTGATGGTGACGCCGGTGACCATGCGCGAGATCCTGATCGGCAAGACCCTGCCCTATTTCGTCTTGGGTATGGGCGGCATGGCCCTTTCGGTGGGCATGGCGCTGGGTCTGTTCGAGGTGCCCCTGCGCGGCTCCTTCTGGGTGCTGCTGCTGGCCTCGATGCTGTTTCTGGTCACCGCCCTGGGCATGGGTCTGTTCATCTCGGTGCTGGCGAAGAATCAATTCGTCGCCGGTATGATCGCCATCATCGCCACCTTTCTGCCCGCCTTCCTGCTCTCCGGCTTCCTGTTCGATATCGATTCCATGCCGCTGATCGTGCAGGCAGTCACCCATCTCGTGGCTGCCCGCTATTTCGTGGCGATCCTGCAGAGCCTGTTCCTGGCCGGCAATGTGTGGAGTGTGATCATGCCCAACGCGCTGGCGTTGTTGATGATGACGCTGGTGTTTTTCGGCCTGACGCGGCGCCTGATCCGCAAGCGGTTGGAGTAGCCTCATGTGGTGGCAACGCATCCTCGCGCTGGCCCTGAAGGAGTTTCTCGCCCTGCTCAAGGACAAACGCAGCCGCATGGTGATCGTCGTGCCGCCGTTGATCCAGTTGCTGGTGTTCGGCTATGCCGCCTCCTTTGACCTCGATCATATCCCCTATGCGGTCTACGATCGGGATGGGGGTTATGCGGCGCGGGAACTGCTGGCTGGCTTCGCGGGCTCACCCCAATTCGAGCTGCAACAGCAGCTGCGCCATGGCGGCGAGATCGCCGCGCTGATCGACCACCGCGAGGTGATGCTGGTATTGCAGATCGAGCCCCGTTTCACTGCCCGGCTGAGCAGTGGTGAGACTGCAACCCTGCAGCTGCTGGTGGACGGGCGCAACTCCAACACCGCGCAGATCGCCCAACATTACGTGGCCGAGATCGTCGATCGTTTCAACAGCCGCTGGAGCGAGGCGCATGGCCTGGCGCTGCCTCCGGCTCGTCTGGTGATGCGCGCCTGGTACAATTCCAACCTGGAGAGTCGCTGGTTCTTCATTCCGGGGGTGGTCGGCATCCTGACCCTGGTGGTCACCATGGTCACTACCGCCCTGTCGGTGGCGCGGGAGCGGGAGCAGGGCACCTTCGATCAGCTGCTGGTGACCCCGTTGCGCCCGGTCGAGATACTCATCGGCAAGGCCTTACCGGGACTGACCATCGGCCTGCTGGAGGGCTCCCTGGTGATTACCCTGGCGGTGTTCTGGTTCCATGTGCCGCTGCAGGGCAGTCTGCTGACCCTGTATTCGGGCATCGGTCTGTTTCTGCTGGCGGCGGTGGGCGTGGGGCTGATGATCTCATCGCTCTGCGTAACCCTGCAGCAGGCCCTGCTGGGGGCCTTTCTGTTCATGGTGCCGGCGGTGATCTTGTCCGGCTTCGCCACCCCGATAGCCAATATGCCGCCGCTGGTGCAGGCGTTCACCTATGCCAATCCGATGCGCTACTATCTGCTCGCCCTGCGGGGGGTGTTTCTGGAGGGGGCGACCCTGCCGATGTTGCTACCGCAACTTTGGCCGCTGGCGGTGATCGCCGCAGTCACCCTGGCGCTGGCCGGTTGGCTGTTCCGGCACCGCATGTATTGATTCAGGTCGAGGGAGGAGGGAGCATGTCGGATTTGCAGGATATCGAAGTAACGGCCGTGCGCCTGCTGGCTGCGCGGGAGCACTCCCGCCAGGAGTTGCTGGGTAAGCTCGCCGGCCGGGGTTTTGCTCATGAGAAGATCGAACCGGTGCTCGAGACGCTGACCCGCCGAGGTTTGCAAAGCGATGCCCGTTTTGCCGAAAGCTACATCGAGGGACGGGTACGCAAGGGCAACGGACCCCTACGTATCCGTGCCGAACTGCGCGAGCGGGGCATCGACGAGAGTCTGATCGCCGCCTCTCTGGAGCGCTATGCCGAACAATGGCGGGAGGAGATGCGCCGGGTGCATGATCGCAAGTATGGCGCTGAGCCGCCCAGGGACCGCAAGGAACTGGCCAGGCGGGCCCGTTTTCTCGAATATCGGGGATTTCCCGGGGAACTGATCGGCGAGCTGTTGTTTCACCTAGATTGAACCCTCCTTGCGATGCAACCAACCAGCAATCAAAACGGGCTTTTTTTTTCTGATCCTGTTATCTTTTTGAGTTTGATTACCCAAGGTGAATTCGCTCTTCCCGACATGAAAACCAGCGCCGAAATTCGCAAAGCCTTTCTGGACTTCTTTGCCGACCAGGGCCATCAGGTGGTGGCAAGCAGTCCCCTCGTGCCCCTGAATGATCCGACCCTGCTGTTCACCAATGCGGGCATGGTCCAGTTCAAGGACGTGTTTCTGGGGCGGGACAAGCGCAGTTACACCCGCGCGGCCAGCTCCCAACGCTGCGTGCGGGCCGGCGGCAAGCACAATGATCTGGAGAACGTGGGTTACACCGCTCGCCACCACACCTTCTTTGAGATGCTGGGCAACTTCAGCTTCGGCGACTATTTCAAAAGGGATGCGATCCGCTACGCCTGGGAGTTTTTGACAGCCACCTTACAGATACCGCCGGACAAACTGTGGGTCACGGTCTATTCGGAGGATGAAGAGGCTGCGGCGATCTGGCTCAACCAGATCGGCGTCGATGCAAAGCGCTTTGCCCGTATCGGCGACAAGCCGGGCGGTAAACTCTACGAGAGCGACAACTTCTGGTCCATGGGAGATACCGGTCCCTGCGGTCCCTGTTCCGAGATCTTCTACGACCATGGCGAGGCGATCTGGGGTGGTCCCCCTGGCACGCCTGAAGAGGAAGGGGATCGCTATATCGAGATCTGGAACCTGGTCTTCATGCAGTACAACCGGGACGCGGACGGCCAGTTGACCGAGCTGCCCAAGCCGTCGGTGGATACCGGCATGGGCCTGGAACGGCTGGCCGCAGTGTTGCAGGGGGTGCATAGCAACTACGAGATCGATCTGTTCGTGCATCTCATCCAGGCGGCGGCCGAACTCACCGGTTGCACCAACCAGCAGGAGAAATCGCTGCGGGTGATCGCCGATCATATCCGTTCCTGTGCCTTCCTGATCGTGGATGGCGTGATGCCCTCCAACGAGGGCCGCGGCTATGTGTTGCGGCGCATCATCCGCCGCGCGATTCGCCACGGTTATATGCTGGGCACCCATGAACCCTTTTTCTATCGACTGGTGGCGACCCTGTGCGGTGAGATGGGTGCGGCCTATCCGGAGCTGCTGAAGGCACAACCCCAGGTGGAGAGGGTCCTGCGCCTGGAAGAGGAGCGTTTTGCCGAGACTCTGGAGCAGGGCATGAAGATCCTCGACGAGGCCATCGCGGGGCTGCAGGGTGACGAGATCCCAGGCGCCACGGTGTTCAAGCTCTATGACACCTATGGTTTTCCCCTTGATCTGACTGCCGATATCGCCCGTGAACGCCATCTGCGGGTCGATCACACCGGCTTCGAGCGGGAGATGGCGGCGCAGCGGGAGCGCGCTCGGGCCGCCAGTCAGTTCGGCGTGGCTCAGTCGGTGAGCCTGAACATGGAAGGGGAAACCGAATTCACCGGTTATACGCATTTGGAAGAACAGGCGAGCGTGGTGGCCCTGTATCGGGATGGCGCGGCGGTACCGCAGCTGCAGGCCGGCGAGGCCGGCATGGTGATCCTGGATCGGACCCCTTTCTATGCGGAATCGGGCGGCCAGGCGGGCGACCTCGGGGTGCTGGAGGCCGCAGGCATGCTGTTCGAGGTGAACGATACCCGCAAGCAGGGCGGGAATGTGTTCGGTCACATCGGCAAGCTGGAGGAGGGCGTGCTCAAGGTCGGTGATCGGGTCAACGCCCAGGTCAACGGGTTTACCCGTCAGGCCACCGCCTTGAACCATTCCGCCACCCACCTGCTGCATGCGGCGCTGCACCAGGTGCTGGGGGATCATGTGGCCCAGAAGGGCTCGTTGGTGGAGGCCGAGCGGCTGCGTTTCGATTTCTCCCATTTCGAACCCATTTCCCGGGAACAGTTACAGACCATTGAACAGCTGGTGAACGAACAGATCCGCCGCAATCACCCGGTTGAGACCCGCATTATGGCCCTTGAAGAGGCAAAAGCTTCCGGCGCCGTGGCCCTGTTCGGGGAAAAGTATGCGGACGACGTGCGGGTGTTGCGCATGGGTGATTTCTCCACCGAACTGTGCGGTGGCACCCACGTGCAAGCGGTGGGGGATATCGGCCTGTGCAAGATCGTCTCCGAGACCGGTATTGCCGCGGGGGTGCGGCGTATCGAGGCGGTAACCGGCCAGCGGGCCATCGAGTGGATGGAGGCGGACGAAGAACGGGTGCAGCGGGTCGCCGAGTTGGTCAAAGCCGGGCGTGACGAGGTCGAGGACAAGGTGGTGCAGCTGCTGGAGCGCAACCGTAAGCTGGAGAAGGAACTGGAGCAGCTGAAGGCGAAACTGGCCAGCGCCGCCGGTAGTGATCTGGCGGCCAACGCAGTGCAGATCGGTGAGGTCAGGGTGCTGGCGGCGAATCTGCAAGGGGCGGACCCCAAGTCCTTGCGGGACACCCTGGATCAGCTCAAGAACAAGCTGGGTTCGGCGGTGATCCTGCTGGCCACGGTAAGCGGGGACAAGGTCTCCCTGGTTGCTGGGGTCACCAAGGACCTGACCGGTCAGATGAAGGCAGGAGACCTGGTCAAACTGGCGGCAGAAAAGGTCGGTGGCAAGGGTGGTGGCAGGCCCGACATGGCCCAAGCCGGTGGTAACAACCCCGCGGCGCTGCCCGAGGCACTGTCTTTGGTCGAATCCTGGGTCAGTGAAAAGCTGGGTGTCACCTAGATTTAAGTTCTGTTCAATCCGAGCGGATTTTGTGCTTAATGGCGCCCTCTCGCGGGAGTGGTTCTTTTCGTTTCTAAAAAACCTATAAACATTGACTGAAAAAATGGCACTCATCGTTCAAAAGTATGGCGGCACGTCCGTCGGATCCATTCAGCGTATCCTGGCCGTGGCCGAGCGGGTCAAGCGGCGGCGGGATAATGGCGACCAGGTTGTGGTCGTGGTCTCCGCCATGTCGGGAGAGACCAACCGGCTGATCGCCTTGGCCCAGGAGATCGACGATAATCCTGATCCGCGGGAGATGGACGTGTTGGTCTCCACCGGCGAGCAGGTCACCATCGCGTTGCTCGCCCTGGCGCTGAAGAAACTCGGTTGCGCCGCCCGTTCATACACCGGTGGCCAGGTCCATATCCTCACCGACAGCGCCCACAGCAAGGCGCGTATCCAGGATATCGATGGCGCCCGGGTAAAGGCCGATCTGGAGGCCGGCAGGGTCGTCGTGGTAGCCGGTTTTCAGGGGGTGGATGAGCATGGCAATATCACTACCCTGGGGCGTGGTGGGTCAGATACGACCGCGGTGGCCATGGCGGCGGCGCTCAAGGCGCATGAGTGTCAGATCTATACCGATGTGGATGGCGTTTACACAACTGATCCCCGGGTCGAATCCAAGGCGCGCCGGTTGGATCGGATCACCTTTGAAGAGATGCTCGAGATGGCCAGTCTCGGCTCGAAAGTGCTGCAGATCCGTTCAGTGGAGTTTGCAGGCAAATACAATGTACCGCTGCGGGTCCTTTCCAGCTTTGCGGAGGGCGAAGGTACCCTGATCACCTTTGAGGAGGAGAGCATGGAACAGGCAAAGATTTCAGGTATCGCGTTCAATCGGGATGAGGCGAAACTCAGCATATTGGGGGTACCGGACCAACCGGGTGTCGCCTATAAGATCCTGAAGGCGATCTCGGACCAGAATATCGAAGTCGACATGATCGTGCAGAATATCGCCGCTGATGAAAAGACTACCGATTTCTCTTTTACGGTACAAAAGAACGATTACAAAAAGGCCATGGCCATTTTGCGTAAGACGGCAGATGAGTTGGGCGCCAGAGATGTGTTGGGGGATGATGCGATCGTTAAAATATCCCTGGTCGGCGTGGGGATGCGTTCCCATGCCGGTATCGCCAGCAAAATGTTCGAAGCACTGGCAAAAGAAGGGATCAATATCCGAATGATCTCGACCTCGGAGATCAAGATTTCCGTGATCGTTAATGAGAAATATCTGGAACTGGGGGTTCGTGCTCTGCATCAAACATTCGATCTGGACAAGGATACCGAGCAATAGGAATAAAACTATTATTCTGTATTTAAAGGAAAAAAAGACATAGCATAGAACTATGACAGTTTTGTAATGGTCCAACCTGTTGATAGAATGTAATCACCAGTCCCGTGGAACGACGGGAGCTTGGTTGGCGTTGTTCAGGAACTTATGGCTGTTTCAAAGACCTGAACAAATGAGATAAAAGGAAATTCAGGGAGACTGAAGCATGTTGATATTGACACGCCGTGTTGGCGAAACATTGATGATTGGTGATGAAGTAACAGTTACCGTGTTAGGTGTAAAAGGAAATCAGGTGCGTATTGGCGTTAATGCACCGCGCGAAGTTACAGTGCACCGTGAGGAGATCTACGAACGCATCAAGAGAGAACAGGCTGAACAGCAGCAAATAGCTGACTAGTCATGATTCCCTCGAACTGAAGCTTATCAAACTTCAGTAAAAAACTTTGCTAAGGACAGCAAAGTTTTTTTTGTTTGTAAGGATAGAAATCTGTACAATCCACAACGCATTCCAGGGTCTGATAGCCCGACGGTCTGGAACAATCCCGGAGAGATGGCCGAGTGGCTGAAGGCGCTCCCCTGCTAAGGGAGTATGGGGTTAATAGCTCCATCGAGGGTTCGAATCCCTCTCTCTCCGCCATATTGAAAAAGCCCCGTCAGGGGGCTTTTTTGGTATTGGGGATAGGGGGGTGATGAGAACCCCTTGGTTCGATTTAAACTGCAGGAGCCGTTTTGACAACGCGATAGCATTGCTCGAAAGGCGAGGACTGGTTGGGCCGAGTCAATCCCACTCACCACCAAATTAATAAGCCACCTGTACCTATCGAGGAAATGGGGGATGTGCTTTTCGAAGTAGGCAAGGTCCCACCGCATGGTGGCCGATTGGTAGGCAAATAGATACCTGTCTGTCTAGTAAATACCCCACGGCGAATTTGTTCTAATCCGCCTGAGCGGCCTTTGGCCGGGTAGGAGGCATGGCGGAACGCCGCTAACCACCCAATCCCAATGAAAACATCAAGATACCCACAAACTGTGAACAAAACCTGTCGCTTGAGGTAAAAAGCAGGTGTTCAAATTCCCGAACGAGAGACAGCTTGCGCCATTCATCCCTCAATGTAGTACCTGTTCACCCCTCCCAAGAGCGTGATTTTCAAGCGCTGATGCAGGCGCATCATTATCTGGGCTCACTGCCCAAGATAGGAAACACGATCTGGTCTGTTGCCACCATGGAAGACCAATGGCTTGCCCTGTTGAGTTTTTCAGCCCCCGCACTCAAGTGTTCCGCACGCGACGAATGGATCGGTTGGGGCTACCGCCATCAGTATGACCGTCTCAATCTGGTAGCGAATAACTCACGTTTTCTGATCCTGCCAGCGCATCATCACAAGAACCTGGCCTCGCAGATCTTATCGCGCTGTAAACGCCGGATTCAGCAAGATTGGCAGGATCGTTTCGGGTATCCGCTCCTGCTGCTGGAAACCTTTGTGGACCCTGATCGCTTTCACGGCACGATCTACCGTGCCTCAAACTGGATACTGGTGGGCTCAACCAAAGGCTATCGGCGCACAAGGGAGGGTTATAGTGAACGGACGCAATCATCCAAACTGGTGTTTCTGCTGCCACTGCAACGCAATGCGCGTGCGCTGCTCTCTCGTCCGGTGCTCAACGACCGTTACCAGACAGGGAGACCGAGAATGAAGCTCACCGCCAAACAGATGCTATCCCTTTACGATTTTTTCAAAACCATTGACGACTCGCGCAGGGCGCAAGGCAAGAAGCATCAGCTGGCCACGGTTCTGTCACTGGCAGCGGCGGCCATTCTTTGTGGGATGCGGGGCTACAAGGACATTTCCCTCTGGGTACAGTCGCTGGGCAACAATGCTCGCAGCCGTTTCAGGTGTCGGAAACGCCATGGTCGCTATGAGGCGCCCTGTCGTACGGTGATTCGTAATATCCTGATCCAGGTTGACCCTGAGCAGTTAGATCGAGCGCTGAATGCCTGGAATGCACAATATGGCAGCCTGGATGAGAGTTTGGCCATTGAGGGTAAAACCATGTGCAATGCGATGGATGACAAAGGCAGGCAAACACACATCATGAGTGCCATTGGCCACGCAAGCGGCCAGTGCTACGCCCAAAAAAAGTGGGGACATTGCCCGTAAAAGGCTGTGATGAAGAAAAACAGACCAATGAGATCAAGACGGCGGCGCCCCTGCTCGATACCCTTGAGATTAAAGGCCGAACCATCACGGCGGATGCACTGCTCACGCAACGTGAGTTCGCGCGATACCTGGTGGAAGATCGAGAAGCAAACTACCACTTTACGGTAAAAGGGAATCAGCCCAACCTCCTCGAAGATCTCACGTTCTATTTCCAGAACTCGCCCAAAGCGGCGGACTTCACCCAGATCGGCAACGGCGATCATGGACGGATTGAGACGCGAAAGATCTGGGTCACGACAGCACTGAATCAGCATCTCGACTTTCCCCATGTCCATCAGGCTTTATGGTCGAGAGAGAATCCATCATTAAAAAGACCGGCAAGGTGAGTCAGGATGTCATCTATGGCATCACCAGCATACCCGCAGATCAAGCAAGCCCGGAACAGGTTCTTCGCGATAATCGGCGGCATTGGAGTGTAGAAAGCTGCCACTACATCATCGACTGGAATTATGACGAAGATCGTAGCCAGATCCGTACCGGCTTTGGGCCTGAAAACATCACCCGATTGCGGCGATTTGCTATCGGTCTGCTCAAAAGCAAGAGGAGTAATGAAACCATGCCCGAAATGATGAAGAAACTGCTGCTGAATACCCGGGCAGTCTTTGATTATCTGAAAATGACTCGGAACTCGAATGCTCTTTCAATGAGTTAGGCTCTAGCGTAGATTTGCCGTGGGGTAGGAGGTAGCGAAATGTCGGCCATGCGCAGATAATCAAAGACGTGCCGGACCTTACGCTACAATAATACGGCTAATTAACTTGATCTGGCCGATGGTGAAGCGACGCAGCCGGGTGATGTGTTCCGGCCCATAACCGCTGCATAGTGTGCAACGGCCTTCGTCCCACTTCCAGTCGAGGATGTAGTGGCAGTTCTAGATACCCTAGTGTGCGCGATTGAAGGCCAGCGGTCGCTCGGCATCGGCGGTTACCGGGGGATGACTTGGCCAACATTGGGGAAGTCGAGATGGTCATTGAGTCGGGTGGCGGTCCAGATCGAGCGGCGTTCGATTCGCCCGTGGATCAGCGAGTAGGGCTCACTGATTGGCCGCGGTCTTCGAAAAAGAGGCGGTTATCGGCTAATAGGCACGATTGGTTGTCTTTGACGATGAACAGATAGTGAGCGTCGCGTTCTTTGAACAGATAACTGGCCAGGGTGCGAAGGGTAAGCAAGGCATCGGTGGTGATCGTCTTACCGGTGATATTGATGGCTTCAACGAGTGGGATGAATATCCCGACCTCGTTAGTTCTACTTTGTCAGATTTCATCAACCACTAACCAACTGTTCCAACATCTGTTTTCGGTATTGGGAGTCGATAGCCGCTTGTCGTTTGATGATGTCGCTTCTCCATCTGCCGAAGTATTTCATCGGGTTCAATATCCCGCCGTGGCAGGAAAGCGCGCAACAAGGATTCAATGTCTGAACAACTGAGTAACGGATGATCATCCTTCTGCAAGATGCGCTCTTCCAACATGAATAACATCGCCATCATGACCAAGGCCATATGATGATGCCAGGACCGCCACTTACGCGCCTGGTAATCCGCCAGACCGGATTCACTCTTGCCATCCTGTAACGAACGCTCAATCCAGAATCGCTGTGCCTGCATCTGCGCAAGACGATGGGATTGCTGTCTCTGCGGGTGCATTCGACAGGGTATATTTGATCGTCTCCGGTGAATCGATCTCACGGCGTACGATCAGGTGCCATTGATGCGCCTGCGCTTCCTTGCCATCCCATAGCCAGACGCGACGATGCACGATCTCGACCTGCAGTTTTCCTTTGCTGCTATCCCGTAAGGTGACTCGCTGCCACTCAGTCTCGGGTTGTGCCTTGATCCATTGATCAACGCGTAGGCGGGCTGTCTGTGCTTGTCGGCGACTTCGGGGACGTCCACGTGTCGTCGTCGATTCCGGTAGGATCGGTCGTGGATCTTCCAGGTAGATCTGTTGATCTTTGTGGATATCCACCACAAAGACCTCGCCCATCGCTTCCAAGCCCCTCAGAAAGGCCGGTTCCTTTC
>CAVQUR010000024.1:0-115738 GCA_963716875.1 uncultured Gammaproteobacteria bacterium
TTGGGGTACCCATAGTAGAGATAGCGCTATTGAACATTCGACATAAGGCTACACCGTCCACATCACCGGCGTGCACGCTAAAGCCAATGATGCGCCGAGTGAATTGATCCATGACCAAGAGCACCCAGTGAGTCTTGAGCAGAAAAGACTCACACCGAAACAGATCCACACTCCAGAGACTATCTTTCATATGGCCGATAAAAGTCAGCCATGAAGGACCACCATCCGTATCAGGGTCCGGATGGTAGTGCTTGTCCAGGATCCGCCGGACAACATCCTTGTTGATATCAATACCAAATAACTTTGAGATTTGTTCTGCGATCTTTGGGCAACCGTACCTTGGATTTCGACGCTTCATTTCAACTATGACCAGGATCAGGTCCTGGAATGGTCCCTTGGGTCCTGGCTTGCGTCTTTGACGAGAGGTATAAAGTAACCGATATTTCCGTTTCTCGAGTGCTTCGTGAAATCTCAGCAGAGTGGATGGCCGAGAATAATCGCGGACCGCTGGATGTGGTGCGGACTGAGGAAAAGTGACCAGAATCCCAGCAGGAACCGATCAAGTACTGACAGATTGGGTGCACGTTTTCGTGAACGGCTGATCACCAGGAGCTGCTGTTTCATAAGCAGGCTGTCAGCAACAATGGCTTTCGCGCCACCCGGACCCAAAAGCTTGGCGATGGTGGTCAACAGATGTATAAGTAAAAGACCAAGTCCTTCATGATCAAATAGGGTAGGGCAGACTGCTATCAGGAGCAAGATCTGTCAATTGTTTTTTTTACATGAGAAGTAATATTTCGCCACCCACAGGTAAGCAATCCCAAGACCTGTAACGCCACCTGCTTGGGCGAATAGCCGCGCACCTCGTCACTGGCCAGGATCGGACCGATACAGCTGGGACAGCCATGGGCGCATTCGCAGGCGCTGACCAGTTGCTGGGCATCGGTGACGATGGCAGTCCGGCTCTCATAGAGTGGGGCGGTGAGTCCGATACCTCCTGGATAGTTGTCATACAGGAACAGGGTGGGGGTGAACTGTGGCAGCTGTGCCGGGTCCATCGCCTCACCTTCGGTATTGCACAGCTGACCCCGACCACTGGCGCCCACCGTGGCAAACCAGCGGGCATTGCCATCCCCCACGGCACGACCGATATCCCGAGGCTCCGAGAGCATGCGCATGGCGGCGATGATGTGCAGGGCATAACCGGCACCCAGGAAACCGTCCAGCGCCTGCTGTCGGGAGGGAAGGCGGCATCCAAGGTATCTCGGATTGACCTGCCACCAGACCGCGGTGGTGTGCATCTCCTGGTCGGGCAGGGCGATCTTGCCATAGCCCACATTCTCATGGCTGTAGTAGCGGATCTTCTTGAAACCCGCGATGCGCCGGACCAGATGGACCTCTCCCTGGGCCACGGCATGTCTGAGTTGTCGGTCTTCTTCGAAACGCTCGAGGATCTTCAGTCGGGTATAGTCGATGGCATCGGTGTAGTAGTCGGCCCGGGTGCGGGTGACGAAGGCCTTACGGCCCTCCCAGTCGAGTCGCTCCACCTGGTAGGGGGCCGACTGGATCATGTAGATGGCCCCGGGATAGATCGTCATGGGGGCGGAGCTGTAATCGACCTCCGCAATCACCTGCTTGGCGCCGCCGGTGGTATCGATCACCACGAAGTTCAGAAGACCTGATCTCGCCCTCCAGCTTTCTTGTAAGGCCCTGGCAAAAATCCTTATAGAATTCAATAGAAAACAAGCCGAGTACCGCAATAGGTACTGAGCCACCTTTGGCAGGGACTGGTATTTTGCGATGATACCGATTCCGGCGCGCGCTGGTGCGCGTACCTTTGCGATTTCCCCTACTGGTGGGCTCCAAACCGATGGCACAGATGCAACTTCCGATTTTTCCCGCCGGAGTGACCCACATCACCTCGGTGCTGGTGTTCAGTAAGCAAGATGGGCGGGTGACCTACTTCAACGGCACTCTGCCTGTGTTCGTTCATGATGAGCAGGACATGGCCTCGTTTCGCATGATCACTGCCCAGTTCTGCGTCACCGGCAATGCCAAACAGGCGGACATCGTGCGCGCCTTTGGGGTGACGAAGATCAGCCTGAAGCGGGCGGTGAAGCGCTACCGCGAGGAGGGACCGAAAGGGTTTTACGTGCCGCGTCAGCGGCGCGGACCGGCGGTGTTGACCCCGGCGGTACTGGCTGAGGCCCAGCAATTGCTCGATGACGGCCTGGAGACCCCGGAAGTCGCCGATCGACTGGGCATCAAGCGTGACACCCTGCGCAAAGCAGTCGGTGCAGGGCGTTTGCACAAAGCGGTAAAAAAAACGCTATCGAACTGACGAGCAAGAGCGAACGCTCGGCCACCGATCGGGTTGCCTCGATGGGCGTGGCAGCGACCGATGTCGAGGGACGTTTGGCCGCCAGCGTCGGCGAACTCGATGCGGTGGTCCCGGACTTTACCCCGGCGCTGGACGTACCCAATGGGGGTCTGCTCTGTGCGCTGCCGGCTTTGCTCGCCGTTGGCCTGCTCGAAGGGGTAGAGCGCTACTTGCAACTGCCCAAAGGCTACTATGGCCTGGACAGCCTGTTGTTGCTGCTGGCCTTCATGGCACTGGCACGGCTCGACTCGATCGAGGCCTTACGCTACAAGGCCCCGGGCGAGTGGGGCAACCTGCTGGGCCTGGATCGGGTGCCGGAAGTGCGCACCCTGCGTGCCAAGATCCAGCGGCTGGCCCAAGAGGATGCACCGCAACAATGGAGCGCCGCGCTGTGTGAGCGCTGGATGGCCGCTGCCCCCGAGCACAGTGGTGTGCTCTATGTCGACGGACATGTGCGCGTCTACAACGGCCACCAGACGAAGCTGCCACGTCACTACGTGGCTCGCCAGCGGTTGTGCTTGCGTGCCACCACTGACTACTGGGTCAACGCCATGGACGGTCAGCCCTTTTTCGTCGTCAACCAGGCGGTCGATCCTGGACTGATTCAGGTCATCGAGCAGGAAATTGTCCCGCGACTGGACCAACACCTACCGGTGCCAGTGGACCCCGAGCTACTCGACAACGATCCGCTGCGCCATCGTTTCACGCTGGTGTTCGACCGCGAGGGCTATTCCCCGGACTTTCTGCAGCGCATGAAGGCGCAGCGCATCGCCTGTCTGACCTATCACAAATTCCCCGGCGAGGATTGGCCTGAACAGGCGTTTACCCCAAGCCAGTTTTGCCTGCCCAGTGGCGAGGTCGTCACCATGAACCTGGCCGAACGGGGAACTTGCCTGAGTAACCGATTATGGGTTCGAGAGCTGCGCAAGCTGACCGACCGGGGTCACCAAACCGCCATCCTGTGCACCGACTATCGCGGCGAGGTGGCGCCCTTGGCCATGGCGATGTTTGCTCGCTGGTCGCAGGAAAATTTCTTCAAGTACGCCCGTGAACACTTCGCTTTAGACCGCTTGACGGACTATCGAACCGAGGTGATTTCCGACCCCCTACGGGTGGTCAACCCCGACTATCGCCACCTCGATGGGAAAGTCCGCTCGCTCACCAGCAAGCTCACCCGCCCCCGGTGTCAGGATAGATGTCGCCTCTCCTTGAGAGCCTTTGTTTGAGTAAGGGGGCATCACTGGATGGGAGGTTATGATTCCGCTGGTGTCTCATGGGAAGGAGCCCGTAGGGCGACTGGACATGAGACACCAGCGGGCACCGAGCGATTGGCCTGACCTTCCTCAGTTGCCACTGAGAATGAGCACCATGAGACACTATTCTGAAGAGTTTAAATCCAGCCTCATTGCCAAGATGTTGCCGCCGAACAATATCCCGGTTCCAGACTTGGCCCGAGACACGGGGATCCCGAAAGATACCCTCTATGCCTGGCGCATCCAGCATCGACGCACCTTGGGGAAGACCCCGGCCAACCATCAGGCGCCCTCGGGTGAACTCAGTAGCGCGGCGAAGTTCTCTGTCGTGGTGCAGACGGCCAGCCTCAACGAGGTTGAGCTCAGCGCGTACTGCCGGCGTCAGGGGCTGTATCCGGAGCAGATCAGCGCCTGGCGCGAGAGCTGCCTGCAGGCCAATGCCACGGTGTCTGCCAAGATCGATCGGGCTGCACTGAGCGCACAGACCAGGCAGATCAAGCAGTTGGAGGCCGAACTGAGACGCAAAGACAAGGCATTGGCGGAAACGGCGGCGCTGTTGGTACTGCAAAAAAAAGTGCAGGCGATCTGGGGGGAGCCCGAGGACGAAAAATCGAACTCCGGGAGCGACAGGCAGTGACGGCCTGTATTGATGAGGCTTGTGCCGCCGGCGCCCGGCTGACAGAGGCCTGTCGCGTGGTGGCGATCTCAGCGCGCACCCTGCAACGCTGGCGTGAGGCCGGTGAGGTGAAGGCCGATGGCCGCCGGCAGGCGGGTCAGTCACGGGCGCCCGCCAATCAGCTCAGCGAGGACGAACGCCGGCAGATCCTGGCGATCGCCAATGCGCCGGTATTTGCTCACGTGCCCCCCAGCCAGATCGTCCCGATACTGGCGGATCGTGGCCACTACCTCGCCTCGGAATCGAGCTTCTACCGGGTGTTGCGCGAGGCCGATCAGCTGGCCCACCGCGGCAAGGCCAAGGCGCCCAGACACCCTCACCCGACACCGCTGCAGGCCTGTGCGGCAAACCAGCTGTGGAGTTGGGATATCACCTATTTGGCCACCACGGTGAAAGGCCTGTTCTTCTACCTCTACCTGATCATGGACGTCTACAGCCGTAAGATCGTGGGCTGGGAGATCTTCGCCACGGAATCTGCAGAACACGCCGCCACGGTCTTTCACAAGGCCCATCTGCGTGAAGGGGTGGGTGCTCAATCCCTGGTCCTGCATTCAGACAACGGCTCACCCATGAAGGGAGCCACCATGCTGGCGACCTTACAGCGTCTCGGCGTTATGCCGTCTTTCAGTCGACCCTCGGTCAGCAACGACAACCCTTACTCAGAGGCCCTGTTCAAAACCTTGAAGTATCACCCTGGCTTTCCCGACAAACCCTTCGACAGCCTTGAGGAGGCCCGTCAATGGGTCGCTGGATTCCAGCATTGGTACAATGAAGTTCACCGCCACAGCGCCTTAAAGTTCGTCACGCCGGGCCAGCGTCATCGTGGTGAGGATATCGCGATCCTCGAGCAGCGCAACACGCTCTACGCGACAGCCAAGCTCCAACATCCCGAGCGTTGGTCTGGAGCGTCTCGTAACTGGGAACACGAAAATATCGTCTTCTTAAACCCAAACAAAGCGACCAAAAAGGAGGTTAAACATAAAGGCAAAGCGGCTTAAATAATGCGACATCTTCCTTGACAACTACCGCCCGCCGCTTGGCCAAGTTCGCCGCCATGAGCCTCGATGAGCCCATTGAACCCAAGCATGTCGAGCCGTTCCTACAGCGCAAAGCTGTCTTGCAAGAGGCGATCGAGAACCTGCAGCGCGAGCTCGAGGCGCTCAAGGCCAAGCGCAAGGAAACACCTCATCATGTCAGCGTCGATGAGCTACCCGAGGAGGCACGTTTCCGCCGGCTCAGCACTCAGTCCAAGCACCTGATCGACACCCTCAAGATGATCGCTTATCGGGCCGAGACGGCGATGGCCAACAGCTTGCGCGAGCATCTCAAACGACCCGATGAGGCACGCCGACTCTTGCGCGCCCTCTACACCACCGAGGCCGATCTGTTGCCGGACACCGAAGCGGGCACTTTGACGGTACGACTGCACCACGGCGCGAACGCCGCGACCAATCAGGTGATTGAGAAACTCTGCGAGGAGCTCAACGCAACCGAGACGGTTTTTCCGCGTACAAATCTACGTCTCGTGCTGAAATTGGGCTCGGGGTAAATTCCTCGAAATCAGGTCATCTGAACTTAGGGTCCGTCTGGCCAAGGTCAATACTGAGGCGGAACAGATGCTGGGGGCACAGTATGGAATTCGCAGTATCCCGACCCTGGCGATGTTCCATGGTGGGAGAGAGATCGCGCGTCAGCCCGGGGCGATAGCTACCGCAGACATCATCCGTTGGGTCAATGGGAATATCGCTGGATAGAGGGGCAGGTTGAATGGTCTTGTCGTCCCCGATTGGTAAAGCACAGGTGTCGTTTCATGTGTGAGCTGTTCGCCCTGTCCAGCCGTATCCCGACGACCGTGGGATTCACCCTGGAACGGCTCGCTCGCCGGGGAGGGATCGAGGGACCGCACCGCGACGGCTGGGACGTGGCCTTCTACGAAGGGGCGGATGTGTTCCTGCTGCGCGAACCCCGAGCCGCGGCGGAGAGCGATTTGGTGCGCTACATCGAACGGCATGCACCCCCCAGCCAGCTGGTGGTCTCGCATATTCGCCGGGCGACGCGCGGTGTGCCGGCGCTGCGTAATATCCAGCCCTTCGTCCGCGAACTGAGCGGTTATACGCATGTGTTCGCGCATAACGGTGAACTGAGCGGCATCGAGTGGCGACGCGATTTCCTGCTGGGCCGTTTCCGACCGGTCGGCGACACCGATTCGGAATGGGTTTTCTGCAGCCTGCTCGATCGCCTTGACGATATCTGGTCGGCGGCCGGTGGATACCTGCCACCATTGCCCGAGCGTCTGAAGGTTGTGGCCGCATTTGCTGAAGAACTGCGTGAGTTTGGCCCCGTCAACTTTCTCTATGCCGACGGCGACGCCCTGTTTGCTCATGCTCACCGGCGCATTCAGGCCGATGGGCACGAAGAGCCACCGGGTCTGCACCTGCTCGAGCGCAGTGGCGAGGAGCCGCCGGCCGATTTGGCTACCTCGGGCGTGACATTGACCGCCGTACGCCAGGAGGCAGTACTGCTTGCCAGTGTGCCGCTAACGGACGAGCCCTGGCAACCGCTGCCGGAGGGTGAGGTTGTCGTCATCATGAATGGCGCCGTCGTCGCGCGCAATTCGGGTGATGAGTCGGAGGCGACTGATTCAATCGGAACGACAGAGGAGTGATCGGTGAACAAGAGTGCATATCTGGCGTGCCGGATGCGGATTGGATGACGATGTCGTTCTGCAAGGAGGGACCTGATCTAGCCCGAGCAGACGCGCCGTGGTCAATTCACGATGATCGAGCGGGAGTGCATGGCTTATGGTTTTGACAACAGATGATGTCCGCAAGGTGGCACACCTTGCCCGGTTGGCCGTTGACGAGACTGAGCTCAACACCTATGTCAAAGAGCTTTCCAGCATTTTCAGTCTGGTTCAACAGATGGGCGCCATTAACAAGAATGGGATAGCACCCATGGCACATCCTTTGGATATAACGCAGCGACTGCACCCGGATGAGGTGACGGAAACTAATCAACAAGAATTGCTGCAATCTGTCGCACCCCTTGTCGAAGATGATTTGTATCTGGTCCCGCGCGTCGTTGAGTAGAAGGGAAATGATCGGGATCCACCAAAGGATGCGTCGATATATTCAGCGCTTCCCGTGGGGCAAGGATGCCCAGCAATTTTTTAACGCCGGTAAGATGATGAAAATGAAGGAACGAAGGACTATTTCAGCGTGATGGAAACCGGAAACGAATTCCTGATAGTTGGATTGCTGCTCGCTTTCGCCCTGTTTGCTGGCAGGGTGGCTGCCAGTCTGGGGCTTCCTCGTGTTGCCGCCTATCTTCTCGTGGGTGTCGTATTCTCGCCCGACCTGCTGGGCGACAGGCTCGAATTACAGATCGGGGTTTGGGCTGAGGGCTTCACAACAGGCGCGTTGGGGGTCATTGCCTACCTAATTGGTGGATCAATCACTATGGGCCAACTGCGGCGGATGGGTCGGATTATCGTCGGAAGCACACTTGGCGAGTCCCTGGGTGCAATGCTGATGGTGTTCGTCTGTATGTGGGGTTTGTTATCGTTACAATCCGGCAGTTCTGTATTTCCTCTGGCCATGGCATTCAGTGTCCTCGCGGTGAGTACAGCTCCAGCCGCAACTTTGGCTGTGATTCATCAATACCGGACGAAGGGAACCATGACCGATACGTTGCTCGGTGTTGTGGTATTGGACGATGCGGTTGGCATCATCTGTTTTTCGGTCTTGCTCGCCGTGGTGGCTGACAATACTCTTACCGGTACTCTGACCTCCGCAGTCATTCAGATAGCCGGTGCGATACTTGTGGGGGCCACTGTAGGCGTCGTGTTAAAAAAGGTAAGCACTTATTTCGGTGAGTCCGGAATGCGTTTACCACTTGTACTCTCAGCGATTTTGCTTGTGCTCGGCATCGCGCATCGGTTCGACCTATCTCTGCTGCTGTCTGCGATGAGTCTGGGTTTCTTTACTCGCCTGTATACTCGGGCGAGTGCGCATCGTCTATTTAATCCGATATACAATTTGGAGGAGATGATATTTATTCTTTTCTTCTCGCTTGCGGGTACACACTTCGATTTCAATATATTCCATCAGTACATTGATCTTATTCTTATGTATGTTATTGCTCGCGTCTTCGGTAAAGCGATTGGGTCAGCTGTTGGAACGAGGATTGCTGGCGCACCGGATTCCGTCGTACGCTGGCTTGGCTTTGGCCTGGTTCCGCAAGCCGGTGTAGCCGTAGGGCTTGCGCTGATACTGAGTCACCAGGCTGCTTATGCAGATACCGGCCACATCATCGTGAACGTCATTCTCGGAACCACTCTGTTGTATGAACTGGTTGGGCCGCTGACTGCCCGATTTGCCTTAGAGCGTGCTGGCGAGCTTCACATCAAAAGGGAGAAACCTCGCCATGAAGGTTTCTGACTGGATCAAGTCTCACCCCGCGCAGCCGGTGACCGTGACCAAGGATGAACCAATGGCTCAGGTCGTGGCTACGTTCCTATCTCATGAGGGACTGAGGGATCTTTATATCACATCCCCCGAAGACCGTATCATTGGCGTTGTTCGTCATAGGCGACTGGTTCGACTCATGTTGGCGCAACATCTACCTATTCAAACGAGACACGAAATTATGGAACGCGTCTCCGGTGGCATAGTGGAAGATATCATGGAGAGAGACTATGTATCAGCGAAGCCGCAAGAAGTGTTGGACAATGTCTTAAATCGTATGATTCAGTACGAGGTTGAAGATATGCCTGTGATCGATGATGCGAATAGAGCGATCGGCAATATCAACTTGACGGACATGCTTCGCGCAGTACAGAGAGGGGAGTTTTAAATAATCCAACAGCTGCCACAGATTCACTCAACAACATGCGGTACTACTGACGGAAACTAATCAACGAGAATTGCTGCAATCCGTCGCACCCCTTGTCAAAGATGGTTTGTGCCGGGTCCCGCGCATAGTTGAGTAGAAGGGAAATGATCGGGATCAGCCAAATGGGGTCAAACAAATTTGGCACCAAACCAGCGTCTGATGATTTCCTTCTCGGATTCGCTCCAGTTCTGATGCAGGATCTTTTCCCGATCGAGACCATTGCAGGTCCGGCCAACCTTGTCGCCCGGCAAACGGCTGTAGCCGCAGCGGGTGCAGACCAATCGTTTTCCGCCCGTCTCTTGAATCCATTCGTGAACGGTGTTGCGTAAGTCCAAAAGTTTGCCCGCCGCACTACCCGGTTTCTTTGTAGTCGTTTGCTGAGACACCAGCGGGTTATTTGCCCTTGACTCGTTCATACACGGTGGCGTGGAAGTGCGCCCCCTTCATCACTACCAGGAACTGCGGGTCAGAGCGCACCTGTTGCTCTGCATGCTCGCCTATTACGTCAAGTGGCACATGATGGAGGCGTGGCGGCCGCTGCTGTTTGCGGACGAAGACCAACAGGTCAAACGAGAACGGTATCCTGTTGCGCCAGCCGAGCGCTCCATTGAAGCCCTCGCAAAGGTGCAGAGCAAGCAACTCTCGGATGGGTCACCCGCCCATAGCTTTCAATCACTGCTGCGCAACCTGGCAACGATTGTTCGCAACACCTGCCAAAGCAAAGACGCGGAGGCAGGCATGCCTTCATTTGTCATCGATACCCAACCCACAATGACCCAACAAAAGGCTTTTCAGTTACTCAAGGAGATGAGGTTATAGACAGGACCTTGCAGGCTACTTTTTAAATATCACATTGATATTTTAGGATAATATCGGCTTTCCTAGAAAGGAACCTCAGCCTAGGGATCGTGTGGGCTGTTAAAGCGGTTGCCGGGAACGGCAACAGTCCAAAAAACAATGACAAATCTGCACTGGACATCCTAAAGGAACGTTATGCAAAGGGTGAGTATCGATCAACAGGAGTTTGAACAGAAACGTAAGGTTTTGAATGGCAGGTAAAGCCTGGAGTAAATGGTGAAAACACAAGATCCCCTGAAACCAGCAGGCGCCTGGGAAGTCAGGCGCAGGATTAATATACCGGCTCTGGGGCATGATGCGGATGCCATAGCAGTGGAACGTTTTCTCAGTCCCTTGCCTGGAATTCGCAAGGTGGTGGCCGATGCGATCCGACAGCAGGTCGTCGTCTTTTATGACATCACAAAGCGGATTACCAGACGATTTTGACCTCACTGGAGGATGCGGGATTCCCGCCACTGGATAATTGGTGGTCCCGCCGCAAGATGGGTGCGGCTCTTTTAGAACGACGCTAGAGGTCGAGAAAACAATGAGTTAGCGGGGTGGTATTGAGAAGAAATTGAAGAAGGGGTCTCTTTTGGGGTATGAAACATGAGAGACGAATCTTATGCACTCTACCCAGTACCAGGAGACCCCTTCGATGACATCTTACCCGATAGGCAGCGCTACGATCGAGCCCCACTACATTGATGCCTGCGAACAGTTTGACCATTTGATCGGCAGACTCCAACATCCGGATGCCCAGAAGTTGACGCATGGAGAAGTTGAGGCCGTGATTCATAGTGAAGGGATGGAGTTGTTGCGGCGAATGACTCAGGGACACCTGGATCAAAGAAGTGCCCAAGAACCTTTCCGGGAGAAAGTGATCGGTGAAGATGGGCTGCCCAGAACACACCACCGTGCGGGTTGCAAACGTGGACTGGAAAGCCGGTTCGGGGAGGTGACAGTCACACGCCGAGGCTATGGTGCTCGGGGCCTGGAGAGTGTGTTTCCGTTGGACGCAGAACTGAATCTGCCGCCGGACAAATACTCGCATGGACTCCGTCAGGGATTAGCGGATGAGGTCATTCGCGGGTCGTTTGACGAGTCGGTAGCCCATCTGAAACGTTTGGGGGGTGGGCAGGTCTCGAAGCGTCAGAGCGAGGAACTGGCGGTGCATCTCAGTCAGGATTTTGATGCCTTTTACCGTCAGCCTTTGGGGCGTATTGACGAGGATGAAGGTGCCGCCAGGCTCCTGGTTATCACCGCCGATGGCAAGGGGATCGTGATGCATCCGAATGGTCTGCGGGCGGCCACCCGCAAGGCGATGGAGCAGGAGACGCGTAAACAGCGGACCCGTCTGAGTCCCGGGGAGAAGAGCAACCGCAAGCGGATGGCCACGGTGGTCTCGGTGTACGAGATTGAGCGTTATCCGCGCAGTCCGGAACAGATTCTTGACCCTGAACACAACTCTGAGCAGAAGCGGCCGCAACCTTGCCACAAACGTACCTGGGCCCGTGTGGAAGAGGATCTCAAGGCGGTAATCGAGCAAGGTTTCCAGGAGGCGATGCGGCGTGATCCTGAGCAACGGCTACACTGGGTGGTGCTGACTGATGGTCAGGAAGACCTGCTGCGCCAAGTCTATGCCGCGGCCAAACGCTACCAGGTTGAGATCACCGTGGTACAGGATTTCATACATGTTCTGGAGTACCTGTGGAAGGCCGGTCATGCACTCTATCCGGAGGAACCTGAGACGCGTGAGCACTGGGTGGAGAATCGAGCTGCCGCCGTATTGGCGGGTCGGGCCTCGGAGGTGGCGACCGGCCTGCGCCGAGCCGCGACTCGCAAACAACTCAGCCAGCACGAGCGCAAGCCGGTGGATTGCACCGCCAACTACATCGAAAACAATCAGCAGCGGCTGCGATATGACCAAGCGCTGGATCAAGGCTTACCGATTGCCACCGGCGTCATCGAAGGGGCCTGTCGCCATCTGGTCAAGGATCGAATGGATATCACCGGAGCCCGTTGGGGTCTGCAGCGGGCGGAGGCAATCCTCAAGCTGCGTTCCTTGAAGATTAGTGGTGACCTGCCAGCCTACATGGAGTTTCACTTCAACCAGGAAGCGAAGCGGAATTATCCGGGCCCGCCAATTCCTGTCGTTTTCGGCGAGGCAGCATGAACCTGTGTTTCGTAGCGAGTGAGCATCTTCTCTTTAATGCCACTCCTAACCCGTTGAACCTGGGTAGTAGGGTGTCGTTATAGAAGAGCCGCACCCCCGCAAGATGAGCTGGTACCAGTTTTCTGACAGCAATGGCCGGGATAATGCCAAGGCGCTGCCAGCGACCTGCTGCAACAAACCACCCAAATAGTGGCATAGCTAATACGCCCTTGTTGGTCTCTAGCATACCTAATACTTGGAAGAATCCCATGCTGCGCCGGATCATTATGCTCGGGGTTTTTCTGCTGGCCCATTTTGGCGGTAAATTGACTTCGTCGAATTGGGATCAGGCGTTGCTCATATTGTTGTTAAAGGGGGTATAGCATTATTGCCAATCCTCATTATGGTGATCCTGAGTTGGTATAGGCGGCGGGATGCAAACCATACCAGGGTCTAATGCGATCAATTAAAATAAAAAAGAGCATAGAGAGCAATGAGTCATAGTGATTCAAGAACGAAGAACACCCTGGAAGAAAAATAACACGCGGATAAACGCATTTATAACAGTCGCTTGTGCGGTTTATGGTAGTCTGGAACATTGTTACATATGGTGCCGAGGAGAGGATGGGTTTGTTACGCACAACGCTAAGTTCGGCTCCGAAACGACCAGGGTACGGAAGACATTGGGCTTTAAACCCCCTGAAGTTTTGCGGCAAAATCATATGGCCGCGCAGGCCGTTTAATCGATACGCGCTTCAGAGTTGAATCCGCGTCGTAATACATAGACTCAAGAATTAATATTAATGATATTTTCCATGGTAAGAACAGAGATGACCACCGGAAAACCCGCGCTAATACTGGATTTTCGCGGGTTATTCACAATCGAGCGGAATATTCCAATATCCTTATCCCAGTGGCCATAGACCAACAAGACCGCCATTTCATGCAACTTGCCCTGATATTGGCGGAAAAGGCTGCATCGGCAGGTGAGGTGCCGGTTGGGGCGCTGCTGGTGCGGAATGGCCGTATCATCGGCGAGGGATGGAATTGCCCGATCGGCAGCCACGATCCGACTGCCCATGCGGAGATCATGGCGCTGCGGGATGCGGGGGTTCGTGAGCAGAACTACCGGCTGCCGGAATCGACCCTGTATGTTACCCTGGAGCCCTGTCCGATGTGCGCCGGCGCGATCGTGCATGCCCGGGTTGAGCGGGTGGTCTACGCAGCTGCCGATCCCCGCAGCGGGGCTGCCGGCAGCGTGTTCGATTTGCTGCCCTCGGATCATCGCTTCAATCACCGGGTGACGGTGGCGGGCGGTTGTCTGGCGCAGGCCAGCGCGGAAAAGCTGCGTGCCTTTTTTAAAAACAAGCGGGATGAGAGGAAGGTTGTTGATGCCTCGAGCTGAGATGCACACACCGGGTCTGGGCTGGCTCGCCCTCGCCTGCATAGTAACCTCGAGCCAGGCGTGGGCGGCGGGTGCTGTAACGGAAGTGGAGCGCTGTCTGCTGGATGCCCTCCATGCCGCTGCCGCCGACATCACTGTAGCGGAATTAAGAATGGCGTGTCACCAGCAACACGGGGCGGAAAGGCCTGCTGCCGGCGTTGCAGACAAACCCGTGGATGATTCGCTGATCGAGCGACGTAAACAGGCGGAGCTCGCTACCAGGAATAATCCTTTCATTTTGACGCCGCACAAGAGCAACTATGTGTTGCTGGCGTCCTATAATGATACGCCCAATCTGGAACCCTTTGCGCTCGACGAGGATGGTTTCGATCGGGTCGAGATGAAATTCCAATTGAGTATCAGGTTTCCCGTGGTGGAGAATCTTTTTGCGACGCACGCCGATCTCTACTTTGCCTACACCAATCTCTCTTTCTGGCAGGCCTATAACCGGAGTAATTCATCCCCCTTCCGCGAGACCAATCATGAACCGGAGGTGTTCGTCCTGTTCGAAAACGACTGGCGGTTCCTGGGTTGGAAAAACTCCCTCGTCCAATTGGGCTTGAGCCATCAGTCGAATGGCAAGAGCGATGAGCTGTCGCGCAGTTGGAACCGGCTCTATGCCCAACTGGTGTTCGAGCGCGAGAATCTGTTTGTCGGGCTGAAGCCCTGGTATCGACTGCCCGAGGATGAGGCGGACGATGATAACCCGGATATCGGGGACTATCTCGGTATTGGAGAAGTGTGGCTGGGCTACAAGCGGGGCCCACATACCTACAGCCTGATGTTGCGCAATGACCTGTTGACCGGCGGGAAAGGGGCATTGCAGTTGGATTGGAGTTTCCCCATGTACGGCCGGTTCCGGGGCTATCTGCAGTATTTCAACGGCTACGGGGAAAGCCTGATCGACTATGATGAGAGTACTCACCGGATCGGGATTGGTCTTGAGTTGACCGAGATGTTATGAAGGGGCTGCTACAGGGGCTGTGGGGTAATGGATAAGGCGTAGGGCAGTTCGTTTTTAGGTTCCGGCTCAGGTTGCTGCTGCGCCATCTGCCATTTGAGCAGTTCATAATAGGCGCGGATGTTATCCACGTAGTTCACCGGCTCCTTGCCGCGGGCATAGCCCTGTTTGAGGGTCTTGTACCACTTCTCCAGGCTGAGTTTCGGCAGATGCTTCTTGACGTCCGCCCATTTGTCGGGATCGCCGCCCAATCGTTTGGTCAGAATACGGGCATCCTCCAGGTGACCGAAGCCGACGTTGTAGCCGGCCAGCGTCAGCCACAGGCGATCCGGTTCGCCGATTCTTTCCGGCAACCTGCTTTCGACGTATCTCAAGTAGCGGGCGCCACCGCTGATGCTCTGTTCAGGGTCGGTGCGATTATTGACATCCACCTCCTCGGCCGCGGCCAGGGTCAGCATCATGATGCCTTTGACCCCCGTCGGTGATCGCGCGTTTGGATTCCAGTGCGACTCCTGGTAGCCGATGGCGGCCAGCATGTGCCAGTCGATACCGGTATCTTCAGCGGCTTTTTTAAACAGCCCTTGATATGTAGGTAGACGCTCTTCGACATGCTTGAGGAAGGTAGTGGATTCCACAAAGTCGAGTCTATCCATATGTCCGTAATGGCGTTCGATCAGTTGATCCAGGGTGCCGTCTTTGCGGATACGCTTGAAAAACCGTTGCATGGCCTTGTACAGGCTGCTGTCTTCCGCATGCGCGATGGCCCAGGCCAGTTGCTTAGGCTTGGGAAGATCGAAAGCGACCCGAATGTTGGGCATGAAACGACGATTGACCGAGACCTCGTTGGAGTTGGCGATGGTACAGTCGATCAGGCCATCCTGGATCCGTTGCAGCAGTTCAACCACCTCCAGGTCGGAACGGGCGGTCCATTTCAGATCGGGATACTTTGCGGAAAGTCTAATCAGCTCCTCTTCGTGGCTGCTCCCGGCCAGTACCTCGATCTGATTGCCGACCAGGTCCGCCACCCTGCGCGGTCGTGTTTTTCCGCTCAGATAGACCACTTGTTGGCTGATGTCCTGATACGGTGGACCAAAGCGGATCTTCGTCTCTCTCCCCGGTGTGATGGTCAGTCCGGCCGCCGCCAGATGAGCATCCCCTTCGATCAGGGCGGGTAAGAGCTTTTCGAAACTGTCAGGCAGAATGAAATGGGGCTCGACACCGATGTCCTGGGCGAACAGTTGCACCAGATCATATTCGAAACCGGTCAAGCCATCGGCCCCTTCGTAAAGGGTGGTGCCGCTGTTGCGGGTGACCACCAGTAATTCACCACGTCTCCTGGATGCGCTGGATCAGGGGCGTAGGAATACTGCAACTGGCGAGCACCAGAAATGCAGTGATGACTAGCATGACTGCGCATGATGAGTGGTTGATGCGAATTCTGTAATGTATTACCGTTAGCGACCCAAGTGTGAGTTGTTTTAAAAGATGGTCCGGCAATTCGGTTGAGCCTGCCCGGAAACCGAGCGCTCCTGCCATCGGCAGGGAATCCTGGATAATCACCTAAACAGATACACGACGAACTGATCAGAATCAAGAGATTGGATCTGAGTGTGTTTCAGGGACGGGAATTCGTATTAGGTTCGCGACGGAGAACCGAGGTGAGAAACTGGTACCAGCTGAATCGGGCCTTTGTCCGGGGTGGAAAGGCAGCCGTCCGAACGACCGGTCAGGCCGCTCCCGGGCTTCCATGCCCGCGCGGTATTAGCTCATCCGTGCGCGACCAAGTAACTAGGAGAGATGCCGGAGCGGCCGAACGGGCCTGACTCGAAATCAGGTGATCCCTCACGGGATCCGAGGGTTCAAATCCCTCTCTCTCCGCCATCTTTCGGTCCGTCTCCTGATATCTGCCCAGTACCAAGGGAGGTTTAGGCTTGATCCTCTGAGATGGTTACCCGGTTGCGTCCAAACACTTTGGATCTTTGGTGGACATCAACCACCCGTTTCAACAGACTCTCGACAGATTCCCCCTTGTGATAGACCGCTACTCCAAAACTGCAGGTAACGGGCTGATTGATATGGAAGTCATAGGATTCAATCTTAGCCCTGAGACGTTCACTGAGAATCTGTGCCGCACTTTGATCGGTGTCGGGACAGATGATGAGGTACTCTTCGCCTCCCCAACGGCCAATGCAGTCGTTACCTCGTGCCGTGAGCCTGAGTTGATCGGCGACTCCGCGGATGATCTTGTCCCCGATCTGGTATCCATAGTCGTCGTTGATCGCCTTGAATCGATCGATGTCCAGCAGGATAACCGCCAGAGAACCGGTCGGATTGGTGGTATCTTTGAGCGCCTCTCGCAATACCTGATCAATCTTGCGGCGATTAAACAGTTGCGTCAGGGCATCGATCTCTGACAGGGTCGCCAGTTCCCTGTTGCGGGCGGTCAGCTGTTTTTGGGTAGCGCGCAGTTTGCGCAGGGTTTGTGCCAGTCGAGTGTTTTTTTCCTCGAGCAGATCCTCACGGATGGCTTTCGAGGCGATATTCCTGAACACATAGGTGGCATAACTGGCCATTCCTACGAAGATACCGAGAAACATAAGGCGTAACACGATATTACTCTGGCTTACCCTATAGGTCGTGAACTCATCCGTGATGGTGCCCAGTTCGATGGTTTGTTGCATGATCGCAAGACAGGCAATGCCGAAGTACAGGCCCATGCTCAGGATGCCTGCGAGTAGGGTCAGGCCTGGGGAAAATCGCAGCGTAGCCAGCCCAATCCATAGGTAGTAGAGAAGAAAGGCTTCGGTTTTAAAGGTGCGGTAGGTCCCGAAGGCATACAGCACCAGGGAAAGCAGGACGATGTCGATCGTTATCGATGGATATTTGATCCAGGATGCGGGGGCCTCTTTCCTGAGTTCAAAAAAGACCAGGAGGCCATAGAGTAGATTGATCAGGGCAGCGATGACGATCACATCGAATGAATTGACTGGTATCTCGCTTCTGATGGTTAAACCGATCGACAAATAGAGAAAGGAAAACAGTATTCGGACGTAATTGGCATAGCGCTCACTGCGCCGCTCCTCCTGGAGGAAGAGTTGTCTGAGTAATTCGCTGGTCTTGACTTTTTTTACTATATCCACTTATTAATTATACCGTTTTCTTTGGGTTGCAGTCTTATCATTTCGCTATGTTTATGCTCCATCGTGGTGCGCTCAGCAGGCAAAAAAATGGGGGAATGACCGTAACTAATACAAAGTCAATGAAAAATAAGATTCAACCGAACAATCGGTATTAGAACCTCAAGGAGGAAGATTTCAGCCGGCATTGCGGGTCACGGTAGCCAGGGATGCCGGGTAGTGAGGGGTCGATCGTGGTAACTGCCGGTTTGGCCCTGGGATCAGTCGCAAGAAGGCTTCGATAGTTTCGGGTATCCGCCTGCCTATCGTAAAACCGGGTGCCCCATGCGCTGATTAACGAGGGGTTGGCCCGGTTGACCGAGTACGGGTAAGCCGATCTTGCCAACACCCGCAAATTCTGAAGCGACGCAGTCAGGACAAAGCTGCTGCCGGCTCGAAGCTGAGCATGGCATTGGATGTCGCGCCATCCCGGATTTTACGACTGCCAACGAGTAGTTCTGAAACCTATCTGCCGCTTCAGCGATATTGCCTTAGATACCACCACTCGAAGAAACGTTTCAGCCAATGGAAGATCCGCATATTCGGCAGCACGATGTTGCGGGTCATGGTGCGCGCCACGAGCATGCCGGAGGTTTGACTGTCGACGATGCAGACCAGTTCCACCTTGTAGGTTTCGCTGGCCTGGCGGCCCGCGAAATCCGCCAGTAGATTCTTTGCCGCCGCCGCGGCCTGAAGATCCGCCATGTGGGCCTGTTTAGGCATCCATTCGGGGCCCGGAAAACTGCCGGAATCCCCCGCCACATAGACCCGTTCCAGTCCCTCGACCCGACATTGGGCATCGGCCTTGATCAGGCCCCCTGGCGAGCGCGGCAGGTCGGTATTGTCGAACCACTGGTTGCCGGTCATGCCGGGCATGAAGAGAATCAGGTCGGCAGTGAAGGAGCCGCCTTCCGTGATCACCTCGTTGGCGGTGAACTGCTTCATCTTGTGACCGAGATGGGTCTCGATACCCCGCTTTTTCATCTCTGCGACCAAGCCCTTGACGGCCTTGGGACCGAGTCGCTGGCCGGGGTTTTCCGCCGGGGTGAAGAAGATCAGTTTGAATCTGTCACGGCGCTTTTCCAGCCGCAACTGGCGGTCGATTCCAAACAGGAATTCGAACATCGGGCCGCCTCGCATGGCGCTGGGTTCCTGGGGGTTGCCGGCAAATCCGATCGCGATGACGCCTTCCTGCATCTGCCTCAGGCGTTCACGGATCTGAACGGTGGCGGCAATGCCTTCACAGGGGGTGATGGCGTGCTCGATGCCGGGCAACTTTTTGATGAACCGCCCACCGGTGCAGATGATCAGACCGTCGTTTTGGATCTCACCAGCGGAGGTCTGGAGGGTGCGCCCCTGATGGGCTAGCCCCGTGGCTTCGGCGGTATGGTAGTCGATCCGCATGCGACGGAAGAAGTTGTCCAGGGGGACGATCAGGTCGTTCGGTTGCCGCAGACCGGATGGAATCCAGATGGAGCCCGGATAATAGTGGAATTCCGCTTTCGGACTGACCAGGCTGATCTCCAGATCCTGGCCGTGCGCGCGCAGGGTCTTGACTGCCGTCAGGGCGGCAAATCCACTGCCGACAACGGTTACTCGTTTCATGTCTCGTTGCTCCGGGAACAATCTGGTTCGATCTGAGTTTTGTGGATTGACATCGGGGGGATGATATCGATTGGGCCGTTGCCGCTCAAGCACTGGCTCCCGGTGGAAATATCAGAATCTCACGGGAACGGCAGTTCTTGAGCGGCTTTTGTGGTCCCTGTGCTGCGTCAGGTCGAACCCAATGCCCGGCGGGGAGGCTACAGGCCGACCAGTTCGGCGTGCATGCCCTGTGACTTAACGATGTCCAGGAGGTGTTGACTGGTCAGCTTCGCTGGGTTGTATTCCAGGACAAACAGGTGGGGGTGGGCCGGATTCACGTGGACGGAAACTACGCCATCCCTGGCCCGGAAAGCGGTATCCAGCGTCGCCAAACCAGCAGAATCCAGGGTTTCGTCGACGTGCACGGTGACGTCGGCCAGGTCTATATCCATGTCAAATTCCTCTCGATAATGTCAGCACAGACGGCTAAGCCGGGGATAAATATGTTCCTTTGTTTTACGCAGGGCTGCAAGCATAAAGATAGCGGAATTTCTGCGTGGCGCGAATCTGGGAGTCGGGCTGGGGTGTTGGCCGGCCACTCCTGCGGGCGCGCTAGTTCAGTTCGAGGGTCTTGGGCGCGCTACCGCCGGGGACGTAGGGATAGTAGTGTTTTATCTTGCGCCTCATGTTTCGCTGCACCACCACACCCAGGATCTTGAATTCCCGGTCTTCGAGTTCGATCTCGGGCAAGCCTTCCTTCAACGCGACCAGTCGTTTCCCTTGCTTGCCGCCGGCCAGGTACTGACGAAACCAGCGTTCTCCGTTGACTTCCGCGACGACATAGGCGCCGGTGGCGCAGACGTCCGAAGGTTCGATGACGATGATGCACTTTTCGGGAAATTCCGGTTCCATGCTGTCATCCAGCACCTGCAGGGGGTAGAGTTCGTTGTAACTGCAATCGTTGTTCATCTGTCTGAGTTTACCTTAGCATCGAACTGCCTGGCCATTATCCGGCAGACCCGGCAAGCCGATCCCATAGAAAAAACCGGTGATTCTGCGTTTTGCCTGCTGAATCCGTTAGAATTCACCGGTTCGAACTGCAGGCCATTTTAGCATGTCCCATGTCATTGCCCAGGTCCGGGTGCACAAGGACCGGCGCGATTTCCAAAATCTGCGCAATATGTTGCCTTTTCTCTGGGAATTCCGGGGCAGGGCGGCGTTCGCCCTCGCTTGTCTGGTCCTGGCCAAGGTAGCGAATGTGGGGATTCCGCTACTGCTCAAGCAGATCGTAGATGGCCTGGATAAGGGTGACAAGACGCTGCTGGTGCTGCCCCTGTTTCTGCTCCTCGCCTACGGGGTGTTGCGTCTCAGCAGTTCGCTGTTCAACGAATTGCGGGATGCGGTGTTCGCCCGGGTCAGATACCGGGCGATGCGGCGCCTTTCCAACCGGGTGCTGAGTCATCTGCATGACCTGTCCCTGCGTTTCCATCTGGAGCGTCAGACCGGCGCTATCAGCCGCGACCTGGAGCGGGGCACCCGTTCGGTCAGTTCCATCCTCAACTACATGGTCTTCAGTATCCTGCCGATGCTGGTTGAATTTGGATTGGTAGCCGCGGTGCTGCTGATCCAGTACGACATCATCTTCACCCTGGTCACCTTCGGCACCGTGGCGGTGTATGTGGCCTTTACCCTGGCGATCACCGAATGGCGCATGGAGTACCGGCATGCGATGAACCGGCTCGACTCCACGGCCAACAACCATGCCTTCGACAGCCTGATCAACTATGAAACAGTGAAGTACTTTGGTAACGAGCAACTGGAGCTGGCGCGCTTTGACTCCACCCTGGCGGAATGGGAGGAGAATGCGGTCAAGAGCCAGACCTCCATGTCGCTGCTCAATTTCGGTCAGGGGGGAATCATCGCCATCGGCGTTACCCTGATCATGATCTTCGCGGCCAACGGTGTCGTCAACGGGAGCATGAGTATCGGCGATCTGGTGCTGGTCAATGCCTTCATGCTGCAGCTGTTCATCCCGCTCAACTTCCTCGGCATCGTCTACCGACAGGTCAAGTATTCCCTGGCGGACATGGACCGGATCTTCAAACTGCTGGAGCGGGAGCCGGAAATCATGGATGCCCCGGGTGCCAGGCCCATGCTGTTGAAACAGGGTGAAGTGCGTTTCGAACAGGTCGACTTTGCCTACCAGCCGGAGCGGAAGATCCTGCATCAGGTGGATTTCACCATTCGTCCGGGGGAAAAGGTCGCGGTGGTTGGCCACAGTGGGGCGGGCAAGTCGACCCTGGCGCGCCTGCTGTTTCGCTTCTATGACGTGACCGGTGGTCGGGTGCTGGTGGATGGTCAGGATGTGCGTGAGGTGACCCGCAGCAGTCTGCGCGAGGTGATCGGGATCGTGCCCCAGGACACGGTCCTGTTCAACGACACGATCCTCTACAACTTGGCCTACGGCAGGCCTGATGCCAGTCGAGCGGAGATCGAGGCGGCTGCGCGGATCGCCCACATCGCGGTTTTCATCGAATCCCTGGCGGACGGCTATGAGACGGTGGTGGGGGAGCGGGGCCTCAAGCTTTCCGGGGGTGAAAAACAGCGTATCGCCATCGCTCGGGCGATGCTCAAACGGCCGCGTATCCTGGTGTTCGACGAAGCCACCTCTTCGCTGGACAGCAAGACCGAACAGGCGATTCAGGAAACCCTCCGGGAGGTGGCCAAGGATCACACCACCCTGGTGATCGCCCACCGGCTCTCCACCGTGATCGATGCCGACCAGATACTGGTGATGGATAAAGGGCGTATCTGCGAGCAGGGCAGGCACCGGGAACTGCTCGCTCAAGGTGGGATCTACGCCCATATGTGGCGCCTGCAGCAGGAGGAACGAGAGTGAAGTTGGCGAGTAACACAACCCTTCTGCAGCCGGCCCGAGTTCTGGTTTGCTTACCAGCCATACGTAGGGTCGCCCGGTGAAGACCTATCTGGTAGGCGGCGCGGTGCGGGATCAGTTGCTCGGATTGCCGGTCAAGGAACGGGACTGGGTCGTGGTGGGCGCGACCGAACAGGCGATGCTGGCGGCCGGTTACCGCCGTGCCGATACGGCGAATTCCCGGTGTTTCTCCATCCGCAGACCGGCGAGGAATATGCCCTGGCCCGCACCGAGCGCAAGACCGGAGCGGGATATCGAGGTTTCGAAACCCACAGCGGACCCGATGTCACCCTCGAGCAGGATCTGCTGCGCCGCGATCTGACCATCAATGCCCTGGCTTTGAACCCAGCGGGTCAACTGATCGATGTATGTAATGGCCGGGAGGATCTGGACGAGGGCCTGCTGCGCCACATCAGCCCGGCCTTCGTCGAAGATCCGGTACGCCTGCTGCGAATTGCCCGGTTTGCCGCCAAGCTGGGGCAATGGGGCTTTCGGGTGGCCCATGGCACCCATGGCCTGATGAAAAAGATGGCGGCCTCGAATGATCTGCTGGCGCTGAAGCCCGAACGGGTCCAGGCCGAGATGTGGAAGGCCCTGGCGGAATCCCAACCCTGGCGTTTTTTCGAGGTGCTGCACCGCAGTGGCGCCTTGGTTCGGCTGGTTCCGGAACTGGCGGAGGCGCTGGGCGGGCCCCAGTCCCATCAGGCGAACTCAGCTGCGAATGCGCTGGTCGCGTTGCAACGGGCCACCAAGCTCACTCCTGACCCGGTCATCCGATTTGCCGTGGTGATGTTCCAAGCGGCCGGCCTGGCTGCCGATTTGAGTCAGTTTGTCTCCCGTCTGCGCGTGGGCAGGGAGGCGGCGGAGCGTTTGAAGGATCTGCTGGAACTGGCTCCGCTGCAGCATGCCGGGTCCGACCCGGGCCTGCTGTTGGATGCAACCAAGCGATTGAAGCCGGCCGCACGAGCGCATCGCTATGCCGCCTGCGAGCTGGCCGGCCAGGCGCTTTGGCCGGACTCGATGCCCGAGGTCGCGCGGAAATTGCGGCTGGCTTCGGGCGTACTGGCGGAGGTGAATGCCTCTGAGTTCAAGGCCCAGGGCCTGCAGGGCGCCGCTCTCGGCGCCGCCCTACAGGCTAGACAGCTCGACAGATTGCGTAAACGACTGGCCGCTGAATCATGTTAAAGTATTGTCATGACAAGAGTTAACCGGGTTCTGGCATGATTTCTGGCCATAAACAAAACACTAGCAACGGCTCCTCCCTGCCGTTGAATCTGATCGGGCAGGATGCCTTGATGGCCGATTGGGGCCTGCGGGACATCTTCAATCCCAAACACTGGCCCAGCCTGCGTATGCTGTTCACCAGCCATTTGTTGGTGCCGGTCAGTCTGCTGAGTTTTACCATCCTGTGCAGCCTGGTTTGCGTGACTCTCCTGCTGTTGAGTGCGTCTGCTCCTCGATACATACTGATTTCTCTGCTGGCGTCATCCCTGACCACGGGGGCCGCCCTGTTTGTCTTGCTGTCGCGACTGCAGAGTCAGATTCTGAGTCCGCTGGCCACCCTGGAGAAGACCGTGACCCAGGTCTGTCAAGGTGAACCGGTGGTCAGTCAAGTGCCGGTGCAGAGTGGGGTGTTGAGCGGCATGGCGCGGGACATCGACAGCCTCAGTGAGGAGCTCACCGATATCTACGAAGACATGGAGGTCCGGGTTGCCCGGCAATCCGCCCGCTTGGCGCAGAAGACCACCTCCCTGCAGTTGCTTTACGACGTGGCGGCGGGCATCAATCAATCGGAAAACCTGGATGAGCTGTTGCTCGAGTACCTGCGGGTGTTCAAACGCATGGTGAGCGGACGTTCCGCCACGGTGCACCTGGTGTTGTCGGATGATCGGGTGCGTCTGGTAGGCAGCATCGATCAGGCCGATGTGCTGTACCGGGAAGAGGACATGCGTCCGATCAAACTCTGTCAGTGCGGGGTGGCGCTGTCGCCCGGGGATATTCTGTGCGCGCATGACGCCAAGGAGTGTTCACTGCGCAACGGCCAACAGATGTACGGCATGGATGAGGTGGAACGGGTCTCGGTGCCCCTGTGGTTTCATGGGGACGTGCTGGGTTTTTATCACCTCTATCTGGACAAACCGGGCATCTACGATGGTCCGGAGGATGTCCTGGATATCTTGAACACCATCGGCAGCCATCTGGGTATGGCGGTAGCCAAACAGCGCTCCGATGCGGAAGCCCGTCGGCTCTCGATCGTGGAGGAGCGGACCGCGCTGGCCCACGAGCTGCACGACTCCCTGGCCCAGACCCTGGCGAGTCTGCGGTTTCAGGTACGCATGCTTGAGGAGACCCTGCAAAATCAACCGGCGAACCCGGAGGCCAGGCAAAAGGCCCGGCGGATTCACGTCAGCCTGGACGAGGCCCATGATGAGTTGCGGGAGTTGATCAACAGTTTTCGCGCGCCCTTCGACGAACGTGGTCTGGTCCATGCGCTGGAAAAATTGGTGGAACGTTTCAAGCAGGAGACCGGCATCTCCACCTTCTTTCAGCCGGAATGCCGCAATGTGGAAATGGACAGCACCCAGGAACTGCAGACCCTGCGCATTGTACAGGAAGCCTTCGCGAATATCCGGAAACACGCGAACGCCCATACCGTACGATTGCTGTTGCGCTGTCAGGGACAGGGCAATTATCTGTTGCTGGTGGAGGATGATGGGGTGGGCTTCGAGGGACCTGCCCCGAAAGGTAAGCCAGGCGAACATATCGGGCTGTCCATCATGGAGGAACGGGCACGGCGGGTCGGTGGAAACTTGTGCATCGAGAGCGAGCCGGGCGAAGGCACCCGGGTTGAACTGGTGTTGCGCACCAAGAGGAAAGCGGGGGTGATGAGGCAGATGCGGGTGATGTTGATCGACGACCACGCCCTGTTTCGGATTGGCCTGCAGGAGTTGTTGGAACGCCGGGGGATCGAAGTGATCGCCGTGGGTAACTGCCTGCAGGGTATCGAACTGGTGGCGGATGAACAGCCGGACGTGGTGTTGCTGGATATGCGCATGCCCGATATGACCGGTATCGAGGTGCTGATCCAGTTGCGGAAAAACGCCCAGAAAATGCCGATCAGCATGCTGACCACCAGTCGTGAGGAACGGGATGTGATCGATGCCCTGCAGAATGGGGCGCAGGGATATCTGTTGAAAGACATGGAACCGGATGAACTGATCGATGCCCTGCAAGAGATCGTGCAAGGCCATACCGTGGTGGCCAAGGAGTTGACGGGTGTACTTGCCAAGGCCGTGCAGGGAGAGGGTCAACCCAGCAGCACTCAGAGTTCATCGCTGGATGACTTGACCCCGCGGGAACGGGAAATCCTCTGTCACCTGGCGGACGGTCAGAGCAACAAGGTGATCGCGCGGCATCTGGGTATTTCCGACGGTACAGTGAAGCTCCATGTCAAGGCGATTCTACGCAAACTGGACGTGCATTCCCGGGTCGAGGCGGCCGTCATCGCAGTCGAGCAAAACCTCTGTGCCAGAGGATGAATCGCAATGCAGCCATATCGCAACTTATGCGATAAAGAATATTTCGGATCTTAGCTGAATGCGGTGCTGACAATAGAAGGCGCGAATTATGAAGAATTTTCTTGATCTGATCAGCGATTGTCTTGGCGATGTGGCTGAGATCATGCCCTGGGACCTGGCGGAACGCATGGAGGCCAATCCGGATTTGCTCGTGGTGGATGTGCGCGAACCCTACGAGTACGACGCCATGCATATCGAAGGTTCGCTCTGCGCTCCCCGCGGCATTCTGGAGTCGGCCTGTGAGTGGGATTATGAAGAGACGATCCCGGAACTGGTGCAGGCGCGGGACCGGGAGGTCGTCGTGGTTTGTCGTTCCGGGTACCGCAGCGTACTGTCGGCGTTTTCCATGAAAATGCTCGGTTTCAAGCAGGTGGTCTCGCTCAAGACCGGCCTGCGGGGCTGGAATGATTATGAACAAGCGTTGGTGGACAAGCATGGCGAGCCGGTCGAGACTGAAGCGGCAGACGACTATTTCACGCCCAAGCTGCGGGAAGACCAGTTGCGGCCCAAGTGATCAGATGCCGGTTCTGGCGGCTTGCAGCAGTCAGAGGTTTGGATGCTTGGGCCCCGGTGGATGACCACAGGGGCCCAACAACCTGAAACCTAGAAACGGCAGTTGGCCGCCCCATTCTGAGAGTAACGTGCTTATACGATGGTGATTATTTTCAATTTACAGGCCCACCCATTGGGTCAGTCACGCTACGGGTCGAATGGCACGTCCACGCGGCGCATAGCGGCGTTGCAACTCCTTGGAATAGAATGACTATTCCATGTCGTTGTGCCTTGCTCTGCACCCCCGTGGACGCACCCTTCAACCCGTCCAACTGCCGATTCTAGGTTAAAAGTCGATCGGTGAGGTGGCGCCCTGCTCCGAGTACTCCGGCGCCTTGTACCAGGAGAGTTTGTCCTGCAGTTCCACTACCCGACCGACGATGATCAGGGTGGGAGGCTTGGGCTTCTCCTTGGCCATGATCTCCTGGATGCTGTCGAGGGTGCCGGTGAATACGCGCTGCATGTGGGTCGTGCCCTGCTGCACCAGGGCAATCGGCATGTCCCCCGCGACGCCATGGGCCTGGAGTTCCCGGCAGATCACCGGCAATCCCACCAGCCCCATGTAGAAGACAATGGTCTGGCTGGGTTGCGCCAACATTTCCCAATTCAGGTTCATGGTGCCGTCTTTCAGATGACCGGTGACAAAAGTCACCGACTGGGCGTAGTCACGATGGGTAAGCGGGATGCCCGCATAGGAGGCGCAGCCTGAAGCGGCGGTAATGCCGGGAACGACCTGGAACGGCACACCTTCGGCGGCCAGCGTGTCGATCTCCTCCCCGCCGCGGCCGAAGATGAACGGGTCGCCGCCTTTCAGACGCACCACGCGCTTACCCGCCTTGGCCAGCCGGGCCAACAGCTTGTTGATCTCCTCCTGCCGCATGGTGTGTTTGTCCCGTTCCTTACCGACATAGATGTGTTGCGCATCCTGGCGGGTCATCTCCAGGATCGGTTTGGCTACCAGTCGGTCGTAGACCACCACGTCCGCCTGCTGCATGAGCCGTAACGCGCGAAAGGTGAGCAGGTCGGGATCACCCGGTCCGGCTCCCACCAGATAGACCTCACCCATGTTTTCCATGATCTTGGCCTCGGTCAGGGCCTTTTCCATCAATCGACCGGCCTCTTCGGTGTGACCCGAGAAGATACGCTCCGCCACGCCGCCCTCGAGGATCCGGTCCCAGAAGATGCGCCGATCGGCGGGGTCGCTGAAGGTCTCCTTGACCCGCTGCCGGAAATGGCTGCAAAGATTGGCCAGCCGGCCGTAACCGGCGGGAATGATCGATTCGATACGGGAGCGGATCAGCCGCGCCAGCACCGGCGATGCGCCGCCTGTTGAGATGGCCGCAACCACCGGAGAGCGGTCGATGATCGAGGGTACGATAAAGCTGCAAAGTTCCGGTTGATCGGCCACATTGACCGGAATGCGCTGCTGGCTGGCCAATTCGGCAACCCGACGGTTAACCTGGGCGTTATTGGTCGCCGCGATGACCAGATGCGCCCCGACCAGGTCCCGGTCATCGAAGGGGCGGTCGACATGGGTCAGTTGGCCCGCGTCTCGCCAACCGGTCAGGCTTAGGGTCAGTACCGGGGAGATGAGGATGACATCGGCGCCGGCCTTGAGCAGAGTCGCGGTTTTTCGCTCAGCGACCGCACCACCGCCAACCACCACGCAACGTTTGCTTTTCAGATCGAGAAATATTGGAAAATAGTCCATGTCATCAATGAGATAATAAGGTTTTATCTGTGGGTTGCAGGTTCGGCGTGGACTCTAACATGGGTCCACCAGCCGGACAAACTCAAGTGATCGGGGGGTAATCCTACTTGAAATATTTAAAAATATTAATATACTAATTCGCTAAGTTAATTACGACGAGGATAAACGGTGGTAAGGGAAATCGATTCATACGATCTGCAGGCACGCATGACTGAAGGAGAAGACTTCCTGCTGTTGGATATTCGCAGCGCGGGCGAGCTGGCCCAGGGCCTTTTGCCCGATGCAGACCACATCCCGATGCATGCCATACCGGTGCGTATGAACGAATTACCGAAGGACAAGGATGTGATCCTCTATTGCCACAGCGGTGCGCGATCCTACCACGCCTGCGCCTACCTGACTCAGCAGGGTTTTGACAATGTGATCAACCTGCGCGGGGGTATTCTCGGCTGGGCCAGGGCCGGTTATCGACTGGCCATGAGGAAAGCAAGCTGACCTGAAGAGGGTTTGAATAGGTAATTGACCTAATGTCTTTGCGAGGTTTTACTTGCGTTTCGCAAGCGCTTCGCATATAAATTCAACCCCTGTATTTAATCTAACATTCTAATACATGCATAAACTGGAGATCCTACCATGGCTGATTTCGATCAAGAACTTGATGCAAGTGGACTGAACTGCCCGCTGCCCATTCTGCGCGCAAAAAAGACCCTAAACGGGATGCAATCCGGTCAGGTTCTGCACATCATTGCCACCGATCCCGGTTCCGTGAAAGATTTCGAGGCCTTTGCCAACCAGACCGGTAATGAGCTCATGGAGTCCAAGGAAGTGGGTGGTAAATTCGAATTCATGATCAAAAAGGCCTAAGCCAAGCTTCTGATCCTAATCTCGAGGAGAGAAAGATGGACGAAAAAAAGTTAGCCATCATCGCGACGAAAGGTTCTCTCGATTGGGCCTATCCGCCCTTCATTCTGGCCTCTACCGCTGCCGCGCTGGGCTATGAGACCGAGATCTTCTTTACCTTCTACGGACTCCAGCTACTGAAAAAGAAATTGGATCTGGAAGTCACCCCACTGGGTAATCCGGGCATGCCGATGCCGATGGGGATGGACAAATGGTTTCCTGTTCTCGGTCTGGCTCTGCCGGGCATGCAGGGCATGATGACCAGCATGATGAAAAAGAAGATGGCGTCCAAAGGCGTCGCCAGTCTGACCGAACTCCGGGAACTTTGTCAGGAAGCCGAAGTCCGGCTGATCGCCTGTCAGATGACCGTGGATCTGTTCGAGTTGAATACCTCGGAGTTTATCGACGGAATTGAATATGCCGGTGCGGCTCGGTTCTTCGAGTTTGCCGGTACCAGCGATATCTGCCTTTACATCTAACCCGTTGTAAACAGCAGTGCAAAGCGCCGCCTCACAAGGGCGGCGCTTTTTTTTGCTTTCGGGTTTACGACATCCTATACGTTAGCCTTTTTCCTCGGTGCATCCCTATGGCAACTATACAATGCCTGGTTGGGAGGCCGGCATCAGTAAAACTCCTAATTCCCCACTGGGTAAAATCGGGTTGACAGCTTTACCTTGACAGGGATATGTTTATCTTCGAATAAAAGTAAAGGCCCGGAAAAGGCTTATCGGAGGGGGAAATCCATGAATCCACACAACTGGCTCCGGGGGAGTCAGGATGCTGTAGGCCCATTCTCTATCTCAGGTGCACTGGCTGCACCGCTTTTATTAGCAATCGAAATCACTCCAGTGGCTGCCTTGTGCGGGTAATCGCTGTGTTGCCCGGCATTTGTCGAATGCGAGTGTGAAAAGGTCCTGGTTTTGTCGACTGGAGGTGATGCGAGGAGCCACAAAGCGCAAAGCGGTTCAGACAGGCGCTCCATTTCGGTAAAACCGGAGACCTTGAAAGCCTGTGTCGATGGTTGACCATCTCGATGCCGTTGTAGTTGGTGAGTTACTAACTTTTTGAAATCAATAACAACCTAATCCCAATAGGGATCCGAATGACAGGAGGAGTCATGACAACTCGAACTAAATCCATTGGAAACCTGCTCGGCAGGTTTCTAACTGTGCTGATCGGGGTGGCGTTACTGGGTGTAACGTCGGCGGCCTTTGCGCGCAGCACCTATCTCATCGAATGGGATTTTTACTATCCGGATTCCCGTTCTGACAACAATGCCCAATGTGCCCTCTGCCATCTGCTCATAGACGACAGTGGAGGATACAACGCCTACGGCAATGCCATCCGGTTGCAAAGCCAGACGTTGCCCTTGACGACTCGTTTCGCCAATGTGGAATCCTTTAACTCTGACGGCGACCCGGGCGGCTACTCCAACATACAAGAGATCGATCTCAGCACCCAGCCGGGTTGGACGGTGGGTGATGCCGTACCCACCGGCGTGACCGGTGACCTGGATCCTGGTAGCGTGCCTCTTCCCCCGACTGCGGATGCGGGTGGTCCCTATAGCGGTACCACCGGTGTTTCGTTGACCTTCGACGGCAGTGGCTCTAACGATGATGGCACGATCGTAAGCTATGCCTGGACGTTTGGCGACGGCACCAACGGCAGCGGCGTTGCCCCGAGCCATACCTATACCACCGGTGGTCTCTACAACGTCAGCCTGACAGTCACCGATGACGACGGTTTGAGCGATACAGCCACGACCACGGCCGACATCAACAATCCACCGGTAGCCGATCCTAACGGACCCTACAGTGGCACGGTGGACGAACCGGTTAACTTCAATGGCAATGGGTCGTCAGATTCCGACGGCACTATCGTCAGTTATGCCTGGACTTTCGGTGATGGCGGCACCGGAACAGGTCCGACCCCGACCCATGTCTAAGTACTGAGGTACCTTCACCGTGACGCTCACGGTGACGGACAACGACGGTGCAAGTGACTCGGCGCAAACCAGCGCTACCATCGATGAGTTGCTGGTCACCGCCGGTTGCGGATGCCAATGGTCCCTACACAGGCACTGTCAACGATCCGGTCCAGTTTGACGGCAGCGGTTCCACCGACTCCGATGGTAACATCGTCAGTTACGCATGGAGCTTCGGTGACGGCAGCACGGGTACCGGCGTGTCTCCGACCCACGCCTATACGGCGACCGGCGTCTATGACGTCAGCCTGACGGTCACCGACGACGATGGTCTGCAGAGCACGGATAATACCACTGCTACGATAGGTATCGGCGATCTGCCGCCTGTCGCTGATGCCAACGGTCCGTACACCGGTACTGTGGGTGTTGCGGTGGTCTTTGATGGCACCGGCTCGACCGATCCGAACAACAATATCGAAAGCTATGCATGGGATTTCGGTGACGGCAGTACGGGTACAGGCGCGACCCCGAGTCATACCTACGCCGCTGCCGATATTTACACGGTAAGCCTGACCGTGACCGATACCACCGTCTGAGCGATTCGGATACCACCACCGCGACCATCGAAGCGGTGCTGTTGGAACCCATTGCAGATCCGAATGGACCCTATTTCGGGACTGCTGGCGTTCCGGTGAACTTGGACGGGTCGGCCTCTTCGGATTCCGGATGGGACCGTGGTCGAGTGGAACTGGGATTTCGGTGATGGTACCGCGGTACCGGCGTCACCCCAAGCCATATCTATGCCGCAGCCGGAACCTATACGGTGACGCTGACCGTGGTGGATAACGATGGACTCTCCAGTACGCCGGCCACCACTACTGCCACTATCGTCGAGCAAACCCAGATACCCGTGGCCGATCCAAATGGTCCCGTACTCGGGTGTGGAAGGTCGCGAAGTGACATTCGACGGCACCGGCTCCTTCGACCCGGATGGCGGGAGTATCGTCAGCTACGCCTGGGATTTCGGTGACGGTAATACCGGAATTGGTGCAGACCCCACCAATGTCTACGCGGTCGCCGGCACTTACACCGTCAGCCTGACAGTGACTGATGATGAGGGTGAGGTCAGTGTTCCTGCTACCACTACTGCCTCGATCGCTCTTGACGAGGCCCCGACCGCCCTGACGGATGGTCCATACAACGGTACAGTCAATGTACCGCTGGTCATGGACGGAAGCGCCTCCTTCGATACGGATGGTGTCATCGTATCCTGGGATTGGGACTTCGGTGACAGCACCACCGGCAGTGGCGAAACCACCAGTCACACCTATGCTGCCGAGGGTGTCTACACCGTGACCCTGACTGTGACCGATGACTTCGGCAATACCGGCACCACCTCGACGACTGCGACCATCACGGCAACCGCCCTGTTGCCGCCAATAGCCGATGTCGGTGGTCCATATAACGGCATCATCAATGATCCGGTGGCATTTAATGGTACGGCCTCGACCGATCCGGATGGCACCATCGTCAGATACGATTGGGACTTCGGTGACGGTACGGTGCTGACGGATGCGGGACCGACGCCGACTCATACCTACACTACTGTGGGTATCTACAATGTGACGTTGACGGTAACCGATGATGACGGCCTGTCCGATTCAGACGGAACCACAGCCACGATCGTAGATGAACCGACAGATGAAGGAGATGCATTCCTGATCTTCGTGAATGCGCCCAACACACCCTCCACGTTTGTAGGGAATACAATCAATCGGGTGGTACGGGTTTACGGTGATGCCACCATCGTGCAGGATACCACGGTGACCCTGGCGGTCGATGCCCCTCCCGGTGTTACCGTGCAGACTGTGCAGGATTCGATCACGGTCGAGGCGGAACCCTGGCGGCCGGCGACTCAGTACTTCTTCGACGTAAGCTTTGGATGCGAGGCAGAGGGAGTTTATGCGATCACTTGGACCGCCACGATCGATGCCGTGGAGAACTCCGATCCGACCAACGACACGATGGAAGACGTAACGACGCTTACCTGCAAGGCTAGAACTTTGCCGCAATAAGTCGGTAAGACGGATCGGTGTGGTAATCGCCGATCAAACCCTCCCGCGTATGGCGGGAGGGTCCATCATTCACCAATAACCTTAATACAAGAGGGGGAAGAGATCATCTCTTCCCCCTTTTTTACTATCCAGTCTCTGTAGGAGCTGCCCGCGGCTGCGATTAGCGACGATAGTGGCTTTTTGAGAAGCTGCCGAAAAGGCTTACCATCGTTGGGCGCAGCCATGGGCAGCTTCTATGAAGGCTTTTTGTTTGCAGACATGAGCTGGATATATGGAGCAGAATAGCGGCCTCTCCGTTCCATATTGTTGCGATCTATCAGACGAATTGAAAATTACTCAGGGCCAGCGTAAGTCTGTTTCACATAGCGGTCCACGATCTGCATAAACTGCTGCGCGATATCGTTCCCCTTCAAGGTCGTCACCTTCTCGCCATCGATATAGACGGGGGCGGAAGGGCTCTCTCCCGTACCGGGCAGGCTGATGCCGATATTGGCATGTTTACTCTCGCCAGGACCGTTGACCACACACCCCATCACCGCCACCGACATTGCCTCGACCCCGGGGAACTGCTCGCGCCAGACCGCCATGTGGAGCCGTAAGTGAGTCTGTACGTCCTTGGCGAGTTGCTGAAAATAGGTGCTGGTGGTGCGTCCGCAACCCGGGCAGGCGATCACCGTCGGATTGAACGAGCGTAATCCCATGGCTTGCAACAGTTCCTGGGCGACCAGCACTTCATAGGTGCGGGCGCCGCCCGGTTCCGGGGTCAGGGAGATTCTGATGGTGTCACCGATGCCTTCCTGCAGCAGCACCGCCAGGGCGGCGCTGGAGGCCACGATGCCTTTGGAACCCATGCCGGCTTCCGTGAGCCCCAGGTGCAGTGCGTAGTCGCAGCGCTGGGCCAGTTTGCGATAGACTGCGATCAGATCCTGCACCCCGCTCATCTTGCAGGAGAGCACGATGCGGTCTCTGCCGAGTCCGAGTTGTTCCGCCCGGCGGGCGCTGTCCAGCGCCGATTTGACCATGATTTCATGGGTCATCTGGTCCGCGTCCAGCGGGTCTTCACTGCGCGCGTTCTCGTCCATCATGCGGCGCGACCAGATCCTTGTCCAGGCTGCCCCAGTTGACCCCGATACGCACCGGTTTGGCATAACGGCGGGCGATCTCGATGAGGGTGGCGAATTGCGCATCTTTCTTTTCCCCACTGCCCACATTGCCCGGGTTGAGGCGATATTTGCCCAGGGCCTGGGCGCATTCCGGGTAGTCGCTGAGCAGGCGATGGCCATTGAAATGGAAATCGCCGATCAGCGGGACCTCCACACCCTGAGCGTCCAGAATGCGTCGGATCCTGGGTACGGCCTGGGCGGCCGCCTCGTTGTTGACGGTGATGCGCACCAGTTCCGAACCGGTCTGCGCAAGTTCAACCACCTGTCGGGTGGTGGCTTCGATGTCGGCGGTATCGGTGTTGGTCATGGATTGCACCACGATCGGCGCGCCTGCCCCGATCAAGACGGGACCGATCGGGACGCCTATGGTGGGGTGTCTCAGGATGTGAGTCTTGGTCATGGTATGTCTGTGAGATTGAGTTGTCGTATCCGTTATTATCGCGAATCATGGGGTAAAACAAAAAGCCCGGTCATTGACCGGGCTTGCTTAACGCAGAGGATGGCGTTCGCTTATTTGAGTTTCGCGATGCCGAGCATCTTCAGGATGTATTTCTCGTAGATCGGTTCCGAAGTGCCTTTCTTCATCTTGCGAATGAAATACTTTTCAAACGCGATCTTCGCCATGTGCACCCATTTACCCTTCTTGAACCAGGCGACATTACGGGGCGGCATCTGGGGCAGGGCCACGAAGGCGGCGCCGGTATCACCCATGTCCGCCAGGCAGATCGCATTCCAGGTGGCCAGGGTGGTGCCTTGCCGGCCGGCCAGTTCGTCGGCGATGTTGTGGACGATGGCGGTCACCATCGATTCGATCATGTAGCCGGTCTTGGGCGCGCCGGTGGGTACCGGCGTGGTTTCTACCGGCGGGATGGCGATACATACGCCGGCACCGTAGATATTCGGATATTTCGGATTGCGCTGGTGATCATCGACGAACAAGAAACCCCGCGGGTTGCACAGTCCCTCGACCTTCGCCACCGCCTCCACGCCCTTGAAGGCGGGCAGCATCATGGAGAATTTAAAATTCAGTTCGTGATCCTTGATCTTGTGACCGGCATCGTCGTACTGTTCGACGAACATCTTGCCGGCCTCCACCTTGGTCACTTTGGCATTGGTGATCCAGTTGATGTGGTGGTTACGGAAATCGCTCTCCAGAAATCCCTTGGAGTCGCCTACGCCACCCAGACCCAGATGTCCGATGTAGGGTTCGGAGGTGACGAAGGTCATGGGGACCTTGTCCCGGATTTTCCGCTTGCGAAGATCGGAATCCATGATGAATGAGAACTCATAGGCGGGACCGAAGCAACTGGCGAAAGGCATGGCGCCGATTACCACATGTCCCGGATCGTTGAGCAGTTCCTGATAATCCTTGTAGGCCTGTTCGGCATGGTCCACGGTGCAGATGGAGTGGGTGTGGGCGGCGGGTCCGGAACCCTCGATCTCTTCGAAGGCGAGGCGCGGACCGGTGGCGATCACCAGATAGTCATAGTTGACGGTGGCGCCGTCGGCCAGGGTCAGTTGGTTGGTTTCCGGTTCAATTTTGTCGACCCGTTGGGCAATGAAATTGATGCCCTTGCGTTCCAGGTGTGGTCTGATATCGAAGGTGATGCTGGAGCGGTCCCGCCAACCCACGGCAACCCAGGGATTGGAGGGTACGAACTGGAAATATTCCCGCTCGTTGATCATCGTGATTTCATGTTCAGGACCCAATTCCGTACGAAGTTCGTAGGCACATGGCATGCCACCGGTACCCGCGCCTAAGACTACGATATGAGCCATAAATAATACCCTCCATCAGTAAAGAAAAAGTGGGGGAACCCGATTGGGTTGAGTCAAGACGTATAGACAATTATTGCACAATACAATTCAATCCAATCAGATTCATAACAATTTGATGATATTAATTAGCCGTCCATCCGATCAGCCCGCTTCGGCCATGATGCACCAGCCGCTCGAGGTATGCTGTTTGGCGAAACTCAGACGCCTTTCCAGCTGCTGGTGCCGGTCGAGCAGAACCTCTTTGACCCGCGCAGGCGAATTATTCTTCTCACTCAAATGGGCGGCGACCAGATGTTGGATGCGCCCCAGATCCAGGCGTGACAGGAATTCAACCGACTGCGGGTTGCTGAGGTGGCCGTGGTCGCCGCGAATCCGCGCTTGCAAGCGCGGTGGGTAGGGACCTGCAGCAAGCATCTCCGGATCATGATTGAACTCCAAAATCAGGCTGTCGCAATCGCGCAGATTCGCCACGACATGCGGGGTAATGTGGCCTGTATCGGTCAGCAACCCCAAGCACTGTCTGGCGCAGCGGAACACGAATTGGCAGGGCTCCCTTGCGTCATGGGGTACAGTATAGGGGCAGACCTCCAGGTCGCCGATCATGAAACGGCCGGTATGGCTATCGATGACATGGAGTTTCGGTAGTTCGCCGCAGTTGGCAGCGCTGTAGGTGCCAAAAGTCATCCACGCCGGCAGCTGATAACGCCGCGCCATCGCCCCCAGACCCCGCACATGGTCGGTGTGCTCATGGGTGACCAGGATGGCGTCCAGGGTCGTCGGATCGACATCGAGTAAGGCAAGCCGGCGTTCAATCTCCCTGGCGGGGAAGCCACAGTCCACCAACACCCTGATACGCGATGTTTCGATCAGGTGGGCGTTGCCTTGACTGCCGCTGCCTAGGGAAACAAAGCGCACGGAATTAGGGCCTGTTAATACCATGTGGATGCCCAGCGTTGGCACCCCGCTGCGGCCAGACCAGGCGAGCCGAACGTGGTTTGGTTATTCCAAATGAGTCAGGCGCAACGCCGTATGGCCTCATTGGGTTGCCAACCTTCGGGACGGGGCCGTTGTTTCGCATGACGGCGTTGCACTGCTTTCGCTCATGTACAGCCAGTACACGATGCTCAGTGCGCCTTGTCCTGCGAAAAAATAGCCGCCGTCGATGGGTATCCGCATAGTGTTAACAGGCCCTTGTTAACGGATCTGTTCCTGCAGCAGGGTCAGCAGGCGAATCGCGGTGCTGGAATTCTGGCGTACGCCCTGGGCGTCGTTGACAATCACCAGGGTTTCGTTGCGGTTGCTTTCAAGCTTCACTTGATACTGATTCTGATCGTCGATTTCATCGTCCCGCCAGAATGCCATACGGGAGAAGAAACCCTTCTTCTGTTTGTCCTCCAGGGTGTTATAGCGCACGAAGTAGATCCCTTGGGAGCGATCCCGGTCTTCCACGGCAAAACCTACCCGATCCAACGCAACGCCGGTAAGCCGCCAGGCCTTGGCGAATCCCTCATCGATAACCAGTTCCACCGCATCAGCAGTTTTGTTTAGTTTGGCCCGTTCCGACTTCTTGCTGGTCTGCGCCAGGGAACGGTCGGCCTGCTCCTCACTGGCTCCCAGATAGACCATCAGGCTGCGCAACATGGCGGCCTCTGTGTCAGGTTCGTTCGGCCTGGGAGTCCAAAAGGTGGTGTCGGCCTCGCCGCTGGTGCCCTCCACCAGCTTCTCCTCCATGCCCCGATGGGTCAGATAGAGCTCCGTGGTGCCCGGTTGCTCCCCAGGCTCTAGCCGCACGCGGAACTGATCCCGGGTGGCGGAGGAATAGACGCTGTCAAAGGTCTTGCGCAAGAACTCGGTGATCACGCCTTGCTTGATGTTGGGGCGACTCTCCAGCCAGTCGGTGGTCATCACCCCTGTTGCCGGATTCTGCTCCGCCAACAATAGACCATTCTGGCGCCAGAATTCCACGACCTTGAACCAGACTTGCTCCGGAGGGGCGTCGATCAACAGCCAACGTTGATCGGCGTCCCGTTCATATTTGATCCCCTTGAATTCGGGTAGCACTTGACTGCCCGCCAACCTGGAACCTCCCTGGGGTCGTCCTCCTGTTTGCTTGCTGCTGTATTCCGAATAGGAGGCGCTCGATCCAGCGGGTATTTGCATGGCGTCTTCGATCGCGGAGCTGGAAAGGTCAGGCGGGATCTCCAGATCATCAACGGTTTCACGTTGACTGCGATAAGACGTATCCTGGCTGGAGAAGAAGCCCCCGCTGGAACTGCACGAGGCGAGTGTACCGGCCAGGACGAGCAGGATGATCGGTCGAATGTAGTGGGATAAAAGCATTTTAATTCTTGTCTCTGTGACTTCAGGCTCTAGTTTGGATAGAAACCATCCTCAGCGTGAACGGCGCATGCTCGCTCACCGGATAGTATCAGCCAATACCGGCTTGCTGCATGGCTGCCTTGACCTTCGGTTGAGCCGATTCGCTCAGCCAGGTCAACGGCAGGCGAATGCCTTGCGCCGCGAGCCCCATCTCCATCAAGGCCCATTTTACCGGTATCGGATTTGATTCGACGAACAGGGCGGTGTGCAGACCGGACAGTTTTTGGTTCAGACGCTCTGCCAGTTCTCTGTTCCCAGCCATGGCGGCCTGACACATTTCGTGCATCAGATTTGGCGCCACATTGGAGGTCACCGAGATGACCCCATCCCCTCCCTGCAGCATCATTTCACATCCGGTCGCATCATCCCCGCTGTAAACGGCGAAGTCCATACCGCACAGTTCGCGGATCTGATGGAGCCGGCGCAGATCACCGGTAGCCTCCTTGATGCCGATGATATTGGGGATTTTCGCCAGCCGGGCCACGGTGTCGGGGAGCATGTCACAGGCGGTGCGGCCCGGCACGTTGTAGAGGATCTGTGAAATATCCACGGCCTCTGCCACCGCCTTGTGGTGTAGATAGAGCCCCTGCTGGGTCGGTTTGTTGTAATAGGGGGTTACCAGCAGGCAGGCGGAGGCGCCAGCCTGCTGCGCACAACGGGTCAGGGTGATGGCCTCGCTGGTGGAATTGGCCCCGGTACCCGCAATCACGGGAATCCGACCCGCCGCCAGTTCCACGACCTGGCTGATCACCTGACAATGTTCGGGTTCGTCCAGGGTTGCTGATTCACCGGTGGTGCCTACCGCCACGATCGCGTCCGTGCCTGCCTTGACATGAAACTCCACCAGACGACGCAAGGCATCGCCATCGACGCTGCCGTCCTCCTTCATGGGCGTGATCATCGCCACCATGCTGCCGCGAAACATCAGTTTGAATTCCTCAGTATCAGGCTGAATTGACTATGGTATCCTGCTGCTTGTAATTCTGACAAGTCGGTTTGAATGGTATCCGGCCCAAGCGGTTTCACGGAACCAACCGGCCAAGCTTTTCGCAGAGAGGTGATTTTCGGTCCAAGCTTGGCTGTTACCTGTGTGAACTGCGGGTTGGAACATCAATCCCCGCTATTTGGCATATTTCGCTGATCCGATATACCACCAAGCCGTGCTACACTTTGAGCAATTTCACATCATGCACAGCTATCCATGTCTAGGCAAAATAACTATCTGGTAATTTCCGCTCTTGGTAAAGACCGTCCAGGCATCGTCAAGGCCCTCTCCAAAAAAGTTCTCGACGGCGGTTGTAACATCGCGGACAGCCGCATGACCGTGTTAGGGGGTGAATTTGCGATCCTGCTGCTGGTCGAAGGCCAATGGAATACCCTGGCCAAGCTGGAGAACGCCATACCGGAGCTGGAGTCTGAACTGAATCTGACCATCATCGGCAAACGCACGGAGCGGCGGGTGCAAAGCAGTAACCTGCTGCCCTACATGGTCGACGTGGTGGCAATGGATCATCCGGGGATAGTCAACCAGCTGGCCGAGTTCTTCTCCGAGCGCAACATCAATATAGAGGATATGGTGACATCCAGTTATGCTGCAGCCCATACGGGAACCCCCATGTTCTCGGTGCACATGAGTGTCGGTATTCCGTCCGACATTCACCTGGCTGGACTGCGGGATGACTTCATGGATTACTGTGATGCGCTGAATCTTGACGCCGTAATCGAACCCATCAAGGGTTGACCGAAGAGAGGAGAACGAGCATGACCGAGATCGCTGTGGGAAACCCTGTCCCCGATATTGAGCTGCCTGCGACTGGCGACAAGAACATCAAACTTTCGGATTATCGCGGCAAACCGATCGTACTCTACTTCTATCCCAAGGCCAGCACTCCCGGCTGCACTCAGGAAGGCAGGGACTTCAGTGCGGCGATCAATAAATTTCGGCGTCAGTCCGCGGTCATCCTGGGGGTCTCCCGGGACAGCGTCAAGGCCCAGGAGAACTTCAAAGCCAAGCAGGAGTTCCCCTTCGATCTGCTGTCGGACCAGGACGAGGCGCTGTGCAACGCCTTCGATGTGATTAAGATGAAGAACATGTACGGCAAGCAGGTGCGCGGCATCGAACGCAGCACCTTCCTGATCGACGCGGAGGGGATCCTGCGGCGCGAGTGGCGCAAAGTCACGGTCAAAGGCCATGCCGATGAGGTGTTGGAGGCGGTCAAGGCTTTGCGTTCGGGCACATAAACCCCGGTAACGACAGGCTTGGTAATCCAGCACTCCTTTTTCGCTTTGATCCGACAGGTTCCGCATGACAGAAACAGAGCTTGAACCCCCGCGCCTCTTTGTCCTCGACACCAACGTGTTGATGCACGATCCCACCGCCCTTTTCCGTTTCAAGGAACATGACATCTTCCTGCCCATGGTGGTACTGGAGGAACTCGACAAAGGGAAAAAGGGTATGTCGGAGGTGGCCCGCAACGTGCGTCAAAGCAGTCGTTTTCTGGATGAGTTGATGGGCCATGTGGCGCAACATGAGATCAGCCGGGGCATCCCCCTCAATACCCTGCTGCTGAATGATGATCGGATCGGCGCGGTAACCGGCCATCTGTTCTTTCAAACCGAACCGGTCATCGGACAGTTGCCGGAGAGTCTGCCGGGCAACACCCCCGACAACAATATTCTCGCCACGGCCCTGGGTCTGCAGCAGGCGAATCCGGCCAAGGCGGTGATTCTGGTCTCCAAGGATATCAACCTGCGCATCAAAGCCGCCGTGGTGGGCATCCATGCGGAGGACTACTCCAACGATCAGGTGCTGGACGATGTCAGTCTGCTCTACAGCGGCATGACCCGACTGCCGGACGATTTCTGGGAACAGCACACCCGGGAGGTGGAGTCCTGGCAGGAGCTGGGCAAAACCTATTACCGGATCAGCGGGGACGAGGTGGCGGGTTGGTATCCCAACCAATGCCTCTATCAGGAGGGAGACGCCAGCCTGCAGTCCATCGTGCGCAGCAAGGAAGGTCGGAGCGCCGTCATCGAACTGGTGAATGACTACCTCACTCCAAAACACAGTGTGTGGGGTATCAATGCCCGTAACCGGGAGCAAAACTTTGCCTTGAACATGTTGCTGGACCCGGATCTGGATTTCGTCACCCTGCTGGGCACCGCCGGGACCGGCAAGACCCTGCTGGCGCTCGCCGCCGGTCTGCAGCAGACCCTGGATCAGAATCTCTACCGTGAGATCATCATGACCCGGGTCACGGTGCCGGTGGGAGAGGATATCGGTTTCCTGCCCGGCACCGAAGAGGAGAAGATGACGCCCTGGATGGGCGCGCTCATGGACAACCTGGAGGTGCTGACTCAGACTGAGGGTGGCGCCTGGGGGCGGGCCGCTACCGAGGATTTGCTGCGCAGCCGCATCCGTATCCAATCCCTCAATTTCATGCGCGGACGCACTTTTCTGAACAAGTACATCATTCTGGACGAGGCCCAGAATTTGACACCGAAGCAGATGAAGACGCTGATCACCCGGGCGGGACCCGGCACCAAGGTCGTCTGTCTCGGCAATGTGGCGCAGATCGATACACCCTATCTGACCGAGACCACCTCCGGACTCACCTATGCGGTCGATCGTTTCAAACACTGGCCCCACAGCGGCCATATCACCCTGTTACGGGGCGAGCGCTCGAGACTGGCCGATTTCGCCTCCGGACAACTGTAGGCTGCCGTCAATTCAGAACAAGGAACCGCGCTCGATGATCCGGCGCAAAGCCTCCGTGCTTCGTGCATAGATCTCGAACAGATTCTGGTAGAGGGTCGTGAGGTTTTCGGCATCACCCTGCCGGCCTTTGAACTCCAATTCTCTGGCCAGGCCGGAGAGTTCCATGGCGCCCACGTTGGCGCTGCTCGACTTGAGGGAATGAGCGGGTGTCACCAGGGCTTCCGGCTGCTGATGTATGACGGCGGTTTCGATCGCGTTCATCAGCTGAGGCGCATTCTCCACATAACTCTGCAGGACCGAAATGAAATCGTCATCCATGATTTCGTACAACTCCTCGAGCACGTTCCGGTCGAGCACACTACCGGTCTGCGGTGCTTGTGCCGCAGCCCGGGCCGATGCGGCATGGTCATCGCTTTCCGAAGTCGCCGTATGGCCGGGCAGATCCGTTGCGGTTTCCAAACCGGCATTCACCACTTCCTCCATCGGCAGCCACTGCCGCAATTTGTTCTGTAGTACCGAGGGTTTCACCGGCTTGGCCAGATAATCATCCATGCCGACGGCAAGACAACGTTCCCGGTCACCCGCCATGGCATTCGCGGTCATGGCGATGATCGGGATCCGCATCAAACCTTTCTGGAGTTCCCGTTGGCGGATCGATCGGGTAGCCTCGTAACCATCCATGCGCGGCATCTGGCAATCCATCAACACGATATCGAAGGTTTCCCGTTCGATGGCCTCCAGCGCCTCAATTCCGTCCGTGGTGGTGACAGGCGTCAGGCCGGCTTTCTCCAGCATCTTTTTCACCACGGCCTGGTTGACCGGATTGTCTTCCACCACCAGAACCTTGCCGAGCAAAGGAATATGCGCTCCGGCCCGCTCAACAGCATCCGCTTTACTCGTCGGGCTGAATGCCCTGTCGAATTGGGGTAATTCCCATCGCTCTTTCTCATCGGATATCTGCGGGATCGGTTTTTCTGCCGGCGCGGTAGTGCGAGGTGCGACCTGCTCGACATCGAACAGCCGATTCAGCCGACGTTGGAGTTCATCGAGGTTGAAAGGGGAGTTGATCGCCGGCACGTTATGCGCCTGCAGAAATTCCCTAACATCGGCAGGCGCATCCATGACCACTAAAGGCGTATCGGACATATGCGGGAGTTGCCTGATTGCCGTGATGGTTTCACTCAGGATCAAACTATCGGCGGAACCATCGACCAGGATCAGTTCATAGCGCCAGCTGGCGCCGAGGGTTAGGGAGGATTTCAATTTGTTCAGGGCATCGAAGTGATTGGAAGCCGTTTCGCAAACCATCCCCCACTCCTGTAGCCGTTTTACCAACTGAGGGATCCTGTCATGCGCATCCTCGCTCAGGATCAGCGTGCGGATCCCGCTCAGATCGTGTCTGCCTAATGGCGTTTCGCGCAAGGATTTGCGCAAAGGGGCAATGAACCAGAAATAAGATCCCCGCCCCGGTTGGGACTTCACCCCAATATGCCCACCCATCAGATCGACCAGGCGTTTACAGATCGCCAGTCCCAGACCCGTACCACCATGGTTACGGGTAGTGGAAGCGTCCGCCTGGGAAAAGGGATCAAACACACGCTCAACCTGCATCTGGGTCATGCCGATCCCGGTGTCACGTACGGCGAACAGCAGTTCCACCTCACTGCGGGTGGTTTTACGTGGGGTCACCTCCACCAATACGCTACCCTCAAGGGTGAATTTAACCGCGTTACTGACCAGATTAGTGAGGATCTGCCTGAGCCGGATGGGATCACCCCGGACCATGTCTGGCACTTCCGGATGGATCTTGTAGCTGAGACTCAGGTGGCGTCTTTCGGCGGCATTGCGCATCAGGGAAGTGACCTGTTCCACCATGTCGCCGACATTCAATTCGATGTATTCCAGGTCGAGCTTGCCTGCCTCGATCTTGGAAAAGTCGAGGATGTCGTTGATGATGCTGAGCAGGAGCTGGGACGAATTCGATGCAGTGGAGACCAGGTCTTGTTGTTCCTCGTCGAGATCGGTTTCCCGCAACATGTCGAGAATGGGTAGAATCCCGTTCAACGGCGTGCGGATCTCATGACTCATAGTGGCAAGAAATTCGGACTTTGCCATGGTTGCATGCTCCGCCGCATCCTTGGCCAGGTAGAGTTCCTTCTCTACCCGATGGCGCTGATCATTGACCACGTTCAATCGATTGCGCAGGGCGTTCAATTCACTTTCCGCCTGGTTCGCGCGCTCCCGCAGCAGGGTGCGGTTTGCGGCGACCACGAGAAAATGCTGTTGATTGGCAATCAACCAGACCGCCAGCACCAGCAGCGCCAGCAGATAGGCAATCAGCCCAGTCCAGAAATCCAGGGTCAGGGATAGCGGCTGGCCTAGCGGATTGATGATAAGCAGGGCGGTAGAGGCGAGGATGAACAAGAGACTGAAAAAACTGTCGACCGTCAGGAACAGGGCCGTCAACATGAAGATGGCCCCGATCAGGGTGATGCTCAGAACCGTGTTGGCGCCCTGGTGAACGCCGCTGATGGTCTGCATCAGGGCGGTCGTCCAAAGTAAACCGATCAGTATGACGCCCGGCAGGAAGAGATATCGCCAGGTTTGCAGGCGCACCAGCGAGATACGCCTGGCCAGCAGGATCAACAGGGTCTGCCCGATCAGCACCAGGCCCAGTAACAGGCTCCAGATCTGCTCCTGCGGGTTATTCCAGGCTTCGCCAATATACAGCAAGAGACAGACGGCGATCAGATTGGCGAAGATCAGGGTCAGACCATTGGCATACAGGAGGCGGATCTGTTCATGCTGGATCCTCTGATTGTCACCGTTGTATTCCGCCATGAGATGTGGTTTAAGCTGTTCACCCTTACTGAAACATGAGTTTGCATATTAGACTTGTTTTTTTTGTATGGCCATCCAGGGACTCAGGGCTTATACCTGCCCGCTTGGTCCGTAGTTTCATGTTCGGCAGATCACCTTAAGACTAGCCAACAGGAGTGCTTTGCGGGTGCGCAGACAGACCCTGGTGATGTTGACAGAACGATTCATCAGGAGATTGCCTCGCAACCGGGAACCTCACGTGAGGTGGTCAGTCGTATTCTCAAAGACCTGGAAAATCAGGGTTGCATTTCGTGAGCCGGTCTCTTGTGTGCCTTATTCAATGCCAGGCCCGCCAGTTCAGGTCCATCGAAATCTGATGGGTGTGAGGTTCTATGGCGTCGCATCACAAGCCTCGCTGTTCAACCATGTAGAGTCCAAGGTTACTTATGTGACTAAGTTACATACGCCGGAGCTTCGAAAGGATAGGATGCGTACTATTTGAGAGGGTCCTGACTAGCGACCCGCTCTCGTGTTTTTTGATTCAATGATGTTTAACTGGAGGACGTTATGACTAAGAATATGGGTGGAATCGATCGAATCCTGCGAATTCTCGTTGGCTTGGCCTTATTGGTTTGGGGCTTTGTATTGAGCCAGCCGTTCAACTATTGGGGTGCGATCGGAGTGATCCCTTTATTCACCGCCCTGCTTGGCTGGTGCCCTGCTTACACCATCTTTGGAATCAAAACCAGCAAGTAATTTTTGTGTCTGACCCTGCCTGGAGGCATTTCCCGATCAACCGATAGGGGCATCGCCCTCCGGGCGCAGATTTTCGATGGGTTCCACTTTAGGCCAGGCGCTGAGCACCGCCTGCACCAGGGTTGCCAACGGAATAGCGAAGAACACGCCCCAAAATCCCCAGAAGCCCCCGAACACCAGAATCGCCACGATGATGGCCACCGGATGCAGGTTCACTACCTCTGAGAAGAGCAAGGGCACCAGGACATTTCCGTCCAACGCCTGGATCACGAAATAGGCGACCGTCAACCACATGAAGTCAGACGTCCAACCCCACTGAAACCAGGCCACGAAAAGCACTGGAACGGTCACCATCGGCAGCCCCGATATAGGGGATAATCACCGACAGCCCAACCATTACGCTCAATAACAAGGCGTAATTCAGACCCAACAGGGAGAACGTGGTGAAACTGGCCGACCAGATGATCACGATCTCCCAGAATTTGCCTCTCACATAATTGCCTATCTGACGGTCCACGTCTTTCCAGACGGCGCCGGCGAAGCTTCGGTGCTTGGGCAGATACTTGACGAACCAGTCGATGATCAGGCGTTTGTCCTTCAAGAAGAAAAACACCAACAGGGGCATCAGGATCAGATACACCACCAGGGTGATGACGCCGACCACTGAGGAGAGCGACCAGGAAAGGACCCGTTGGCCGAATGAGCCGATTTCCTGGCGAATCTGTCCGATCAATTCGTCCACCTGCGCCTGGGGTATGATGTCCGGATATTTATCGGGCAGTTGCATCAGGGCCGATTGTCCCGTGGAGATCATGGTAGGCAGTTGTTGCACGAAATCTGTGACCTGACGGGAAAGCAGCGGCAACAAGCCCAACACCACGAGCAACACGAACACCATGAAGAGGATGAATACGATGATGACCGAGATCAGCCGGGGGATTGCGTAATGTTCCAACAGGTTCACGATGCCTTCCAACAGATAGGCGATCACAATACTGGCGAGCACCGGCGCCAGCATGTCGCCCATGGTGAGGACCACGCCAAACACGGAGACCAGAAACAGGGTCAGGAAGACGATCTGCGGATCGGAAAAATAACGCTTGAACCAGGCGGTAATGGCTTGCATGGAGTGGCGGAGGATGCTGTGTGAGGTGGACTCTCTCGGCTGGTTATCGCGCCTTATTAATACCGGTTCAAGTAACGTTGATAATGCTGTTCGAAGAGCTTCTCCAGGTCATTGATGACCGTAAACGCATCCCGGCCCTGCATGACGTGGGTCATCATCAGGGACGAGGTATCATCCAGCATCTTGTCGCGTTCCAACATGTAGTAGCTGGTCGATAACCGTTTGATGGCCTTGACCACCGATTCGTTGGCGGGGCGAGGTATCGGTTTCGGCTCCAATGGCGTGCTTTCCTCCGTCTCGACCGCGGCGCCTGCGCCATTGCGCTGGGTCAGGAACTCGGCAAACGCCAGCATGCTTGCCTGGTCCTGTTTCTCCAGGAGGGAAAAAAGTCTGAGGAGATTGCGCTCTTCGGAAGTCAGTCTCTGCTGAGTCGGAATCATCTGCAACGTTATAAACCTGCTGTCGGGTGATCAACGCAGTAATTGCGGGCGAATTCGAGCAGTTCCTCCATCACACGCAATCGGAATTTCTGTTTTTGATGCACGAATGAGAAAGGACGTTCCATCTGCGGTTCCAGGTTGATGGCGCGTAAGGTGTCCAGCTTCAACTCCTTCTGCACGGTGGCGCGGGATACCACGGAAACCCCCATGCCCGCTTCGACCGCCCCTTTCACTGCTTCCGGACTGCCCAATTCCATGGTGATATTGAGTTCCGTTTCGCAGTTTCCCAGGTGAGTGCTCATGTACTCATTGATGACTTCACGGGTGCCTGAGCCCTCTTCCCGGCAGATAAACGGATATTTGATCAGTTCGGAAAAATTCACTGTTTCCCTGTCAGCCAGGGCGTGATTAGGGGGTACGATGGCCACCAGATGATCCAGCCGACACACCTCCACGACCAGATTTTTGTTGCCCACCGGGGCTTCGACCACGCCCAGATCGATGGTGTTGTTTTCCACCATGGAGACGATGCCTTCGGAATTCGAAACCCGCAGGTGAATGGTGACTTCCGGATAGCGGGCGCCGAAATCGCCCAGCAGGGCAGGCAACATGTATTCCGCGATGGTGGTGCTGGCGCCAATGGTCAGGGCGCCGCGGATCTCGCCCGTCATTTCGCGCACCGAATTTTCCATGTCGGTATACAGATCGAAGATACGATCCGCATACTCGAAGACCCGTTCTCCCGCATCGGTCAGACTGATCCGATTATGGGTGCGATCGAACAGTCGCGTATTGAAATACTCTTCCAGTTGTCGCACCTGGAAGGTGACCGCCGGCTGGGTCATATGCAGGGCTTCGGCCGCCTTGGTGAAACTCAACAACCTTGCCACTGTGTGAAAAACCTGGAGTCTGCGATCAGCCATAGCCGTTAATGTGGTCCGCATAGATTGTTGATTGGATAAAAAGGACTTATAACATAACTCACTACTATGGGGAAATACTGACATCATCTATTTTTTATAGGGATATAGCCATTTTTATGTATTAGAGAATTCCCTGTTACTCGTCTTTGCTATTTCCCCTTGATTGGCTAGTATTTGCAGGATGTCTCTGAACAAGCTTCCTGATTTAACGTAAATTTATTTTTATCAATTCACTTTGTATCTCAACGCTAAGCCGTTGAAATAGAAACTGTCTAGATAATCTTACCAAATTCAAGGCAGGCTTGATCGAAGTAGGGATCGTGCTATTAGGGATGACACTAGGCGTGTCAACGTGTCGGTGTTCTGGGAGACCGAATCAATGAAGAGAACAACAACCGCAGTCATTGCGGCCCTGGGCCATTGGGCCTTCTTTGGTTCTGCAGGGGGAGCCGGTTTTGCGCTGATCGAGAATTCCGCTTCCGGCATGGGCAGCGCCTTTGCCGGCGCCGCCGCGCTGGCGGAAGATCCCAGCACGGTCTGGTTCAATCCGGCCGGTATGACCCTGTTGCAGGAGCAGCAGGTGGCGTTGGCCCTGCACGGGGTGATGCCAAGCGCCAGTTATACCGACAAGGGCTCCTACATCAATCCTGCCTTGACCGGCGATACGGTGACGCCGTACTCCTTGTCCGGCGCCAATGACACCACCGATGTCGCCGCCCTGGTGCCCAATTTCTATTATGTCGCGCCGATCAACGATCGCTTCCGCTTCGGCCTCGGCATCAATGCCCCGTTTGGCCTGGAAACCGATTATGCGGATGATTGGGTCGGCCGCTACCATGCGACCAATTCCCAGCTCAAGACCATCAATATCAACCCCGCGCTGGCCTGGCAGGCCTCGGACAGCCTGTCCCTCGGGTTCGGGGTGAATATGCAGTATATCAAGGCGGATCTCAGCCAAAAGATCGATTCCGGGGCGGTCTGTCTGCGATTTGCCAGCACCCCTACGCTGTTTGCGCAATGCGTAAGCGAGGGTCTGCTGCCCAACACGGTGACGAACGACAGCGAAGGCAAGGTCAATGGCGATGACTGGTCGTTCGGCTACAACCTGGGACTGCTCTATCAGTTCGATGCATCCAATCGGATCGGCCTGGCCTATCGCTCCGAGATCTCCCAGACCCTGGAGGGGGATGGCGAGTTCACGGTGAATTCTGACTTGCGCACTATCCTGGACCGAGCGGGTTTATCAACCCTGTTCACCAACACCGGGGTGACGGCGGAGGCCGACCTGCCGGCCTCCGCCTCCCTGTCCGGGGTATTCGCCATGAACGACCGTCTGACCCTGCTGGCCGACATCACCTGGACCGGCTGGAGCAGTTTCCAGGAACTGCGGATCGTATTCGACAATCCCATCCAGCCGGATTCCGTGACCGATGAATCCTGGGAGGATTCCGTGCGCTACTCGCTGGGCCTCAACTACAAGGAAAGCTCGCGTATCTGGCGGCTGGGGGTCGCCTATGACGAAACCCCGATCCCAGACCCACAACACCGCACCCCGCGAATCCCCGGCAATGACCGCACCTGGCTCGCCCTGGGGGTGGGCCTGCCGGTTTTCGAGACGATCTGGTTGGATCTGGGCTATGCCCATCTGTTCGTGGATGACACGCCGATCGACCATACGGACGCGTACGGCTATGCCCTGCGCGGCATTTACGAGGCGGATGTGGATATCTTCAGCCTCCAGGCGACCATGAAGTTCTGAGGGAAGCAAGATGAAAACAACAAAATATTATTTGTTCGTTCTGCTGGTTGGTGCGCTGGCGCTCGGAGGATGTAACAGCGGCAGCGATTACGATTTCGATGCCAGTGCGGACGATGCCCAGGATACCTACGATGAGGAAAATCTGGTCAACCCGCGACCCCTGTTCAATCCCGCCGAAGGCATCCTGCCCTCCGCCACCGATCTGCTGTTCCTGGGCAGTGAGGACTACACTCTCAATATTCCCATCGATCCTCTGGAACCGGCGGGGGTCCAGGCCCTCAAGGCGACTCTCAACGAGCTGGACGGCTTCTCCACCACCTCGCCCGTGACGGTTAACTTCAGCACCACCCTGGCGAGCACCAGCGTGGCTGCCGGCACCGGTGTGCGGCTGTTTGAGGTAACGACCGATCCGGCGAGCGGCGCGGTCAGCGGGGTCACACGGGAACTCAGCGCCAGCGAATATCTGGCTACGTTGACCGGCGACAATCTGGAAATCCTGGTGATGCTGCCACTGCAACCCCTCAAAGAGAGTGCCAACTATCTGGCGGTGTTCACCAATGGCATCACCGATCCCGACGGGGTGCCGGCCGAGCCGGATACCGTCTACCGGCTGCTCAAGTCCACCGAGGAACTGACCGGCGATATCGCCGAACTGGAGCCCTTGCGACTGCTCACCGCCAGCTTCGAGGCGGCCGCCGCCAGCCAGGGCATAGATCCGGCGGATATCGTGCTGAGCTGGGTCTTCACCACCGAGTCGATCACCCCGGTGTTGGACACGGTGGCGGTCAATACCTTGCCTGGAGTCATTCAGGTGTCAGATTTTTATGGTCTTAACACAGCCAATCTGAGCAGTGCTTCTGCAGGGTAAGGCCGATGTCTACATCGGCACCCTGGAGGTGCCCTATTACCTGACCGCGCCCAGTCCGACCGATCCCACCGCCGCCTTGACCCAATACTGGACCGGGCTGGACGGCACACCGCTGACCTGGTTCAACCCGGAGCCGGTGGCCACCGGCAGCCAGACCATTCCGCTGCTCATGACGGTGCCCAATGCCGCCTCGATCGCAGGTGACACCCCACCAGCGGGCGGTTGGCCGGTGGTCATCTTCCAGCATGGCATTACCGCGGACCGCAGCAGTATGCTGGCGATCGCAGACAGTCTGGCGGATGCGGGCTTCGTGGTGGTGGCTATCGATCTGCCGCTACACGGCATCACCGATAGCAGCAATGATCTGCACGCCGACAACACCACCCAGTTTGCTGAAACCGAGCGCACCTTCTACTTGGATCTGGTCGATAACGTGACCCTGGAGCCTGGGCCGGACGGTGTAATCGACGAATCAGGACAGCATTTCATCAATCTGCAGTCCCTGCTGACCTCCCGTGACAATCTGCGTCAGTCCGTGGCCGATCTGTTGGTGTTGCGCAGCAGCCTGGCCGGTATCGGATCGCCGGAATTGAATACCACAGAAGTGCATTTCGTCGGCCACTCCCTGGGCGGTATCGTAGGCACCGTGTATCTGGCGCTGGAACAGGACATAGTCTCAGCCAGTCTCGCCATGCCCGGCGGCGGCATCGCCCGGCTGCTGGAGGGCTCCGCCACCTTCGGCCCGGTGATCCAGGATGCCCTGGCCGCCAACGGTCTGGTACCGGGCACCAGCGAATACAACACCTTCCTGGTGGTCGCCCAGACCGCCATGGATGCCGGTGATCCGATCAACTTCGCAGTGACCGCTGCCGCCGATCATCCCATCCATATGATCGAAGTGGTCGGGGGTGGCGGCAACCTGCCGGACCAGGTGGTGCCCAACAGTGTGCCGGGCGCACCACTGTCGGGCACCGAACCCTTGGCCGCGATGATGGGGCTCGCCTCGATCATCACCACGACCTCGGGGGTGGACGGCATCGTCCGCTTCAGCGCCGGTGATCATCGTTCGCTGCTGGTCCCGACCGCCAGTCCCGCCGCCACCGTGGAGATGCAGTCCGAGGTTGCGGGCTTTCTGGCCAGCGGCGGCAGCACTATTGTGATTACTGATCCGAGTGTCATTGCGCAATAGGATCAGAGCCTCAGGATAGAGGCATCAGACAGCAACCTAACCGAGGAGAATGAACGATGCGAAACTTGAATAAAGGCTTGGGGATATTGCTTGGTTTGGCTTGCCTGCAGGGGGCGATCGCCGACGAGGCGGCCCCCACGGTAACACTCAAACGGCTCTCTCTGGAGACCGCCACAGCCGTGGCCCAGGGGGCCATCGAGGCCTGCCGCAAACAGGGCATCCAGATCGGCGTGACGGTAGTGGATCGGGACGGTACGGTGCAGGTCGCGTTGCGGGATACCATCGCGGCTCCCATCACGCTGCCGATCAGTCAGCAGAAGGCCTTTACGGCGGTGAACTTCAACGCCGCCACCTCCCAACTGGGCGAGCGGGCGGATTCCCCGATCGGCCGCATCGACGGGTTGGTGATGTCCCCCGGCGGCCTGCCGATCCAGGCCGGCGGGCAGCTGCTGGGTGGGGTGGGTGTGAGCGGCGCACCCTCCGGCAAGACCGACGAGGCCTGTGCCCAGGCCGGTATCGACCAGGTGATCGACGATCTGGAAATGGCGATGTAAATCGGTTTACATGGCCGGTCATTCAGTTTGCTAAGTGGAAGTTCTTGTTGTTGGTCGGCAACCCTTTGCCTACATCAGCACTTCGATGCGAATGAGGTGGCGGAAAAAGGATTTCCGCCCTTAGTATCCTGTATTATGCGCATGCATGCTGCAAAATCAGCCAGATTGCGCTCACCTTGGCATCACCACATCATGCTCATGCTGATGTTCGTGGGGCTCGGCCGGCGGCAAGGGCTCGCCGCTGAACACACTGCCGGCGGCCAGGGAGGGATCGGTTTCACTGGTGGCGATCACCTGTACCCCGTGCGCGGCCATGCGCTGGATGAAACCCTGTCCGCTGCTGCCGGTGATGATCACGTCAAGGGCAAACACCGGATGATCCTCCCCATGATACTCGTGCAGGGACATCTCCCTGGGGAGATCCAGGCGGTCCAGCTCCACGGGTTTGCCGGCATCATCCTGGCCAAAGATAAGAAAGCGCCGGGTCTTGCCGGCATGCCCGGTGATGGTGCGAAAATTCTGACTGGTGACACCGATTTTCATATTGTACTCATGCAATGTTGGATTGAAGCTGTGCCTCGGTGGGTGAGACATAGAGAGACTTGGCCCACTCCTCGATAACCGCATTGGCGACCGGCATGGGAGCCTCCATGAAAGAGATGATAAAGCGATCATCCATCTCGCAGACACCAATGGAACGGGGACGATTGGCCAGTTGGACGGGTTCCGGCAAGGTCAGGCCGAAGCAGAAAATGACATTGACCGCCGCTCGAATGTTGTTCGCCAGCTGGCCTTGCGGCAACGATTTAGTGTGCGCATAGTGATCGAAGATGGCAATGAAGCGGGCCGTTTTATTTGCTTCGATCAGTGCTTTCAGATGTGCCGCGATTGCCGCCACGGAAGCAAAGCGACACTCGGCCCGCTCGATCTCCAATTGATATACCGGGACCGTCTCTTCCAACAAGGTCTGCCTGAACATACCTGTACCCGCACTTTAATGTGAAAGAATGATCAGAATGGAGAAATGCTATCCAGTGCAAGGCTGCCAAGCATTGAAAATGATCAATCTTCAGCGATCCGGCGCAGATTGGGAATATCGAGCAGGAATTGATTGGGGCGGATTTCCGCGAGCAGGCTCTTGCGTTTGAATTCAGCGATGGTGCGACTGGCGGTTTCCGTGGTAATGCCCAGCATGGCGCCCATGTCCTCCCGCGCGAACAACTGGCATTCGCTGCTTTGGTTGTTGTGACCCAGGCGTAATAACAGACGGGCTACCCGTTGTTTGGCGGATCCGGTGGAGAGTTCCGTGAGCCAGGCATCCGCTTCGCTCAAGGCCCGTTGCCAGCGATTGAGCAGTTCCCGGTGCAAGGTCGGATTCTCCCGGCTCAGATCCTCCACGACCTTGACCGGCAGGCTGCAGACTTCGGTCTCTTGCAATACCACCGCATCATGCTGGTAAGCACCTCCGAGCAGGCACTCCAGGCCGGTCACATCGGTGGCGCGCACCAGGCGTACGATACGCTGACTGCCGTCCGGCAGGTACTGCACCAGCTTCAGAATACCGGAACGAATGGTGTACATCCGCTCACCCTCGTCACCCGCGCGATACAGGGTGGCGCCTACCTGCAGGGTATACTGGTCGATAGGTTCGTGGATCTTTTCGAAATCACTTTCCTGCAGTCCGGCAAACAGGACTGACTGGCGCAGGGCGCAGCTTTTACAGTCGGCCTTTCCGTCCCAGGCCTCTTTGAGGGTGACATTTTTGACCATAGTCCTGGAGTAGTAGCTCGTAGTGGTGGGTTTGTACCTGCTCCAAACAGTCCAACCATACCAGATATTGCGTTTCGTGGAAGCCTTTTAGAAACGATGGGGATTCGGCATAATCGAACCCTGCCGATGATATCCGGACGGGTTGCTGTTGAGCGGTGAATTGTCAGTTATGCGAGTCGTGCAGTATTCTGGATAGCTGAGCCTGGCAGACTCGCGTTATCATCTTATCCTTGTTTGTCACCCTCCTGACGATCAATCCAGCATCCAGACAACCCCACACCATGGTAACGGCATGTCCCTGATCAGATTACGCGAGATTCAGCTCAGCTTTGGCGGTCCCCCGCTGCTCGATGGCGTGGATCTGGCCATCGACAAGGGTGAGCGGGTTTGTCTGTTGGGTCGCAACGGGGCCGGTAAGTCCACGTTGATGAAGGTCATCCTGGGTGAACTGACACCCGATGACGGAGAACGGGTGGTGGGCAACGGGGTGTGCATTGCCCAGTTGATGCAGGAGGTACCCGAGGGCACCGCGGGGACGGTATTCGACGTGGTCACTGACGGTATCGGTGAGCTGTCCGCCCTGGTCAAGGCCTACCATCGGACCAGCAGTCAGCTCGCGGAAAGCGGGGAGGAACGGCTGTTGCAACAGCTGACAATCACCCAGCAGGCCCTGGAGGCAGCGGATGGCTGGCAGTTGGAACAGCGGGTGGAGAGCGTGCATCAGTCGGTTGTCGCTGGACCCGGATAAGGAGTTCGCCGGCCTCTCGGGCGGGCTCAAGCGGCGGGTGCTGCTGGCCCAAGCCCTGGTCAGTGGGCCTGATCTGCTGCTGCTCGACGAACCCACCAATCATCTGGATATAGAATCCATCGACTGGCTGGAGGAGTTCCTGCTCAACTATCCGGGCGCCTTATTGTTCATTACCCATGACCGGGCCTTTCTGCGCCGTCTGGCCACCCGGATCCTGGAACTGGACCGTGGACAGCTGACTGACTGGCCGGGGGATTACGACAATTTCCTGCGCCGCAAGGAAGAGCGTTTGAATGCCGAGGCCCTGGAGCAGGCCCGCTTCGATAAGAAACTGGTTCAGGAGGAGGTCTGGATCCGTCAGGGCATCAAGGCCCGGCGCACCCGCAACGAAGGTCGCGTCAGGGCGTTGCAGGAGATGCGCAAGGAGCGCCTGCAGCGCCGCACTGTCGATGGCAAGGCCAGGATGCAGCTGCAGGAGGCGGAGCGTTCCGGCAGGCTGGTGGCCAAGGTCAAGGAGATCAGCTATGCCTGGGCGGGCAAACCCGTCATTCGCGATTTCTCCACCAGTATCGTGCGGGGGGATCGTATCGGCATCATCGGTCCGAACGGGGTTGGAAAGACCACCCTGCTGAACCTGTTGCTGGGCCGTCTGGCGCCCGACAAGGGTCAGGTGCAGCTGGGCACGAATCTCGAAGTGGCCTATTTCGATCAACTGCGCAGCCAGCTCGACGAGGAACAGTCGGTGCAGGACAACGTGGGCGGCGGCAGTGATAAGGTGGAGGTCGGCGGCAGGAGCAAGCACATCATCGGCTATCTGCAGGATTTCCTGTTCACCCCGGAGCGCGCCCGTACCCCGGTCAAGGCGCTGTCCGGTGGTGAGCGCAACCGCCTGCTGCTGGCCAAGCTGTTCACCAAACCGGCGAATGTGCTGGTGCTGGACGAACCGACCAACGATCTGGACATGGAGACCCTGGAATTACTGGAAGAGCTGTTGCTCGACTACCAGGGCACCCTGTTGCTGGTCAGCCATGACCGGGATTTCCTCGACCATGTGGTAACCAGCTGTCTGGTCTTCACCGGGGCTTGTCGGGTGGAGGAATTCGTCGGCGGATACAGCGACTGGGAGCGTCAACAGCAACAGCAGGCCTCGGAAAAGCGGGATGTGTCGGCTCGCCAGAAGATCAAACCGCAGCTCGAGCAGTCGAAAAAGCAGCAAGGCAAGTTGAGTTACAAGGATCAAAGGGAACTGGATGCCCTGCCGCATCAGATCGAAGGGTTGGAGGCGAAACTGGAACAGGTTCAGCAGGAGCTGAGCGATCCCTCGCTTTATCAGGCGGGCGGTAAACGCGTCCATGAACTCCAGCAGACCCTGCGGGGCCTGGAGCAGGAACTCGCCATCGCCTATGCGCGTTGGGAGGAGCTTGAGGCAAGGCCGGCAGGCAACTGACGGCAAAGACTGACAATCTTGCTGCTCGCCCGCACCGCCCGTCCAGGGTTTGGCACTCGTGACTCTTCCTCATGGCCAGTATGCTGATGAATCTATCACCTCAATGAGACAACAGCGGGGTGCTGCTGGAAGGTCTGTGCACGCCACGCGCTCCCCCACGATCCATCCTGCAATCCACCTGCCCGACCAACTTGCCAGTGTGACGATGACTGGAATCTAAGTTTAGATCAAGCTAATATAAGAAATTCATATGTCGCTAATGTATTAGTCAGTCTGACTGGGGTGTAGTATGCGGGATCCCACTTTGTTCTCTGACAGCGATCAGGGGCGGATCGAGGTCAAAGAAACCACCTGTTACATGTGTGCCTGCCGTTGCGGCATCCGTGTCACCCTGCGGGATGGGGAGGTGCGCCATATCGAGGGTAATCCCAACCACCCGTTGAACCAGGGGGTGATCTGCGCCAAGGGCTCCTCCGGCATCATGAAGCAATATTCGCCGGCGCGTCTGACCCAGCCCCTGCTGCGCAAGCCGGGGGCGGAACGGGGGGATTCCGAGTTCGAGGCGATCTCCTGGGAGCAGGCCTTCGGCATCATCGAGGAACGGCTGGCCAAGATCCGCGCCGAGGACCCGAAACTGTTTGCCCTGTTCACCGGGCGGGACCAGATGCAGGCCCTGACCGGCATGTTCGCCAAACAGTTCGGCACCCCCAACTATGCAGCCCACGGCGGCTTCTGTTCGGTCAACATGGCGGCCGGGCTGATCTATACCATCGGCGGCTCTTTCTGGGAGTTCGGCGGGCCGGACCTGGAGCGGGCCAAGCTGTTCATCATGCTCGGCACCGCCGAGGATCATCACTCCAACCCGATGAAGATCGAGTTGTCCAAGTTCAAGCGACAAGGCGGCCGCTTCATCTCCATCAATCCGATCCGCACCGGCTACTCGGCGATCGCCGACGAATGGGTGCCGATCAAACCGGGCACCGACGGGGCGCTGCTGCTGGCGATCATCCATGAGCTGATCAAGCAGGGCCTGTATGACCGGGAGTTCCTGATCCAATACACCAACGCCGCTGAACTGGTGGTGGATGACCCCCAACGGGATGACCACGGGCTGTTCCGACGCTTCGAAACCCATATCGAGGAAGGCTGTTTCGATCCGGAGAACAAGCTATGGTGGGACCGGGAGCTGGACCGGGAGATCTCCACCCACACCCCCGGGGCCGATCCCTATCTGCTGGGCCGCTTCGAACTGGAGGACGGTACCCCGGTGAAGCCCGCCTTTCAGTTGTTGAAGGAACGGGTCAAGGAGTACACCCCGGAGTGGGCGGAACGCATCACCGGCGTCCCGGTGGCGACCATCCGCCGGCTGGCCCATGAGATGGGGGTGGTGGCGCGGGATCAGAAGATCGAGCTGCCGATCCAGTGGACCGACAGTTGGGGCAACGAGCACGACAGCGTCATCGGCAATCCGGTGGCCTTCCACTCGATGCGTGGTCTGGCGGCCCATTCCAACGGATTTCAGGCGATTCGAGCGCTCGGCATCCTGATGACCCTGCTGGGCACCATCGACCGGCCCGGCGGCTTTCGCCACAAGGCACCCTTCCCGCGGCCGATCCCGCCCTGCCCGAAACCGCCCAACAGCGCCGCCGGGGTGCAGCCCGATACCCCGCTGGACGGCATGCCCCTGGGCTGGCCGGGCAAGCCGGAGGATCTGTTCGTGGACGAGGCCGGCGAGGCGGTGCGCATCGACAAGGCCTTCTCCTGGGAGTATCCCCTGTCGGTGCACGGTCTGATGCACAATGTCATCACCAACGCCTGGCGCGGCGATCCCTACCGCATCGACACCCTGCTGCTGTTCATGGCCAACATGGCCTGGAACTCCTCCATGAACACGGAAAACGTGCGCAAGATGCTGGTCGACAAGGACGAGCACGGGGAGTACAAGATTCCCGTTCCTGATCGTGGCGGACGCCTTCCAGTCAGAGACCGTGGCCTTCGCCGATCTGGTGCTGCCGGACACCACCTACCTGGAGCGGCACGATGTGATGTCGATGCTGGATCGGCCGATCTCCGAGTTTGACGGTCCGGTCGATTCGGTACGTATTCCGGTGGTGCCGCCGCGCGGCGAGTGCAAGCCCTTCCAGGAGGTGCTGATCGAGCTGGGCTCCCGGCTCAAGCTGCCTGCCTTCGTCAAGGAGGACGGCAGCCGCAAGTTCCGCGACTATCCCGATTTCGTGATCAACTACGAGACCTCCCCCGGTTCCGGTATCGGTTTTCTGGCCGGCTGGCGCGGCAAGGGGGGCGAGAAGTTTCTCAAGGGCGAGCCCAATCCGCGCCAGTGGGAGATGTATCAGAAGAACGCCTGTGTCTATCACCATAAGCTGCCCAGGTCCTACCAGTACATGCGCAACTGGAACAAGGGCTATCTGGAGTGGGCGCGGGCCCACGGCATGACCCGTTATGCGGAACCGATCACTCTGCACCTCTACTCCGAGGTGTTGCAGAAATTCCGCCTCGCCGCCCAGGGCAAGTGGCCGGGTCGGCAGCCGCCGGAGCGCCTGCGCAAGCGGGTGGAGGACCATTTCGACCCGCTTGCCGTTCTTTTCCGCGCCACTCGAGCACAAGCTGGTGGATACCCAGAAGTACCCCCTGAACGCCCTGACCCAGCGGCCGATGGCGATGTACCACTCCTGGGATTCCCAGAACGCCTGGCTGCGCCAGATCCACACCCACAACTATCTGTTCGTCAATCCGAAACTGGGTGACGCCTATGGTTTCGGCGACGGCGAATGGATCTGGGTGGAGTCCCCCACCAACAAGGTGCGCTGCATGGTCCGCTTCTCCGAGGCGGTGGAGCCGGGCACGGTGTGGACCTGGAACGCGATCGGCAAGGCGGCGGGGTCCTGGGGGCTTTCGCCCAGGGCCAACGAGTCTCAGAAAGGGTTCTTGTTGAACCATCTGATCGCGGAGGAACTGCCCCCCTGCGAGGCGGGCGAACACATGTCCAATTCCGATCCGGTGACCGGCCAGGCGGCCTGGTTCGACGTGCGGGTGCGGGTCTATCCGGTCGATTCGGGTGAGCCGGCCCAGAGCTGGCCCCAGTTCAAGCCCCAGAAGCGCCTGCCGGGACAGGATCCGAAGCGCAGCCGGTGGCAGTCGTTCATCGCCGGTACCTTCCGTAAAAAAGCGAAAATCGTGGACTAGCAACATGACCCAACTGGCCCTAGTAATCGATCTCAATGTGTGCGTCGGCTGCCATGCCTGCGTCACCAGCTGCAAGGAGTGGAATACCTCCGGTTGGGCCGGTCCGATGGCCGATCTGCGGCCCTATGACGCGGACCCCACCGGCACCTTCTTCAATCGGGTGCAGACCTACGAGGCGGGGGTCTATCCGCAATACCGAGACCTACCACTTCCCCAAGTCCTGTCTGCATTGCGAGGACCCGCCCTGCGTGCCGGTCTGTCCGACCGGGGCTTCTTACAAGCGCGCGGACAACGGCGTGGTGCTGGTGGACTACGACAAGTGCATCGGCTGCAAATACTGCTCCTGGGCCTGTCCCTACGGTGTCCGTGAGTTCGACGAGCAGGAGCGGGTGATGAAGAAGTGCACCCTGTGCATCGACCGCATCACCGACATGAGTCTGCCGGAGTCGGAGCGCAAACCGGCCTGCGTGCTGGCCTGCCCGACCAACGCGCGCCTGTACGGCGACATCCATGACCCCAACTCGGTGGTCTCGGTGGCGATCCGGGAACAAGGTGGTTATGAACTGCAGCCGGAGTGGGGCACCAAGCCCGCGAACCACTACTCTGCCCCGGCGCAAGACCCGGATCCAGATCCACGAGGACGAACTGGTGCGGGCGGACAACCCGTTGAAGAAAGAGGAACTCGCCCAACTGCCCGAGGCGGGGCGAGACCCTGGATGACGTGGCCTGGTAACTGTGATGATTTTCAAGGAACAGAAGAATCCCACCGTAGGTCGGCAACCCTTTCCGACATCGGACCTCGAATCCGGAGGTTTTGGGGGAAAGGGTTCCCGCCTTCCTTGTGTAGTAGACAAGTTTTTCGGAGCGATAAGATGCATCCAGCAATCTCGGTAATCTTTCTCACCACCCTGATCGGAGTCGGCCAGGGGCTGTTCCTGGCCCTGTATACCGGTCAGCTCTATGCCTTGGCGAGTCTGCTGCCCGTCCAGAGCAGCAGTTTCTATGCGGCTGGAAGTCTGGTCTCACTGCTGCTGCTGATCGGTGGGCTGATCGCCTCGTTCTTTCATCTGGGGCGTCCGGAACGGGCCTGGCGGGCCGCCGCCCAGTGGCGCACTTCCTGGCTCTCCCGTGAGGTCATTGCCCTGCCGCTGGCCATGGGGCTGGTCTTTTTTTATGGGATCTTCCATTACCTGGAATGGACCCTGCCTCTGTTCGTGATTGGCGATAACCTGCCGGTGGACCTGACCCTGATGGTCGGCGCTCTGGGGACCCTGGCCACCTTCGGTCTGTTTCTCTGCACCGCCATGATCTATGCCAGTCTGCGTTTCATCAAGGCCTGGCATTCGCCCCTGGTCGTGGCGAATTTCGTGTTGCTCGGGATTGCCTCCGGTTTCATGCTGGCGGCTGCGTTTTCCGCCTATCAGGGTACCCATCTAGTCGCTTTTTACGGGACCTGGGCGGTGATCGCAACCCTGATTGCAACCATGACCCGGGGGGCAACTCTGTATCGCAACAGCCGCTTCAAGTGCAATGTGGATCTGCAGTCGGCTATCGGTGTGCACCACAGTCAGCTGCATCAGAAAGCCCAGGGTTTTATGGGCGGCTCGTTCAATACCCGGGAGTTCTTCCACGGCAGATCGGAGACAACGTTGCGCCTGCTGCGGTTGGTATTTCTGCTGATGGTATTCGTGGCGCCGGTGGTGTTGATCCTGTTGTCCTATGCGATCGAATCGGCCCGGCTACCGATCGCAGCCTTCACTATCCAGTATCTCGGATTGATCCTGGAGCGTTATTACTTTTTTACGGAGGCGAAACATCCTCAAAATCTCTATTACCAGAGTATTGCGTGATCGGTGGCTAGTTCAAAATGTTCAACAGTTGGAGGGCCTTGGTGGTCAGATACAGATTACCGGTCTCGCTCTGAATGCATCCCTGTAAGCCCCACGACGGCTTCCTGTCGCCGAGGGTCCCGGCACTCCATACCTGACCGATCCGTTGGAACTGAACTGGGTATCGAATCAGGCTATATTTTCGGAGGTGGGAAAATGATCAAAAGATTGAGCAACTTGATGCTTCTGTTGTTGGGACTTCAGAGTCTGCCGGCCAGTCCGGATGTGTTGATTCTGGTGCATGGTTATCTGGGCAGCGCGGGTTCCTGGGAGGTGAGTGGGATAAACGCCATCCTGGAACAGCATGGCTGGCGGCGGGCAGGCATTGCCACCCCGGCCGGTCTGATGCCGGCAGCGGGCGGGCAGTCCGCCAACCAGGTCTATACCGTCGAGCTGCCTTCCACAGCGCCGATCGGACTCCAGGCGGAACTGCTTGGACGTGAGGTCATCACCATCACGGCGCTGCATCCGGCCGAGCCTATCGTATTGGTCGGACATTCCGCCGGCGGTGTGGTGGCACGCATGCTGTTGGTGCAACACGGCGCACCCATGGCGAAGGCTCTGATCACCATTGCAACGCCCCATCTGGGCACGGCCCGCGCCATCGAGGCCCTGGAAGCGACGGACGACCCTTTTCCCTTCAGCCTGATCAAGGACTTTTTCGCCGGCGAGCTCTACGATGTGGTGCGGGATTCCTGGGGCGTGCTGTTGGATCTGACCCCCGCCAGGCCCGGTAATCTGCTTTATTGGCTCAACGCCCAACCCCATCCCGAGATCACCTATGTCTCGATCCTGCGTCCCGGCCCGGTCGGCCTGGGCGATGAGCTGGTGCCTGCTTTCAGCCAGGACATGAACAATGTGCAGGCCCTGGCCGGTAAATCTGTCACCTACCTGTCACCGGCTGGTCATCAGTTGCAACCGGCGGATGGGCTCAAACTGGTGGAAGTCCTGCAAAAACTGTAACCGGGTCGGGGCGTTCAGCTATGGATGCCCCGCCATTGTCAGTCGATCTGCTGATTGTCACTGCCTCTTTGTCTTGCCCCAGTAGGGTGCGATTTTCGCTCTACAGAAAACCCGGATACTGCGTGCTTAGTAGGGGACCGCGCGGGGTGGGTTGGCGGTTAATGTGATCGAATGCTGAATCAGACTTACAGCTGACAGGGCGCGGCAACGAATACCTTGCTTGTTACATGCTGCTTGAGGTGCATGGTTGGTTGATGATTGTACAATATTTGTAGCATTGGTCCGTCAATCGGAAGCAGTTTGACTTGAGCGGACATCGGTGTATAAAACATTCTGAAAAATGGCGCCAACCTAACGAATCCATCAATCACACGATAAGGAAAAATACTCATGACGAACGTATTGGATGTTATAAAGGCCGGTGTAGTTACCGGCGACGATGTACAGAAACTGCTCCAGATCGCGAAGGATGAAGGTTTCGCACTTCCGGCGGTCAATGTGGTCGGGACCGACTCGGTCAATGCCGTGCTGGAGGCGGCAGCAATCGCCAAGTCACCGATTATCGTGCAGTTTTCCAGCGGCGGCGCTGGCTTTTATGCGGGATCGGGTTGTCCATCGCCGGACGCGATGGTGCTAGGCGCCGTCTCCGGTGCGCACCATGTGCACCTGATGGCCGAGGCCTATGGGGTGCCGGTGATCCTGCACACGGACCATGCGGCGCGCAAACTGCTGCCCTGGGTAGACGGCATGTTGGCTGCCGGTGAGAAACACTACGCGCAGACAGGCAAGCCCCTGTTCAGTTCTCATATGTTGGATCTCTCCTCGGAGCCGCTGGAGAACAATATCGCCACCTGCGAGGAGTATCTGGAACGTATGAGCAGGATCGGCATGACCCTGGAACTGGAATTGGGTGTTACCGGCGGTGAAGAGGACGGGGTAGATCACTCCGGCATCGACAATGCCTCTCTCTATACCCAACCGGAGGATGTGGCATTGGCCTATGAAAAGCTGATGAAGATCAGTGACAGGTTCACGGTTGCCGCTTCGTTCGGCAACGTGCATGGTGTCTATAAACCGGGTAATGTCCATCTGACGCCGAAGATTCTGGACAATTCCCAGAAGTATATCCAGGAGAAATTCTCCACGGTTGAACGACCGGTAAGCTTTCGTCTTCCATGGTGGATCAGGTTCCGCTCGTGAGGAGATTCGTGAAGCGATCTCGTATGGCGTCATCAAGATGAATATCGATACCGATACCCAATGGGCTGCTTGGGACGGTGTGCGTGGATACGAGAAAAAGTATCACGACTATCTGCAGGGACAGATCGGGAATCCGGAAGGCGATGATAAGCCCAACAAGAAATACTATGATCCCCGTAAATGGTTGCGGGCCGGCGAACAGGCCATGGTGGAACGCCTCAAAATCGCGTTTGAGGATCTGAATTGCTTGAACAGGAATTAGCGCAGTTCTATTTGCCGTGCCCAGCTTGGGGGAACCTCTGATCGAGTCAGAGGTTCCCCGGGTGCCCGGGAAGTATCAGTGAAAACCCAGGGACGGCTGGAATGCGATTTGAAACCAAATCTAACTGGCAGGGTAACAACAGGGAGTTAATAGATGAAAGCCTCAATTTTAGGGACTACAGCTCATCGCGCCTGAGGTAGTGAAAGCCCCATGCGCCAGCAAATTCCTGCCGATAACAACTTCAAGAAATTCCGCCAGACAACCAGCAAAGACCAATTTCTTGCTGAGATGGGCAGCAATATCAGCGGGCGGGAACTGACTGAGGCAATCGATCCCTGCTATTACAAGCCTGAATGAGGAGGTAGACCCGGTAGGTAACGCAAGGATATTGCCCATACACTTTCTGCAACACTGGTTTGCTTGTTCAGCTACGGGCGTCGAGGAAACTCCGTATGACCCGCGTGAAAAACGCCGTTTCGTGGGTATCGATCTGGGCCGGGGATCCATGCCGAATCAGACCGTTATCTGTAAATCTCGCTACCTGATGGAGCGACACCACTTGGGGAATGAGTTGTTTCGACTGGTCAATGTGCATATGGTCTTGCATATCATGCAAAGACTCTTGTGGATTGCTCAGGCTCAGTGCTCCTGAAAACAGGACGAAGGCCTAAAGCGGATTTCGGGTTGATGGAAAAACGCTGAATTGGGTTTCCAGTACCTGAATGGACCTGGTATGAACATCAGTAACAATTTCGATGTAGTATGTGCGAGAACTGTCGTATTTCGACAAGAAGTCAGGGATCGTAGAAGATACATGCTGGATGTATATAGTGTGGTCATCAGTCGTTCAATCTATCCATGCATCTTTTAGCTCTGATTTCAAGCTCTTACCAAGAGCCGATGGAACGTTTTACACAATGATGGATAACCACTAACAGAGGAGATAGAAAATGAAATTACCACAGATTGTCACTAGCCTTTTATGCGTGGCTTTTTCCACGGGGCTAAGTGCCCAGGTATATGAAGATATAACCACTGCAGCCGGTTTCTATGGGTTGAATTCCAGTTGGGGTTCCGCTTGGGCCGATATGGACAATGACGGAGATCTGGATGTGATCACCATTGGTCACGTCCAATCCATCACCGACTCAATCTCCCAAATCTGGCGAAATAACGGGGATGAAACTTTCACAGACGTAACAGTCGAGGTGGGCTATTGGCATGATAACGGCGATGCCCATGGGGTAGTGTGGGGTGATTTTGACAACGATGGCGACCAAGATTTCTACATGGTCAAAGGCAGTACCAAGATCTACCCCGAGCATGAGCACGATCTCATGCGCAACAATGGGGACGGGACATTCACCAATATCGCTGCAGAGGCGGGAGTCCTGGGGATAGGGCATCGTGGTCGAGGCGCGTATGCGGTTGACTTCGATATAGACGGCGACCTCGAACTCTTTTTCGCCGCCTTTGACAGAACTCTTTACGACAAAGGGAATATGCTATTCCGAAATGATGGCAACATGACCTTCGTCGATGTCGCACCTCAAGCGGGCATCGCCCGGGATAACGACGATAATCGCACCGCTTCTTGGGCGGACTATAACAACGATGGCTATCCCGATCTATTGGTCATGTATCCATGCACCCTCTATGCAAACCAAGGTGATGGTACATTCCAAGACACCACCGCGGCGGCAGGTATCCTATCCACCGTTGACTGTTCCAGCTCGGCCTGGGCCGACTATAACGACGATGGATTATTGGATATCTATATAACGTCTGGATTTGATGGCACGACACCTCAGTCAACTGCCGGTTTTCTTTACCGGAATAACGGTGACGGGACCTTCAGCGACGTCACCCTGGCAAGTGGCACCAGCAATCCCCATGATGCCAGAGGTGTTATCTGGGGCGATTATGACAATGATGGGCTGAAGGACCTGTATATCATCAACAGTACCTATGTAGACGCTAACCGATTATTGAAAAACAATGGCAATGGCACATTTACGGACGTTACCACCGATGCCGGCGCGGGAGGAGAAGTAGACATCGGGGTGGCGATCGATGCCACCTTCGTGGATTTCAACGACGATGGGGCCCTGGACCTCTTTGTGACCAATGGGCGGGGAAATCTGGTGGGAGAATATCTCTTGCTCAAGAATCTGGGCAATCAGAATAATTGGCTGAAAATCGAGTTGGTAGGTAATCAAAGTAACCGAGATGGCCAGATGGCGCGGGTCGAGGTGACCACCCCTGCAGGTACTCAGATGCAGGTACAAAATGGTCCATCCCACTATATGTGCCAAGACAGTACTCCATTGCACTTTGGTCTTGGGGCGGTGTCTAGCGTCGACACTATAAAGGTGACCTGGCCGAGCGGTCATATACAAACCCTTGAAAATATATCTGCGGGTCAAACCCTGGTTATCATGGAAGATGCACTTCCTCCGCCTCCATCAGTGGTCCTTACCACCTTCGATGATGTTACGACGCAGGCCGGCTTTTTTGGCTTAAATGCCAGTTGGGGGGGGAGTTGGTCCGATTTCGATAATGATGGAGATCTGGATGTCTATACGATCGGTCATTTGCCCAACTTAACCGGTTCACTTTCACAACTCTGGCAAAACAACGCGGATGGTACTTTTACCGATGTGACTGCAGATAAGGGCCTTAGAACCGAACCACGCGATGTACATTCCGCCATGTGGGCGGACTTAGATAATGATGGCGATGCAGATCTTGCTTTGGGTAAGGGGGTCGTGCAAGAGGATCTAACCGATGAGTTATGGCGAAATGATAGTGGAGCCTGGTTTGAAAATGTCGCCATCAGTGCGAATTTCGATGCGCCATCGCTGGGCAGGGGTGTTTATTCGGCAGATTATGATCTCGACGGTGATCTGGATGTCCTGTCACTGGGATGGTTGACGCAAATAGGCATATCAAACAAGTTCTTCCGCAACGAAGGTGGCATGACCTTCAGCGATATAACGTCTGCAGTTGGGACATTAACCGCCGGAGAAAAAAACCGGGCAGCTTCATGGATTGATTTCAATGATGATGGACTACCCGATGTTTTTGTCGTTCCTCCCTGTAGTCTGTTCCAGAATATGGGTGATGGAACTTTTACGGATGTCACTGCCGATTCGGGTATTCTTGCATCAGATGAATGTACCAGTCCGGCCTGGGCGGATTTCGATAATGACGGTGATCCTGATCTGTATGTGACCTCCGGAGTATTGGAAGCATTAGATCCACTGACAACAGCCGGATTTTTGTATCGAAACAATGGTAACGGCACTTTCACCGATATCACAGAGCAGAGTGGCACGAAGAATCCCGAAAATGCCCGGGGTGCTGTCTGGGGCGACTATGATAATGATGGTTTCCAGGATCTCTATGTCGTCAATACGAATAATGAATCCACACCCAACCGTTTATTCAGAAATTTAGGGGATGGCAGCTTCTCAGACGTGGCAACAAGCGCTGGCGCAGCAGCCGAGGTAGAAGGAGGTGGTACCGACGCCTCCTTTGCTGATTACAACAATGACGGCTTCCTGGATCTGTTCGTCACCAATGGATTTGCCAGTCGCGTGGGTCCTTATGTGCTACTTGAAAACAACGGCAACACCAATCACTGGCTCAAGGTTCAACTCGAAGGTGTTCAGGGTAATCAAGATGGGATCATGGCTAAACTGCGATTGTCCTCTCAAGGAGGGACGATATATCGTGAGTACAATGGACAAACCCATTATATGGCTCAGGACAGTTCGCCAATTCACTTTGGCGTGGGGCAGGCGAATGCCATCGATCGACTGGATCTCAAATGGCCGGCAGGCACGATCCAGGCGATTACAAATCTGGCAGTTGACCAGACGATAACCATTACCGAAGGACTGAGTATCGTCAGGGGTGAACCGGATACAATAGAAAATCCGGGTTGCTACATCTATCGCATAGATCTTGGCTGGCATCTCAGTTGCATCGGTGAACCCGGTACCCGTTATGACTTCACCGGTCAAATCACCAGTAATGGCGCCATAACTTCAGTAACGGCATTGAATTTTGAGTCAAATGACTCATTCGAATGGGATGGGAATCAGATTACGTTTGATCTCCACAGTCGCTGGCGTAGCGATACCATTCGGTTCACCACTGAGGGTGACACGGTAACATTCGATATATACCAGAATGGAGAACATGAGCCTCGATCTGTCCGCATTGGACAGCATCAAGTTTTACCCGCATTGCTGCCAGTGACTCTGACAGAATAAATGGTATTTCCCGGTAGAGAGGATGTAGATGCCATCTCTCTACCGGGTAAATCGTCACATTGATGTCGTCGTGTATTCTGGGGACAATCTTCATTATGCTAAGCTTTTAGCATGGCTAGATCAGCAAGAGTTGTGTTGCCTGGATATACTCACCACATTACCCAGCGAGGTGATCGTCGTCGAGTTGTGCTATTCAGTTCCCTTAATAAATTGCCTTGAGTCTTAGGTGACAACTGAGGATCCGCGACCCGTAATGGTAATCCAACAAGCCTATTGGCTGAGATCGCAAAGCTACTACGAGACAATATGCTAATGAGATCTGTGGATTAACCTTTCTGCGATGGCTTTACATCGAATATTGACGCAGCTATTTTTTTGGGTAGTGCAGGATCCAGCGGTTGGTTAGTTCTTCAATGTGATCTCGATGACTGATGATCACCACTTCATCATCGGACTCGATCTTGGTCTTCGTATTCGGCAGCATCATTTCGCCGTCCCGATAGATGCAGATAACACGCGCTTGAGACGGTAGCTCAAGTGATTCGACTGTTCCGATATCGTTATCGGTCGCAACAAAGGAAAAGACCCGGGCATCGCCTTTTATTGTCAACGTCAGTTCTTCGATATCCTGTCCCTCGACGATGTCTGCCAAGTGTCTAGCAATGGTGATATCCGGAATAATCGTTTCTGAAAGACCCAGTTCGATGCAAATATGATCGAGTTCTTCATCATCCAACTTGGTGATGACTCGTTGGATGCCTAGAGAACGACCCACCAGACTGGCAATGATATTGGTCTGATCATTTCCAGTGAGACAGAATAGAAAGTCAGTATTCTCAATGCCAACATCATGTAAGATTGCCGGTTTTGAACCATCCCCATGCAGAAACCCACAGTCGAGTTCATCGGAAATAGCATCAATCCGTTCTCGATCCTGCTCGATGATGATCACCTCATGTCCACGGTGTAACAAGCTTTTGGCCGTCATCACGGTTAAGCTGCTGGCGCCAACAAAAACTGTTTTCATGTTAGTCCATCCTGCGGCCGAACCAGGTACGCGGATACAATACCAGGAGTATGGCTACGCCTTCCAAGTCGTCCTAACAGCATGTCCAGACAGAGGACTCCTTTCAGAAATTCCGGAAGGTCGGGACCGGTAATCGAGGTGGAAAGACCCACGGTTGCGGTGGCAGAGACCACCTCGAACAGGGCATCCAAAGGTGCGTAGCCGGATGCTAAGAATGGAAACCATGACAACACAATAATCAGGAGAAACAATAAAATGAGAAGTAGAGCGTGTTCGATCTCCTGGCCTTCCAGGGGATGACCGCCCAGTTGCGGCTTTACTATCGCATTGGCGGGTAAACAGGTTCGTTGAATCAAAAGCTGCAAGAGTCGTAACAGAATAAGCAAACGAAGGATCTTTATACCCCCTGCTGTGGAGCCTACCCCACCGCCGATCAACATAGAGACGATCAGCAGCAATTTAGAGGCCGGGTCTAGGGCAGCAATTTCCATGCTCGAAAAACCAACGGTAGTCTGCGCCGATACTGGCCAGCAAAGGAGCGTGGTTGAGGGCGATTTCCCAGGAAAAGCCCCCCACCAGAAACATACAAGCCGCGAGAATCGCGGTAACCGATAGGGTTGCGATCAGCATGGCGCGTAATTCCACTTGGCGCAGCAACTGGCGCCAGTTTTTGAAATAGGCTGGATGGTAGAGCACCAGTGGGATTGACCCGGCAAAGGCAATCAGCATCAAAGCGGTACGTGCCGACCCGCTGCCGAGCGCCGCGAGGCTGTCGTCAAAGGACGAGAATCCTCCGGTGGATATGCCGGCCAGAACGTGAACGACGGCATTGAACCAGTCGATCCCCAGTAACCTGAGAATCAGGATGCCAAGCAGGGTCAAAACGACATAGACCAGCAAGATGCGCCGAGCATGAAAGCGTGTGCTGGCCGGCAGATTTTCTCGATCCATGCTAGTGAGAGACAAGCGTCGAGCGGCTGTGCCGGGCCCAATGAGCAGTGCCAGTGAAAGCACGACGATGCCCAGACCTCCGTTCCACTGCAACCAGGCGCGGGTAAACAGAAAGGTATCGGACCGGTTTTCTACTCCAGCGAGGGTCGACAGCCCCGTGGTGGTGACGCCTGAGATGTTTTCGAACAATGCGTCGCTGAAGCCTATCCCGTGACTCATCAGCGGAAATGTCATGGCCAACGGTGTGATCAGGAAGATCAAAGCGGCGATCACCAATGCCTCATTATGCTGCACATGCGTGGAGCTATGCAGACGGGCCAGCATCACAGCAATCGGTAATAAAGAAAATGAAAGGTAAAGATAAGCCAGGCCGTTTGAGATCTCGCCCACTGTGGCAGACACAAGAAAAGGGACCAAAGCGATAGGGACAACCATTAACAAGAGTTGCCCGGCATATTTAAGAACTACCGTGCCACGCACCGCATGCATGAGCGGGAGGATAGGGTATTCAATGCTCATTGATAGGCATGATCCGAGTTAGTCGACGGGAGCAAATTGAATCTATCGGGATATGTGTGGCGATGCGTATCTTAATCTGGGATCAAGTTAGAAAGTTATGTCAATCCGCCATTGTTCGCCGACCTCCGCTAGTATTCATATGTAAACCATAAGTATCTAAAATAATTCATAAATATTTGACAATATACTCTCTTTCATAAACTGCAGTTAATTATTTAGCTCGCCTTACAATGTCGCTGCGTTCACACTGAATAAAGTCGTTGTAGGATCTGCCCACGGCGGCGACCCAATACGACAAACTTTCGGCCTCTCAACGCAAAGCGATCAGCGTCGCTGTTTGCAGCCATGGGCGGCTCCTACGTAAGCTGAATGTTTACAACAGTAGATGATTAAAGGACCGACTGATCCTGGCGTGTAACGCATCTTCCGGCACGTCTCGTCTTTATTCGCAAATAAAAAAGCCGCGTCTAGACGCGGCTTTTTCAGACTATGGAAGTCCGGTTTCGACAGTTAGCGGGTCTGTATCTCCACCCGACGATTCTGGGCTCTACCTGCGCGGGTGCTGTTGTCCGCCACCGGCTGACTCTCGCCCATACCACTGATCGACAATCTTGTCTTGCGGGAATCCCTGCTGCACCAGGTAGTCGGCTGCGGAGCGGGCACGACGCTCCGAGAGACCCTGGTTATAGCTGTCCGGTGCCGATGCTGTCCGTGTGACCGACGATCATCAGGTCGTTCGTCGCCCGGGCTCGCCTTGACTTTGGCCATTACGTCATCCAGCAGTGTGCATCATCGCCGGCTTGAGTACGGCTTTGTCGAAGTCGAAATGGTCCGCAGTCACATTCAACACCAGGTCCTGGATGATTTCACAGCCCTGTGAATCCACCTTGGCGCCGGCTGCGGTGTTGGGACATTTGTCGTCACAGTCCCCGACGCCATCCCCATCGCTGTCGAGGGAACAGGGGTCGACAGCCGGTTCCGCGGCAACGGCGATGACGTCTCCGCAGGCCTCGACAGGAGGCGCCAGGCCGTCATGGATGCGCCAGCACTCGCCACTGCTGGTCTTCACGACATCACCGGCAGTGTCGGTCAGATAGCCTGTATCCGCCTGTACCACATTAGATTGAATGGCCAGACCAAGCCCTAGGCATGCGATTGCCGCGGTCAATGTCCGGATGCTGTTTGATTTGATATCACTCATCTGTAAATCCTCATCGTTATTCCAATATGTTGTAAATCGGCAATAGTTTGTGGGTATTTGCCCACAGTGTAAAGAGTAGAATGTGTATTGTCTTGCAGGCAACCTGGTTTAACAATCTTAATGGTACTCGTGTCAGTTCCTTGTGCACATAAGTCTACGGTAAAATTGATATAACTTTATTATCATCATGATAATGTTTGTATTATATAAAAAATTCTGCAAAATAATGCAGTATTTTCAACTATTAACAGGTCACGACAAATAACATGACAATGGACCGGCAGAATGGGTCTGTTCCGACGTGTTTTACAATTCACAATAATTGAGTTGATTCCTCATCGATGGGTTGATTAATCGAATAATTTGTCTTTTAATATAACCATAACATATTGTAATTAAGAGAAAAATATATTCTCTGCTTTACAGCTTGTGGGCTGTGTTTGCAACGGGAGGACCGGAGAAGGCGGTCTCTAACAGCCCCTTCTGTGGTAAACGCGTCTCCATCGAGCCTGGTAAGCATGGTGCTCCGATACTCGATTGACAATGCGGACAAGCCTCTGAAATCCACAGAAATTGTATTTTAACTACTACTGTAGCAAAAAAGATACAAATTGTTGGCCATCAGTCAGATTCGCTTTACTGATCTGTTGCCGGATTGTTGGTGGGTGACGGCAAGTATCGGTCAGAACCACTTATTGCGTTTGAATAGATAGATCATGCCGCCGCCTATCAGAACCATCACTAACCATACCGCTGGATAGCCATATTCCCAGCGTAATTCAGGCATTGCCCACCAGCTCGTCGTATTATTGCCAAAATTCATTCCGTATACGCCAACGATAAAGGTAAGGGGAATGAATACCGTCGCGATAATAGTCAACATCCGCATGGATTCATTGAGACGATTGCTGATACTCGATAGGTAGACGTCCAGCATGCTGGCGGTCATCTCACGGTAACTCTCCATCAAGTCAATGATCTGGATACTGTGGTCATAGCAGTCGCGAAGATAGAGCCGGGTGTCCTGCTCGATGCAGGGACATTCTTCCCGGAACAACTGATTCAGGACTTCACGTTGGGGCCAGAACATACGTCTTAATAAAAGCAGATCACGACGCATCCGATGGAGTCTGGTCAGGGTGTCGTGGTCGGGTTGCGCGAGTAACTCATCTTCCAGGGTTTCGATGCGTTCGCCATAGTTTTCGAGCAGAGGAAAGGCCTGGTCGATGATGACGTCCAATAGGGCATAGAGTAGGTAGTCACTTCCACGTCGGCGGATTCGCCCTATGTGTTTGCGCAATCTTTCACGTACCAGATCGAAAGGATCTGTCGAGGCGCCACAAAAACTGATGAGAAAATGCTTACCAATGAACAGGCTCACTTGTTCACTATGCAATGTGCTGTTTTCTGTGGTCATTGGTAACTGCATGACGACAAATATCTGATCGTCATATTCTTCAATTTTGGCGCGTTGCCCTTTATTGACTACATCCTCGAGCGCCAGGAGATGCAGGCCGAACATTTGGCCAAGCTCAAGGAGCATATCGGGTTTTGCGGCGCCTCGGATATGAATCCAGGTTGAAGTATCCCGTTCAAGGTAAGGTCTGCATTCCGCGGCGTCAGTGATTTTATTTTCATAAAATTGACTGTCGGTATAGTCAATGAGGTTTATCGACAGAGGTATCGCTGAAGTGATTTCACTCAGGGTCCCGGGAGATGTTCCTGGCGGGTGATAGTGTTTACTGAATATTTTCATATTGTAATATCCGGCGCATGTTTCAGCGTAAAGTGTAGCTGTTCTGTTTCATTTTTCAGGGTGCAGGGGGCCTGTGAAGGACGGTGTTTCCAGTGGGACTGAGGGGAAGCAGAATTCAGCGTTGAGCGCCAGTATTTGTCGCCCAGCGTCAATGTTAATAGGATATAAGGTAACCTGATTACCTCAGAAACTCAGCTACGCTGACGTTTGAGATTGGCCGTAAGTGACGGAAGTCTCTGTTGTGCGGCTGCAGGACACGCCGTGAATACATCCCGGTAGCTTGACTGCAGCCTCCTTGCCGGAGACGGTCCTGCAATCACACCCCGGATACACCTTTGCAATCTGCGATTGGAAAATCACGCGGCGCTGAAGAGTGGCTGAGTTTCAGGGGCAATCAGGTAAAGGAATGCCATTGTTGCTGGGATCACGACAGTCTTTGATTCTGACTTGCAAGCACGAAGGTAGGTCCCCTCCCACCAGCGGTCTCGATCACAAGGATGCGATTAACTACGGGAATATTTAATTAATTTCCAGTATAATCAATGGAATAATAAATTGTATAGACAATGAATCGATGCTCGCCGATCAGCAGTTGGGCAATCATCCGAGCTGAGTTTGATGGGGGATTTTGTCGGTTTTGATCTCCCTTTGTCAGACAAAGTGTTTTTATTAAGTTCAGGAGTCTGACTTGATATGAAACGGAGGAATTTAGTCCGTCATTCGCGCAAGGCGTGTGTGCAGAATGATATGCAGATCATAACCCTGTCAGGCCTTGAGCAGGGACATGAATTCAGACCGCGTGCGGGCGTCATTCTCGAAGGTCCCGCGCATGGCGCTCGTGACCGTAGTGCTGTTCTGTTTCTGTACGCCTCGCATCATCATGCAGGTATGGCTCGCCTCCATGACCACGGCGACCCCATGGGGTTCGAGCGATTGCATCAAGGCGTTCGCGACCTGGCTGGTGAGGCGTTCCTGCACTTGGAGGCGTCGGGCGAAAACATCCACCACGCGTGCAACCTTGCTGAGGCCGATCACTTTGCCTTTGGGTAGATACCCAACATGGGCCTTGCCGAAAAAAGGCAGCATATGGTGTTCACACAGGGAATAGAATTCAATGTCACGGACCAGCACCATCTCTTTGCAGTCTTCAGTGAATATGGCGCCTTTAACTAACTGGTCGGCATCTTGATCATAGCCGCTGGTAAGAAAATCCAATGCCTTGGCGACTCTCAATGGAGTGCGATGGAGACCTTCCCGTGTGGGGTCATCACCCAGGCGATAGAGCATTTCGCGAATCAATGATTCTAATTTTTCATCATAGACCTCTTCGTCTGAGGACGGGTCGAGATTGGCTGCGTAATGCCCGTTGCTGATGGATGTGGATTTACCTGTTTTCGTGCTCACGTGATGCCCTCGGGACGACTTGGATATATCATGCCAATACGAGCAGAGTAGACTACAGGATTCAAGACGGAGAAACCATGCTGATTGCCTTATTGACGTCTCCTCCTGCTGGAATAGGAATCTACCGAGGCATCTTGAATGATGATGCAGTTTGGGTGTGTCCGAATTGTCCAGGGAGTGTGAATATGAAACGCACAATGGAATTATCGTGATGACATTTCAGAAAGGTAGACCCGTAAGTATAATTTTCGAGTCACTATTCAGCCACCCGTAGGAGCTGCCCATGGCTGCGAATAGCGACTAATTTCGTTACCCAACTTCGAATAAAGATACTTGATCTTAGGTATATAGGTACATGATTAGCTCTCTCGTGTTGGAGACAAAATGATCGAACACTGGACTGAATATTCACGTTTCTTTACGGCGTTGTTAGTCATCCTGAATCCCTTCATGGCGATACCCATTTATTTGAATCTGACTAAGAACTACTCGGCTGCAGAGCGAAGAAGGGTCGTTCGAATAACCGCTTTTAGTGTGATGATGGTGCTCAGTGTCATGGCGCTGTCCGGGGAGACGTTGCTGGGGTGGCTCGGGACAAGTATGGGTTCATTTCGTGTCGGGGGCGGAATTGTCTTGTTTATCATGGCGTTGGCCATGCTTCAGGCGCAGTCGGATCCGGTCAGGACTACGCCATCCGAGGAGAAGAGTGCGGCCAGCAGGGCCAGTATTGCCGTGGTGCCCCTGGCCATTCCGCTGCTAGCGGGGCCGGGTGCAATGAGTACGGTGATTATCGCGATGAACCGTACAACGGGTCTCTATCACACGCCAATGATTCTGTTGCTCATCGTTTGCGTATCCATGGTCCTCTGGACTGTCCTACGCCATGCCGCGCCTATTGGCAGCATGCTTGGCGATATTGGCCTCAATATTCTGAACCGGTTGTTCGGCCTTGTGCTTGCCGCTATCGCTGTGGAAGTCATATCGAACGGCCTCAAGCAGCTTTTCCCGGTTCTGGCATAGTGAAGCGTATATGTCTGACTGCGGCATGGTAGGCGTACCTTTTAGGATTAGGTGTTGAGTTGCAGATCTGACTGAGGCGGGAAATATCAAGTAAGATCTCATATCTTGTGAGAGAGCCAGTAGAGGTCAGATAGGCAGAGGCTGGCATGAAGGCCATTTCAGCGATCGCAAACGGGTAACCGCCGGCATAATATTTGAAATGGTAGAGGGTATTTTCTACTCTTAGCAGATTGTTTCTACGGTGAGTAAACTGTCTTGAAAAAAACACTTGGAAAGTTTGTTGGGCTGTCGGGTTTGATGATCTGTGCAATTGGGACTGTTCAGTCCGAGCCCGTCCAGCCGGTGCTGCAGGCGAAATATATCGGGGTGGAGAATTGCAGACTCTGCCATATGCCGCATTATGACTCCTGGTCGGAAACAAAGATGTCGCAAAGCTACGCGTTGTTGAAACCGAATGTCCGGGCGGAAGCCAAGCAGAAGGCCGGGCTCGATCCCGCCCTGGACTACACGACTACTGAAGCCTGTTTGGGATGCCATGTCACGGGCTTCAATCAGCCCGGGGGTTTCACCACAATCGACGAGACGCCGGAAATGGCCGGGGTGCAATGTGAGATGTGCCATGGTCCGGGCAGTATTTACACCGAGATGATGATCAAAAAACAGGGCACCTACACGTCGGAAGAGTACAAGACCATCGGTGGACTGACCATGCCGTCAGAGGAAAACAATGTCTGTACCGATAAGTGCCACAATCAGGCGAGTCCGTTTACCGGTTCTGGCTATGTGTTCGACTTTGAAAACCGCAAAGCCAGTGGTACGCACCGACATGATCTTGAATATATCTATATGCCGTTTGATTTTTGACGTTTCGTAAAAAACCGTCATTCTCTTGATTCATCTTGCGTGAGATTTTTGATACCGCATCTTATCCATTAGATTCGCTGCTCTTTTCCTGATTCAGGGGCTCACATTTCATCGTCAAAAAATTTATAGAGATACTGAGATCCTGTGTTCCTGGATCTCGAGTCCTCTGATCGAGTCAATTGAGATATCTCCCAGCAACTATAGGAAAATTCCCAATATAGTAGGAAGGCATATCCTTTTATAGTTTATGATGTCATAGAAATTAGGTAATTGAATGGCTTTTTCATAAAAAACATTTCTTTGACGGGGTTTTATCAACTCGTTAGGTTGATTGCGGGAATATCAATAAAAACATTAACCTAGTACACTTGTAGGGAATGAGGAGAGATATGATGTCAAAAGCTCGCATGTAAAATCAGTTGGTTATTTAGCACTATTTTCAGGCCTGTTTTTTTCATCCAGTGTGTGGCAGGCTCCATCGTAGGTAGCGCTCACGATTTTTCAATAAAAGGTTGGAATACCGTTACCGACGAAATTTGTATCTTCTGTCATACGCCCCATAATGCAGATACGACGGTGGCGCTAGCTCCGTTATGGAATCATGAGTTGACTACTTTGAATGACTTTATACCGTATGAGAGTACGACCCTTGACGCAACAGATGTTGATCAGCCTGATGGTATTTCAATACTTTGTCTGTCGTGTCATGATGGCACCGTTGCCGTTGACTCATTTGGTGGCATGCCGGGTAGCCAAGATATTCCAGAAAGGGTCAATCTTACTAAGGATCTATCGGATGATCATCCCTTATCCTTTGTCTATAATGCTGCTCTAGCCGAATTGGATGGAGGATTATACGACCCTTCCGCCACCAATGTGACCATCGGCTCAGATAAAACAAAGAGCGGTACGATCACCGAAATCTTGTTATTTGACAACAAAGTTCAGTGTGCAAGTTGTCATGATGTGCACAATACATTTACCGATGACGACTATCTACTGAAAATCAGTAATGCGGGTAGTGGGCTCTGTCTGACCTGTCACAACAAGTAACACTTGCCGGTGTACCCAAGGAAATTGTGAAAAACCCCAGCGTTAGACAAGGTTAGGATGCTGGGGTTTTTTGGGACGTTAGAGGGTAAGACATCGTGCCCCTGATTGTTGCGAGGGGGGGGTGTTATGATTCTTACACTGCTTGGTGTCTAAATGGATGATTGGTTAGATGCAAGAAGGGAGGTGATTGACTCATAATATACAAGCTAGCGTGATAAGGAGTTGGATATGGCCAGTATACTGAGTAAAATTACCAGCTAAGTCATTTGCTAGGTTGTAAAAATTAATTAATCCATTCTGGGCAATCCTGCAAATTAAGCAAACGTTTACTGTTTGTATGGGCTTAATTCTATGCAGCTTTCGATAATATCACGAAGTCCTGTTTACACAGTGGAATGCGTCGACAGTGCAAATAGCACGAATTTGGGAGGAAGGATTCTCGTCATTCGTCTGTCACCAGGCAAGGCATAACGAGAAGTTGTTGCCAATTTGATTTGGAAGCCATACAGAATGATAAAAAGAAGTTTTACTGAACAATTCCATTTTGTGCTTGTCGTTGTATTTGTAATGTTGTTGGCCGGTTGTGCAGGGACGCCTGAACCAAACAAGCCAGTTGTTTCCGCGGTATTTTATCCCCCTCTCCCCGATAACCCAAGAATCCAGTTCCTCACCTCGTTTTCAGGTGCCGAGGATATTGAGAAGGAAAAGCAAACCAGCTTCGCCCGCTTCATCGTGGGTGAAGAGGAAAAGCCTGTATCGCAATTAAACAAACCCTATGGAGTTGCAGTAAGTGATAACAAAATATTTGTGGTGGACACGCGAGGTAATGGGTATGTGATATTCGATCTCATCAGCGACAGCTACCAGGAATTTAATGGGATGAAAAAACCCATCAATATCGCTATCGATAGTGATGGAACAAAGTATGTAACGGATACAGAATTGAATCAGGTACTTGCTTTCGATCATAACGGCCGTAGAATTCAAACCTTCGGCAGCCAGGGGGAGTTCAAACCAACCGATGTAGCCATTGCAGGTAACAAATTGTTTGTCGTGGATATCAAAAATAATGAGGTTCTTGTTTTGAATAAGGCCACGGGTGAGAAGCTTTATACCATTGGATCTGTCGGTTCCGCCGAAGGTCAGCTATTTCAACCCACCAACCTGGCAATTGCCAACAACGGAAATGTCTATATCAGCGATACGGGAAATTTTCGTGTCCAGGAATTTACCCCTGATGGCCGATTCGTGCGTAAATTCGGTGAGATAGGTACAAGTTACGGAAAGTTTGCCCGTCCTAAAGGAATTGCTCTGGACCGGCAAGGACGTATCTATGTGGTAGATGCGGCATTCCAGAATGTGCAGGTGTTTGATGAAGATGGAAATCTTTTGCTGTTCTTCGCAGGGCCAGGCGTGGGTCTGGGCGAACTCTATCTGCCGACCGATATCACCATTGATTATGAATCAGCCGCTTACTTCCAGCGATATGCTGATCCAGGATTTCAGTTGGAGTATGTCATCCTAGTGACCAATCAGTTCGGCCCTCATAAAGTCAATGTTTATGGATTCGGCAAGATGAGGGACATGGCATATTGATAAAAAAGTAGTGATGTCATGGGGAAGAAAACCATAGAAATAATCGAGTAAGCGCAAGAATAGAAGGGTGAAGTTTGACGGATCAAAGGAGGTGATTGGTTATGTCATCACTTCAGTTGGTCTGTGTGATAAACCAGATCAGTATCCGGACTATACAACTGCAACAAAATAATTAAAATGTGATGTGTTTTATTTTAATAGAAAATCGAGTCTTATTGCTGGCTTCTTAATGGCAGTTACATGGTTCGACTATGCCCATTCAGAGGAGATTGCACCATTTCGGGTAACCGGAGTAGAGGGTGAGGTCTATGTGAGATATTTTACTGATGAATACATCGATTCTAACGCCGGGGTAGACACCAGCCGTCGATCGGGAGCGACATCCGAGATAGGGCTCGATCTAACGATTCACAGTTATTTCTATCACCCCAACTTTTTTCGTCTGGATTTTGGTGGAGGACCTGTTTTCGTACAGCATACCTATGATTCCAATATCTTGGATTATTCGGATGATGACCAGTATTTTAATTTCCATGCGAAGGCAAATATCCTGGAGAAAAAGCCCTATCCACTGATGTTGTATTACGACCGTCACAGTAGCACCACCCCCTACGCTGTACAGGACAGAATGTTGCTCACGAGCGAGAATTACGGCTTGAATTTCAAGTTGAAGAGACCATTATTACCGGCCTTGGTAATATTTGATCTTAGTCACACTGAAGTAGACGGAAAAAATCTTCAGCGGATCACTGACGAAGTAACCGATAGAGCCTCTGTCGAGGTTTCCGGTGATCTGGGACCCAATGGTGATGGAGTCGTGACCTACTCCTTGACCAAAAATCAATCTGCCAGTGGTTCAGTTTCGTTTCCCATCGATGAAACAACGAGGATTGTTCATCTTGTCAATGGCAGGACAGAACATTTGTTTGGGGTGAACGAGTGGATACGGCTCACAAATAATCTTACATATAAAGAGCAGGACAATCTTCCAGAGCGAGAAGAACTTCGCTACACCCCAAATTTATTTCTGACCCATTCAGATAATCTGAGATCCTATTATCGATACAGTTATCTGGATAGAACAGTAGAGCAAATAGATACCACATCCCATTCAGTGAATACAGGAATCACGCATCTGAGTTTTAATGATCAGCTTGAGACCAATGTAGATCTGCATGCAGATCAATTCGACACAGAAGGATTACAGCAAACATATTATGCGGGAAGACTCAATCTGAGTTATTTGCAGCCATTCGATGAATACAATATCCGCTACACCGGTGGATGGACCACTGACTATACGGATCGGGTTGGGGATGATGTAGCAGTAATTGGTGAGGCATATTCATTAGACAGTCTCAACTCATTCGAATTGAACAATAGAAACGTAATACAGTCCAGTATTGTAATTAAGAATGAGACAGGAACCCAGACTTATATCGAGGGAGTCCATTATGAACTGATCACCATAGTAGATCTTACCAGAGTACAATGGATCGATCTCGATGATATACCTGATAAGGTTGTTGTGGATTATTCCTACGAATCAGGTGGCACAGCAGAATTTACCAGTTTCAGGCAACTCTACCGTATTGACCTGAACAGAGGAAAGTATCTGCGGTTGTTTGCGAAATACCGGAGTGTAGATCGCAATCTGCAATCAGGCGATCCAACCATCCCACTCAATTCATATAATACCAAGACCTTAGGATTGAATGTTGATTACCCCTTGCAAAACAGCTGGATAATGGGTGGCAAAGCGGAGCATGAGAATCATGACGCAGACTTGGGATCCTATCGACGTGACAGCGGTGGTCTCTATCTGCAAATTCCAAAGGTCCTCAAAGGCAATTTGCGCGTCTCCGCTGACAAGGTGCTCGTGGATAACCTGGAATCCCCTGAAGATGTTGATCTCACGCGCTATGGAATACGCTACTATTCCCGTCCATGGTATCGCACTACACTGACCGCTGATCTTGTGGGTGAGACAGATACGGGCGGAACCACGCGAGAGGTCCAGTACGCGGGCTTCGTTGAGATTGAATTGGGCCTATCGGAAACTTGATTTCTCAGCCGAGGGCCGATACTACACCGATCAACTCGCGGATACAGAAAGAGAGCGAAGCAGCATTAACCTAACCTTGTCGAGAAATTTCTGATGCCTGGACAACTTCGATATTGGTTCGAGATGCTATCGATGGTATTTATCTGCTTGCATCTGGTTGCCTGCTCAGGTCCGATGAAGGATGGCTCTGAACAGCCGGACTTTCAAAATGCTGTATGGCCGAAACCACCCGATCAGGCGCGTATAGAATACGTGAGATCGATAGCAGCACCCGAGGATTTAGGCATAAAACCTGGATTCTGGAATCGAGTTGTGAGTGTTTTCGTGGGCAAGGAAGATACTCGATTGATCAGACCGATTGCGGTCGTGATGACCACCAATGAGGTGCTTTATGTGGCGGACCCTGGAGCCAAGGCGGTAGATCGTTACGATACTCAGCGCAAGACCCATAGCGTTGTGCAAATCGGCAAACATACCGCATTCCTCTCACCGGTTGCTCTCGCAATCGATCCAGAAAATCGGGTGTATGTTTCTGATTCTGCACTCAATCAGATTTTCACGGTCGATAGAGACAGTAGACATGCAATTCCATTCAAGACTACGGTTGAATTGGATCAACCTACCGGTCTGGCATTCGATTCTACGAGGAAAGCGTCTGTATGTAGTGAATACTCGTCAACATCAGGTGCTGGCATTCAATCCGCAGGGAGAATCTCTTGTTCAGTTTTGGTACTCGAGGTGCAGGCGCCGGTCAGTTCAATTATCCCACCCAAATCTGGAGTGATCCTCGATCAGGTGAATCTGTGGGTCACTGACTCACTCAATTTTCGAGTTCAGCATTTCACCCAGAATGGGCAGTTTATTTCCACCTTGTCCAGTGTTGGTGATGCAACAGGTAATCTGCCCCGACCCAAAGGTGTGGCGACAGATAGTTTCGGGTCATGTCTATGTCATGGATGCATTGTTAAACAACATGCAGATCTTTAATCAGAAAGGCGAATTACTGCTCTATCTGGGTGAGCAAGGCAGAGGTATCGGACAGTTTTGGTTGCCGGTGGGCATTTATATCGATAACAATAATCGAATATTTGTTGCAGATTCCTTCAATAATCGGGTGCAGGTATTCCGATTCTTGGAGAAAAAGGGATGAACAAGTCATTACGCTTCAATTCTGTTATTGTGTTGTCACCTTCTTGCTGTCGGTAAGGCATTTGGTGGCATAGAAACGAGCAAACATAATCTCTATCCGTCACCGGTACAGGGGATATCAGGGCGCTCAAGCTGAGACACAGATCTGTGTGTTTTGCCATATTCCTCATAATGCCTCACCAGCAGCTCCGCTCTGGAACCGTGCAGGACCCGGGATTGAATTATATCCCCTATACGAGCAGTACCATCAGATGCCATACCTGGCCAACCGACCGGTGCATCCCTGTTGTGCCTGAGTTGTCATGACGGTACTATCGCTTTGGGTGATCTGATCAGTCGGGATGAGATAGATTGCTATGACACTGGGCGACACTATTCCAGCGGATCGTCGCAGTAATCTGGGTACCGATCTTTCAGACGATCATCCGGTGTCTTTTGAATATACGGATGCCCTGGCAGGCAGTGATGGCCAATTGGTGTCACCTTCAGTATTGACTGGTGCGGTTAAACTGGATCGTGACGGTCAGCTGCAGTGCACCAGTTGTCATGATCCCCATGATGACACCTATGGCAACTTTCTCGTGATGGATGCTAGTAATGGCGCAGCTGTGCAAGACCTGCCATATCATCTTTCATAGCTGGCACTCCGCATGACAATTCTTCTGCAACCTGGGATGGTACCGGAACGGATCCCTGGCCCAATACAGAATGGGATACCGTGCAGGAAAATGCCTGTTTCAATTGTCATACCCCGCATGCCGCAGAGGGCCGGCAAAGATTACTTAAGTATGCCAATGAAGAGGATAATTGCCTGGTATGCCATAACGGTCATGTAACTGAATCTGGTGGTTACGAAGCTGAATTTGATATTCAATCTGTTATGCAAAAGCCATCTAGACATAAGCTGGCTGATTTTACAGGAGACCATGACCCGATAGAGCCCATTCTGGTCAGTAAATCGCCATGTCGAGTGCCAGGATTGCCATAACGGTCATGCTGTCTTGTCTGATAGCGGTGATGATGATCCCAGCGGCACCTTGACCGATGTGGCAGGTATCGATATCTATGGTTCAGAGGTTGATCCCATCACTAGTGAATATCAATTATGCTTTCGATGTCATGGGGACACGCAGGATCGGGTGTTAACCAGTCGACTAGTAGCTGAGCCGAATGTTCGCTTGGATTTTAATCCTGTTAATCCCTCTTACCATCCAGTTGCCGGAACTGGAAGGAATTCAAATGTACCCAGTCTGATCTCGCCCTTGACCCCAACCAGTATCATCAAGTGCACGGATTGCCATAATAATGATGACCTTGATACAGGGCCTAGTGGTCCGCATGGTTCTGATTACGCGCCTATACTTGGAAAGGCAGTACAATACGATCGATGGTACGCCAGAGTCATCGACAGTCTATGCCCTGTGCTACAAGTGCCACGATCGGGACAGCATTCTAGGCAATGAAAGTTTTTCCAGACATCAGAAACATATCTCCGGTGTAAGCAGTGGAGCAGGTGGAGGCAACCTCAATACACCCTGTAACGTTTGCCATGATCCACATGGCGTACTTTCAAGTGGTGGAATCTACGGACCTAACAGCGGAGAAAAATTGATCAACTTCGATCTGGATGTGGTCGAACCGAACTACTCCGGATATGTTGTACTACGAATCAACCGGCATCTACGAGGGCGCCTGCTATCTGAGTTGTCACGGTAAAAACCACAATCCATGTACCTACACGAGTACCGGTGCATCTTGTGGTGGCGGTCCTGGTGGAGGTGGTGGCGGCGGCGGTGGAGGTGGCGGTGGCTGAACCATCGGCTAACATACCAATTTAACAGCAGAATGTTGCTGCGACTTGGCCTGTGTCATGTGGAATCATATCCATGAATGATATAATGCGCTGCGATGAAACAAAGAATTATCTGGCTATCGGTTCTATGCCTGCTGCTTGGAGTTTTGACGGCTGGAAATAATCAGTTACTGGCTGCCGAGTTGAGCAGGCAGCAGATCGTGCGCGCACCCGAGAAGATTCCCGAATGGATTGCCAAAACAAAACTGGATTTTGCTAAGATACCCAATCCTCACTGGAATGATAACGATTGCATAGCCTGCCATCGCAATACCCCTGCCGGCCGTCAACTCCATCTGCGTGGTAAAGACATCGATGAACTGTGTGAGTATTGCCATAGCGGCAAGTTTGATCACAGTTACATCCACCCGAGTGAGATACCCCTCAACGCCGCCATGAGTAAGCGGCTACCCAAAGAGTTTGCAGATAACCTGGACGCAAGGAAGCGGGTAACCTGCGCAACCTGTCATGAGATAGAGGCGCAGTGTCTGAAGAACCGCAGAAGCGAGCGGCAGATCAATCCATTATTCTTGAGGGATGGACCCTATAGAGTTCGCTCCGAAATCTGTTACAAATGCCACGACATCAGCGGCTATCAACGTAGAAATGCCCATGATCAGATCGGTGATGACGGTAAGATCAAGGAATATACCTGTCGTATCTGTCATGATAATAAAACTCTGGATAAAGCAGACAGCATCCGTGATGTTGGATTCAATGTCAGAGACAATTTAGTTCGTATGTGCGGAAGCTGCCATGATTTAAAACCTCACCCAAGTGGCAGTTTTACATTCACAAAAAAAGGTGTCCCGAATCACTTGGTTGTACCTCCGGAAGCTATAAGAAATAAAATGCAACAAAGCGAGAAGGAGAGAGGAGTGGTGTTGCCACTCGATCCTGTTACTGGAAGGGTATTTTGTGGTACCTGCCATAATCCTCATGAAAAGGGTGTAATCAAAAACAAAGCGGCAGCCAAAGGTGCAGATGAAAAGAATCGACTGCGTACTCAGAATATCTGTTTGAATTGTCACGATAAATAAATTCTCACAAAGCAGCAGTCGACAAGAACAATGCGGAGAGTGCAATGACTGAATTGAAAAGGTTTCTGCTGATATTGTCCTTGTTGTCGATTATGGCCTGGCCGGCGATGAGCGAGGCTATGGTTGGAGGCGCGTTCGAGGATGATGAAGCTTGTCTCATGTGCCACAAATATCCCCGCATGGGCCGGGTGACACAAGAAGGGGTGTTCCGCTCGTATAATGTGGCGCCAGAGAAATTCTCCATGACGGTGCATCGCAACGTTCCCTGCCGTGATTGCCATGATTACATCAAGGAGTTGCCCCATCAGCCCGTAAAGGAAGGTGTCCGCTGTGACCAGGAGTGTCATACCAAAGAGAATCCTGCCACCGGTAAGCCGTTCAGCCACAAGCCTATAGCGGATCTGTATCAGAAAAGCGTACACGCGCGGCCCAAGAAAGCGATAGGTCTGGATCTGGACAAGCCATACTGTATCACTTGCCATACGAATCCGTTATACAATCCACATCAGGATGAGTTGCCCAAAAGGATCATAGATCGATGTGAGTTGTGTCATGAAAAACAGGGATTTGTCAGCCAATGGTATTCACATACCAGTCGACGGGTGCTCGAAATCAAACGGACCGGTAAGGAAATCGTGGAACTCTGTTCTCGCTGTCATGCCAATCAGGAGATGCTGGAACGGCATGTCGAAGCAGCCGGCGAAACCGGTAGACAAATGGGAGAAAAGTTCTCTGATTGCGGCTGAATCCTATAAAAACAGCTTTCATGGCAAGGTCACGGAATACGGTTTTGATGGGGCGGCTACCTGTCTCGACTGCCACTCGGATCAGAAAAATTACTACAAGGGTGTCCATAGCATTCTATCGTCGAAAGATCCCGCCGCTCCCACCAATGCCGAACATCGGGTTAAAACCTGTAGCCGATGTCATCAGGACGCAAACGAAAAATTCAGGGTCGTGGATCCTCATCCTTCATTTGATGAAAGGTATAACCCTGTATTGCATAAGGCGGAGATCGATATATGGAATCGTCGGTGAGGTCGTTGTGCTCGCACTGATCGGTCTCTCGATGTTCGAAACGGTTGGCCGTAGACGGGATGGTGTCGGCTGGCGCCTGCGCTGGGGTTCCACCTGGTGGAGACGGAGCAGGCGAAAACGTGATCGAATCATTCAACGTTAGTGAGGGATACCTGAGAGGTTAGCCAAGATAATGACTGGCCAAGAGGCCTAGATAAGAGAATAGCGATGAAATTATCGAAAGTGGCACAACGCGTGCTCGAAAAATCCATGCGACAAAATCGCGTTACGGATAACGAAAGAAAAGACATCGAAAGTCTTATCGAACTGATGCCGCAGGACAGGGTATTGCTTTATAAGAACGTACTCTCCAACCCCATTGGTGACTTACCGCGTTATTCGGTGCACATCCGAATTCAGCACTTGTTGACCTTTACAACCTTCCTCCTGCTTGCATTCACCGGTCTGCCCGTGCATTTCTTCGAGTTATTCTGGGCAGAACCATTCAACGCACTGTTGGGCGGAATCAATGTGACTCGCGTCATTCATCGGACACTGGCGGGCATCATGATATTTTCCATGCTCTACCATGTCGCAACCTTGTTCGCTGGAACGACATTGCGACTAGCGGCAGGTAAGGTTCGATATTCGTCGTACGGTGATTCCAACCTTCAAGGACCTGCAGGATATGAAGGATGACATCCTTTATTTCTCCGGCGCCAGGACAGAACGGCCCGAGATGGATAAGTTCATGTATAAGCAGAAGATCCACTACTTTGCTGCTGCTTTCGGAAATTGCGTCATGGTCCTGTCGGGTTCCGCATTCTTGTTTCCTGATTTCTGGGCGAGCATCCTGCCATCCGGATGGGCTTTCTATTTCCAGGACATCATGCGCCTTGCCCATCCCCATGAGGCCTTGCTCGCATTGGTCGTCATCGCCTTTTGGCACTGGTATAACGTGCATATGGCACCAGGACGGTTCCCCATGCAATGGACCTATCTGACTGGAAAGATCACACGGGAACATCAGATGGAAGAACATTTTCTCGAGTATCTGCGAAATATCGTCGAATTACCACAGGAGAGAGCATACCTCCGGCATATACTCGAGACTTATGATTTACGTGAGCAGGAAAGCATCCAGGGATTACAGAAAAAGTCAGGAATAGCTACACAGGCAGAGTGAACATGCTGACACCGATGACGAAAGCACAAAAATGGATTGCCTATGGTTCATTACTCTTCATCGGGGTATGGAGTCTGTGGCTGTGTGTATCTGATCGGTGTTTATCTGTTTGCATGATAGAGGTGAGATTGAAGCAGCCAAGTGTATTGAAAAATCTACCACCCGGGATGATGTCGATCCATGTATACCATCAGAGTCATGCCGGATCTAATTGCGGGGTTATAGAGATATGCAACTGACAATGTTAACCGGCACCATTATTACCGTCGTGGCAGTAGTGCTGTTTGTGACCATGCTGATTCTACTGCTTGTGATGATCGATCATAAGTCGAGAATCCCGGGAGAAGAAAGACAGGACTTGTTGCGTATTACCGGCATTCGCAGGAATCACCCGATCTGGTCCTATCTGATCGGCACGATCGTATTGACCATCATTGGCGCTGTCGGATTCCAGCTCAGTGCCTCCATGCTGAAACATACGCCGTTTTATAGCGCTGAAGAGTCTTCCAAGTTACTGGAAAGCCTGGCGCAAGAACGGGAGAACGAACAAGCACGACATTTTCACCACTCCTCTACGGCCATGGCGCTGGAAGGAGAAAAGAGCGTCTGTTACTACTGTCATGGCGATTTTCCGCATTTCGAACAGCGCATGGTCCGTACCCTGTTGAATATGCATACCCAGTTTATTGGTTGCATGACGTGCCATATCGATCCTAAAAAAATTGATGAGAAAGCAATCAAACTAAAGTGGCTGAACTATTCGGGGATCGACGTATCCGGTCCGAAATTCGGTACCGATTACGATGGTGAGACTGGCTTTCTCGTACAGACTGATGATCTGTATTCAAAAATCGTTCCCTACCTGCAGGAGGAAGAAGTTGAAAAATTGCTTGAAATCAGGGAAAGCGATCCGGTTGCCATTGATTTCGTCAAAGTGCGAGGATCAGTTAAAGGGTCAGGATGCGGGATATGGTGAAAAAGAGTTTTCATCGGAACGTTTCTGTGAAAGGGCGTTTTTGTACAAAATGTCACACGGAACAAGACAAGAGTTATATACCGTTTACCAAGCACTTGGCTTCTCAGAACGGCGGGTCAGCGAATTAACCAGCCTGAATATCATCGGGCTGGTGCAAAAATACAAGAACGTTTTATATGCCTGAACTGATGAGCACAGGCGATGTGAAGGTTGATGTGAAAACCTTGTTGGGTCCGGAGGTGGAATTGCCAACAGTGGAGGAGCAGCAGGATGATCCACGGGGTTGGTGGCGCAGTAGCGAAACACCCACCGGTGATAACTGATACAAACAAGAAACGTTTTAAAACGAGGCCAGAACAATGACATCTCAAGCAACAGGAAGTTGGAACAATACCTCATCAGCCTCGGCTGATATTGACGTCCGCCCCCGTAAACCGATCGTGGCATTGCTGCTTTCTATCTGCCCCGGTTTAGGTCAGCAATATGCTGGAAGGTTACTGCGCGGAATTACTTTTTATATCTGTCTGGTCATCTTCTCCTGGTTGGCGGCGATCGCCTATATGTATGTCGCTTCACCGCTGATTGGATTGCTACTGCTCTCAGTTCCGTTTGTCGGTGTCGCACTCATTGCCATCGATGCGTATTTTTGTGCAAGACGTCAGCCGAATGACTATCGCTTGAAATGGTATAACCGCTACTGGATCTATGGCGGTGTTTTTTTAATCCTGCTGGTGACGATCAATCCATTGATGGATTATCTGGTGGGAGGGTACATCGTTCGTGCCCTTTTCGTCACTTCTGAAAATATGCATCCTGCCGTCCTAAACCGGGACCTGGTCGTAATCAACAAGCTTGAGAAGCCCTCTCGAGGTGACATTGTATTGATCAAATTTGGCGAGAAGCGCGCCAGTTCCGGAATCACGAAACTGGTAAAAGGCGAGCTGTTAAGCCGAGTCATAGCTCAAGCCGGCGATACCGTGGAGATAAAAGGCAGGCAAGTCTATTTGAATGGAAAACCACTACAGGAAAACTATGCCTCATTCGGAGAACAGAACAGTCTCAATCCGTTGACGGCTTCCGACTACCACTGGAACCATCGGTCATCCCCTCCGGGGCTTATTTTGTACTGTCCGATGCGAGGGAATATAGTTTTGACAGCCGCACTTTTGGCCCTGTAGAAGGCAATGAGGTCAGCGGTGTCGCAACAAAGGTATTCTGGTCCTGGAATCTCGATGAAGGCCATTTTCTATGGCACAGAACGGCGATGAATTTGCGATGAATGTGCGAGTCTCTTGAATGCGGTGCTGCTCAGACCGCAGACTGTGATAATGCTGCGGAACAGATCGAATCCCGCTCCAGTCGCGCTATCGGATGAGGTCGCTAGTTAATGATCCGGTTGATCCGTCTCCTGTTGATGCTTCTGCATACCTGTCATGGTGCTGGCAGCGCCTATCCCGGGCCCTTGGTTGAATTCACGACGGGTGATCGAGTTGACAGGACCCAAGGATAAACCCATGGCCATGCCGACTGACATTGCCATCGGTCTGAACGATCAGGTCTATATCGTGGACAGCGGAAACAACCGGGTACTCTGTTATTCGAAGGAGGGAGAATATCTGTTCACCTTCGGTTCGCCGGGTGAAGGTGAGGGTCAATTATTGGCGCCGGTCGGAATTGCCACGGAGGCGGAAGGCAGTGTATTCGTTGCTGACAGGGGCAACAGACGCATCCAGATCTTCGATGAAAACGGAAAATTCCTCATGACGATTCCGACTCGATCCGGTGATCAAACTGCGACTCCTGTCGACGTGGCGGTCGATCGTTCGGGACTGATCTATGTCACGATCACCAAGCCGTTTCATCGGGTTCTGGTGTTCGGTGAGGGAGCAGGCAAGGGCGAGGTCAAGTCAATCTGGGGAAAATCGGGCAACAATGTCGGCGAGTTTCGGTTTCCTGCCACCCTCGCGGTGGGACCGGATGAAAATATCTATATCGTCGACGTATTCAACTCGAGAATCCAGGTTTTCAAAGAAGTCCGGGCACCCGCTCGTCACGATTGGCTCGTGGGGAATTACACCCGGAAATCTATTCAGACCAAAAGGTATTGCGATCGGACAGGACGGCATGGTCGCGGTCAGCGACAGTTATCTCGAAGTGGTACAGCTGTTCGACAGCAATACACGTTTCGAGGCCGTGCTTGGCGAGAACGGTGACTTTGCCCATTTCACCACACCTGCGGGTTTGGCCCTGGATAGTCGCGGCAGACTGTACATTGCGGAGATGTTGGCCAACAAGGTGACGGTACTGGAGCTCAAGCGTTGATTCCCATGAGCGATTCACTGCGATATCCGGCATTCAGCGACAGCCGGTCTGTCTGGCTGTTGATGTCAGTCATGACGCTGCTGTCGCTCATTTTTAGCGCAAGGTGGAGGCAGCCAGGGTCGTGGCGGAAAAACGGGAATGCGCAACCTGCCACATTGCCTGGATGTCGGAATTCAAGCGTGAAGACATGGCGACATTGATCCCCTATCAACCCAGACCGGTGGAAACATCGGGCAAGCAGGATGTGGTGAGCACCGAAAGGATGTGCTTTTCCTGTCATGATGGATTCACCCTGGATTCCAGACCGATCTGGCTCGAAGGCAGGCATAATCATCCGGTCGGTATGGAACCCTCGGATAAGGTCATTCTTCCTGAGAAAGACGGTAAGACGGTTTTTCCCTTGAATGATGATGGCAAGGTCTATTGTGGAACCTGCCACAGCGCACATGGTCTGTCTTGGCAGGAATCGGAATCACCGATCTTTCTACGGGTGCCGAATGTGCAATCCAGTATGTGCATGACCTGCCATGAACGTCCTGCTGAACAGGAGCAGGGCACCAATCATCCGGTGTTGAAGGTATTGGTGGAGAAACCCGAGAAACTTGCCGAGCTCGGCGGCAAGTTCGGTCGCAACAACGAGATCATCTGTCAGAGTTGCCATACACCGCATGCCGCGCGCAGCAGACCATTGACGGTGGTGGATAATCGCCAGGCGGGCTGTGCAGCCAGTGCCACGTGGACAAGTCCAATATGAGCGGTACGAAACATGATCTCACGATCATGGCGCCTGATAGGACGAATCGCAAGGGTGAGGTGATTGCGGAGTATGGACCTTGCCTTGCCTGCCATGTGGTGCACGATGCTGACAAGAGTGCGCCTTTGTGGGGCGGGGAAACCATCACCGGCAAGGACAGAGTCGAGGGCATTTGTAAAAGCTGTCATAAAGCGGATGGACTGGCGAAGAAGAAGACCATCGCCGCGCACAGCCACCCCACCAATGTGTCAATCGAAAAGTTGGGGATCACCCCGGGTGAAGCAAATTGGCATAGCAAACATCCGGTTACGGGGGCGGCGCTGGAAGCATTGCCGCTGTTCGACAAAAATGGACAGAAGGGCCCGGGAGCCAGTCAGGTGAGTTGCCTGACCTGTCACGATCCCCATAATTGGAGCGTCAAAGGTAAACCGGTGGGCGACCCGAAAAAGACCGAAGGTGATGGCCAATCCAGCTTTCTGCGCATCGCGCAAGGTACGAACAGCGCCTTATGTATCAACTGTCATGTGGACAAACGTTCGTTATTGATGTCGAAGCACAACCTGGCGGGTCAGGGCGACAGAAACAGGCTACAGCAAAGCCCTAATATCAAAATCGGACTCGATCAAGGCGCCTGCGGTTCCTGCCACCGGGCGCACAATGGACAGGGTGTGGTCATGACTCCGATACGGCGTCAGGGCAAACAAAGTCAGATCCAATCAATATGTACGACCTGTCATGTGGAAGGCGGCATTGGCGGTAAGAAGTTGACCGGTAAACACAGCCACCCGCTGTTGCGTAATCTGTCCAATGTCGGGGGGAGGAGTTCGTTGCCCCTGTTCAATGATTCGGGACAACGGCACGCCAATGGAAGGGTGGATTGCACGAGCTGTCATAATCCCCACCAATGGGATCCGACCAATGCGCTGAGTACCACAGGTAAGGATACAAAGTCCGATGGGGATGCCAAAACCAGTTTTCTCCGCATACCGGCAGCGCCGAGCGCTGACCTTTGCGTGGACTGCCATCGCAAAAATCGACCCATCAGAGGCACCGATCACGATATGAGAGTAACTGGCGCCAGGGCCACCAATCATCAGGGGCGGACCGTGGCGCAAACTGGCGTCTGCGGCCAATGTCACAGCGTGCACAACGCCAATTCCGGGTTGATACTATGGTCGAGAGACGTGAAACCTGGCCTGGATCCACAGATGGCCCTGTGTCTGAGCTGCCACTCGGAAGGCGAAGTTGGAGAGGCGAAGATTCCCGACCAGATCATGCGGCCCCATGGCATATTGCTCTGGTCCAACCAGATGCGAGCGCCAAGCAGTGAACGGCGCTCGTTACCCTATGTGCCGGTTTTCAATAGCCGGGGACAGCGGGCTCCAGTTGGCAGACTGCGCTGTGCGAGTTGCCATAATCCACATGTCTGGGACGCGGACCGACCGCAGGAAGGCAAAGGCAAGAATATCGAAGGAAACGTTACCAACAGCTTCCTGCGTAACGCCAGCAGCAGTCATATCGTATGCGCGGATTGCCATGGTCAGGATGCGCTCTTCCGGTATAAGTATTTTCATGGTGAAACCTCACGTAGGCCTCATTCCTTGTACAAATAGCCTTGAATTTGGCTGGTTCACCGCACATGCTCGTTGCGTTCAGGCTGATCTGAACAGACATTCTTGTTTTACCCAATTCGCAATGATGGAGTCGCAAATGAAATCTGTACTTTTCGCCATACTATTTGGAGTCGCGGCATACGCATCAGCAGATGATCTTCCACCGGGACATCCGACCATTCGTGACGCCTTGGAAGATGCCGGCGCCCCTGTTGGTGGTCAAGCGGCATCCCTGCCAAATCAAGGCAAAGTCGTCAGTACCCTGGATAGCCGGGGCTATACCTATATCGAAGTCCAGCAGGATGGACAAAATATCTGGTTGGCGGCGCCCAAGGTGGAACTGGCCGCTGGCAGTTTGATCCGATACGGAGATGGCATCACCATGGCTAATTTCTACAGCAACGGGCTCAAACGGGAGTTTGCCAAAATATTCTTTGTTGATCGCGTCGAGCCAGTCAAATAGCCTCTGAGCATGACGGGCGCATAGGGTAAATATCAACACCGCAGGTCGGCAACCCCTTGCCGGCAGTTGCGCTCGTGGGTTTCTCGTTCGCAATAATTAATCGACTAAAGATACTAATCACGATACCGCTACAAGGTTCACATCGAGCATATCGATAAGGGTAAACCAGTCGAAAGGCTGGGGCACAAAGTTACCTGCCTGTTGCATCTATGCTAGGGCCGAGGAACTGCCGAGGCGGTGATGAACTATAGAAATTATTTGCACGTACCAGTCATGTTTCCTGGTGCATTTTCTCCTGTATCCCATCAGTGGGATCAGCTAACGGGATTTGCGGATAGATTTCGCGAATTTATTCTGGACTCCGAGTATGTGACGACTACGGGAACGGCTCGCAAGCAATGGCCGGAACTCCGCTACGATCGCAGCAATGCATGGGCTGTCACAATGGCAGCGGTGGCCAACGCATCTCCTTGAAGCACGCCGAGAGTGGATATGCGCTTTCGCGGCAATCACACTGTGGATCATCCGGTCGGGATGGATTATGCAAGCTATGCCTATCGGGATCCGGTTGTGTATGTGCCACCGGAGCAGCTCGACGAACGGATCGTCCTGGAAGACGGGGAAGTCACCTGTCTATCCTGTCACGAGACCAAGAGCCGGGAACCGGTTGAACCGGGCTATTGGGTCAAGGTGAAATCTCCCGCCAGCGACCCCAATCAAGGGTGCAGCGCCACGGGTCGGCTGACGACCGGCAGCAATCAAACTACCCTCTGCCTCTCCTGTCACGCCTTGTGAGCAGGATTGTAGATCAAGTCTCTGCGCACCAGCCACTTCTCTGCCTCCACCGCGCCAAACACCACCAGCGGCAGGCTGAAACAGACCATGAGCTCGATGGCGTTGAGTGGTGTGGTATGAAAAATGACGTTCAGGAAAGGCGCATAGATCACCAGTAGTTGCAGACCGACCGTCAATAGAATCGTCAACAACAGCATCGGATTCGTCAGCACACCCAGTGTGAACAGGGACTCCCGGGTCGAGCGGATGACCAGGACATGCGCCAACTGGGAAAATGTCAGCACGGTAAACACCAGGGTCTGCCAATTGGCGGAACCCCTATGATAGGCCCAGGCCTGCCCACCGAGAGACAGGGCTCCGATCAGCAGCCCGACCCAGAGGATATGCTGCCACATGCCATGGGCGAAGATGCTCTCCACAAGCGGGCGCGGGGGGCGTTGCATGATGCCCCGTTCCGCCGGTTCGGTCGATAAAGCAAGGCCGGGCAGACCATCGGTCACCAGATTGATCCAGAGGATTTGTATCGGCAGCAGGGGAATCGGCAAGCCCAGGAAGGGGGCCAGAAAGAGTGTCCAGATCTCTCCCGAATTGCTGGTCATCGTGTACTTGATGAACTTGAGGATATTGTCGAAGATGCGCCTTCCTTCTCTTACCGCCCGCACGATGGTGGCGAAGTTGTCGTCCGTCAACACCATGGCCGCCGCCTCCCGCGCCACGTCCGTGCCTTTCTGGCCCATGGCGACGCCGATATCGGCCCGTTTCAGGGCCGGCGCATCGTTCACCCCATCCCCGGTCATCGCCACCACCTGACCCTCCGCCTGCAGCGCCTTGACGATGGCGATCTTCTGTTCCGGCGTCATGCGGGCATAGATGCGGTTGTCGCGCACGCGTTCACGCAGTCCATCCTCATCGGCCGACGCCAGTTCCTGACCGGTGATGACCGCTTCATCGTCCCGGCTGATCCTCAATTGTTTCGCAATAGCCTTGGCGGTAGCCGGATGATCCCCGGTGATCATCACGGGCGTGATGCCTGCACTGTAGCAATCCTGTACGGCCGCCAGGACCTCCTCACGCGGGGGATCGATCAGGCCGACCAGGCCCAGCAGGGTCAAGTTCCGCTCGATCTGCTGCGCATCCACAACCTCGGGTATTGCGGTGAATTCTCGCCCGGCGAGCGCCAGCACTCGATAGCCCTGGGCCGCCATGGTTTCGACCTGCCCCAGCACCTGGGCGAGTTGCAGCGGTTCAACCCCCTCGGCGCCGAACCGATCGACACATTGACCCAGCAATGCCTCGGGTGAGCCCTTGCAATAGGCAGCCACACCCCTGTCAGTCTGGTGCAGAGTGGTCATCGCCTGCCGCTCGGAAGTGAATGGGATCTCGCCGATCCTGGGCAGCTCGGCCTGCAATGTCGCCCCATCGAAACCGGCATTGCGAGCAGCCCGGTAGAGGGCGGTTTCGGTAGGGTCCCCCTTGAGGCTGCCATTGAGATCCGGCTGGGTGTCGTTGCACAGGGCCAGGACCCGGCCAAGCTGTCGCCATAACTCACCGGTCCCGATGGCTTTGGGGGCGGCTGCAGTGCCCATTGCAGTCCACACCTGATCCAGGGTCATCTCGTTACGGGTCAGGGTGCCGGTCTTGTCGGAGCAGATGTAGGTAACCGAGCCCAGGGTCTCGACCGCCGGCAGACTGCGCATCAGCGCATGGTGGCGACTGAGCTTGCGCACACCCAGGGCCAGGGAGATGGTAACCACAGCGGGCAGGGCTTCGGGGATGGCCGCCACCGCCAGGCTGATGGCGGTCATGAGCATCAACAACAGGGGTTCACCCCGCAACAGGCCGAGGCCGAACATCAGCCCGGCAATCAGCAGGATGGCTATTGCAAGTCGCTTGCTGAAACGTTCCAGGCGTTTCTGCAGCGGGGTCAGCACGCGCACCTCCCGGGTCAACAGGTCGGCGATACGGCCCAGTTCGGTATGTCCGCCGGTGGCCACGGTGACGCCCAGACCGCGGCCGCGGGTGACATGGGCGCCCTTAAAGACCATGTTGCAACGCTCCATGAGCACCCGCTCAGGATCGGTTAAAGGCTCGGTGGTCTTCTCCACCGGTTGCGATTCTCCGGTCAGGGTGGATTCGTCCAGTTGCAGGTCCGCCGATTCCACCAGGCGCAGATCGGCCGGCGCCACATTGCCGGCTTCCAGCAGCACCAGGTCTCCCGGCACCAAATCGGCTGCCGGTAACTCCATGAGGTCCCCGTTGCGCCGCACCCTGGCGGTAGGGGAGGTCATTTTACGCAGGGCGGCAAGGGCCTTCTCGGCGCGAAACTCCTGGACGGTGCCGATCACCGCATTGAGGATAAGAATGACCAGGATGGCGATGGCGTCGATGGCTTCGCCCAGCAGACCCGCGACGATCGCCGCGCCGATCAACACCAGGATCATCAGATCGGTGAACTGATGCAGGAACAGGGTCAGCAGGGAGCGGCGCCGGCCTTGCGCGATGATGTTGCTGCCGACCTGCTGGCGACGTCTGTCGACCTCGTCGTCGGCCAGCCCTTGCGCAGGATCGACCTCAAGCATGCGCGTGATCTCCTCGACGGAAAGGACGTGCCAGGGAGTGTCGTGTTTTGCAGTAACGCTGCCGGAGCTGGTTGACATGATGCCTGAAGGGGTGTCTTCAGTTAGCGGATGTTTGCTGGGAAAGTATACTCCTTAGCACCCAGCGGGAATGTTACAGCATGACTTACTGATCCATACTACCAACCATCGACCGGATTGTAATCTGCAGCATCCTCTTCCATCAGGGCCTGATAGGCATTTTTGATCTTCTCGATACCATGGATCCGTTCCAATCTGCGAATGATGAAGTGCCCTCTGGCCACATCCTGATAGTGGTTCATGAAGATCAGGTTCATCATGCCGGCGCTGAGCGCACCTGCGATAGGCACCATTTGAACGGCGGTCTTATTGGATATTACGACTCCGAAGCGGGCGGCAATGGCCCGGACAAGCTCGATCAGTGCAGGGATATGGGGGCCTTGGGTATTGGTCACGTAATCGATGATATCCCGTTCGAAATACAACCCCAGGGTGATTCTCATGCCGTAATAGCCCAGTTCGGCCGCATCATCCTCCTTGGTGCGCCCGCCCAGGGCGAACACCTGTATGCAGGCGATTCTGGCCTCCTGGTGGCTCAGATCCTCACCTTCGGCATGGGCGATATCGGCAATCGAGCGCAGGATCAGGGTGGTCGTGACCGGCAGTTCGGCCAGCAGGGTCAGGGGTCCGAAAAAGCCACTGGCCGCGCCGATGCCGGTCACGGCTATTTTATGCAACAGGTTGTGGGACTCGGAGGGAGCGATCAGATCCATGGAACCGACGGCCAGCTTGAGCGATTGGTGGATACTGGCCATGGCGGCCCTTTCCATGTTTTTATGCCACTTCTTGGGCAACAGGGCGAGACCTTCCTCGATCGGTGAGGCCAGTACATCACTCAGGCGCGCGGCGAGGGACGGATGCTCCAAGTGACGATAGGACCAGCGAAGCTCGGCCGCTTCCTGATCCGAGAGTCCGGCGAGAGTCGTTTCTGTCATGCGCTTCGTGGGTCACAACCCGAACGTCCACAGCGAACATCTGGGTCGACCTGTTACCCCTGGGTTGGATGACCGCGATTCGGTGTCGGCGTAACCGGGATCAGATTTTTAGATTGGGGAGTCGACGCTCGGCGGTGTTGATCAGTATCCCGCTGAGCAGTGAGAATGCACCGGTAACCGCGGCAATCTTGGCAAGCTCCCTGGCGGGCGGCAGACGCAGTTTGAATTTACCATCCGCCTCGGCCATGCCCATGTTGTAATGGATAATTGCTTCGGTCATGAACACGCCGAAGGTTATCCCTCCCACGATGAGGCTTCTCATATCAAGACCCTCCTTTTATGCATTATGACTCGGCCATGAATAGTAGCATAACACACCCCTGCATGGCGCCAACAAGCGCGCCAGTGTGCGGGTCTCTCAATGGGTTGCCGACTACGCAACCGGCAGCAATGTCTCTGCGGTGTTCACGACCTGCCGACAAGCTTATTGCGCGAATTCCACCGTGCGCTTGTTGCGATCAGAGGCTGCCAGACCCTCTGTCCATTGAAATCCAGGCCAAGCCCCATGCACCTGCTGATGGTTATTGTTCCTGCATGTTTTCGATGCTTCGTCTTGACCTGTTGAATGCCGTCATCGACGGTCTTCTTGACCTGCTCGACCACGTTTTTACCCATGGCCAGTTGAACCTTTTGTATCGCTTCATTGAGTGCCGGACCGGATAGGGTCTGTTCGTTCAAAATCACTTGGTAGGGAACGGTCGCATAGGCGGCAAGCGGATTGCTCTGAGTCAGGACGATATCTCATCGACGGCGTCATAGTTGTAGAAACAACTCGCTTGCAGGGTCATCTCCTTGCCGGCATGGTCCCTGGTTGCCAGATGGACTGTGATCTTGGCATACTCAGGGCGTTTGATTTGGCTCTCGTTCTCGCGCCACTCGACCTGATCCATCAGGCTCCAGGAGTTTGGTGGTCAGATTTTTACAAAAGGTGATGCGGACATCCTCTTGTGGACCGGAGCAACCCGACAGCACAACAATCCCGCACAGCATAGTGGCGGTAGCAGCAATGTACTTTCGGATAGTGATTTTCATGGTCGATCGATCTCCAAACCGTTATGTTGTGGGTATGCCCTGGTGGATGCTGCCTCATTTGGAACACCAGCCAACTTTAGCAGAGCAGGGAATCGGAGAATGTGAATTTTTCATTCCGGATTTGCTTGCCCTGGGTGTCGACGTTTCCCCAGCGCCCACCCGCTTGGGATATTTCGAACTTGCGAATGCACGAATCCATGACTTAGACTGTCAAGCATGTATTTAGGGCGTGACTTCAAACAAAACCTCACCGCCATCTCGGCATTGTTGCTCTGTCTGGTGCTATTGTCCGTGCAGGGCGCCAAGCTGCATGTCCACTATCTCGATTGCGGACATGAACCCTCTACAGGCCCAATGGCCACGCACGAATCCGGCCGGCATCCAACACACACCAAGGTGCATCTGGTAACGGATAACTCACACCACGCCCATCCCAAAGCCGGCATGTCGGAACTGGATTTGAGCCCTCAAGGCTTGTTGAAAAATCTGCCAGGCATCGGCAACCTGATACTGGCTGTCATTTGCATCTGCCTGCTACTGCTGCCGGTATTCATCCGCCTCAAGCAACGACAGCGATACACGCCACCTCCCCACTCCTGGCGCTACGCCCTATCTCCACCACTGCGGGCCCCTCCGCGAGTCTAATACAGCCTTATCCAAGCTAGACCTGGCCGGTCAATTATGGTCGCTGGGTCTGTCCGCCTGTATTCGACGCTAGGCCTTCAAATGCCTGTGTTTTGGAGATTTTAGCATGTATTTCTTACGCTTAGCGCGCCTCTGTACGGCTGTGTTTACGAGGCCTGGGCGCGTTGCTCCTGATATCCCCGATTTGCGGGCTCGCCATGCCCCTGACGGAAAGTCAAAGTCTGGAATTCGGCCTGAATCGACCCGATTTTCTGCAGTTGCACAGCAGCCGGGTGGAGCAGGCCCGGGGCGATCTGACCCGCAGGAAAACCTGGGTCAATCCCGAGCTGGAGCTCTCGCGGGAGGAGTTGAGGGATGACACCGAAACCGCTATCTGGTTGCGGCAGCGCCTCGACCTTTCCGGCCGTCGCGGCTTACAGCGCGATGCTGCCCGCGCTGCCCTGAGTGCTGAACTGGCCAAGAGCGCGAGTGCACGCCTCGAGCGCGCCGCCGAGATTCGGCAACAGTTCTTTCAGACCCTGTACCAACAACAGCAGCGGGAGCTGTTCGTGCACTGGGTAGAGAAGTTCACCGCAGTGGAGGCCGCCATGTTCAAGCGCGAAGCCTCCGGTGATGTCTCCGGATATGACCGCCGGCGCATCAGCCGCGAGAAGGTCTCGCTGCTGGCCCTGGCAAGAGAGAGCGAGGCCGCTTATCGGGCGGCCTGGCTGCAACTGTCAGGCCTGCTTGGAACTGAGCTGAGACCCAGGGTTTCGATGCGCTCCAAGGTGCACTGATCCCGCCTGAACCGCCCCCACTGGACGAGGTCCTGGACGAACTTGCAGGGCTGCCGGCCCTGCTGCGACTGCAACATCAGAGTGAGGCCAAGCGCCTGGCCTCCGATGCCCTGGCGAGGGGGCATGTCCCCGATCTGACCCTGGGGCTGGGGCAGAAACGGCTGGAAGCCCCGGTGGCAGCGATAGTGGATTGATGCTGAGCGCTGCGGTCTCCCTGCCCTTGTTCGACCGCCGCCAGGGGGAACACCAGCGCGCGCTGGCGGAACTCCGGGAGCTCGAAAGCGAATATCGCCTGACCCAAAGCCGACTGCAGGCGCAGGCCCGCAGCCTGTGGCGACTGGCCCAGGATCTGGCCGAGAATGCCCGACTGTTTCGCCGGCAGGGTGTGGCCGCCTCCGCTGAGCTGGTGCGCATAGCGGAGACTGCCTATCGCAACAACGAACTCGGTGTGCTGGAGTTGATCGACGCCTATCGCAGCGCCCTGGACGCCGATCTCAACGCCCTGCAGCTGGCCCTGGAGGCGCGCCGGAAACGCATCGAGCTGGACCGTCTGATGGGGGAGGAACTGCCATGAGTGTGTTGCTGCTGCTTGCGAGCCTGCTGCTGGTGACGGCTTGCGACCGGTTCGAACACGGGCATCCCCAGGCATCGGACGAGGCACTGCAGCATGCCGAGGAGGCATTCCAGGAACAGGATGAACATGCCCACGAACCTGCAGGGCATGACGCATGCGGATAACACCGTCGCCCTGACCCATTTCAGCGATGCCACCGAGCTGTTCGTGGAGTTTCCAGCCCCTGGTGGTCGGCCGGGAATCGCCGTTTCTCGCCCACCTCACCCGTCTGGACGATTTCAAACCGGTGCAGCGTGGGGTGGTGACCGTCGCGCTGATCGGCGGTGGCGTGCCAGACGAGCTGTTCGCGGTCGAAGGCGCCACGTGACCGCGGGCATCTTTCGTCCTCTGGTGCGGCCGGGGCACGCAGTGCAGCGACGGGTCATCCTGAATATCAAGGGCGAGGAGCTGGTTGCCAACCACGATCTTGGGGAGTTCCAGGTCTATCCATCCGCGGCGGAGGCGGAGGCCGCGCTGCCGACTGAAGCGGAGCCGGATGATGTCGTCCACTATCTCAAGGAACAGCAGTGGCGGGTGGATTTCGCCACCGCTGCAGCGCAGGGACGTGAGCTGCGCGCCAGCATTCAGGCCACCGGCACCCTGCGCCCGCGGGCCGACGGCGAGGTCTATCTAAGTGCGGCCAGCGCCGGTCATCTGCACAGCCGGGGCGGTTTCCCCCATGCCGGGATGCCGGTGGAGGTCGGTCAGGTGCTGGCGAGCATCATTCCCAGGCTGGGCATGGACAGCGATCTCTCCACCCTGCGCGCCGTCCTGGACAAGGCCCGCAGTAACCATGCACTGGCCAGCCACGAGCGGGATCGACTGAAACAGTTATGGTCCGACAAGGTCATCGCCCTGCATCGCCTGCACGAGGCGGAAAGCGCCTTAGAGATGGCCAAGGCCGATCTGGACGCCGCGCAGCGACGATATGCTCAGAACACCGGGGAAAAGCCCCAGGACGGCAGCGGCATCCCGGTGTTCGCACCGATCAGCGGTGTGCTCGCCCAGGTCTATGGGGCGCCGGGCAAATATGTGGCGGAAGGGGAAGCCCTGTTCCACATCGTCAATGTGGACCGGCTATGGCTGGAGGCGCGTATTGCTGAAGCCGATATCGGGCAGCTGCAGCAGCCGGACGGGGCCTGGTTTAGCAGTGGAAGGTTTCAGCCGAACTTTCAATACCTTCGAGTTGAACGGGCAACTGGTGGCGTTGGGCGGGGCGATCGATCCAGTCAGCCGAACGGTGCCGCTGATTTTTGCCTTCGACAATCCGGATCATCGACTGCGCACCGGCATGTACGTCAATGTGCGGGTGTTTACTGGCGAGTCCCAGGGTCGGCCTGGCGGTGCCCAGTTCCGCGATCTTCGACGATGGCGGACAGGAGGTGGTCTACGTGATGATCGGTGGCGAGACCTTCCAACGCCGGATCGTTCGACTGGGCATTCGCGAGGCCGACTGGGTGCAGGTTCTCAGTGGCGTGGAGCCGGGCGAACGGGTGGTCAGCCGGGGCGCCTATCTGCTGCGGCTCGCCTCCGCCGCGCCGCTCGAGGCCGGGCATGGCCATGCCCATTAAGCGCAAGCCGGAGCAGCCGGTATGATCGCCCTTATCCTTCGCTGGTCCCTGCACAATCGCCTGTTCGTGGTGATCGGAGCCCTGCTGTTGCTGCTGTGGGGCGGCTATGAGACCTGGCGCATGCCGGTGGATGTGTTTCCAGACCTCACCGCGCCTACGGTCACTGTCGTGAGCGAAGCCCGCGGTATGGCGCCGCAGGAGGTGGAGGCCCTGGTTACCCTGCCCATCGAGAGCGCGATCAATGGCGCCTCCGGCATTCGCCGGGTGCGCTCCAATACTCAGGTCGGTCTGTCCTTGATCTATGCGGAGTTCGACTGGGGCACCGACATCTACCACGCCCGTCAGATCATCACGGAAAAACTCCAGACCGTGCGCAACGCCCTGCCGCCGGAGGTGAGTCCGGTGCTGGCGCCGGTGACCTCGATCATGGGTGAGATTATGTTTATCGCCCTGCACTCGGACCGCCACGGCGCCATGGATCTCAAGTCCACAGCGGACTGGGTGGTGCGCCGTCGGCTGCTGGCGGTGCCCGGAGTCGCGGAGGTCGTGCCCTATGGGGGCGAGACCCGGCAATACCAGGTGCTGGTCAAGCCGGAGCGGCTGGCCGCCTATCGCATCGGCCTGGCAGAGGTGGCCGCGGCGCTGGGCGAGACTAACCTGAACAGCGCCGCCGGCTTCTACAGTGAGGGCGGTCAGGAGTATCTGATCCAGGGTCTGGGACGGGTGCGCTCAGAGGAGGAGATTGGCCAGACCCTGGTCGCCATGCGCGGCGCACAGCCGATCCTGGTGCGTCATCTGGCGGAGGTGAAGATCGGTCCCGCCTTGGTGCGCGGCACCGCGGCCCACAATGGGGAGCCGGCGGTAGTCCTGGGTATTCAGAAGCAGCCCGACGCCAACACCCTCGAGCTGACCCGCCGGCTGGACCAGGTAATCGCTGCCCTGCAGACCGCATTGCCGGCCGGGATGCAGATCGAAAGCCGCATCTTCCGCCAGGCCGATTTCATCTCGGTGTCCATCGACAATCTGCTGGAGGCCCTGCGCGACGGAGCGATTCTGGTGGTGGTCATCGTGTTCCTGTTCCTGGCCAGCGGCCGCGCCACGCTTATTACCCTGCTGGCTATTCCCCTGTCCCTGGTGGCCGCCATCCTGGTGCTCAAAGGTCTGGGCGCAACGATCAACACCATGACCCTGGGCGGCATGGCCATCGCCCTGGGGGCGCTGGTGGATGACGCCATCATCGTGGTGGAAAACATCCTGCGTCGCTTGCGTCAGAATCGGCAGCGGGCGGAGCACGAGCGACAGCCGGTCCTGCCGGTGGTGCTGCACGCTACCAGGGAGATCCAGAGCTCCATCCTGTTCGCCACCCTCATCATCATGCTGGTATTTCTGCCCCTGTTCTTCCTCAGCGGGGTAGAGGGCCGGCTGATGCAGCCCCTGGGGCTGGCTTATATCCTGGCGCTGGGCGCCTCCCTGCTGGTGGCGATCACGGTCACCCCGGTGCTCGGCAGCCTGTTCCTGAGTCGCGCCTCGGTCGTCATGCAGGCGCGGGAGACCCGTCTGGTCCGCTGGCTCAAGGCCGGTTACGGTCTGCTGCTGGATGCCACGATCCGGCGCTGGCGCCTGATCTCGTTCATCTCTCTGATAAGTTTAATCGGCACCGCGCTGGCGCTGGCTTTGGCCGGGCGCGCCTTCCTGCCCGATTTCAACGAAGGCAGTCTGACCATCAGCGCGGTGACCCTGCCTGGCACCTCGCTGGAACAGTCGGACCAACTGGGGCTGCGGGTCGAACAGATCCTGCTGGAGCAGCCGGAGGTGGTCAGCACCTCCCGGCGCACCGGGCGCGCCGAACTCGATCCTCACGCCCAGGGTGTGAACTCCTCGGAGATCGAAGTCACCCTGCGCATGGACGCGCGGGACAAACAGGCCTTTCTCGCGGACCTGCGCCGGGCCTTCGTCGTCCTGCCGGGCATGAACATCATCATCGGTCAGCCCATCTCCCACCGCATAGACCACATGCTGTCCGGCAGCCGGGCCAACATCGCGGTGAAGATCTTCGGCCCTGATCTGTACGAACTGCGACGCATCGCCGGCCAGGTCAAGGCCCTGGCCGCAGGGGTTGCGGGGGCGGTGGATATCGTGGTTGAGCAGCAGGCGGACATCCCGTTTGTGGATGTCCGCTTCAAGCGTGAAGCCATTGCCCGCTATGGGCTCAGCGTGGCAGAGGTGGCGCAGGCCATCGAAATCGCCTTCTATGGCAAGACCGTGTCGCGGGTGCGGGAGGGCGAGGCCGGTTATGCTCTGATTATCCGTTACGACGCCCGGGTGCTGGAGGATTTCGAGGCGCTGCGCAGCACCCTGATCACCACGACAAGCGGGGCTCAGCTGCCCCTGCACGCCTTGGCTGAGATCCGCAAGACGCGTGCGCCCAACGCGATCAGTCGGGAGAACGTGCAACGCAAGATCGTGGTCATGTTCAATGTGGCGGGGCGGGATCTGGGCAGTGTGGTTGACGACCTGCGCACGCGTCTCGCAACCCAGCTGGAGCTGCCGGGCGGTTACCACGTCGAATACGGCGGTCAGTTCGAGAGTGCGGAGCAGGCCGCCCGCACCCTGGCGATCCTCAGCGGGGTGGTGACCGTCGCCATCTTCCTCCTGTTGTTCATCGCCTTCCATTCCGGTCGGGATGCCCTGCTGGTGATGCTCAATCTGCCGCTGGCCCTGATGGGCGGGGTGGCGGGCCTGTATCTGTCGGATGGCGTTTTGTCGGTAGCCACCCTGATCGGCTTCATCACCCTGTTCGGTATCGCCACTCGCAACGGGGTGATGCTGGTCGCCCATATCCACAACCTGCTGCGCCATGAACAGGTGCACAACACCTTCAAGGCGGTGCATCGCGCCGCCATGGAACGGCTGATCCCGATCCTCATGACCGCGCTGGCCGCCGGCCTCGCCCTGGTGCCGCTGGCCCTGAGCGGGGGTGAGCCGGGCAGCGAGATCCAGACCCCGATGGCGGTAGTCATCTTGTGGGGGTTGTTGAGTTCAACCCTGTTGAATATGGTGGTGGTGCCGGCGCTCTACCTGCGTTTCGGTTCGCTGTCACGGGGACGGCGGCGGGAATCTGCCAACACGATTGATTGAATCTATCTCCTCCTCAGGGGGAAGGCCAGCCTCTCACGGCATCCTGCCTAACGAGGCATTTGTACCTCCCTGTGCGGCAGGATGGGGGTGAAGAGCTGTGGCAAGTTGTCGGCAAAGGGTTGCCGACCGACTCACTATATCTCAAGAGTCAGTATCTTTTTTCGTCAATCGATCGAATACTTGTAGGAGCGGGCCATGCCCGCGAAAGAGACAGGTACGGACATTCGGATCTTGACTGTCCGGGTATCGGGTAGCGCCCATGGGGTTCTCCTACAGTCGAGGGTGGAAATCCTTCGCCAACTAAGCCGCTTAGATCAAAGTGGCATTCAATGCGACGTACAGGCCCGGCAGGCGAACGCCTCCAGCTTCAAGGTGTCCTGGGTGAAGTTGCGGATGCCCTCCGCCAGCTTCTCGGTCGCCATGGCGTCTTCGTTCAGGTTCCAGCGGAACTGCACTTCATTCAGTTCGATGCGCGGGATATCCAGCTGTTTGGCGGCCATCGGGTCCAGACGTCTGGGCACCGGATCCGTGCTGTTGCGCAGTTCTTCCATCAGATTGGGGGAGATGGTGAGATAGTCGCAGCCCGCCAGCTGCAGGATCTCATCCGTATTGCGGAAGCTGGCGCCCATCACGACCGTCGGATAACCATGGCGTTTGTAATAGTTGTAGATGGCGCCGACCGATTTGACCCCGGGGTCGTCCGCCGGAGCATAGCCCTCGACCCCTTCGGCCTGTTTGTACCAGTCCATGATGCGCCCGACAAAGGGCGAAATCAGGGTCGCGCCCGCTTCGGCGCTGGCCACCGCCTGGGTGAGGCTGAACATCAGGGTCAGATTGCAGTGGATACCCTGGCGCTCCAGTCGTTCAGCCGCCCGAATCCCTTCCCAGGTGGAGGCGATCTTGATCAGGATGCGCTGCGGGTCGATGCTCTGTTCCTGGTAGAGGTTGATCAGATGCTCGGCGCGGCGGATGGTCGCCTCGGTGTCGAAGGAGAGCCGGGCATCCACCTCGGTGGAGACCCGCCCCGGGATGATCTGGAGAATCTTCATGCCGAAATTCACCGCCAGTTTATCCATCATATCACGAGCCTGTTGCTCCAGGCGGTTACTGCGTCCCTTGGCGTAGGCGATGGCATCATCCAGCAGAGGCTTGTATTGGGATTGCTGCGCCGCCTTGTAAAGCAGGGAGGGATTGGTGGTGGCATCGGTCGGCGTGTAGGTGGCGATTGAATCGATGTCGCCTGTGTCCGCCACCACGGTGGTCATCTGTTTCAGTTGTTCTAGTTTGTTCATTGGCCGTCTCCGCTGGTCGAATGTTGATTTAATGCTCTTTGAATGCTCTGAGCTTCAACCCTGTAATAAGTTTCTCCCACGACCCCCTGAATGTTTGGCGAAGGAGAGTTGAGCAGAGGGAGGTCAGAGGCCAGTTTCGGGTTTTTGACTATTCGTCAAGATCCTTCTCAATGGGTTGGGGTTTACTCAACACATTGCCCTGCATGAAATCGACCCCAATCTGACGCAATTCATCAATCACTGCTTCAGTCTCGACCCATTCGGCAATAGTAAGGATCCCCATCGTCTTGCCGACCTGGGTTATTGCCGAGACCATGGAGTGGTCTATCGCGTCATCAGCAATATCCCTCACGAGCCCGCCGTCGATTTTGAGGAAGTCGAGGGGGATATGTTTGAGGTAGTTGAAGGAGGAGAGACCACTACCGAAATCATCCAACGCGAATCGACAACCCTGTTGTTTCAACTCGCTGATAAATTGAACCGCTTCACTGAGATTATTGATGGCCGCTGTCTCAGTGATCTCAAAACATACATGGTTTGCGGGTATTGAATAGATCTGCAACTGGTGCCTGACCATGTTGAGCAGAGTATTGTCGGTCAATGAAGAGCCCGAAAGATTGAGCGCAATACCAGTTTCTGGGTTTTTACGCCGAGCCTTGGCGTACCAGCGAAAGGCTGATTCGACAACCCATTGGTCGATATCTCGCATCAGGCCAAAACGCTCGGCCGCAAGCACGAAGGCGCCAGGAAGCAGTAGCTTTCCCTGAGCGTCCTTCATACGGATAAGAATCTCGTTGAATACCGGAGCACCCTTTGGCACCGTAACCGGAAAGATCGGCTGCCGAAACAGCTCAAAATCACCTCTTTCCAAGGCCTCACGCAATTCTGCCGCACGATGGATCTCGACGTGCCGTTGAGTCGGCCTGCCATCGTCACTGCTGTAGACATAGATCCGGTTGCGCCCCCGTTCTTTCGCGGTATAACAGGCAACATCCGCCTGGCTCAATGCCTGAGTGGCGTCTGCGGTAGCCACCGTGATCGCTACGATGCCGATACTCACTCCCGCGCGGAACCGCCGCTCGTCCCAGATAAAGGTGAAGTCCTGCAGGGCATGAATCATCGACTCGCAGATCCCGATTGCCTTATTGAGCGGGCAGTTTTCCAGAATGAGGCTGAATTCGTCCCCGCCGATCCTCGCCAGGGTGTCGCGTGAGCGCACTTTACTACTGAGGATCTGTGTGACCTGTTTGAGCATCTCGTCGCCGGCCACATGCCCCGCCGTGTCATTGATCACCTTGAACTGGTCCAGGTCCAAATAGCAAAGCGCATGCTCGTTGCCATGCGTGATGGCATTGTCGACACTCCGCTGCAGGCGGTGCTCAAACTCCCTGCGATTGACGAGCCCGGTCAGCACGTCATGGGAGGCCTGATGGCTCATTTGCAAGGCCAGCCGACGAGCCTCCGTTACATCGTTAAAAACAACTACGACTCCCAGGATGCGCCCCTCTCGATTGCGGATCGGTGCGACGGAATCCTGAATGGAATATTCCGCCCCATACCGGTTGATCAGGACGGTGTGGTTGGCGAGGCCAATGATCCGACCCTCGGTGAAACAGCGTGCGACCGGGTCCGGAGCCGGTTCTCGGGTTTCCTCGTTGATGATATGAAAAATTTCCTTGAGTGGCAGTCCATGCGCTTCAGCAAGTGTCCATCCGGTCATCTGCTCGGCCACCGGGTTGAGGAAATCGACATGCCCCTGGGCATTCGTTGAGATGACAGCGTCACCAATCGATTGCAGGGTTACCTGGATGCGTTCTTTTTCTTCGAAGAGCCGTTCCTCTGCTTGTTTGCGTTCGGTGATGTCGCGAGCGATGCCGGTAGTGCCTACGACCTCGCCTGCGTCATTGAAGATTGGCGTCTTGATCGTCTCGAGCCAACGTCTTTCACCGGAGGCTTCCGCCAAGGGTTCTTCCACTAGTTTACGCTCACCGGAACGCATCACGGCCTGATCGTCTTCCCGATACCGGTCGGCCAATTCGGTGGGCCAGACAGCATAATCCGTCTTGCCGACCAAGGCTTCGGGGGGCATGCCGCATTTTTTGCCGAAAGGCTCATTCACAGCGATGAAGCGGCTTTCCCGGTCTTTGAGCCATGCAATATCAGGGATGTTCTGGAGAATGGCCGCCTGCTGCCGGAACACGTCCTTGAGGGACTTTTCGGCCAATTCCTTTTCGTGACGCAAGTGCGCCATCTGCAGTACCCGTCTCAGCGTGGGCTCCAGGAGTTCCAGATAACCGCTGCCGACCTCCTTGACCAGATAGTCCTCAACGCCGAGGCGCATCGCGTCTACCGCCACTTTGAGATCGCCCACGCCTGAGACCATGACAGTGGGTGGCAGGATGTCGTCTGCGGCCAATTGAGCGATCAAATCCAGACCACTGAGGCCTGGTAACTTATAGTCCACAATAAGCGCCGCATATTCCCGCCCGCGGATTTTCTCGAGGCCCTGCTCGAAGTTGGGCGCAACGTCTACTTGGAAACCTGCCCGTGAGAGACGACGCTGCACCAGCACCGCCAGTCCTGCGTCATCTTCGATGTACAATAGCGCTTCAGGTACGGAAGGAGTCATCCGCTCCACTGGGTTGTCTTTTCTGTGGTGTGGTCCAGGACCAGCCCAAGCCGCCCGATGGTTGCGCAAAACGCTTCATGCTCCACAGGTTTGGTCAGGAAGGCGTCACAGTCCAGTTGCCGGCAGCGTGTGATCTCCTGCGGATCTTGCGTCGTTGTCAGCACTATCACTGGCATGTGGCGAGTTCTGTCATCCGATTTCAATCGCTCGAGCACTTGATAACCATCCACCTCTGGCATGTTGAGATCGAGTATGATCAATAAGGGGACTGTCAGTTGCGGATCCTTCGTCAAAAACAGCCATTCCAACAGGTTCTTGCCGTCCCCGGCATAGACGATTGGATTGCGAATTCCAGCTCGGTACAGGGTGCGCTCCAATAAACGGACGTGGGCTGGATCATCATCTACCACCAGGAGTGTGAGAGGGACAGGCGTCATCATCCCGGGAATGTATCCAAATCGATTTTTTCTCCACCCCAGGGTGGCGGCCAGGGGGCGGTTTTTTTTATTATTTTCACGCGTGTTCCTTGGGGCTTAGCATGGCGGTCGCCAGCAGGACGAGGATAGTTTCTTGCCCGGTTGTTTGTGTTTCCATGCGCCCTGTAGAGCAGTGCCCATGCAGAACCCATCGTCGAGCTTACGAAGATGTTTGCACAGCGGGTCGTGATCCGATGCATGGGATGACTTTTTCTGAAGGTCATTACAACAGCAACAGGGCGGCTTATTGGCCATCCTCACAGATCAATCTCCAGACTGCGAAACCATGTCTATAGGACATGCTATGGCGGAACCTTATTCTCCGTTCAATCGTTTAAACTGTCAATTTCCTGGGTTGGACGTTCCGGTAGCGTAAAGCTGAAGATAGTGTCTGCACCCGGTGTGGATTCGCACCAGATCTGCCCCCCCATGCGGCGTACCAATGTCTGCACAAAGCTCAGCCCCATACCCTCACCGGGGGATGCGTGCGCGCAGGCCCTGCGAAAAGGTTCGAAGATCCGTTGTAGCTCATCCTGGGCAATACCGATGCCATTGTCCCGTACGGAGAAGATCACCTCGCCATCGCCCGGTTCCGCCATCACCAGGATCTTACCCGGAGTATCCGGCCGCAGGTATGCGATCGCGTTGCGCAACAGATTGTCCACCACCTGGGTCACCCCAGAGCGGTCAGCCCAGACCCTTGGGAGTTGGCCCACCACCACCTCGATGCCTGCTTTTTCAATGGGGTAAGCAAGGGCCTCCAAGGTTTCCGCCACCACACGCTGCATATCCACTGTCTCGAAATGGAATTCCCTGCATCCGGCCCGCGACAATTTGAGAAGCGCGCTGGTCAGGCTGTCGATCTTGTCGATGGCAGCCTCGACAAAGCCGAGCGCTTCAGGGATGGATTCTTGCGTCAAGCGTGGCAGATACCCTATGACACCCTGGGGCAATTCTTCCGCTATATTCTGTGTGATATCCATCAGTTCGCCTATGTCTAAACGCAGTTCGCCCACGAATCCTTTGGCGCTGACCAAGGGGCCACGCAGGTCGTGCGAGAAGATGTACGCGTATCGCTTGATCTCCTCGTAAGCCTCTGTTCGCTCCCGGACCTGTTTTTCCAACGCCTTTCGATAACGCTCCAGGGCCTGCTCCGCTTCTATCCGCTCGGTGACATCCAAAGCGGCGCCGACACATCCGCACAAGGCTCCCGTCTCGTCACGCATCGGCTCGTAACGCACATCGAACCAGCGTTTCGCGACATGATGGAAGGCGTGAACCGTTTCCCCGGAGAGTGCGCGTCGCGAGTCCTCGATTATCTCCGGTTCGTTGTGATACAGGTCGAATACCGACTGACCAACGACCTGATCCTTGGTCAGTCCGAGTGCAGACAGCCCCTTGCCGCGAGATACTAAAAATCTGCCATCAGGATCGAAGGCCCAAAGCACCAGCGGCGCGGTCTCCAGCACCGTATTCAGGCGCTGCTGTTCCTCCCTCAGTGCCCGTTCCGATTGCCTGCGCCGGTTATCGCTGCGCATCGCCTGGAGCAAGCCGGTGCAGGTCGCGGTCAGCGGCTGCAGGAACCTGAGCTGTGACAGTTCGTAGCCCCCGGGGCGGTTCGCAATACCGGCCATGCCGACAATCTTGTGTTCTGAGACGAACGGAATACCCATGAACGCCTCAAGCGCGGGGTGGCCTGGGGGTAATCCCCCGGCCCTCGGGTCCTGCGCAGGCTGGTTCGCGATCACCGGTTGCTGGCTCGTGATAACGGTACCGAACAGGGTCTTCAGGTTGGTGAATTCCAGCCCCCGCGGGCCGCGGTTCTCGTAGAGCTCTCGACTCTCATCGTTCCATGCAATATTGGTGATGGCATGGGTTCTCAAAAAGGGATTTCCCTCTCCGGTGTGATGAACTTCACCGATAAAACCGTACTCGCTGCCTGTCGATTCCAGCAGGATGTCGAGGAGTTTACTGAAGGCCTCCGACTCAGGGAGTTCGCCAGTAGCGCTGATATAGGTGCTCTGCGCCTGGCCGATGGCGTGCAGAAGATTGTTGGTACGCCGCAACTCTTGTTCGGCTGACTTGCGTTCGGTGATATCGAGCATACTCAGCAGCATGTTCGCAGGTTTCACCTGCAGGTCCGGGACATAGGCGCCCAAGAGGATTTGCCGGCGCTGGCCCGCCGCTGTTCTAAGTAGCACTTCGATGTTGTAAAGGCTCTGCTGTTGGTCAATCGCTACCAGCAGATCTTGCAGCACGCTGTAGGACTCTGGCAGCAGGAGACGCTCCAGTGGGCCGGTGAGATCCTCGGGGTGGGCGATCTGAAATATCTCCAAAGCGGCAGGATTGGCGTCTATCACGCTCATCTGTTGGGCTGACTGTTGTACGACCTCCGGGTGCAGAACCAGATAAGTCCGTAAATCCGATATCCCGTCATGGCGCAGCGCGGTCAGGGTCATCCGCAGGCGGGAGAAGTCCAACTCCAGAATGGCGGCAGTCGTGCTGTCAAAGATGGCCCGATAGCGTTGTTCACCTTCGCGCAGTGCGGCCGTTTGCTGCTCCAAGGTCATGTAAGCCTGGCTGAGCCGTTCCAACATGCGGTTGAACAATTCGCCAAAGCGGGCGACTTCGTTTATACCGGCAGCGGTAAATCGATGCTCGAATGAACCGCTCGCTATGACCGATCGCGCCACCCGTTCCAGCTCCTGCAGGGGTTGGACAAGACGTCGACCCGTACCAAGGCCCAGCAGCAGAACCGCCAGGACGGCGGCAAACCCCAAGATCAGATAGATTGCTGACAATCGGTACAGGGGTTTTGTTAACATCTGTCGGTTTGCGGTTACCTCTACGGCCAGCCCCAATGAGCCAAGCGTTTCGCCAACCGTAACGGGCTGGATTACCTGGAGTGTGGCGTCTGTCCCGTCGATTGTGGGACTTGCCTGGGGTGTCGTGTCGGCTGCATCACGGGCTAAATCGCGATACAGAAGCCGAGCCGTCCCGGCTTGCGCAGAACTCCACGCATGGTCGGAGAGCAGGCTTGCCAGATCCAATTGAACGATCATTGCGCCTTCAGCTCGTCCGGTCAGTCCATAGATGACGGGCTCACCCATGATGAGAACGTCACCCTCAGGCTTTTTCTCGATCTGGACCAGGGGACGCTCCGTATCGACCACTCGACTGGCGAATGCTGAGTGGACGAACTCATTTGATAACTGCGCACTGACGGCCAGCGGTTTGCCTTCAAAATCCGTTAGGGTGACTGTCACCGGCACCCCATTGATGCTGCTCAGGTCGTGTAGGAAAGGCACCAGATAGATATCACGGCCGGCGCTATCCACCAACGCATTCGCGATCAGCGCATTGTTCGACAGGGACGACAGGGTGGACGCCACCGAGCCAACCAGATTGCCGATATGCTCCGCCCGCAAGGCGGCGTTGTGACGGATCACGGTATGGATATTCTCGGCCATCTGGCTGCGCATGACAAAATACGAGGCGCCGCCGATAGTGATGATGAAAAGCGCGGCGAGCATGGAAGCGGCCAATGCAATCCGATAGGCCAGGCGTGTGGTGATTCGGGTTAGCAGACCCATCTGCGTTACCGGCTGGGTCGATGGTGTACCGAGTTTGTGCCGGCCGCCTCGGGTTCGAGTTCCAAGGGAACGATCACGCCGGTTTCATCGAATCTGGCCATGAACACGTCCTGTGGGCTCAATGCTTCATGTCGTTGCGGCGCGAAGGGTCGATCGTAATACCTGACCAGGCCGTGGTAGTCCCTGACCTGTTCGAGGGCGGAGCGTACCGCTGCGCGTTCCGTGGTACCGGCGAGTTCAATGGCTCGAGCCAGGATATGGGTCATATCATAGGCGTGGCCAAAACCGACGGGCGACTCGATGTTTTCAGGGCGTCGCAGCCCGAATAAACGCCCGCTCACCGTCAAGACGCGCTCTACCCGTTCCGGATCGGCCCTGAACAAGCTGAATGTCTGAACCACAGAAAAGTCCAGCTGGTGAAGGGCGCCAGTGGTCAGCCTCGCGAAATCTCCTCCCGTCACGCCCCAGTGGCTGATAATCGACATCCGTTCATCAGGAAGCAACCTGGCCAGCTCTCGAATCAGGATCGATCCTTCGGCCTCGTTGGCTACCAGGATGAGGGCTTTTGCACCCTGTGCGAGTAAAGTCTTGTAGCCTGGCAGGAGTGATTTATCACCCCAGTTATACCAGACGGTTTCGACCAACAGGGGATCGTTGCGTAGGCTCAATTCGTGCTCGAGCGCTGCGAGACTGCTGCGTCCCCAGGCGGTTCTCGGCACCATCAGGCCCACCTTGGGTACTCGCTTATTGCGTGCATGGGCGAGCATAGCCTGCATGGCGAGACTGTCGTTTAATGAGAGTCGAAACACATAGCTGCCGACTCGTTTATCGTCGATGATTTTGTCCGCTGCGGCCCATGGATCCAACAGAATGACACCGAGCGCTTCAGCCACTGGACTCGTTTCAATCACCGCAGGACTGAAACGCCCAACGAAAACCGCTACCAGGTTGGTCTGTTGTGCCAACTCACGCAGGTTTTTCACCGCTCTGGCAGGCACGGAACGGTTGTCGCGGGTTTCCAGCACCAGTGAGCGTCCATTCAGCAGACCGCCGGCTTGATTGACCTCTTCGATGGCAACCCGGATGCCTCGTTCGATGGCCTGTGCAGATGAGCTGTTCTTGACCCCGAATTCCACGTCGAGGCCTAGCATGATTGGAGGCAGATCTTCTAATGCAGAGGCTTGCGGCAGCGCCCAAGAGCAGCATCAGGCTCGCCCATATGGGAAGGGCAAGACTTCTGCTTTCCTGATAGGTCTCAACCTCACTTGCTGTGCCTCCTGACAGGCTAATTCACACGATCCTGATGGATGCCGCGCGATATGCATAGAGAACGACCGATAAGCCGAATTCCCCAGGACAATTATCGGCTCATGCTGTGAGAAATCATCGAACCCAGCAAGATGCAACCTACCTTCAGTTATAGGACA
>CAVQUR010000025.1:0-114814 GCA_963716875.1 uncultured Gammaproteobacteria bacterium
TACACGCTGGCGAACAAGGAGGAAGCACTGCAAAGCCTGCGCCGCGAAAAATACTTTCAAGCCAAACGCAACCGCATCACGGCGGTGTTTAACCCGCGCTGGCGTCTCGCGGAACAAGGTGCGGATCTGGTCCGGTTGCCCTCGTCGCACATCCTCTCCCACGAATGGCTCGGCATCTCGCCGCCGGATCGATGGATGATGAATAGCGGCTTCGCGGATGTGATCGCCGTCGATAGCCCGGCGAGCTTCGAATACTTCCGCGCGGGCGGCATTCCGACTGAGCAGATGCGCGAGGTTGGATCGCCGAGCCAGGACGACATGTTTCGGCTGCGAGCCAACCGCGCGACCGAGATCGAAAATTGCGGACCGAGTTGCCGCTGAGCGGCGACAAGCCGGTCCTGCTGTTGAGCGGCTGTCCCGATCAGTTATCAGCCTCAGTGCCGTTCTCGGAATTCAGCACCACCGCGGATGTCGCGGCCTTTGTCGGGGAAAGCCTGCAGCCATTGGCTGAGCACTATCACTTCGTTGCCCGTCGACATCCCAACTATCCGGATTTCGGGCCGCTGCTCGAGCGATTTAGTTTTCGCAGCACGATGCTGCCGACGGCGTCGCTGGTGCCGCTGGCCGACCTGTTCGTGGCGTTCGCGTCTGCCACCATCCGCTGGGCGATCGCCTGCGGCGTCCCAACTGTGAACTACGACGTGTTTCACTACGGCTACGGCGACTTTGCCGCCGCGAAAGGCGTGGCCTCGATTGATGCGAGCGGTCTGTTTCGCGATTTCGTGCGATCGCTGAGGCCGGGCTCGGCGGCGCTTGCCACTCTCGCGGCTCGGGCGAGGCACGACAGCGCGCACTGGGGCCTGATGGACGGCCGCGGCATCGAGCGAATCGAACAGGAAATCGAGCAGGCGCGCGTGCGCCGGGCGAAGCTGAAGAAGGAGCAGCAACGGGATGCGTGATGTGGCAGTTGCGATTGTGGGCGCCGGCTCGATGGCGCGTGAGCACGCGAAGGCGTTCGCGGCCTTGCCGAACGTCACGGTCGAGGGTTTGACGAGCCGCACCCGCAGCAAGGCCGAGGCATTGGCCGGCGAGCTTGGCATTGGGATGGTCACCGACTCGATCGCCGAGCTGCACCAGCGCACGCGAGCGGACCTCGTCGTGATCACGGTGCCCGAGCTCGCTGCGAATCCAGTGGCCCTCGAAGCCTTCAAGTTCCCGTGGGCGGTATTGATGGAGAAGCCGGCCGGTTTCGATCTGGCCGATGCCGAGAAGATCGCCGGTGCTGCGCGCGCGCCTTTGCCGACGCCGGTGATGGTCGGCCTCAATCGGCGTTTCTACTCGAGCGCGCGGACCATCAAAGCCGACCTCGAGACGCGCCCGAACGAGAAGCGCTTCATCCACGTGCAGGATCAACAAAGCTACGCCGAGGCGCGCCGCTACAATCATCCGCCGCAGGTGGTGGAGAAGTTCATGTACGCGAACTCGATCCACCTGATCGATCTGATCCCGTTTTTCGCACGCGGCCAGATCACGCGCGTCGAAACGGGGTGACGCCATGGCTCGGCGACAAGACGAAAGTGACGCTCGCCTACGTCGAATTCGACAGCGGCGATCTGGCGCTCTACGAGGGGTTGTGGAGAGGCCCGGGACCATGGGCGGCGAACGTCAGCACGCCGGGAAAGCGCTGGATTATGCAGCCGCTCGAGCAGGCGATCTACCAGAACGCCGGCGAGCGCGCCCGTCACACCATCGAAGCGTCGGATGAGGACAAACATTCAAGGCGGGCTTCCTGCTGCAGGCTGGCGCGGCGGTTGCCGCCGTGCGCGGTGAGGCGTCCGCCATTCCGTCGCTCGAAGACAGCTTGCAGACGATGCGCCTGATCAATCGGATGTTCGGTGTGTGATCGAGAGGATTGATCACGATTGGGGCATCGAGCTCACCGGCTTCGGCCGTCCCTTCGGACTCGGTGAGGATGCGTCGGGCCGATTGCATGTCACCGACATGGATCGGCACACATTGGTCCGCTTCGATCGCTCTCTTCACCAGCACGAAGTCGTGGTCGGCCCCGGAACCTTCAATGGCCCGCATTCGGTGGAGCTCGCCCCCGACGGGCGGCTGTTCGTGACCTGCTACTACACACCGGCGATCTATCGTGCGCGACGGAGCCGCTGACGAAGCTGCAGACTGCTCTCACCGGACCCGGCGCTGGCGTTTCTCGATTTGACCGGCCACCTTCTTGTCGCGGAGTATGCGCAGAACGCGGTGCTGGCGCTCGAGACCGATGGCCGCCTCGCGTTCGCTTTCGATGGCACGTTCGATCGACCGCACATGGCCCGGTCACTCGCCAGCGGCGAGGTGATCGTCGCCGACACCTGGAAGAACCGACTGCAGCGGTTCGATAGCGGCGGAGAGCTGCTCGACGATCAGGTCGCGACCGTCGCGTGTCCCGTCTCGATCGATTCGGATGCCGAGCGCGGGTGGCTCGTGACCGCGTGGGGCGACAATTGCGTGTTGCGCTTCGACGAGCGCCCCTGCACGGGCCGGTTGGAGTCACCGCCGCTCGACAAGCCGTATGACGCGCGGTGGCTGAACGGCGATCGCGTCGCCGTCGCGGATTCGCATCACGCGCGCGTGCTGGTCCTGCAATCGCCACGTTTTCACTGAAAGCCGCGTTGCCCAAGCACAAAGTCCGCCTGATCGCGCGCCTCGACATCAAGGCGCCCAACCTGATCAAGGGCGTCAACCTCGAAGGCGTGCGCGTCGTCGGCGATCCCAACGTCCAGGCGCGCAGGTCATAATCGCCGGTGGCATCAACGAGATCAACTCCATCAGCTCCGGCTGGCTGATGCTGATGCGCGCAACAGCCGTCGGACCTGGTTCGGTAACTGCGAATGATGTCTTTATCCGATGACCGTCGGCGGCGGCCTGGTGCGTTATCCAGGACGTTGACACCATGATGCGATGGGGCTGACCGATAAAGGCGTCGATCAACACTGCCGCCATCCTTAGGCCATCATCACCGGAAGTCTCGCGCCGCTATGGATCGCAGGCCATGGTGGTGTCGGTCGAAGCCAAGCGCCTGCGCGGACACGACAAGTGGGAAGCGTACGTCGACAACGGCCGCGAGAAGACCGGCCGCGACGTCGTTGACTGGATCACGGAGGCGGTCGGGCGCGGCGCCGGCGAGATCCTGCTGACGTCGGTCGATCACGAAGGCATGGCCAGGGGCTTCGACATTCCGCTGTGTCAGGCGGTGACGAGGGTGGTGGATGTGCCGGTGATCCTGTCCGGCGGCATGGGCACGCCCGATCACGCGCTCGCGGCCATCGTCCAGGGCAATGCCGACGCGATTGCGATGGCCCACGTGCTGCACTACAACAAGCTGGCGATCGACGAGATCCGCAATCATCTGATCTCGAACGGAATAGAAGTGTGCGGGCACGATGAGAGCCTTCCGGCATGACGCGAATTCACATTTGCGACTACGGCTCGGGCAACATCCTGAGCGTTGAACGCGGGCTCGACAAGGTCGGTGCCGAGGTCGTGCGCTGTACGTCGCCGAACGAGCTTACCAACGCGCGCGGCCTCATCATTCCGGGCGTCGGCGCCTTTGCCGATTGCATGCGCGGCGTTCGCGAGCGCGGATTCGAAGAGCCGATTCACCGGCTCGTCGAGCAGGGGCATGGGTGTTGGGGATTTGCGTGGGCATGCAGATTCTGGCGACGGAAAGCGAAGAGTTTGGCATCACGAAAGGGCTGGGCATCGTGCCGGGAACGGTGAAGCAACTTCCGGAAACGGCGCCTGACGGATCGCGGCTGAAGAGACGACACGTCGGCTGGTCCGAATTGCATCCCGTGCAGCAGCCGTGGTCCGGCACTCCGCTCGAGCGAATCGCCGGCGGCACGGCCGCGTATTTCGTCCATTCCTTCCACCTGGTTCCCGACGATCGAAAGCATCTCCTCGCCGAGGCGAGCTACGTGGGGGCGCCGGTCACGGCCGCGGTTCAAGCCGGACGTGTCTTCGGCGTGCAATTCCATCCCGAGAAGAGCGGGCGGACAGGACTCGCATTTCTCGACGGGTTCCTTCGCCTGGTGCACTCATCATGAAATTGATTGTCGCGTTCGGCGCGCAGGGGCAGGCCAAGGTCGCCGTCGAAGCCATCGAGCAGATCGGTACGCACCGCATCATCGGCTTCGTTGCGGACGGCCCACTAGGATTTGCCTCCACATACCCGGTGCTCGGCACCGATGCCGACGTCGCGCGCCTTTGGAAGAGATCGGTCCGTTCGATGCGCACATTGCGGTAGGCGACGTCGCCATTCGGCGGCGCATCGCTGAACGGCTGTGCACGACGTGCCGTCGATCGCGTTCCCGCCGATCGTTCACCCGCTGCGCGGCTCGCGCAGAACTGCGGTGATCGGTCCGGTGCCTTCATCGCGATCGGCGCGGCGTGTGCGCGGATGCACGTGTCGGCCGCCACGCGATCCTCAACACCAATGCCTCGATCGATCACGACTGCGGTGCTCGGCGATTTCGCGTTCGCCGGCCCCAATGCGACGCTCGGCGGCGCGGTGATTGTCGGCGACGGCGCCTTTATCGGCATCGGCGCGTCGATTCTGCCGAATCTCAAAATCGGCACCAGCGCCATCGTCGGCGCGGGCGCGGTGGTGGTGCGCGACGTGCCCCGGCGACGTTACGGTGTCGGCGTTCCCGCGCGCCGATTCCTGACGTCCTTGCTCCCGCCTCCTGATCCCCGATCCCTGACGCTTATCCCCGTCCCTGATCCCCGATCCTGCGGCTACATTTGCGGCTCCCGGCGCCCACTCCGGTGGCGGCGCAGCGATCCTGCGATGACCAACCTCGCGCGTCATCGTGGCCCCGATGACGAAGGCTACCTGCTGGTGCGCGCGCCGGGCGCGACTCTTGAGTTACTGGGCGGCGGCGATACGCCGAGCGAGGCGTATCGGTCGGGAGCGCCGTTTGCGCCATCCGCCGCGATGACGACGAGCGATCAACCGGTCACGCTGGCGTTCGGCCATCGCCGGCTGTCCATCCTCGATCTGTCAGCGCTCGGCCATCAGCCGATGTGCACCTCAGACCGGCGTATCTGGATGGTCTACAACGGCGAGATCTACAACTACGCCGAGCTCGCCGCAGAACTTAAAGCGCTCGGTTACAATTCCTGTCGCACTCGACAGCGAGGTGATTGTGGCGGCCTTTGCGACCTGGGGCTCCGCGAGCCTCGAGCGGCTGAACGGCATGTTCGCATTCGCGATTTACGACACGTCAGGCCGGCGACGGTGTTTCTGGTGCGCGATCGCTTCGGCATCAAGCCGATGTACTACTGGATTGCGCCGGACGGCACCTTCCACTTCGCGTCGGAGATCAAGCAGTTCACCGCCGTGCTTGGCTGGACATCGCCGCTCAACGTGACGCGCGCGCAGGAGTTCCTGAGACCGGCCTCACCGACTGCGGTTGAGGAGACGATGTTTGCCGGCGTGTATCACTTGCCGCCGGGCCATTCGGCCACGGTATCGATCTACGATGGCAATTGGGCTCCCGGCTCCCGGCTCCCGGCCCGCCGATACGTCAGGCCGCATTCGCACGCGGCAGCAGTGGTAAATCGCTCACACCGGCGCCTTTCACGGGCACGTTCGACGATGCAGTCGGCGGAGTAATCGTCGACTACTAATCGATTCGGTCCGCCTGATGTTGCGCGCGGACGTGCCGGTCGGGTCATGCCTGTCGGGCGGATTGATTCCTCGTCGATCGTGTGCCTGATCAATCGAGCAGCTTCGATGAGCAAGGCGCGCAGGGACTCCAAAAGACATTCACCGCTCGAGCGGACGACGTGAGGTTCGACGAGTGGCCGTGGGTCGAGGAAGTGATAAGGACGACCGGCGTTGACGCGAGGCTCAGTCGTGCCGTCGATCGAGTTGCTGCAGGGCGAAGCGGCGAAGCTGGCATGGCACCAGGACGAGCCGATCGCCGGCCACGAGTTTCTTCGCCGAGTGGAGCGTTACGACCTGGTCGCAAGGCCGGGTTGAAGGTGATGCTCGACGGCCAGGGCGCCGACGAGGTGCTGGCCGGCTATCACGCGTTTTTTGCGCCCTATCTCGCCAGCCTGGTTCGCGACGGGCGGATAGGTGACGCCTGGCGCGAGATTCAAGCGTTCAAGCAACGTCACGGCTACAGCGAGTCGCGCGCGATTCGCGGGATCGCGCGCGCGTTGTTGTCGAGCGATCCGCAGTTCGCCAGCGTTTCCGCACTGTCGTACGCGCAAGCTGACCTACAGCAACCTGCAGATGATGTTGCGCTGCGCCGATCGCAGTTCGATGGCGCACTCGGTCGAGTCACGAGTGCCGTTTCTGGATCATCGGCTGGTCGAGTTCGCGCTGGGCTTCCAGACGCGTTCAAGATCGGTGGCGGCGTGACCAAGCGCGTGCTGCGCGGCGCGATGAGCGGCGTGCTGCCGGATCGGATTCGCGATCGTGTCGACAAGATTGGATTCGAGACGCCGGAGTCGTTGTGGATCACCGGCGCGCGGCGCCAGTGGTTCCGGAGCCAATTCGCGCAGGCGGTGGAGGCAGCAATCGCCTGGTTCCGGCCTCGAGTCCTTGGTCCGACTTCGACGCGATGGCCGCCGGCACGCGGCCGTTCGATCGCGAACCGTGGCGCGCTATTTCGCTCGGGCAATGGATGCAAGCGTTCGCGGTCGCCGCACCGACTCGAGCCCAATTGACGCCAGCATGAGGATCGCCGGCAGCACGGGCAATCGGTAACGGTGATCCGAATCGATCAGCAGTGATCGCGTGGAACACCGCCACCGTCAGCACGAACAGTGCGAGCACGACGACCGCGCGTTGTTGCGACGGCGGCAGGCGGCGCAGGTTCGAGATCGCCGCGATCGACAGTCCGTATCGCCGGCAGGAAAAACAGCAGATTGACGACGGTGTGGGCGGCGCTGTAGTGCGGCAGCCACGGCGTAATGAAGAACAGCAGCTTGTGAAACGTCATTCGCACGTAACCCCAGAAATCAACGGCCGGTTCGACCAGCATTAGCGGGCTCGCCTGGTGCACGAACGTGCCGCTGAACGATACTCGTCGCCGACGAGCGTCAGCATGGTCGGGCATAGCCGATCCGCCCGGCGGCAGGATGGGGAATCAACACGTATGCGTGCGCCAGGATGGCGAGCACAACGCCGAGACGAGCCCCATCACCAGCACCGGGGTCGCAAATCGATCGATCGAGCGGCCGGAACGTGAACGTGGCGATCGAGATGAGCCAGAACGCGATCAGCGGAACGCGACCCGCCGGAACATCACCGCGACCACGATCGAGCGTGCTGCCCGCGACGATCGTGCCCGGGTTCGGGCGCGTCGATCGTCGGCTTCGCAGCCGCGAGCGAGACTCCACAGGCCAGCACGCCGGTTGAGATCGCCCAGAACATCACGTCCGAGACGACGTACGGCACGAAGATCAGACAGGTCGCCGGCGACCAACAGCAAGCCGCGTCGCCAGCAGCATGCTCGCGCCGGACCGGTGACCTGCCGAATCGCCGCAATCATCGCGTACGCGCCGAGGCAGAGCGACATCCAGTTGAGGAACGACCACGCCGGTCATCCACGACGATCCGAGGGCCGTCTTCATACGGCCACGACGGTGATCCACGAGCAGGTAGAAGAGTGGGTGGCGCGACAAAATCTGCGCCGAAAGGTATGCGGGAAAATTGAAGCCCAGTCGCATCAGACGCGTCGGCCCAGCGCGAGTACCGTTGGCGTATCAACCGCCAGCTGCACGCCCGAGCGCAATGACCACGACGCATACACAATCGCGACGACGGTCGAGAACAACAGGACTGTTCGCTTCGGCGGCAAGTCGTTAGTTTAGCGGATGCCCAGTATCGTCTATTTCGGCTTGTATGACGCGCGCGAGGTGCCGGGCGTTCATCAGAAGGTTCTCGGCGTGTTGAGGCCGCGGCCGAGAATGGGTTTGCGACCCGCGCTTGGGCGGCGCCGTTCGTGAGGTTGTCTGGGTTGTGCAGAGACTCTCGCGATGCCATTCGACGCCGCCACCGAAACGCACATCGTCATGCGCGAGCGTCGGCTGGGCGAACCTGTTGTTGCTGCCGGCGCTACCCGGCGCGCCCCGCGGCGTGGCGCCAGGATCGCGATCGACGTGCCGTCGCCGAATCGGGTCGCGGTGCAGGAGATTTCTGGCGATCGCGCCAGTCACTATGGCGCAGGACGCGGACCGTGGCGTTGTTTTATCTGTCAGGGCCGTGGTCGCTGTGGCCGGCGAATCGAATCGTTCAGTACGCGCCTGAGAGTTGGTGGTTTCGGCTGGGTCATGCGGGCGGACCGCGGAGATCGGGAACGGCGTCGACGTCACCGCGCTCGAGCCGCGCACCGAGCGCGCCCGCCATGGCCCGCGCCGATCACTCCGCGTGATCGCCGTCGCTTCGGTCGCGGGCTGGCACGGCTACGATCGGCTGCTCCGGCGCGGTGCACGCGTTCGTCGATCGTCGCCGATCGGCCCTTCGACATTCAGCTCACGTGGTCGGGCGATGGACCGGCGTTGCCGCCGTTACGTGAGCTGGCGACGCGCTGCAACCTCGATCGAACGGGTGACGTTTGCCGGAACGGTCACAGGACCCGCGCTCGGCGATTTGTACAGGGCGCTCGCATCATGGCGGTCAGCTCGCTCGGTCTCCATCGGATCGGCCTGGCGCGCGCGTCGGTGCTGAAGGCGCGCGAATACTGCGCGCTGGCATCCCGTTCATTGCGAGCGGCGACGATCCTGACTTTCCATCGACCGTGCCGTTTCGTTTCGTCGTCGGCGGCAGCTGAAGAGACCGGCGATGTGATCGGTGCGTTCGAGGCGTTCGATCGGAGTTACCGGCAGATGATGCCGTCCGGATGCGGCAATACGCGGTCGATCAGCTCGACTGGCGGCACAAGCCGGCGCGTTCGGAGTGGGCGCGTGAGGCGATTAAGGTGCTGATGGTCACCGGCGCGGACTACTATCCGGAGATCAGCAGCGGCGGGTTGCAGACGCGTCTGATGGCCGCGGCAATGCGCGGCCAGGCGATGGTGCGGGTACTGACGACCGCGCTCGATCTGAGCACGCCCCGGCACTCCACCGTCGACGATGTCGCGTGACGCGGATTCATTTGCGGGCGGTCACCGCGGTATCGAAGGTGGCGGCGATCGTCGTGATCATCCCGAAGTCGTGCGGTTGATTCGCTGGTGCGACGTCGTGCATCTGCACGGCGTGTCGTCCAAGAACATCGTCGTAACCGCGGCGGCGCGACTGCTCGGCATCGGGAAGTCCACGCGTGCTTCCTTAGAGGACTGTACTGCGAGCAGTGCAGAGCACCTGTGTATAGGTTGTGGTCACCCCGAAACGGACAGATCTTATTGCGTTAGCCAGCACGCGGATATGAGGTTGTTAGTCCACGGTCATCCCACTTCGGATCCATCGACGATTCAGTTTGACAAATGGGGCGTCTATATGAGGTAACATAAACGCCCTTTTCCTGAGATTCCCCCAGGTCTTCTCTGATCGTCAGGCGACCGTCAACCTGCCCTAAGACGCGATATTGAACTCTTATGAGTCTCCCGAGTCACTGAGTTGGCCGATTTTCGATCCCTTTTTAACGTCGGGCCGAGCGTTGTCCTGCCACATCCATCCAGATCGCAGCATCACGTGGGAGTCAGCGGTGAGTGGCGGTTCAGTGGGTATTTCGACATAAGCGGACGGAAACTGCCATGATCAGTAAATATTCGGTTACCCCCTCATTGTAGCCAAGAAACTGCGGGACACAGCTGAGGTAATCGTGTATAAAGTGGTCCATGGAGGCCATCGGTTACAAAAAACAGCAAGTCCCACACGATCCCACCGGCAATGATGTCGAACCGGAAAATCCATTTTCGCGGGAAAGGGTCACGATAACCAAAGAAGAGCACGTTGCCCTCATCCACCGGGCAAACTACTGGGAGGCGCAATATACCCAATTAAAACAAAAGTTCGCCAAAGCCGAGGCGGAAAGTCAACGCCAGGATGCCAAGCTCAAGGATCTTCAGAACCGACTGTTCGGTAAGAAGAGCGAAAAACCCGGATCGGCAAACTCGGAGAAAGGCGATAGCCCTGGCGCCAAGCGTCAGCGAGGTCAGCAACCGGGAAGATCCGGGCATGGCCGCACCCCACGCCCGGATCTTCCCGTCATCTCGGCTGTCCATGATCTGCCGAAGGATAAACAACAGTGCCCGACATGCTGTTTGCCGTTTCTGCCAAAGCCGGGACTGGATGAACAGAACGATTTCATCGAGGTGGAGGTAAAAGCTCATACGCGCCGCATACATCGGCCGGCCTATGTTCGGCATCCCAGTTGCGACTGCCCCGGTACACCGGCAGTGATTAGCGCGCCGCCACCGGCTCGCTTGATTCCTCGCAGTCCCTTTCACGTCAGCTTCTGGGTCGAGGTGTTATTGAGTAAATACCGCTACGCACAACCGACTCACCGTTATCTGCAGGATCTCGCCGACCGAGCGCTTCCGATTTCTCCCGGCACTGTTGCTGGGGGGCTGCAAGCCATTGCCCCGCTGTTCGAACCGATCATGGAGGGGCTCTACCAGAAACAGATGACCGAAACCCTGTTCCACAATGACGAGACCCGTTGGGAAGTGTTTGTCGAATTAGCGGACAAGGTCGGGACGCGCTGGTATCTGTGGGTGACCCGCTCCCAATCGGTCGTCTTTTTTGTCCTGGATCCCAGTCGCAGTGCCGCTGTCCCTGGCGCTCACTTCGCCGGTCTGCAACAGGAGCGGGTGATTATCGTCTGCGACCGCTATAGCGCGTATAAAAAGCTCGCTCGGTTATCCGACGCCATCCTGCTGGCATTTTGCTGGGCCCATGTGCGTAGGGATTTTCTCACTGCGGGGCGTGGCTACAAAGCACTCGAAGCCTGGGCCCTGGAGTGGAAAGAGTTCATCGGCGCACTCTACCACCACAATCGCCTGCGCCTCGAGCATTGGGACAGTGAACGTCCGCTTGCTCAGCAGACCGAAGACTTCAAGCAACAGCATCAAACGGTGCAGGCACTGCTTTGCAAGATGCACCAGGAGGCGACCCGCCTGACCGGGGAAGACTTCGCACTCGACGAGCAGACCCGGTCGCTGCCGAAAAGCGCGCGCAAGCAACAGCGCAAGATCTGCCAAAGTCTGCTCGATCATTGGTCAGGTCTGACCCTGTTTGTGAACAACCCACAGGTACCCCTGGACAATAACCTGGCGGAAAATACCATTCGCGGTCCGGTCAACGGACGCAAAAACTACTACGGATCGGGAAGCCTCTGGAGCGCGCAACTGGCCGCCACCCTGTTTTCCATCTTCAAGACGCTGGAGCTATGGGGAATCAATCCCCGCCATTGGCTGAGTGTCTATCTTGGTGCCTGTGCCGACAACGGCAGCCAGGCACCATCGGATATTACGTCCTATCTCCCCTGGGAGATGACCCCCGCCCGACGGGAGGCATTGTCCCGTCCGGCATCGTCGGTAACAGTTCCGGATACATCATGAGTGCTCGTTATTGCGGGCGTGAGTTCAGCGACGATGAACTCACCCGAATACGTCGCTTGATCGCCGATAACCCGGACAGCAGCCGCGCCGAACTGTCGCGGCAAACCTGCCGCTTGCTGGCATGGCACAAGCGCGACGGCGGACTCAAAGAGATGTCCGCTCGGGTCGCCATGCTGCGCATGCAGGCCGATGGGCTGATCAGCTTACCCCCACCGCGGGGTAAGCGACCCGACCCGACGATTTACCTCACCACCCGTACCAATCCCGGTGCTGCGATCAATCAATCCGCTGGTACACTCGCGCCGCTGACGCTGCATCGGATACAACACAAACCGGAATCAGGTCTGTGGAATGAGTATATCGAACGCTACCACTATCTGGGCCACAAGCCCCTGCCGGGTGCCCAGCTTCGCTACTTGATTCATCATCGGAACCGGCCCATTGCCCTGCTGGGCTTTGGTGCTGCGGCGTGGCAAACCGCACCCCGGGATCGTTTTATCGGCTGGAGCCATGAACAGCGTCAGAAAAACCTTCATCTCATCGTCAACAATGCGAGGTTTTTGATATTACCCTGGGTCCAATCGAAAAATCTTGCGTCGATGATACTGGCCAAGGCAGCCAGGCAACTCCCCGATGACTGGGAGGCGCAATATGGTTACCGACCGGTGTTGTTGGAGACCTTTGTAGAAAAACCTCGCTTTGAAGGCACTTGCTATAAAGCGGCAAACTGGCGTTATCTCGGCCAAACCCAGGGGCGCGGTAAGCTCGGACCGTCCGGTAAGCAGAGTGTTCCAATCAAGGACTTATGGGTTTACCCACTGAATGCGGCGTTCAGGGCGTCCTTAACGGCTTGATAATAAACGGGGGGTCGTAACCGAATATATACTAATCAGCGTGTCTAAGCGACTGATTCAACAAAGAAAAAGGAGCCCAGCTCGATGTTCATTCTACGCGACCTGCTGACCCCACTCCAAGCCCTGTTTCCGGTCAGTGAGGAAGGGCTGCAACGGCGCACTTGGTTCGTCTGCACACTGCTCGCGATCATCGTGCCGTTCACCCCGTCACGCACTTCGAATCTGCTGCGCAGCTTGCGTACGCTGTTTGGTTTGAGCGTGGATAAGAGTTGCTACTACACCTTTATGGCATCGCAGAAATTGCCTTGGGATCAACTCTGGGCCGCGCTCTGGCGCCTGATCCCAGAGCCCTTGACCGAGGGCCGCTTGTTGGTCGCGCTCGACGATTCGATCAACCCGAAAACGGGCAAGAAGATCTTTGCCTGTCAGCACCACTTCGATCACGCCGCAAAAACCAATCAGTGTCGCTATCCCTGGTCACAACAGATCGTCTCCATCGGCCTGTTGAAATCCGTCAAGAGACGCTGGTGCTGTCTCCCCCTGGCCTTCGAGTTTTATTTCATGAAAAAGCACCTGCAGGCCAAGCCCATCACCAAAGGGAAAAAGCCCGTGGAGTTTCGAACCAAGTTCGAGCAGGCGCTCGACATGTTCGCACGCTTGGCGGGCGTCTTCCCTACGCAGGCGGTGTTGGTGGTCACCGACAGTTGGTTCGGTAACAACGGATTGCTCAAGCCGCTGCGGCAAACCCTGGGTGAGCGCGCCCACCTGTTGACTCGGCTACGCGTCAACAACACGCTCTATGCGCTGCCACCGGCTAGCGGTAGGCGAAAGGGCCGTCCCAGGAAGTATGGCGCCAAGCTCGGTTCGGCGAGCGAACTCGCCGCAGGCTATCAGGCCCAGGCCAAATCCTATGAGGTGTCTTTGTACGGCAAGTGGCGCGAAGTCCTTGCCCATGACCAGGTACTGATGCTCAAGACGCTGCGCTGTCCGGTACGGGTGGTCTGGGTCTATCGGGCTAACCAGTGGATCGCGCTGGTAACCACGGACTTGGCCTTGAGCGTGGAGCAGATCATCGAATTCTATGGCGCTCGCTGGAAAATAGAAGCCGGATTCCGAGAGATAAAGCAAGAGATCGGAAGCAGTCAAAGCCAAACTCGCAATGCCTTCTCGGTTACCAACCATCTCCACTGTTGTATGATGGCGACGACCTTAGTGTGGATATACGCTGATCGCATCAGTCATACACCCACGCGGCGATACGCCACCCATGACAGAACCGATTTCGCCTTTGGCGATGTACGACGATTGATTTCCAGTGTTATTGCTAAACAGGGTTTTGATAGGCTTTGCGTAGCATCGAGCAAACCCAAGAAAAATCCTATAATCGCTACCATCCTGCGGCTCGTGGCATAGTCGAACTAAGAAACTTCAGCTATTTATTCTACAGACCCGTATATCTTACCAACCAATTGCCACTCTTTAACCAAAATGAAGCAATATAACCTGTAATACCTGCGGGATATCATCATTAATCAGGTGATATGCATATGCAGATATACTCCATAACTCATCTTTCCAACGACCCTATCATCACCGTAACCACCTTTTTGGCCAATCTGCAATCGCCCCACTTCGATGGAGGGTAACCAAAAGACACGATCGTAAAACCATCGAGTCTTAAAACGATTTGCCTAGTACGATCCCACTTGATGATATCTCCGACTTTATCGGCGGATCGAACAAGAACTTAAATCCTCACGGGTCATCTGTTATGTTCATCGTGAATCCCCTGGCCACGCACACCGACAGAGCACCCTACAGGAAACCGATTGATGGCGCGGATCGAGATCAGCCCAAAAGGTGGCCGTTATCAGGCCGGCAATCTGCTCATCCGCCACGCCACGGCGGCGGATGATGCGGCATTGCAACAGATCCTGCGTGATAACCCCATGCAGGGCTGGTTGCGGCTCGCCCTGGAGCGCAGCCCTTGCTACTTTGCCGGTGAAAACCTGCTGGGCAAATCACGCGCTGTGGTCGGACAGGATGCGGCCCAGGGAGGAGCCATCATCGGCATGTACCACACCCACTTCATGCCGGTGTTCGTCAACGGCGCGAAGGCGCAGGCCGGTTATTTGGGAGAGTTGCGCGTCAACCCTGCCTATCGCAACCGCCTGCGCATCCTCAAACATGGCTTCGCCTCGATCCGCCCGCTCAACCGGCCGGAAGCGGATCGCACAGCCATCTGGTTCACCAGCATCGCCAGCGATAACCATAGAGCCCGTCGGATGTTGGAAGCGCAGCACCGCAACCTTCCCCGCTATCAACCTGCCGGGGAACTCCAGACCCTGGCCATCTCGGTCCGTCAAGGCAGACGGCCTGAGCTGCTGCAGCGCGCAACCCAGGCCGACATCCCTGCGATCTGCGCATTCTACAATCGCCAGGCGGCCCGCCACCAGTTCGCCCCCTGTCTGGAACCAGACTGGCTGTACCACCTGTCACCAAGCAAGGGACTGGGCATCGAGGATTTCTGGCTGTGGAAGGAGCAACAGACACTGCGGGCCTGCATCGCGGTGTGGGATCAGCGCGGCTTCAAGCAGGCCGTGGTGCAGGGTTATCGGTTTCCCCTGAACCTGCTGCGCCCTGCCTACAATCTGTTCGCCTATGCGCGGGGGATTCCCTCGCTGCCCGCCAGCGGCCGCCGGCTCGAGAGTGTCGTCCTGGCGTTTTTCGCCATCGATCCGGCGGTACAGTCTCAGGCCTTGCCGATCCTGCGGGAGGCGCTGGAGATTGCCGCCCGCAAGCACGCCAGGATCGCCCTGCTCGGACTGGCCGAGGCCAATCCGCTGCTGCCGGCAGCGGTGTCCTCATTGCACCCCACGATCTACCGGACCTGCATCGAAACCGTCCGCTGGCCCGAGCAGACCGCACAGCCGCTCGATCATCGGATGGTGCAGCCGGAGATCGCCTTGCTATGACCCGAATATGGCGGTTGAGTGAGATGACGGCGGTCATTGCAATATGACTGCACGAGCGTTGCCCACATGCTGCAGACAACACCAGACGGATTCTGACTTATAGTAAAAACGGCAGCCTGATATCAGGTATCACCTGTAACCAGGCAGCTCACAGGAAGCAAGGGAGAAGGATATGCAGAAACTCATCATCGCGCTGCTCAGCAGCATCCTGATCACCGGTTGCGCCGCCCCCCAGAAGGCCCCCAGGGCAGAGAACCTGTTCAACATCGCCGGCCAGACCCTCGAGGTCTCGGACGAACTGCTGGCGACCTACCGCAGCAAATGGGTGGGCAACTCGCTCATCCCGGCCGCGCCTCCTCTGGAGATGGCGGATATCCAATGGAGCCTGGATCTGATCTCCATCTACGAATCGCTGCAGAACCCCGACTGCAAGCAGTTCCAGCTCACCCAGGCCCGGGATTTCGACCCGGCCATCGATACGGATAAACGCCACCCTGATGTCATATCCGACATGTTCGACTATGTGTGGGAGATCGATGCATGCGGTAAGAGTAGGCAGTATCGGGTGGTGCACAGCCAGGGCAGCAGGGACTTCGCCGTCTACCCCATCGCGCCCTGATGACCGATCGCCTTTCCCGGCTGGTCGCTCTGAGCGGTGGGTGTTGAACGGTGGGTTAGCGATCGACGTGGCAAAGGTGCGGCAGCAGGGATTCTTTTTGTCCGGACTGCGGCAACCGGAACCTGGCGCGACGGCTGGGACATCGGTCGTCACGCCTCCGACTAACCGCGCCATGTTGGTCCTGACCGGTCTATCCACTAAACTTGGCCTTTCTGACGCAGGTTGGATTCACACCACGTCCCAATCCAGAGGAACCGATGGCGCACAAACTCTTCTCCACCTACCCGTTGAAATCCCTAACCTTGAAAAACCGCCTGGTGATGGCGCCCATGACCCGTTGCCGCGCCGGCGCAGGCGACGTGCCCACCCCGCTGATGGCGCAGTATTACGCCCAGCGGGCCAGCGCCGGGCTGATCGTCACCGAGGGCACACCGGTCTCGCCCCAGGGCCGTGGCTATCTGTGGACGCCGGGCATCTATACCCCGGAACAGGTTGCCGGCTGGCGGCAGGTGGCGGATGCGGTGCACGGGGCGGATGGGCGCATCTTCGTGCAGATCTGGCATGTGGGGCGCATCTCCCACCACAGCTTGCAGCCGGACGGCGGCGCCCCGGAAGGACCGACCGACGAGCAGCCCGCGGATGCGCTCTGCTTCGCCTATGACACGCAGGGCAACCCGGGCTACGTGCCGGTGAGCCGCCCCAGGACCATGGATATCGACGGCATCGCCCGGGTGCGGGAGGCCTTCGTGCAGGGCGCGCGCAATGCCCGTGAAGCCGACATGGACGGGGTGGAGATCCATGGCGCGAACGGCTATCTGTTCGACGAGTTCCTGAACTCGGTGGTGAACACCCGCCGTGACGCCTACGGCGGGTCGGTGGAGAACCGCTGTCGCTTCCTGCTCGAGACCGTGGATGCGGTGGCCGAGGCCATCGGCGCCGAGCGAACTGGCGTGCGCCTCTCACCCAACGGCCGCTTCAACGCCATGCCGGAAGACCCGGAGATGGAGGCGACCTTCGTCAGCCTGGCCGAGGAACTGAATCGTCGCGGCATCGCCTATCTGCACCTCAACGACCAGACCACCTTCGGCCTGCCCGCAATTCCGGCTAACTTGCTTCCAAAGATCCGAGACGCCTTCAAGGGCCCGCTCATCCTCTGCGGCGGCTACGACGCGGCTCGCGCCAAGGCCGCCCTCGATGCCGGCCAGGCCGATCTGATCGCTTTCGGCACCAGCTACCTGGCCAACCCGGATCTGCCGGCCCGGCTCGAACACGGCTGGCCCCTCAACGAACCCGACCGGGAGACCTTTTACGGCGGCGCCGACAAAGGCTACACCGATTATCCCGTGTATCGCCCCTGAGGCAGAACCCGGGCTACTCCAAAAAGCGTTTGCTGTATGTGCCCATCAGCTCGGCCTTGCCGAGCACATGCCCCTGCAGCGCCCGTTCCAACTGGCCCTTGGTGGGCTGCTTTAGATCCGGCAGCAGGCAGTCCAGGGCATACAGGGTGAAGAAATAACGGTGCCGACCCTTGGGCGGGCAGGGGCCGCCGTAGCCGGTGCTCCGCCAGTCGTTGAGGCCCTCCAACGCCCCTTCCGGCAAGGTCTCCGCGCGGCTGGCCTCCGGCAGTCCGGTGGTTGCGGGAGGCAAGTTGTACACCACCCAATGCACCCAGCCGCCCCGCGGGGCATCCGGATCGTCCAGGATCAGGGCCAGACTCCGGGCATCCTCGGGCACCCCGGACCAGGCCAGCGCCGGCGAGATATCCTCGCCCTCGCAGGTGTAACGGGCATCGATGGGGCCGTAGGCCTTGAAGGACGGTGAACTCAGGGTCAGGCTCATGCGGTTTCCTCAGTCATTCGTTGCAGGCTTCCATGCCGGCCATCAGTGTCGGCAAGCTGGATGCATACCCTATATCTACCACAACTTTTCAGTGAAACAACCGGCGATTGAATTCGATGAGCACGCCGCCGAAACCGAAACCCTCCCGGTAGCCGTCGATCAGCGGGTTGTTGATGGGGTCGACGCCGACGTGCAGGGCCAGCAGTTTCCACTGTCCGTCTTCTTTGATCAGGGAGGCGGTCCACTTGGAATCGAAGGTGAACTTGCGCCCGTCGCTGAGTTCGTAGGTGTCCGCCGAGGTGCCGTAGCAGACGCCGAAGCGGCCCTCGTAGATATTCGTCTGGATGCTGGCTTCGGGCTGGATCTGCAGGCCTTTCAGGATCGCATCGGGTTTCTTGAACCAGTCATGAAACAGCTGCTCGAGGGTCATCTCCTGGGTGACCAGCTGCTGGTTCATGACCGTGATGGCATAATCCGGGTGCAGGTAGTTCTGCAACAACTCCGGCCGGTCGCTGTTGACCGCCTCCTGGGCGGTCTTGAGCAGCTGACGCAGCTGGTCGTGATCGGCCGCAGTGCCGCTATCGGTGGCGGCCGAGGCTAATAGGGGAATCCACAAGATCCACAGCAATAGCACATTCTTCATTTTCCTTATCTCCCTTTGTGTGTTTTGACATTCTGCCGCAACGATCTCAACCGTGCCAGTAGCGTAGGTTAGGCTGAGCTTTGCGAAGCCCAACAACATGCTAATTAAGCGTTTGTCGGATGACGCTGCGCTTATCCGACCGACTTTGATCTCCTTACATCAGCTTCCTGGAATGGATCGCATTATGACTCATAAGGCTGAGTCCAACTCACGCTCCAGCTCCGGCGATGGCCTGCCGGGATCGGGTTCGCTGGTGCGGCGCGGGCCCAACCACAGGCTCCAGTAGATGCGCGCCCAGCTCGGACGGGGACGCGTGTCATCGATGAGCCCGGGCAGTGCGGTCCAGGGTGCGGCCGGGTGCTGGTGGTGAGCCAGATGGTAGTGATAGTTCAGAAACAGCGCCCGGGTGAGCGCGCTCACCCGCAGATTCCAGGCGCCGTTGCGGATGTCGCGGGGGGTCCAGGCATGGGTGGCGTATTGCACGGAACACCAGAGCAGTGCGAAAGACCAGTAACAGGCCAGCCAGCCGAGCCAGTTCAGATCCAGGCTGATGAACAAGCCCAGCTGGATGCCGGCGCTGAACAGGATCTCCGCCATGACCCGTTTGGGCGGTGCTCGGCAGATATCCTCCACCATCGGCCGCATGCCGTAAAACTCCGCCACCTGTTCGCGGAACAAGCGGGTCTGCAGGATGCCGAGGGCATACAGCCCACAGGCGAGCGGCACCGACAGCCAGTAGAACCCGCTGAGCAGGCAGAACAGGCGAAACCCGGCCAGCCACATCGGGGTGCCCGGGGCGACATAGTCATAGAGTTCCAGGTCGGTGCGGTTGCGCCGGTGGTGGCCCAGGTGGCTGACCCGCTGAATGGTGAAGCCGGTGGGAAAGAGCGCCGCGCAGATCCGCCCGAAGGTCAGGTTGACCTGACGATTGGGATGGAACACCCCATGCACCGTCTCGTGCAGCAGGGAAAAGATCGTATTGTTCACCAGCGCGAAACCGAGACAGGCGAGCAGCCAGTGCCACCAAGCCTGAGCATGGGAACCGAGCCAGAGCAGTCCCGCCGCAACGAGCCAGGCGGACAACGCCAGGGTGATATTGAGGCGCGCCGGAATCACCCAGCCTGTACGAGTGGCAGCAACGGTCATTGGCGTTTTCCATTCACATAGCGGTTGAAGGGCGCCAGCCGGGTGGTGGCGGCGAGGGTCTCACCGGGGCCGATGAGGCAGCCCGGCCCGATGCTGGTGCGGGCGCCCACCACCGCTTGACGGCCGATCACCACGGTGGCGATATCCACCAGAAAACGTCCGTCCTGCAACCGCGCGAGGTGGCCGCTGATCAGGGTATCGCTGCCGATGACGCTGCCGTAACCGGTCTCCACATAGGGCCGGTCCAGGGTACGCGCGCCCGGCGCCCAGAAGCTGGCCGGATGGACCCGCGCGCCCCACAGGTTGAGCCAGAGCGGATAGAGACCCGGCGCCAGGCGCAGCAACTCCTCCAGCCAGGGCAGGCGGTTGAACGGCATCTGCAGTTGCAGCAGCAGCCACCAGACCCGGAAGGCGCGGCTGTGCTGATCGATATCGCGCCCCTCGGGCTTGCCGTACGCCAGCATCAGCAGCCGCCCCAGCAGCGGCGGCAGGAGATAGAGCAGCCCGGCGAACAACCCCAGCCGGGCCGGCAGCCCCTGCGCCAACGTCAGGCTGGCGAACGCGAACCCCAGCAACAGCAGCAGCGGCAGAAAATTACTCAACAGCGCGAAGCGGCTGACCGGCTCGGCCGGGGTCCGCGGGTGCTGCGGCTCAGGCATAGTCGGGTATCCAGCCGCCGAGCGGGTCGAGTTCCGGGCAGCGGTGGAACAGCTTCCAGGCCCGGGGCGCCAGGCGCTGCGACAGCAGGCTGGCGAGGAAGCGCGGATTGCACTGCAGCGCCACGATCTCCCGCACCATGGCCGGGCGCAGGGGTGCAAGCTCCGGGCAGTCCCGGATCAGTTGCGCCACCACCCGCGCGCCCGCCCCCTGGGCGCGTGGATACATCATGGCCTTGAGCAGGCGCTGGAACAGCCGGCCGTCCAGACCCCGGGCCAGCCTGCCGCGCTTTGCATAACAGCTCTCGAACAGCAGGCGATCGACCAGGGTATGGCGGCGTTCGTCCCGGGTGTGCTCCCGATGGACCGCAAGCCAATTCGGCTCGGCCGCCGCCACGGGATGGGTCTCATCGCAGGCGGCGAGATCCCGGGCCAGGGTCAGGGAGGACTCTTCGATGAAGAACAACAGCCACAGGGGGTGAGCCAGCCAGCGGGCGGCCAGGCCCAGGGAACGGATAAAGCCACGTACCTCCGCCGAGGGGGGAAAGAACACGAAATCGGCGTGCCGGTAGAGGTCGGGCCGGCTGGCCCGGTTGAGCGCCACGAAAGCGGTATCGTGCTCCTGCTCCTCCTGCTGCATCGCCAACACCAATCGACGCAGCTGGGGCAATCCCAAGCGCTGCAGACGCCCGGTCACGGGCGGCAGAATAGCCCGCACCAGGTAGCGTTCGAACAGCATGATCACCTCATTGGTGCGCAGCGCGTAGAGCTGGCAGTAACGGAGCTGGTGACGCCGTTCCAGGTCGAGCCACAGGGGGCTGTAGAAGAGCTGGGTATACTCCGGCGGCAGAAACAGCTGGGTGTCATCGATCATACCCAGCTCCACGGGCCGGGTGCGCTGTCCAGCCGCCTGCCTGGACTCCAGGAGTCTGCGGGCGACCGCTTCAGGATCTTGACTTGCCATGGCTCAGGGCTGATCGCTGTCCGAAGAACATTCCATGCTTCTTGAACACCTCTCTCCGGAACACCGGATTGAAGCGCAGATAGGTGTAGAGTCGCACAGGATTGCGCAGATTGGTCTTGAAGTCCAGCAGCCGATGGACCAGGGAGGGCAGCGAACTGAAGCTGGCGCGGGCCTCGAAACAGGCCGCGGTGAGTTCTTCGGCGCGCATGCGCGCCGGCTCGAACGGCGCGTAGTTGAAACGGTAGTCGGGGTGCAGCCACCATTTGCCGTCATACAGCAGGCGGCCCTGAGCGCGCAGGTCGGCGTACAGGGGTGTGCCGGGATAGGGGGTGAGGATGTTGAAGGCGGCGAAGGTGAAACGGCTCTCCAAAGCGAACTCCAGGGTGCGGCGGACGGAATCCCGGGTCTCGTGATCGTAACCGAGCACGAAGGCCGCCCAGGTCTGCAGCCCGTAGTCGCGCAAGCTGCGGACCTGGCTTCGGTAGCCGTCGAAGGCGTGCAGATTCTGGCCCTTGCGCATCGCGGCGAGATTGTCCGGGGTGATGGATTCGAAACCGATCACATGGCCCAGGCAGCCGCTTTGCAGCATCAGGTCCATCAATTGCGCATCGCGCAGCATCTCCAGGCTCGATTGGCTCACCCAGCGGATCTTCAGCGGGATCAGCGCCCGGAATAGCACCTTGGCGGCCTTGCGATCGGCGCACAGGTTGTCGTCGACGAAGAACACCAGTCGGCGTTGCTGCGCGGCGATCTCGCGCACCACCTCGTCCACCCGGCGCACATAGTGCTTACTGTCGAAATAGCGCGCGATGGAGCAGAAGTTGCAACGGAAGGGACAACCCCGGGAGAACTGCATCAGGGTCATGGGCAGGTAGCCCTTGCCGACGAACAGCTCGCGCCTGGGCAGCACCCCGGGGTGGGCGATGCCGGGCGGCGCGCGATAGACGGTCCGCAGGCGGCCTGCTTCGGCGTCCGCGAGGATCGTCCGCCAGCTCGTTTCCGCATCCCCCAGCAGGATCGCATCCGCATGCTGCCGACACTCTTCCGGTATGAGCGTGGGGTGTACCCCGCCCATCACCACCGGCACGCCGCGCCCGCGATACGCGGCGGCGATCTCGTAGCTGCGCTTGGCGGTGTAGGTCTCCACGGTGATGGCGACCAGGTCGGTGGGTTCGTCAAAAGGGATAGGTTCCATGCGGTCGTCATAGAAGACCAACTCATGGTGTGCCGGGGTCAGACCGGCCAAGACCCCGATCTGCAGGGGCTCCATGCGCCCTTCGTCAAGATAGGGCCCGCGCAGCAGGCGGCCGATGTTAGGTTTGATCAGGGTAATTTTCATGCAGGGGTAGGACCTCGCCCAGGGGCTTGCCTTGCTTGTTGCGGATCTCCGTTCGCGATATCCAATTGACCAACAGGGCGGCATCCAGATAGCGCCAGACGACCGGACCAAAGGGCCGGGGCCGCAGCCGCTCGAGTATCGAAGGCAGACTGTAAAACCGCTGTCGAGCCTCGAAACAACCCTGTTCCAGTTGTTCCGGGGTCATGCCCAAGGGCCTTAAGGTCGCCTGACCATAGCGATAACCGGGGGCCAGCCACCAGCGTTCGTGCAGCAGGCGGCCCGCCTGGCGCAGGCGTTGATACAACGGAGTTCCCGGGGTGGGGGTCAGCGGATTGAAGTTGGCAATGCACAGGCGCTGCGTGCGGGCGAACGCCAGGGTTTCGTCGAAGCTACTGATGTCGTCCTCCCCATAGCCGAATACGAAGGTGCCGTAGACCAGGATACCGCGCTCGTGCAATCTACGGATCGCCTGCGCGTAGACCGGTTGGCCGCGATTCCAACCCTTGCCCATCTCCTGCAGATTGCCGCGCCTGAGGGATTCGAAACCGATCAGCACCATGAAACAGCCGCTTTGCGCCAGCAGATTGAGCAGTTCCTCGTCCCGGCAGACATCCAGGCTGATCTGGCAGCACCATTGCTTGCGCTGCAGCAGGGGTAGCTGCCGGTTGCGCAGGGCCAAGGCCTGCAGCAAGGCAACGAGCTGTTCTCTGGAGTTGAACAGATTGTCATCCACGAAGAAGATCCGCCGTTGGGGCGCGGAGAAAAATTCCGCCAAGGTCGTTTCAATCGAATAGGCGGCCTGACGCTTGCCATAGAAACCATGGATCGAACAGAAATCACAGGCGAAGCGACAACCGCGACCAAACTGGATCAGGCTGATTGGGGCATAGGGTTTGCCGACATAGACGCTGCAATCCGGACGGATGTGAAGCAGCGAAGCCGTTCCGGGATCGCGATACAGGCGCTGCAGCCGGCCCACTGCAAAGTCATCGAGCAACCGAGGCCAGGTGGCCTCCGCATCACCCACGACCACCGCATCCGCATGCTCTGCCGCCTCGTCCGGACACAGGCTGGGGTGATGGCCCCCCATCACCACCGGGATGCCGCGCAGACGGAACTGATCCGCGAGCTGATAGGCGCGGCGGGCGGTGAAGGTCTCCACGGTGAAGGCCACCAGATCGGCCCGGGCCTCCAGGTTGACCGCTTCGAGCCGTTCGTCCACGAACTCGAACACCACCTCGGCTGGGGTCAGGGCCTTGAGCAGCGCGGCCACCAGGGGCTCCATGGCATCTCCGGAACGGAAATCCGCCAGGTTCGGCCGGATCAGCAGGAGCCGTTCAAGGCGCGGCATCAGCCGGCTCCAACAGGCCGGGGGTCGTCATTCTATGCGGGCCGTCTCGACGAGCAGCGGCACCGAGGCTTGCCTGTCACTCAGCTCTGCCACGGTCCGGCGCCAATGCTGCACGCCCAACAGGGCCAACAACCCCCCTGCCAACAGATCGATCAGGTTATGCTCGTGCATCGTCAGGGTAGAGAGGGCAATTGCCCAGGGCCAGACCAGCAGCAGAATACGCAACCGCTTTTGCGCATAGTCTCCCATCACCGCTGCCAGGGTGAAGGCGAAACAGACATGCAGCGACGGCACTTCGTTGTTGGCCAGGTTGATGGTATCGGCGAGCAGAAACAGCAGGGATGGATCTTCACCCAGCGGGCGTGGCGGAAAGTTGTTGGCGACCGGAAAGAGCAGGAAACAGACAGCGCCGAAAACGGTTTGCAGACACATCACTCTGACCAAGGCCTTGAGGTCGGGCCAGGGTTTGACGACGAACAGGGCCAGCAGCATCAGCCAGCTTACCGAAAGATAGATCAGGGCGGTTTCGGGGATGAAGGGGATCGACCTTTCGAACTCCAGACCCACATTGAAGCGCCAGGGGATGAGTTCGGCGGCGCAGGCCGCGCCACCGTAAACGAGATAGAAAAAGCCCAAAAAGAATAAGGCCAGTGCTGCCCGTTGTTTCACACCCCGGATCCCAGGCCAGGGTAAGAATGGTTCCGTATCTTTTGTCATGACCCAAAATCAGGTTCGGATTCCACGCAGTGCCGCTGTCCGAGTCTATCAGCCAATGGGGCAAGACAGAACCGTGCCATCTGCTGCATCATCCGCCAGCCAAGCCACTGGCTTGTCCCGGTAGCGCGAGATTCTGACCCTCGTTGAGATCGAACCACAGCACCCCTTCCAGATCCAACACCAGCCGCACCCGATCGCCTTCCTTGAGCCCGTCGATGGGATCGATGCGGGCAACCAGCGAAGTGCGCTGGCCGTGGCCCTGCTCTATACCCAATTGCTCCGGTAGACTGCAGATCCTTAAAGCCTGCAACGAGACATCGAAGTAGACATACATATCGGCGCCCAGCCATTCGATGACTTCGACCTGCACCTCGAACACCAGACCTCCCGGCTGCGCCTGTTCCGCTTGTGCGGCTGCAGATGTTCGGGGCGGAAGCCGACGATCAGCGAATCCGGGATCGGAAACGCGCGCCATCGCCGGCGGTAACGTCAACGAGCCGAGCGGCAGTTCGAGCCGCCCTGCCTGCAGACGCGCCGGCAGGAAGTTCATGGCCGGGGCGCCGATGAAGCCGGCGACGAACAGATCCCTGGGACGGGCATAGAGTTCGCGCGGGCGTACCGATCTGCAACACCTCACCTTGACGCAGCACCGCGATGCGATCACCCAGGGTCATCGCCTCGGTCTGATCATGGGTTACATAGACCGTGGTGGTGCCGAGCCGACGCTGCAGGCGGGCCAGCTCGGTACGCATCTGTACCCGCAGCTTCGCATCGAGATTGGATAGCGGTTCATCGAGCAGGAACACCTTGGGTTCGCGCACGATGGCGCGTCCCATGGCCACCCGTTGACGCTGACCGCCGGACAGGGCCCGAGGTTTGCGCTCGAGCAGGTCTCCCAGCTCGAGGATCACGGCCGCCTTGACAATCCGCCGGTCGATCTCACGTCGCGGCAGCTTGGCCAGCTTCAGAGGAAAGGCCATGTTTTCCCGCACGCTCATGTGCGGATAGATGGCATAGCTCTGAAACACCATCGCCATGTTGCGATCCTTGGGATCCAGCTCGTTGACCGGTTCGCCGTCGACCCGGATCTCGCCGGCGCTGACGGTCTTCCAGTCCAACGATCATATTCAGCAGGGTCGATTTACCGCAGCCCGAAGGACCGACCAGGATAAAGAACTCACCGTCGTGGATCGTGAAACTGGTCTGCTTTCACGACGTTGTGCCGGCAAACCGCTTGCTGACTTCGTGCAACTCGATTTTTGCCATCAGATTAGCCCTTGACGGCCCCGGATGGTAAGGCCGGCGACGATGCGCCGCTGGAACAGCAGCACCAGCGAGGATGATGGGCAGGGTCACCACCACCGAGGCGGCGGCAATGGAACCGGTGGGTTGCTCAAAGCGGGAACTGCCGGTAAAGAAGGCGATGGCTGCCGGCACCGTACGGGCCTGGTCGGTCGAGGTGAGCGAGATCGCGAACAGAAAATCGTTCCAGGCGAACAGGAACACCAGGATGGCGGTGGTGAAGACGCCCGGCGCCGCCAGCGGCGCGACGACATACACAAACGCCTGCAGCGGGGTGGCCCCGTCGACCCGGGCAGCCTTGTCCAGATCCCAGGGAATCTCGCGAAAAAACGCGGCCAGGATCCAGATCGCCAGCGGCAGGGTGAAGGTCATGTAGGGCAGGATCAGACCCGGCCAGGTGTCGTAGAGACCGATGACGCGCCATATGTTGAACAGCGGTCCGACGATCGAGATGGACGGAAACATGGCGATCGCCAGGGCGGCCGCAAGGATCAGGCGTCGGCCGGGAAATTCCAGACGCACGATGGCATAGGCCGTAAACATGGCCAGCAACACGGCCGAACAGGGTCGCAGATCCCGGCAATGCCGAGCGAGTTCCACAGCGCGGCGGAGAACTGGGGATCGTGAAACACCGCCCGGTAGTGCTCCAGACTCACGTCCCGCGGCAGGAAGCGATTGTCACCCAGATCGGCACTGGGTTTGAGCGACAGCGAGACGATCCAGGCCACCGGGATTAGGGCGTATAGAACGACCAGGAGACTGCCCAGGCCCCACATCAGCCGCTCGATGCGCGCTCCACCGGCGGCCATCAGTGGCCCTCCCGGCGAGCCAGATCGATGACCGAAGCCCTTGATGTAGAGCAGCGCGATCGCGACTACACAGAGAAAGATGAGCACCGATACCGCCGAGCCGAGCCCTAGGTTCAGCCGGGTGATCAGGGTGTTGTAACCCAGGATCGACACCGATTCAGTGCCCTGCGCGCCGCGCGTGAGGATGTACACGCTGTCGAAGATGCGAAAGGCATCGAGGGTTCGGAACAGCAGGGCGACCAGGATCACCGGGCGCATCAACGGCAGGGTCACCTTGAAAAAGCGCTGCCAGGCATTCGCACCGTCCACCCGCGCTGCCCGCAGCAGATCCTCGGGCACCAGCGTGAGGCCCGAGAGCAGCAGCAAGGCCATGAAGGGGGTGGTCTTCCAGATCTCCGCCAGGATGATCACAGCGAAGGCCGACCAGCGCTCGCTGAGCCAGGCCCCCTCCAGCCCGAGCAGCGCATTGACGAAACCGGTGGTCGGATCGAAGGCGAAACGCCAGCTCATGGCGGCGACCACGGTGATGATGCCATAGGGCACCAGCAGGAGGTGCGCACCCAGCGCCGACCGACCAGGGTATGGTGCATGACCAGGGCGATGAGCAAGGCCCAGTATCAGTTCGACGATCACGGAACCGACGGTAATGACCAGCGTATTGAACAGGGACTGCCACCAGGTCTCGGAACTCAGCACACTGAGATAATTCTTGAATCCGATGAACTCCCGCTGATCGGGAAAGCGCAGGTCATAGCGGAACAGGGATAACCACAGGGCGTAGATCAGGGGATAGGCGGTGACCAACAGCATTATGAACACCGCCGGTGCTGCACAGTAACCAGCCGAGTCGCTGTTCGGCGTTCAGTCGTCGGCTCACAACAGTCCCTCCGAGCGTAATGCCCGTTCCACCGCCTGGCGCAGGCGCTCGACGTCCCGTTCGGGATTGATGTCCCGCATCGGATGCAAGGTATGGCTGATCGCCAGAGAAATGTCGGCATATAGGGGTGACCGGGGTCGTTGTATAGCATCTCCCAGGGTCTCGCGCAGCAGGTCGGCGAAGGGAAAGGTCTCACGCACCTTCGCATCGTCATACAGCGCCGCAAGGTCGGAGGCATTCCGCCGCGCGTCGCCGCCAGGCGCTGGTTCGGTTCAGAGGCGATGCAAGCCGCCGCCGCGAAGGCCAGCCTGGGATAGCGGCTGTGCGCACCGATACCCAGGTTGATACCGCCGAGGGTGACCCGGCTCGGCAACCCCTCGATCACCGCCGGCCAGCGCGCCCAGCCCATGTGCTGGGCGACTTGCGGGGCATTGCTCCACGCGCTCGGCCAGACGAAGGTGTAATTCAGCATGAAACTCGACTCCCCGGTTTCGAAAGCGAGCCGGGCCTGGTCCTCGCGCGCGGTGGACAGGGCGGGATCGGCCGCCGGCGAGTTCGCCAGACGGCGCATCACCGCAAGGGCGCGGCGCGTGGGCTCCGGCTCGAGCGAGACGCTCAATCCGTCCGGCCCCAGTACGGCACCACCCGCCGAGGCGAGCAGGGAGACGAAGAACACGGTGAGCCCTTCATAACGTTCCCCTTGAGCTTCGATGGTGCCCACTCGGCCGAGACCTTCGGCCATGCCGATCAACTCATCCCAGGTCTCGGGAGGCGCGTCCACGCGGTCGGTGCGATACCACAGGAGCTGGGTGTTGGTGGTGAACGGCATCGCCCACAGCTGTTGTCGGTAGCTCGAGCTTTCGATCGCACTCGACCAGCTTGCCGGTGCGCGCCTGCCGGGCGTGCTCCTCCCGCCAAGGCAAGATCCAGCCGGCCTCAGCAAACTCGGCGGTCCAGATTACGTCCATGCCGATGATGTCGATGGCCGAATCACCTGCCGCCAGCCGGCGCACCAGCTGCTCGCGCTGCTGGTCGGCACTACTCGGCAAGGGGGCCATTTCGATCTGATAGCGGCCTTGCGATGCCTCCGTACAGTACCGCGCGGCTTGATCGAAAGCGCCTGATCTTTCATCGAACACGTACCAGTGCAGGTGCGGTGTCTCCGGGTCCTGCTCGGCGCAACCGCCCAGTGTGAGCTGAATCAGACACAGCAGAACGCCACGAGTAAGTGTTGCATACGAATCCATGATCAGCATGATAACCCTATTTGCCGCGCAACTGGACCGTCAAGACCGCGACAGGATTGAGATCAAACTCGGGGCATTCCAGGATACCGCTTCTAACCCTGCTCGAGCAGCGAGCATGCTGCAGCCGCTCTTCGGTTTATGAGTTGCCCTGAGCGATGGGTTGCCGGCTTCGCCAACCGGGCATTCCGTCCAATCCCGGCTATCATTACATACCGTACCCCGAAGCTTTACTCCGACAGACCAGCATTCGAGTCCATATGTCGCACCGCCGTTTCTCTCTCCTGATTTTGGGATTGGGCTGCATGAGCCTCCAGGCCGGCATCTACACCTGGCAGGATGAACAGGGCCGCACCCACTTCGGCGACCGCCGGCCCGCCAGGGTGCAGGCCAGCGAGGTCAAGTTACGCATCAACACCTACACCAGTCCCGAGGTCCGACCTCTCTCGCAGGCGCTAAGCGGACGCGACGCGCACAAGGTCATCCTGTACAGTGCACAGTGGTGTGGCGTTTGTACGAAGGCGAGGCGCTATTTTGATGAGAAAAATATTCCATATCAGGAGTATGATATAGAGAAATCTCAGCAAGGCAGGCATGATTTCGAACGGCTGCAGGGCAGAGGGGTCCCCATTATACTGGTTGGTGAACACCGTCTGAACGGTTTCTCTCCCGCGCGCTTTGCATCGATCTACCAGAGGTGATAACCATCGTCAGCAGGCTATCCGGGTGATTCGCCGGTGGAATCTGCCCAAGGTCTAGGATTATGTTTGACCCATGTGAACTACTCGACATGATCCGGCGGCGCCTGACCATCGAACTGGACAGACATCCGCCACAGACCGATCGTTTCTACACCCTGACCCTGCCCTTGCCCGGATTCAGACTGCGCACCCTGGCCCAGACAGGACCGCGCTGGTGTTACTGGAGCAAACCGGCCAAGGAGGAGTACCGCCTCGGGGCGGGTGAGGTACTCCGAATCAAGGCCAGCGGGGCCGACCGTTTCCGCAAACTCTCAGACGGTTTCAAGGCGACGCTGGCCAAGTGGGACAGATTCGACCCGGATGGCACCCACATCCAACCCATACTGTTCACCGGTTTCGCCTTCTCCCCCGATGATCCCATGCATGGCGCCTGGAGCGGCATGCCGAATGCGGCGATGTGTCTGCCGGAAGTGCTGCTGCAGCAGCGAATCAACACCTGCACCCTCTCCTGCTCTCTGGCCCCCGACAAACAAACGGACAGCAAGCAACTGGTCGATGACTGGATGGACGTGATCGCTCAATTGATCGAGGCTGCGGTGCAGCACCCTGGCCCCCCCGGCCACAGAACCGATCTGCCGGTGATCCACAGCCAGCCATCCAGAGACGAGTGGCTCGACTGGGTGCGCAAGGCGAAGCGGGACATCGCGGCAGGCCGGCTGGAAAAGGTAGTGCTGGCACGGCAGATCCGGGTACGCGCAGAACGGCGGCTCAATCCGGTGCGCCTGATGTCCACCCTTAGCTGCCTCTACCCGGACAGCGTGCTGTTCGCCACCCGCCAGGACGACCTGATCTTCACCGCCGCCTCGCCGGAACACCTGTTGATTTGCCGCGACGCCGAGATCTCGAGCGATGCGGTGGCAGGCACCGTACCGCGCGCGGCAGATGAAAGCAAGGATCAACAACTCGGTCAGGCCCTGCTGGAAGACGCCAAATCCCAGCACGAACACCAGCTGGTGGTGGATAATATCCAGGCCGTGCTGCAGACCCTGTGCACCGAGGTCAATCCCATCCCACCGCCCAAATTGAAGCGCTTGCGGGCCATGCAGCATCTTTGGACGGAACTCCAGGGCCGGCTCAAACCGGATGTCGGTCTGTTCGACGCTGCCGCACGCCTGCACCCGACGGCAGCGGTGAACGGCACCCCTGTGCAGCAGGCCCGCCTCTGGCTGGATCAGACCGAGACCTTTTCCCGGGGCTGGTACACCGGCGCCGCCGGCTGGATCGACGCCAGAGGTGACGGCGAACTGGCGGTACTGATCCGTTGCGCGCAACTGCAGGGTTACGATGCGGAACTCTATGCCGGGGCGGGCATCACCGCAGGCTCCGATCCGGACAGCGAATACCGCGAGACCGAACTGAAGCTGGCGGCCATGCTGGAGGCGCTGGAAGAGGCATGACCGATACCGCTGCGTTCAATCTGCTCTGGTCCGACCAGCTGATGGACGGGCTGGTCGCGGCAGGTGTCGAGCAGGTGGTGATCTCGCCGGGCTCCCGCTCCACCCCCCTGGTGCTGGCGCTCAATCGTCAGCCCCGCCTGCGCAGCTGGCAACATCCGGACGAACGCAGCGCCGCCTTCTTCGCCCTGGGCCTGGCCAGTCACGCGCGGCGACCGGTGGCTCTGATCGCCACCTCCGGCAGCGCCCCGGGCCACTGGCTGCCTGCCGTAATCGAGGCCAACCGCGCCGGCATTCCGCTGATCCTGCTGAGTGCGGACCGACCCGCGCAGCTGCAGGCCTGCGGCTCGAATCAGACCGTCGACCAGATCCATCTGTTCGGCAGCCAGGTGCGCGCTTCCATGATGCGGGGCCACCTCGCGGCACAACCCCAGGCACTGACGCATATCCGCCGCCTGGGTATCCAGGCGGTGCACCGGGCCTGTGGCCCGATCCGGGACCGGTGCATATCAACCTGCCGTTTCCCGAACCGCTGACCCCTGTCTAATGGCCACCGGTGGCTTCCGGCCCGGCTGTGCCGGTGGCGGACAACCGTCTCCGACCGGACCCGCCACAGCTCCAGCGCATCACGCAGACGTTCGATTCGGGCAACGGTCTGATCGTCTGCGGGCCGATGCCGCACGACCAGGCTTTCCTGACGAGCTGACCCGCCTGGCCGGTCGGCTGAATTGCCCGGTCTGGCCGATCCCCTGAGCGGGCTGCGCTTCGGCGGGCACTCTCATGCCGGCTCATCAGCCGATACGACGGCTTTTTGCGTTCCGAGCGCTTCACCCAGGGACCGACACCGAACTGGGTGCTGCGCTTCGGCGCCGCACCGGTCTCCAAGATCTATTGGACTATCTCGCCCGCTCGGCAGCGCAAACCATCCTGTGCGCCCCGCGGGGCGACTGGCCCGATCCGTTGCATCAGACCGGTGAGATGGTGCGCAGTGAACCCGCCTGTTCTGTGCCGCCCTCAGCGAAACGACCTCAATGCCGGTCCGGCGGCCTGGCTGCAACGCTTCAAGCTGGCGGAACAGACCGTTGACAGTATCCGGTTGCCACAGAAGAGATTCCAATGGAAGATCGTTGATCGATGAACTGATTGAAACTGCTGCCGCAATACAGCATCCTGTTCAGTGGCAACTCACTGCCGATCCGTCAGCTCGACAGCTGGAGCGGACAGCGGGAAAAACCGCTGCGCATCCTGGCCAACCGAGGCGCCAGCGGCATCGACGGCAACGTCTCGACCCTGCTGGGACTGGCCGCCGCCGGCGAACAGCCGGTGGTGGGTCTGCTGGGAGACCTGGCCTTCTTCCACGACATGAACGGATTGCTGTTCTCGCGGGGTCTGCACGCCGTCATCATCCTGCTCAACAACAACGGCGGCGGGATCTTCGGCACCCTGCCCCAGGCCGGACTGGAACACTTCGAACAACAATGGCTGATGCCCACCCACCTGGACTTCAGCCACACCGCCCGGCTCTATGCCCTGGATTATCAGCGCATCGAACAGCAGCGCCAATTTCGTCCTGCCTTGCAGCATGCTCTGGACTATCCCGGGGTCAGTCTGCTCGAGATCATGCTGCAGCGGGAGCAGAGCCTTAGCCGGAATAAACGCTATCTGCAGCAACTGAAGACGCTGGTCGACCAGGCCCTGCCCACTTGAGTTTGGTTTCGAACTCACCGCGACACATCCCGGGTTCGCATGAGCCAGCGCAGTTAGGCCCGCTGCCATCTAAACGAGCGACTATTCAACAAATTGACCGCTTATTTCTCTACAGCAGCCGGCTATCGATGTTAAGCTTTCTCCGTATTGGTACAGCATTTACCCATAGACCGGGATGAAGACACAGACCGGCGGAAGGCCATCCCTGTATGCACAGTTAATGGCCCCGCCGGAAGTACTGACCGGTGAGATCATCAACGGACAGTTGCGCCCCAACCCTGTCCGGCCTGGCCGGTTCGCGCCTAGGCGCCGATATCAAAGGCCCTTACGATCGGGGGCGTGGCGGACCGGGTGGCTAGTGGATCATCGACGAACCCGAGGTCCGCTTTGTGTTGGACACAGAGGTGCTGGTCCCGGACATCTTCCCTAAGATAGGCCCTGCGAAATTCAGCGTCGGAGCAGACAGACAATCATGAACAACGACATCAACTGGCAGACCCCGCCGGACAGCGACTACCAGGACATCCTCTATCACCAGGCCGAGGGCATCGCCAAGATCACCATCAACCGCCCGCAGGTGCGCAACGCCTTCCGTCCGGAGACGGTGCAGGAGCTGAGTCATGCCTTCCGCCGCGCGCACCTGGACCCGCAGATCGGGGTGATCATCCTGACCGGCGCCGGCGACCTGGCGTTCTGCTCCGGCGGCGACCAGAAGATCCGCGGAGCAGGGGGCTATCGGGACAGCCAGGGGGTCGAACACCTGAATGTGCTGGAGCTGCAACGGCAGATCCGCACCCTGCCCAAACCGGTGGTGGCGATGGTGGCCGGCTACGCCATCGGCGGCGGCCATGTGCTGCATCTGATCTGCGACCTGAGCATCGCGGCGGACAACGCCCGCTTCGGCCAGACCGGACCCAAGGTGGGCAGCTTCGACGCCGGCCTCGGCGCCGGTCTGCTGGCGCGCACCGTGGGCCTGAAGAAGGCCAAGGAGATCTGGTTCCTGTGCCGCCAGTACGATGCCCAACAGGCCCTGGAGATGGGCCTGGTGAACACGGTGGTGCCGCTGGCCGAGCTGGAGCGGGAGACCGTCAACTGGTGCCGGGAGATGCTGGTCCACTCCCCCACCGCCCTGCGGGTGCTGAAGTCCGCCTTCAATGCCGACACCGACGGCCTGGCCGGCATCCAGGAACTGGCGGGCAACGCCACCGCCCTGTTCTATCTGACCGACGAGGCCCAGGAGGGGCGCAACGCCTTCGTGGAGAAACGTGCGCCGGATTTCAGCAAGTTTCCCGCGCCGGCCATGAAGGCCGCTCAGACCGTGCAGCACTGGCTGCTGGCCATCCGGCCCAAGACCCTCAGCCTCTCCCTGGTTCCGGTGATCGTCGGCATCACCCTGGCCTGGCAGCGAAACTCAGCAGTTCGTGCTGCTGCCGGCGCTCGCGGCCCTGCTGGCGCGCTGCTGATCCAGATCGGCACCAATCTGCACAACGACGCGGAGGATTTCGCACGCGGCACCGATACCGCGGAGCGGCTGGGCCCGCCGCGGGCCACCGCCCAGGGCTGGCTGAGCAGCACGGCGGTGATGCGCGGCGCCTATATCGGCCTTCGCCCTGGCCTTCCTGATCGGCCTCTATCTGGTGTGGCGCGGCGGCTGGCCGATCTTGGCCATCGGCCTGACCTCGCTGCTGGCCGGCTACGCCTACACCGGCGGCCCCAGACCCATCGCCTACAGCGCCAGCGGCGAACTCTTCGTGTTTCTGTTCTTCGGCCTGGTGGCGGTGCTCGGCAGCTACTATCTGCAAACCCTTAGGCCTCTCTCTGTAGGCCCTGGCGGTTGCCTGCGCCATCGGCCTGCTCGCCGCCGCGGTGCTGCTGGTGAACAACTACCGGGATCTGCAGAGCGACCGCAAGGCGGGCAAACTGACCCTGGCCCACTACCTGGGCAGCCGAGGCTCACACGATCTTTTATGCCGTGCTGGTACTGGCGCCTTTCCTGCTGCCGCTGGTGCTTCGGGAGGGTGCGTCTGGCTGGTGCTGCTCGCGCTGCCGCTCGCCCTGCTGTTATTCCGCCGTTTCGTCAGCGAAACACCGGGACCGGCCTTCAACCAGATCCTGGCCCGCACCGCCCTGTTGCAACTGCTCTACGGGGTGCTGCTGAGCGCCGCCCTGCTGCTCTGAGCGGTTCCATCGCATGCCCCAGCTCAGATGCCGATTCGCTCATACCGCCTAGCTACCCTACCGCTTGCCTCTGCGACCGGCCCTGGCGGACCCGGCGGGGCGTGCTGACCGAGCGCACGCGGCTGGATCGTCGAACTGACCGTGGCGAACGGACGGCAGGGATATGGCGACTGTGCGCCGCTGCCTGATGGCCGGCACCGAATCCGCTCCAGATGCCTATCGCTTGGTTGCCGCGACAACTGCCGGCTAGGCGGGACAAACGACCATCGAGGCGTTGACAGCCTTGCCGCTGCCAACGGACAAGCCGGCGGCCCGACATGCCCTGGAGACCGCCCTGCTGGATCTGCGCAGCCAGGCCGAGGGCATCAGCCTGCGCCGCTGGCTCTCACCCCGGGCGGTCGACCGGGTGACGGTGAACGGCTCGGCGGGATCTCTGGACGAGCAGGCCCCGGCACGCTGTGGCGCGCTCATCGCGCAGGGCTTCAGCGTCTTGAAACTCAAGGTCGGTCTGGCCGAAGTGGAGCGGGAGCTGCGCTGGCTGCAGCAGCTGTGCGGTCAACTGCCCGCGACAGGTCAGCCTGCGACTGGACGCCAACGGGGCCTGGTCCATGACCGAGGCACAACGGTTCCTGGATAGGCGTCAGGGGACTGGCGATAGAATCCCTGGAAGAACCCTTGGCAAAGCCGCGTACCGGAACACGCTGGGGGCGCTGCAGGGTATGACCGAGATCGCCCTGGCCCTGGATGAATCGTTGCCGCGATTCCCAAGGAGGCTTCTGTTGCAACGGCCACCGGTCAGACGCCTGATCCTCAAGCCCCCGGTGCTGGGGGGACTGCGGCCCACCCTCGCATTGGCCAAACAGGCGAGCCGAGGCCGGCTTGGAGACCCTGGTCACCAGCACCCTGGAAAGTGCGCTGGGTCTCCAGGCGGCCGCCCAGCTTGCCGCGGCCCTGCCTGCGTTCGGGGCCGCCGCTGGCCCAGGGTCTGGCCACTAGCGTATGGTTTATCCACGACCTCGCGGATGGCCTGACGATCGAGCAGGGCCAGTTGCGGCTGCCCGCTACGCCCGGCCTGGGCCTGCATTTGAAATCGGAATTTGTCGATAAGGAGTGAGGAAACGATGCGCCAGAAAGCCTTCAGCTATCCCTGCCAAGCCAGACTGCACGACATCGATGCGGCCGGCGTGATGTTCTTCACCAGTTATTTCCGTTTGGCGCACGATGCCTATGAGAGCTTCATGGCGGAGATCGGTTTCAGCCTGCCGGAGCTGCTGCGGCAAGGTCATCAGCTGCCACTGGTACACAGCAGGGCCGATTTCCTGCAGCCGGTCCGACATGGCGATTCCCTTGAGATCGGAGTGCACATCGCGCAGATCGGCGATTCCTCCTTTACCGTCGACTACGTGTTTCGCTCCGCCCGGGGTATGCAGACGGCGCGCCTGCAAACCCGGCATGTGCTGCTCAACCCCGCGGATCGGCGACCCTTGGCGCTGCCCGAGCCGCTACGCCAGGCATTACAGCCGTATAGCCTTTGAGGGCGCGACGGTCGAGCTTGCCCATGCGGTTTCGGGGCAGCAGATCAATGCGTCTGAACTCCCGGGGACGCAGGCCACTGGGCAGATGTTCCCGGGCCCAGCTCTCCAGCGCAGACTCGCTGATGCTCCCCTCGTAAAAGGCTACCAGGCGATCACCCCACAGCGGATCGGAACGGCTGCTCACCGCCACTGAGATCAGACCGGGACAGGCTGCCAGCAATTGCTCCACCTCGCGGGGATGCAGCCGCAGGCCGCCGGAATTGAGCAGATCATCCGCCCGACCGGTGACGCAAAGCCGGCCCTGCGAGTCCCAGAATCCCAGATCACCGGATTCGAACCAGCCCTCCTGCAGACCATCGCCCGGACGCAGTTGCGGATTGGCATAACCGGCCATCACGGCATCCCCCGACACCCGGATCCTGCCCCGCTGACCTTCAGACAGGCAGATCCGGAAGCCCGGCAGCGGCTCTCCGACCCGGCCTGGCTCGATACCGGCCTGAGTGCTGCTGTCCACGCGCACATCGAGCCGGTCTCGCTCATGCCGTAGCAGACCGTCAGCGGCCAACCGGCCGCATGGGCGCGCGTGGCCAAGGCGGCGTCCAGGGCCCCGCCGCCGATCAAGGCGACCCGCAGACGGCCGGCACCCTTCTGCCTTGCGCCGCATCCAGGAGACGGCCCAGCATGGCGGGCACCAGGGAGATATGGGTGACCTGATAGCGTTCCAGATCCTGCCAGACCTGGTGTGCATCGAACCGCGGGTGCAGCACCATGACTGCCCCGGCCTGGGCGCAACGATAGGGGATCGCAAGCCCGGCGATATGGCTCAGGGGCAGGCAGTTGAGCCAGCAGTCGGCGGCTGCCGAAGGTCCAGCCGCTGATTGACCTGCTCGACACTGGCGCACAGATTGGCTGCCGAGAGCATGACGCCCTTGGGATCGCTGGTGGTGCCGGTGGTGGGTACGATCAGGGCAATACTGGAGCGGTCCGGACTCTTCCTGGGAGTCGGGACCAGCGCACAGGATATTGACCTCATCCAGCTGCTTAGCTGTCCTGAACAGGTGATCGCCACCGGCAGTTGCGGCAGCCTCGGCGTCACTGATGACCAGGCGGCAACCGCTTTGCTCGAGCAGGGCTTGGCTGTTGCGCAGGGGGCATCCGTACATCCAGGGGCAGCAGGGCGCGACCCAACCGGGCGGCCGCATGCAATGCCGTTACCATGGTCAAAGGCTCGTGCGCACAGACCCCCACCACGGAGGCGTGGGCATACTGCAGCAAACGGGCGCTGAACGACTCAACCCGCTGCATCAGCTGCGCGTAATTCAGAATATTATCATGCGCATAGAGGGCGATCCTGTCGCCACCCTCCCGCGTTGCCCTTGCAAGCCATCTGCCAGGCATATCCTCACCCCGATATGGAGTTCCCGGCCGGTAGCGCGAGAGCCGCTGCAGGCGGCCGGGAACTGTCCTTCCTCTCCAGTTTAATCATAGGCGTCTTCCTGACTCGGGGAAGCGACTGCAGTTGGCGTGTGACAGACGATCAGACCCAGCGCGACTCGAAATTGATAACCGGATTGCCCTGACCTGCGCCTACTGGCGGGGCTGGAGCGCGAAAAGAATCAGCTTCTCGCCGTCGGTTTTACAGTCGGTACAGTCTTGAACGGTGTGATGTTTCCATCAGCGGCGCTGCTCTTGACCACTTTCTCCCTGCCGTTTCTGGCGCACAGTTCCCGCGTATCACACTGGCCATCGGTTTGTTATGGGTCTGATAGACGCTATTGTTCGATTGGCGCGACGGGTACTTTGCAACGGAAGCAAATCCGGCCGGAGATCTCACACCGACACAATCCCCCTCAAGGCAACCATTTCTTATTATATGGTTCACTACCCGCTTCGGCCCTGGTCGATCGCCAGGTCTCGCGATTGCCTCGAAAGGGCGCCACTGCAGTCATGCGATGACCTGCGGCCATCGCTCGCTTCCCGTTTATCTTTATACGCCCGCATAGAAAAAAAAGGAATTAGGAGAATCCCTGGTTAGGCATAGTGATACAGGGTGTGAGACGCCAAATTCCGCCTAACCGTCATTTCCCGGACGACTGCAACGATCCTCAAACCTGGCATATCCGCAGGAAAAACCGATGATCAGCATCACCGTCAACAACCCCAGCAGCGGCAGATTTCCCAATCTTCCAAAGGGCGTAGAACCGGAGAGGGGCTCGATCTGCGCCTCGATCACCGCTTCCTGCAGTAAAGGGGCGGTGGTCAGCAATTGGCCTTGGGGCCCGATGACGGCCGAAATTCCGGTATTGGTGGCGCGCAGCAGATAACGCGCCGTCTCGAGTGCTCGCATGCGGGCGATCTGCAGATGCTGACGGGGCGCCAGGGAATCGCCGAACCAGGCGTCATTGCTGGCGTTGATCAGATAGGCCGCTTCCGGCAACGCCTGAGCCGTCTCGGCACCAAAGGCATCCTCATAACAGATCGACATGCCGACCTGATACTCGCCCACCTGCATCAGGGGCTTCGCCTTGCTGCCGGCGGTGAAATCGGACATGGGAATGGTGAAGAAATCCACCAGCGGCCAGAGCAGGGATTTCAACGGCAGGTACTCGGTAAACGGCACCAGGTGGCGCTTGTAGTAATGGTCCCGCTGATCTCCCATGGCGACCATGGCGTTATAGTAGCGCTTGCCGTCCGGATCCAGTTGCACCACCCCGAATACGAGCTGGGAGCCATGACGTCGCAGCGCCGCTTCCAGCGGTTGCAGGAACGGTTCGTCCACCTGATATTGAAAGGCGGAAACCGCGGTTTCCGGCCACACGATCAGGTCATCACCAAAATGCTCCTTGGTGCGGGTCGCATAGAGGGTCAGGGTCGGCAGCAACTGCTCCAGCTCCCACTTCTCGTGCTGCGGGATGTTGCCCTGAATCAGCGCCACCTTGAGGGGAGCCCCCAATGGTTCACTCCACTGCACCTGCACCAGACCCCAGCCCGCACTCCAGAGCAGCAGCAAGCCGGAAACGGCAAACCAGCGCACCCGGCCGGCTTCCCGCAACAGCAGGAGCAGGCCGGTGGAGAGCACCAGCATGAAGCTGACGCCCAGACCGCCCAGCAACGGCGCATAACCCGCCAATGGCGTAGCAATCATCGCATGGCCCAGCTGCAGCCAGGGAAAACCGGTAAACAGCCAGCTGCGCAGCCATTCGATCGAGCACCCAGGTAGCGGGAAAAACCGCGATCAATTTGAGCCTGGAGGTACTGTTGAACCGTCCGACCAACCAGCCGGCCAGGCCGTAATAGAGGGCCATGATCAACACGAACACGGCCGTGACCAGGATCGGAAACACCCAACCCACATTGCCGAATTGGGCAATACTGACATGCAGCCAGGTGACGCCGCTGCTCATCAGTCCGAGACCATACAGAAAACCGGGACGAAAGCCGGCGCGTCCACGCTGCAGCCAGATATGAAACAACAATCCGGTACCGACCAGCGCCAGTGGCCAGAGGTTGAAGGGAGCGAACGCCAGGGTGGTCAGGCCACCTGCCAGCAGGGCGATCAGGTCGGTGGCATAACGAGGGATGACCAATGTCCCGGTGTCAGACCGATTCATCTTGCGGATGGCGTGTCTCTACGGATGGTTCCGGCGGATCGTCATGCTCGTCCTCGATATCCCCGACGATCTGTTCCAACACATCCTCGAGGGTCACCAGACCGGCGGTGGAGCCGTATTCGTCGACCACGATCGCCATGTGATTCCGATTCTGCCGCAACTCCTTCAGCAGGCTGTTCAGACGCATGGATTCCGGTACGATCAGCACCTCACGCAACAGCTCCATGAGCTGAAAATCATTGCCCTGTTCCCGGTACAGCCGGCTCAACAGGTCTTTCGGCAGCAGCACCCCTTCCACCTCATCCGTGTCTTTGCCGACTACGGGAATCCGCGAGTGCTGGGATTCGGTGACGACCCGCAACACCTCGCCCAGGTCGTCACCCCGGTGCAGTATCACCAGCTTGGACCGGGGGGTCATGATATCGCGCACCCGCCGCTCGGAAACCAGCATCGCTCCCAGCATCATGTTGAGCATCTCGGCATCCAGCAGATGGCGCTCCTCGGCCAGTTTCAGCAACTCGATAAGTTGCTCCCGGTCTTGTGGTTCGCCCCCAAACACCCGGCTGATGCGTTCCAGCCAGCCCCGGGACGAACCGTTGGTAGATCGATCTTCGCTGTTCATGGCTCCTCTTCGTTATAGGGATCGGGAAAATGCAGCCGCTGGAGGATGGTCCGTTCCAGGCCTTCCATGCGCTCCGCCTCGGTATCGGTCTGATGGTCATAGCCCTGCAGATGCAGCAGGCCATGCACCACCATATGGGCCCAATGGGCCAGTTCGGTTTTGCCCTGTGCGCGCGCCTCCGCGACCACCACCGGGGCGCAGATCACCAGGTCGCCCAGCAGGGGAGTGGCCACCTCGGGTGGGGCCTCGAAGGGAAAAGACAGCACATTCGTGGGACCGTCCTTGCCCCGGTAGGTCGAGGTTCAGCTGCTGGCTCTCCGGCTCGTCCACCAGGCGGATCACCACCTCGACCGCTTGCCGGTTCTGTCGGCAGTGCCGCCCGCACCCAGCCGATGAACTCGGCCTCGGACGGCAGGTCCGCATACTCGGTCGCGTTCTGGATTTCCACCTCTAGGGTCATGACGGTATCCGGTCCGGTGCTTTATGACCCGATGCCGATCGAACTCTTCATAGGCCCGCACCACCCGCTGCACCAGCGGATGTCGCACCACGTCCCGGGCATTGAAAAAGGTGAAGCTGATGCCGTCCACCTGCGCCAGCACCTCGATGGCCTGACGCAAGCCCGACAACTGCCCGCGAGGCAGGTCGATCTGGGTCACATCGCCGGTGATCACCGCGGTGGAACCGAAACCGATGCGGGTGAGGAACATCTTCATCTGCTCCGGGGTGGTGTTTTGCGCCTCGTCCAGAATCACGAAGGACTCGTTCAGGGTGCGCCCGCGCATATAGGCCAGCGGGCGCCACCTCGATCACATTGCGCTCCACCAGCTTGGCGACCTTCTCGAAGCCCAGCATCTCGTAGAGCGCATCGTACAGCGGCCGCAGGTAGGGATCGATCTTCTGCGCCAGGTCACCGGGCAGAAAACCGAGCCGCTCACCCGCCTCCACCGCCGGGCGCACCAGCAGAATCCGGCGCACCTGGTCCCGCTCCATGGCGTCCACCGCACAGGCCACCGCCAGATAGGTCTTGCCGGTGCCCGCCGGTCCCACGCCGAAGTTGATGTCGTGGGTCAGCACCTTGTGCACATATTCCTGTTGATTGGGCCCGCGCGGGCGCACCAGGCCACGCCGGGTCTTGATCACCACCTCGGGGACATCGGGACGGCTCCGCCTCCAGCAGGGCGTCGACCCCCGATTCCTGCAGAAACAGGTGCACCCGCTTGGGGTCGAGGATCTCGTTCGCGGCGGTCCGTAGAGATCCTGCAGCACCTGTTCGCCGGCGCGAATCGCATCCCGGTGCCGATCAGGTGAAACTGATTGCCGCGGTTATTGATCTCGATGCCCAGGCGGCGTTCGATCTGCCGCAGGTGTTCGTCGAGTTGGCCGCAGACGTTCGCCAGCTGCTCGTTGTCGACCGGTTCGAGGACCAGATCGAGGGATTCCGGGTGTTCAGACAAGATGGGTTCCAACAACAAGGATGGAGGGATTATCAGCCGTTGACCGCGCGCGAGGCAACCACTTCCAGCAGCCGGCCACGCAGTGAATTGGGCAGGGCCTCGGTGATCCGCACATCGCCACGAAGCGGCCGATCAGCTCCGCCGGGGCAGCTGAAGTTCACCACCCGGTTGTTCTCGGTGCGGCCCGCCAGCTGGCTGTGGATCCTTGCGCGAGGGCGATCCACCAGCACCCGCTGGATCGTGCCCACCATCTGGCGGCTGATGCGCTGGGCCTGGCGTGTTGATCAGTTGCTGCAGCCGCTCCAGACGGGCCTGTTTGACCGCCAGAGGCACATCGTCCGGCAGCTCCGCCGCCGGGGTGCCGGGACGGCGGCTGTAGATGAAGCTGTAGGAGTGGTCGAAACCGATCTCCTCGATCAGCTTCAGGGTGTCCTGAAAGTCCTGCTCGGTCTCGCCCGGGAAGCCCACGATGAAGTCGGAGGAGATGGTGATGTCCGGGCGGATCTCCCGCAGCCGGCGGATCTTGGCCTTGTATTCGATCGCCATATGGCCCCGCTTCATCATCGCCAGCATCCGATCCGAACCCGACTGCACCGGCAGATGCAGAAAACTGACCAGTTCCGGCACCCGCCCATAGACCTCGATCAGGCTGTCGGAGAACTCCATCGGATGGGAGGTGGTGAAGCGGATGCGCTCGATGCCCTCGATCGCGGCCACGTATTCGATCAGCAGCGCCAGATCGGCGGCTTGCGCCGTCGTGCATCTCGCCCCGGTAGGCGTTCACGTTCTGCCCCAGCAGGTTGACCTCGCGCACCCCCTGGGCCGCCAGCCCCGCCACCTCGGCGATCACATCGTCGAACGGGCGGCTGATCTCCTCGCCGCGGGTGAAGGGCACCACGCAGTAGGTGCAGTATTTGGAACAGCCCTCCATGATCGAGACATAGGCGCTGGGGCCCTCGGCGCGGGGCTCCGGCAGGCGGTCGAATTTCTCGATCTCGGGGAAGGAGACATCCACCACCGGCTGGTGCTCGCGGCGGGCTCTCGCGGATCATCTGCGGCAGCCGATGCAGGGTCTGGGGGCCGAACACCAGGTCCACATAGGGCGCCCGCTCGCGGATCGCATCCCCTTCCTGGCTCGCCACACAGCCACCCACGCCGATGATCAGCCGGGGATTGCGCTCCTTCCAGGGACGCCAGCGGCCCAGCTGGGAGAAGACCTTCTCCTGGGCCTTCTCGCGGATCGAACAGGTGTTGAGCAGCAACACATCCGCCTCTTCCGGCCGGTCGGTGAGCAGCAGACCTTCCGCCTCCCGCAGGGCGTCCGCCATCCGCGACGAATCGTATTCGTTCATCTGACAGCCGAAGGTTTTGATATAGAGTTTACCGCTCATGGAATTCTGCAATCGGAAAAAAAATGGAATTTTAACGTTTTCTGACATTTCAGCACAATTACAGGATTATGACAGACCGGCCAATCCTTACGATAATCAGGCTATTTATAAAGTAGGATTGTAGATTGCTTCAAACCGATAGGGAGCAAGGCTATGCGTCTTGAACTCGATGAGGGATGACGTCAGGTTTACTTAATCGCGACAACCCCCCACTAGCGTCTGAGGCCTGCCAGCCAAGCTACCACAGCAGGTGCAATATGGCGCGCAATATTTCTCTGATCCCGCTGTTCCTCAGCCTGATCCTGGCTGCCTGCGGTGGCGGTGGCGGCGCACCTTCTCTATCAGTGCGCTCGCCTTTTCCGGTATCGAAACTCCAGGCAGTAATCAACCGCCTAAACGCCTCCGGCCCGGAGGAGATGTTCGGCAACTGGGGGTTCATGGCCGACCCGACCGACCCGGCACGCCATCCACAACCCTAGCATGTCTTCATCCCTCCGGGCCCTGTTCGACGACGACAACCCGGACAACCTGATCGTGGACGAGAATGGCGACAACACGACATTCAGACTGATCCCAGGCTATGAGGAGTTAACTTGATCCGGATCATTAAAGAAGATGATATGCCAACAAAACATCAATAATAGAGATGCGGCAAATCTATTCTCTGCTATTGTAGTCACGGGATTTAATTCGTCTTGACGCGTCTTGATGAAACGAGTCCTACCTGGCATCCAGCGCTCTCCAGTAGCGTGGATCGAAATCATCAACTAAATGGAAATGAAAGCGGATTCAGCAAAAGAGAACTTCACTATCGGCGTTCGCTTCGCGTAGCTAGGGAAGGTGCGATATGAGGGGAATTATCAGCATCATCAGCTGAGCATACCACACCGCGAAATTCGGAAACTTCTCATCGGGAGTTTCCTAACATACCCGGGGCGAAGACATAGATTTGTAGTTCAAATCTGCGGATCAGCTTTGTAACCAAGGAGCAGTGTATGAAACGCCTGATTCAATTCGTCTTTATCACCAGTGTATTCCTGCTGTCCGCCTGTGGTGGCGGCGGTGGAGACGATGTAACAGCAATCACTTACACGGGGCTGAAAATACCTGCTGTGATTACTTCAAACAATGCGGTGACTATGGCAGAAGGGGTATTTAGTCCTGACATCGATGCCTTTGGCGCTACTGACATTATCGGAGTCGTTACAGAGGATGGTGAAACACTCAACTCAGCATCCAACCTCACTTTGGCGCAGATGTTTGCCGATGTGGCGCGCCAGATGGATTTCAACACGGCAATGACTTTACCCGGCGTGGTAGAAACTCAGAGCGACACTCTACCCTGTGACAGTGGTTCGATTTATCTCAGTATCACGGTAGATGATGTAACCGGGGACTTCAGTGGCAACATGTCTTTCCAGGACTGTGTGATGGAGAATGTTTACATGGATGGGACGGCAAATTTCACTGGCACAATCGATGTAAACTCACTCGACAACATTCAAATGACACTAACATTCTCAGACCTAATTGAGAGATATGATACTGATAGTTACACCTTCAGTGGCCAGATTGCGATGACAATCTCTGCATTATCTGTGGTTGAAGTCATAGACTTTTATGTTAGGGACAACAATACACTCAATGTTTACTGGTATGCCACCTACACGATTGAAATCGTAGACAATGTAACGGAGTCATTGATAAGAATATCAGGAAGGTTTTATCATCCTGATCACGGCTATGTCGATATCAGCACCATCAACACCCTCCACATGAACTACACGGATACATGGCCCTATACTGGAATATTGGTTGCGTCCGGCGACAGTTCCTCGCTTATGGTCGATTGCGAGGGCGACAGCATCTTGACCTACACGCTTTCGGTGGATGCCGACGGGGATGGTAGCTATGAAACTGTGACCCTTGAAAACTGGTAGCAGCCAACAAGCACCTAAGCCATAGCATAAAAGGGGATGAGTACTCATCCCCTTAACTCAAGCATGAAATCTCCTCAGTCCATTACAATCATCCTGGCAATCGGCAGCCTGATGACAGCCCATCCAAGTTTCACCGATACAGTGGTGTATAACGCGAGCATCGGACTTTTACTCGAAGATTTTCACTACGAAGAAGAAAACCAGGCGGGGGATCTGCTGGATTCGGAAGATGGATTATTACCAGGACTGGCCTTCGAATTGAAGGCCACTTCTGGTAAGTGGTTTGTAACCGGTAACTACCATATCCAGGGTGGCGATGTGGATTATCGGGCCTACCCTGGGACCGATACTGAACTGAAATCACAAACGGATACTTTGCTCAACGAGGCAAGCCTATCCCTGGGATATGTGCAAGCTATTACTGAAAGCACCTGCCTGGAATATTTTGGTGGAATCGGGCTGCGTCTCTGGGACAGGGATATCCAGTCTCTCCCTGACATTTCCGGTCTGCACGAAGAGTATAAATGGCCTTATATCCTCCTTGCCCTGAGACCCAGTGTTCAGTACACGACAAAAGATCAAGGAAGTTTTCTAGTGATGGTTAAAAAGACCTTTGACGCCACATTGGACGTTGAGTTTCAACAGGGGTTGTACGATCCCGTCATGCTGGATCTGCATGATGGAATGGGATTGGAACTGCTAGCCGGCTGGACCCATCAGTTTGACGCTCACACCTCCCTCGAATTGGGCCCGTACCTGCGTTACTGGTGGTTCGATAAAAGCGATGACTTGACGCTGACAAAAGACGACGTGCCGGTTGGCATGGTCCATGAACCTGCCAATATGACGCGGAGTCTAGGGTTTCGCTTATCGCTGCTGAAAAAATTCTGATTCACCAAAAGGCAGATCCAATTGCCTCAGCTACGGAGAGAGTTGGTTATGGATTTTCGTGTGATCCAAGATCGATCGTCGCTCCCAATAGCCTCTCAATTCTCCCCTCATGCTCAGATACCTGGTTAGGGGTACGCAGACGCTGACTGCGCACGATGCAATCGAGTTCAGCCAGGGCGGCGTCGAAGATGTCGTTGATCACCAGGTAATCGAACTCGGCGTAGTGAGACATCTCGCTGACCGCTTGCCGCATACGTCCCTGGATGATCTCCTCACTGTCCTGACCCCGCGCATCCAACCGCTGGCGCAGGTCTTCCGGACTGGGCGGCAGGATGAAAATGGATACTGCCTCGGGAAAACGGGTTCTCACCTGGCGCGCGCCCTGCCAGTCGATCTCCAGCACCAGATCCCCGTGTTCGAGCTGATCTCGCACCACGGCCTCGGCGGTGCCGTAGAAGTTGCCGAAGACTTCGGCATGCTCGAGAAACTCACCCGCCTCGACCATGTGCAGAAACCTTTCATGGGCGACGAAATGATAGTGCACGCCGTTGACCTCGCCCGGCCGCATGGTGCGGGTGGTATGGGAGATCGAGACCTGCAACTGGTCGTCCTGATCCCGCAGGGCCTTCAGCAGGCTGGTCTTACCCGCCCCGGAGGGGGCCGAGAGAATATAGAGAGTGCCTTTCGCCATCTTGAGATCCTAGTCTGAGCATGGTTGTCGGCTTAGGGTTGCCGACCTACGGTGCTGGCAATCATTACCTGGATACGCTGCTTTCACCGAACTGAAACATAGTACCCGTCACCTCAATAATTGAAACTGGGCCGATCACTCTTCGCCCTATAGTAGGGCATCATCTGATCCGCCAGCTTACGCAGGCTTTCCTGACGGTTTTGCGGACTCGGATGGGTGCTGAGAAACTGCGGCGGTCGACTGCCCGAGAGGGCGCCCATTTTCTGCCACAGGGTCGCGGCAGCCCTTGGATCATAACCGGCCTTGGCCGCCAGTTCGATGCCGATGCGATCCGCCTCCGCCTCTGCGGTGCGGCTGTTGGGCAGTTCGACGGCCAGCTTGGCAGCCAGCGCGGCACCGGTTAATGCCAACTGACTGTTGTCCGCTGCCGCGCCTACCACCGTCACACCAACCTGACTGGCTAGGGCCACGGACATCTTCTCGGCGGTGTGTTTCGCCAGGGCATGACTGATCTCATGGGCCAGCACCTGGGCCAGTTCGTCGTCGCTGGGTTTGATCTGCTCGACCAGTCCGGTATACAAAGCCATCCTGCCGCCGGCCATGGCCCAGGCATTAACGGTCTTCGGATCGTCGATGATCTTCATGCTCCAGTTCCAGTCCCGGGTCTCCGGGCGCATAACGATGGCTTGTGCGATCAACCGGCCGATGATGCGCTTGACCCGGGCATTCAGCACCGGATCACTGTCCAATTTGCCCTTTTCCTGGTAGGGCTTGAGCATCTCCACATACGCCGTCTTGGAGGAATTGATCGCCTGATCTTCAGAAACGATCAGGAACTGAGAACGTCCGGTCGGACTGGTGGCGCAGGCCGAGAGGAACAAAACCCACAATATTAAGAGGATATTCTTCGATTTCACGGGTTTTACACCCTTTGCATGAGGCATCCGAGTCACTCGATATTCTGGATCTGTTCGCGCATCTGCTCGATCAGGACCTTCATCTCCACGGCGATGCGGGTCACCTCCAGGTTGTTGGATTTGGAGGAGAGGGTGTTGGCCTCCCGATTCAGTTCCTGCATGAAAAAATCGAGGCGCCGCCCCACCGGCTCATCCGCCGTCAGCACCCGCTCCACCTCTACTAGATGGCCTTCCAACCGGTCCATCTCTTCATCCACATCGAGCCGCTGAGCCAATAACGCCATCTCCTGCTCGAGGCGGGTCTCGTCCAGCGCTTCCATCACCTCCTGCAGGCGTTCACGGATCTTGGTTCTGACCCCCTGCAATACCTCGGGCAGCAAACTGCGTACCCTTCCGACCTGTTCCTGCAGACTGCGGCAACGCTGTAATACGATCTCACCGAGCCGTTCACCTTCCCGCTGCCGATTGGCCAGCAGGTTTTCCAGCGCCTTATCCAAAAGCTCCAAGGCCTGCTGTTTGACCGGCGTGAAATCCTGCTCCTGCTCCTGCAGTACGCCGGGCCAGCGCAACAGGTCGATCGGCTTGAGATTGGAATCCACGCGCAGCATGCCGGCCACCTCCAGGTCGGCCGCCACCAACTGCTCCACCATACGCCGATTGACCCGGATGCCGGCTTCCGTATCCGTACCGGGCTTGAATTTCAGCGCCACGTCCAGCTTGCCGCGCCCAAGGCGGGTAGCCAATCGTTCGCGTACCACCGTTTCCAGGACACGCAATTCTTCCGGCAACCGCAGGAAGGCCTCCAGATAACGGTGATTGACAGAGCGGATCTCCCAGCTCATCTCACCGAGATCCCCTCGATATTCCTCACGCGCAAAGGCGGTCATACTACTGATCATTCAGTTTTCCCTAAAGCCGAATTAAAAATCCCAACCGGTGCATTCTTCAATCATTTCGTCGCCTTGCCGATTATGTAGCATAATTGGTTGGCGCTTGGATATTACAGCACGATTATGCCATCCCCCGGTAATCGCGATCCGCCCAGCGCACCCCGGTTTACCGTTAAAACCAACCCTAAAACCCTTTTCTGCTGCCTAATGGAAGATCATCGCGACAGTCTGCCTCCGAATACCGTGATCGACTGTTATATGATCATGAAGCTGGTCGCGAGTGGCGGTTTCAGTCTGATCTATCTGGCCGAGGACGAGGACACCCAGGACGAGGTGATCATCAAGGAGTTCCTGCCCAAGAAACTGGCCCGTCGGGGCGAGAACAACCAGGTGGAAGTGATCGAGCCCAAGCAGACCGATAACTTTCATCGTAGTCTGCGTCTCTTCTACCAGGAGATAAAGGTGCTCGCGTCGCTGCGCCACCCCAATATCGTGCAGGTGCGCGGCTTCTTCCGTGAAAACAATACGGGTTACCTGGTGATGGATCACGAACGAGGCAAGAATCTGGCCAGCTACATCAAGAAACGCAGCGGCAACCTCAGCACCCGTTTCATCATGACCATCTTTCCGCCGATCCTGGATGCTTTGAGCTTGATCCACTCACGCAATCTGCTGCACCTGGACATCAAACCCAGTAATATCCATCTGCGCACCGGCGCCAATCCCCTGCTGCTCGACTTCGGGGCCGTACGGGAAATCCAGGCGGATAAAAACCGTAGCGGCCGGGTGGTCACCACCGGATTCTCTCCGGTCGAGCAGTACTACCAATCCGGCAACGTGGGTCCCTGGAGCGACGTCTACGCCATCGGCGCCAGCATGCGGGCCTGTCTTGACGGTAAGGCGCCGCCTTCCGCTATCGAAAGGCACGCCAAAGACAAATTAAAGCCGGCCAGTCGGGTCTATCGACGCCGCTACCCGAGTTTTTTATTGGAGGCCATCGACTGGGCCATGCAGATCGAATATGAGAAACGGCCGCAGAATGCCGGCGAGTTGCTGGCCGCCCTGGAACAAGGTAATCCCGATAGCCACAACATATCGCTTGCGGCCGAGCAGGTCCAAGCATCCTGATGAAATACGAGATTGCCAAAACCTCCCGACTCGGGAACCGCAAGTCCAACCAGGACCGCTGTCTGGTACTTGAAGCCCCGGATGCCGTCCTGCTGGCCCTGGCCGATGGTATGGGTGGCCATCCCCGGGGTGAGAGCGCGGCCCAAATCCTCATGGACGCCAGCCGCAGGGCCTTTCTCACCAGCCGTAAGCCGATCGCCAACCCACGGGTCTTTTTGAGCGGCCTGTTGGATATGGCCCATCATCAGATCCTGGAATTCGGCCAGCAACAGACTCCGCCGATCGAACCCCGCACCACCGGGGTGCTCTGCCTCGTCCAGCAGGGTAAGGCCCACTGGGCCCATCTGGGGGATAGCCGGCTCTATGTCATACGGGATGGCGTGATCGCCTTTCGCACCGACGATCACTCCTATGTCGAACACTTGCGGCAGCAGGGCCTGATCTCCTCCGCCCAGGTGCATTCCCATCGGTTTCGCAACTTTGTCACCCGCTGCCTCGGCGGGCAGAATAATCATCCGGTTGCGGAGCTGAGCGAACCGTTCTCTTTGCATGAGGCAGATATCATCCTGCTCTGCAGCGATGGTTTCTGGGGCCCCCTGCCTGAACGCACGTTGGTAAATGCGTTGAGCGACAGGGCACAATCGCTGGCGACCCACCTCAACAGCCTCGCCAAGAGAGCGGAAAGCATCAGTAAACCGGAAAGCGACAATGTCACGGTCGTAACCTTGCGTTGGCTGCAGGGCGCGTTTGACATCGATCCGGCTGACATCAGCATGGCATTGACGCATAATGCCGCTCCGCACGTGCAGAAAACCATCTCGGAAGAACACCTCCAGGAAGCCATCGACGATCTGCGCAGGCTCCTGGATGAACATCGACTTAGAGGAGTAAAAGGCCCCATGCGACCATCCGGACGCCGACCCGATCAGCTACGCCCGATCCAGATATCCCGGCATTACACCAAACATGCCGAGGGCTCGGTGCTGATCGCCTGCGGCGACACCAAGGTCATCTGTACCGCCTCGGTCGAGGAGACCATTCCCCGCTGGCTGAAAGGCCAGGGCCAGGGCTGGGTGACCGCGGAATACGGCATGCTGCCCCGCTCCACCAGCGAGCGCATGGGACGGGAGGCCTCCCGCGGCCGGCAGGGCGGACGCACCCTGGAGATTCAGCGCCTGATCGGCCGCTCCCTGCGGGCCGCCATCGATCTGAAGGCCTTGGGAGAACGCACCATCACCCTCGACTGCGATGTGATCCAGGCCGACGGCGGCACCCGCACCGCCTCCATCACCGGCGCCTGCGTGGCCCTGTATGATGCGATCAGGCGCATCCGCGAACTGGGCCTGATCGCCCGCGACCCCCTGTTGGACATGGTCGCATCTGTCTCGGTGGGGATTTATCATGGCGCCCCGGTGCTCGACCTCGATTATGCGGAAGACTCCAAGGCCGAGACCGATATGAACGTGGTGATGAACGCCCAGGGCGGCTTCATCGAGGTGCAGGGCACCGCCGAAGGGTAAGGCCTACAACCGCCACGAGCTGGATGCCATGCTCGATCTGGCGGATCAGGGCATCCGACAGATCATGCAGATCCAGCGCGAAGCCCTCGCTGACCGCTGACCAGGCAACCAATCCATTTCACAATCACCTGGAATGCCAATGACAATGACCGGTCATCACACGGGAGAAAAGATCGTGCTCGCCAGCAACAATGCCGGCAAGGTGCGGGAGATCAATCAACTGCTGGCCAGCCAGCAGATCACGGTGGTGGCCCAGAAGGAGTTTGCCATCCCCGACGCGGTCGAGGATGGCCTCAGCTTCGTGGAGAACGCCATCAAAAAGGCGCGGCATGCCGCCAGCCTGAGCGGTCTGCCCGCCATCGCGGACGATTCCGGGATCGAGGTGGATGCGCTGCAATGGGGCGCCCGGCATCTATTCCGCCCGTTTCGCCGGCGCCGGGGCCTCCGACCAGGCCAACCTGGAAAAGCTGCTGACCGAGCTCGCGGAGGTACCCGAGAGCGAGCGCAGCGCCCGCTTCCAATGCCTGCTGGTCTATATGCGCCATGCGGAGGATCCCACGCCGATCATCTGCCAGGGCACCTGGGAGGGCAGCATCCTGTTCGAACCCCGCGGCGACAACGGCTTCGGCTACGATCCGGTGTTCTACGTACCGACCCACCACTGCAGTTCCGCCGAGCTGCCGGCCGAGGTCAAGAACCGCCACAGCCACCGGGGTCAGGCCCTGCGCAAACTGCTCGCTGAACTCTCGAAGTGACTAGCAACGCGCTAGTCAGCGTAGACCTGGTCCGGCAGCCAGGTCGCCAATTCGGGCCAGTAGGCCAGCAGACCCAGCATCAATAGCTGAATCATGATAAACGGGATCACGCCCCGATAGATGTCGCCGGTGGTAACTCCCGCCGGCGCCACACCCCGCAGGTAGAACAGGGCAAAACCGAACGGCGGGGTCAGGAACGAGGTCTGCAGGTTGATCGCGATCATGATCCCGAGCCACACCGGATCGAGCCCCATGGCCAGCAGGATCGGCCCCACGATGGGCACCACCACGAAGGTGATCTCGATGAAGTCGAGGATGAAGCCGAGCAGAAACATCACCAGCATCACCACCAGCATGGCGCCGACCACGCCACCAGGCAGATCGGTCAGCAGTTCGGTCACCACCACATCACCGCCGAAGCCCCGAAATACCAGCGAGAACAGTGAGGCCCCGATGAAGATCATGAACACCATGCTGGTGATCCGGGTGGTGCCGGTCATCACCTCTTTGAGGGTCGATCCAGATTCAACTGGCGCTGACTCCAGGCCAGCAGGATGGCGCCGATGGCGCCTACCGAGGCCGCCTCCGTCGGGGTGGCCAGGCCGCCCAGAATGGAACCCAAGACCGCGACGATCAGCAGCAGCGGCGGTATCAGACCTTCATGAACCCGCAGACAGCAGGCCTTTTTCCTGCTGCCGCTCGTCCTGCGGGATCGCCGGCACCGACTCGGGTTTGAACAGGGCCAGCCCCACCATATAGACCAGATAGAGCAGCACCAGCAGCAGGCCCGGGAACGATCGCCCCGACGAACAGATCTCCCACCGAAACCGTCTCCGGCGAATAGATCCCCTGATTGAGCTGGGCCTGCTGATAGGAGGCGGAGAGCACATCACCCAACAGCACCAGTATGATGGAAGGGGGAATGATCTGTCCCAGGGTACCGGCGGCGCAGATGATGCCGCTGGAGACGCCGGGATCGTAGTTGCGCCGCAGCATGGTCGGCAGGGAGAGCAGGCCCATGGTCACCACTGTGGCGCCTACGATGCCGGTACTGGCGGCCAGCAGCATGCCCACCAGGGTCACCGAGATGCCCAGCCCGCCGCGCAGCGGACCGAACAGGGAGGTCATGGTGTCGAGCAGGTTCTCCGCCACCCGGGAACGCTCCAGCATGACTCCCATGAAGACGAACAGGGGCACCGCAATCAGGGTCTCGTTGGTCATGATGCCGTAGAGCCGGTTGGGCAGTGCCTGTAGAAACGCGGCGTCAAAGGCGCCGCGAGACTGCCGAGCCAGGCAAAGGCGAGCGCCGTGCCCCCCAGGGAGAAGGCCACCGGATAACCCAGCAGCAACACCAGACAGATGGTCAGGAACAGCAGCAGGGGCAGAAGTTTCCGGGCTCACGACTCCACCTTGTCCGAGGTCTTGTTCGACTGGCCCGTCAATGCCAGGAGATTATGGATAACCATGGCCAGCCCCTGCAGCACCAACAGCCCGGCCATCACCAGGATCAAGGTCTTGAGCAGATAGACCCCATCCAGACCGCCCGCCTCCCGGGAACCTTCGTGCAATGACCAGGATTGCACCACATAGTCCCAGCTGATAGCGAAGATGAACAGACAGACCGGCAGCAACAGCAACAGGCTGCCGAGCAGATCGATCCAGATGCGCAGGCGGGGCGAGAAGCGCTGGTAAAAGATATCCACCCGCACATGCCCCTGGTGTTTCAGGGTATAGGCGGCGCCCACCAGAAACAGGGCCGCGTGCATGAAGGTGACCGATTCCTGCAACCAGATCCAACCCAGATCGAAGGCATAGCGCAGCAACACCACTCCGAAGGTGACCAACACCATGAACAGGCTGAGCCAGGAAACGAGCCGGCCAAGCCGCTCATTGGTCGCTTCGAATAGCGCAGCCAGACGCCCCAGGGTATACCCCATCGCTCCTCTCGCCGTAATCCGGTATCACCAACGCAACAAGATCCATTGGGGAACAGCGATCTTGGTGGGATCGCTGGAGCGGGAGTCGAATTCACCATCTCCATCCCGGTCCACCAGGTAGTAGGCGGGACCGACCTGGGGCTGTACCTTGATCATGTAGAGCATGCCGTTGATGCGGTATTCGTAGATGGTTCCTTCCTCCTTCTTGATGATCGTCACCTCCGGTTCGATGGCTTCCCCGTCCACCAAGGCAGGCGGTATATCCGGGGGTTCGGGCACGGCAGCCGGCGCCTGTTTGGTTTCCTCTACCGCCTGCCCGGTTTCCTCTGCATAGCTGTGTAGCGCCCCCAACAACAGGGCCGGGATGAAAATCCACATGAGACGATTCGATATGACGTTGCTTGGCATCAAGCCACTCCTCCAACATTGGCTACCGGCTCACAGCTCCAGCAGCATCTCCTGTTCCGCCGGTGAAGGCTGAAAACCACGACTTTCGTAATGGTCAAAGATCGCATCCACCACCGCTTTGGGTTCATCGCAGACCTGCACCAGATCCAGGTCCGATGGATCAATTGTACCTGATTTACACAGGGTGTCGCGGAACCAATCCAACAAGCCCCGCCAAAATTCGCTATCGACCAGGATGATCGGGATCTCCCGGGTCTTGCCGGTCTGCACCAGGGTCAGGATCTCGGCGAACTCATCCAGGGTGCCGAAGCCGCCGGGCATCACCACATAGGCGGAGGCGTGCTTGACGAACATCACCTTGCGCGCGAAGAAGTGGCGGAAGTTGAGGCTGATATCCTGATAGGGATTGCCTGCCTGCTCCAGCGGTAACAGGATGTTCAAGCCGATACTCGGCGACTTCCCCTCATAGGCCCCCTTATTGGCCGCCTCCATGATGCCGGGGCCACCGCCGCTCACCACCGAAAAACCGCTGTTGGAGAGCAAGCGGGCGATCTCCTCGGCCAACTGATAGTGGGGATGGTCTCTGGGGGTGCGCGCCGAACCGAAAAAGCTTACCGAAGGACTGATACCGGCCAGTTCCTCAAAGCCTTCCACGAACTCAGCCATGATCTGAAAAACCCGCCAGGACTCGCGGGTCAATTGGTTCTTGTGGTCTCCCCTGGGCAGGTGGCGCCGGTCTCTGATGTTGATCGTCATAGTGTTGGTTGGCAATTCCGGAGATTGGAACAAGCAGCGCATCATAGCAAGCTAACCACAGAATAAAGAAACATCGGAATCCGGGGCTCAACATAGGTTGAAATCACCGGCATCCCTGCGTAATCTCCCAGGTTCTCCCCAAGACCCCAGATATTACCCCATGGCGGCACACAGCAATTTGATGAAAACCGGTGTCATCGGCCTTGGCGCCATGGGCAGCGGCTTGGCCTTGAATCTGCATCGGCATGGCGCCCTGGCCGCCGCCTGGAACCGCACCCGGCAACGGGCCGAGACCCTCGCCGCCAGCGCCGCGGAGTTTCCCCTGGTCGAACAGATCAGTGATCTGATCAATCGTTGCGAGCTGATCATCACCTGCGTCTCCACCGATGCTGATCTGCTGGAGGTGATCGAGCGCATCGCCCCTACACTCATGACGCATCAGGTGGTACTGGACAGCTCCACCGTCAGTGTGGAGACCGCCCGCGCGACAGCCCGCCGGATCACAGACCGCGGAGCCGATTTTATCGACGGGCCGGTTTCCGGCGGTCGCGAAGGGGCCCACAACGGCAGCCTGGTGATGATGGCCGGCGGTGCGCCCGCTACCCTTGAGCGACTGCGCCCCACCCTGGCCTGTTGCACCCGTTCGGTCACTCACATGGGGCCGGTAGGCGCGGGCCAGGCCACCAAGGCGGTAAACCAGCTGATGGCCGCCGGCATCAACCAGGCGGTCACCGAGGCGCTGGCCTTCGGTCAGGCCCAGGGACTCGACATGCCGCAGGTCATCCAGGTGCTCAGCGGCGGCGCGGCCGGCAACTGGTTTCTCGAGCACCGCGGTCGCTCCATGCTGGAGGGCCGCTTCGAACCCGGTTTCAAGCTCGCCTTGCACCATCAAGGACCTGGAGATCTGTCGCCAGATGGCGCAGCAGCGGGGCGTGCGTTCTCCCCTGCTGGAGATGACCCTGGCGGACTATCAGACCTTGCTGACCGAGGGTCATGGAGAGGAGGACATCTCGACCCTGTTCCGACTGAAACACCGCTTATATGAGTAATCTGAATCCCGCCCAGCGGGAGGCGGTGCGCTACATCGACGGCCCCCTGCTGGTGCTGGCCGGGGCCGGCAGCGGCAAGACCCGGGTGATCACCCACAAGATCGGCTACCTGGTGGAACAGTGCGGCATCCAGCCCCGCCACATCACCGCCGTCACCTTCACCAACAAGGCGGCCCGGGAGATGAAGGAGCGGATCGGCCGCCAGCTCGGGTCTGACCAGGGGTCGCGGCCTCAACATCTCCACCTTCCATACCCTGGGCCTGAACATCCTGCGCCGGGAGCTGAAGCGGCTCGGCTACAAGCCCGGCTTCTCCATCTTCGACGAGCAGGACAGCGCCGCCCTGCTGAAGGATCTGCTGCGCAAGCAGAACAGCGGCGACGAGGCGGCAGTCTCCACCGCCCAGTGGCGCATCTCGGCCTGGAAGAACGACCTGATCGATCCCGAGCAGGCCCTCGAGCCAGGCCGCAGGACGAGCTGGACAGCGCCCAGGCCCGGCTCTACGCCGCCTACCAGCGGGCCTTGAAGGCCTACAACGCGGTGGATTTCGACGACCTGATCCTGCTGCCGGTCCAGCTGTTCCGGACCGAGCCGGAGGCCCTCGAGGCCTGGCAGAACCGCATCCGCCACCTGCTGGTGGACGAATACCAGGACACCAATCTGGCCCAGTACGAACTGGTCAAGCTGCTGGTCGGGGTACGCGCCGCCTTCACCGTGGTGGGGGACGACGACCAGTCGATCTACGCCTGGCGCGGCGCGCGACCGGAGAACCTGGTGCGGCTCGAAGCAGGACTTCCCGCAGCTCAAGGTGATCAAGCTGGAGCAGAACTACCGCTCCAGCGGTCGCATCCTCAAGGCCGCCAACCAGCTCATCGCCAACAATCCCCATGTGTTCGAAAAACGCCTGTGGAGCGAACTGGGCCCCGGCGCCCCGCTGCGGGTGCTGGAGTGCCGCAACGAGGAACACGAGGCGGAGCGGGTGGTCTCGGAGATCCTGCACCACAAGTTCACCGGCAAGACCGGCAACGACGACTACGCCATCCTCTACCGGGGCAATCATCAGGCGCGCATCTTCGAAAAGGCCCTGCGGATGCACAACATCCCCTATTTCCTCAGCGGCGGCACCTCCTTCTTCGCCCGCACCGAGGTCAAGGACATCATGGCCTACCTGCGGCTGCTGGCGAACCCGGACGACGACAGCGCCTTCCTGCGCATCGTCAACACCCCGCGGCGCGAGATCGGCTCCACCACCCTGGAAAAGCTCGGCGCCTATGCCCAGCAACGGGAGATCGGCATGCTGGCCGCCTGTGAGGAACTGGGTCTGCAGGCGTTGCTCTCCGGACGCCCCTACTGCACGGTTGCAGGAGTTCTCCCGAAGCTGATCGCGCCATTTCACCCGCAGAGGGGAAACCGAGAATCCGGTGCAGGCGGCGCGCGCCCTGGTCAACGAGATCCAATACCCCGACTGGGTGCGGGAAAACAGCAGCAGCGACCGCGGTGGCCGAACGGCGCATGGAGAACGTCAACGACCTGCTGGAGTGGCTCAACGCCCTGCAGAACGGCGAACTGCAGGAGAAGACCCTGGCGGAGATGGTGAACCATCTGACCCTGATGGACGTGCTCGAACGCCAGAATGAAGAGAACGGCGCGGACCAGGTCCATCTGATGACCCTGCACGCCGCCAAGGGCCTGGAGTTTCCCCATGTCTTCCTGGTGGGCATGGAGGAGGAGCTGCTGCCCCACCGCGCCAGCATCGAGGACGAGAACATCGAGGAGGAGCGCCGCCTCGCCTACGTCGGCATCACCCGCGCCCAGCGCAGCCTGACCCTGACCTATGCGGCGAAACGCAAACGCTATGGCGAAGTGGTGCGCTGCGAACCCAGCCGCTTCCTGCAGGAACTGCCGGAAGAGGACCTGCAGTGGGAGGGACGCAACAGCGAAATGAGCAAAGAACAGAAACAGGAGCGGGGTTCTGCCCATCTGGCGAATCTGAAGTCCATGCTCAGCTGATCAGGCAATCTCGGGCAAGCCCCGTGGCTGCCGGGAAAGAGGTGTTTTGGAGGTAAAAATGCCTCCCGGCAACTCCCGGGAGGCATTTTCTAATCCGAGTTTGTATCAGAGGCCCAATACCCAGGTCACGATGGTGCGTACTTTTTCCTCGCCCACATGTGCATTCGGTGGCATCGGAACCTGGCCCCAGGTGCCGGTACCCCCGTTCAAGACCTTATTTACCAGCATATCAAGCGCGCCGGCATCGTCTTTGTATTTCGCTGCGACTTCTTTGTAGGCCGGACCGACCACCTTGGTATCGACCTGGTGGCAGCCCATGCAACCACTGGAGGTCGCCAGGGAAAGCCCATCGCCAGCGCCGTCCGCCGGAGCCGACTCCGCTGCGGCAGGCGCAGCCGCTGCCGCGGCCTTAGCCGCCGGGTCCTCGATCGTCACCTTGCCGATGGGCGCGATGCGCTCCAGTACATCAGGACGATCTTCGGCAACCGCCTGAGATAACGAAAGCAGGGCAAAAGTGCCTGCCAGAGTAAGCTTGCCAAAAATGGATACAGCAGGGGTCTTCACAGGTATCGTCCTCCAGTGGTTTGTGTCTAAAGCGACCCGGCGCACCGGGCATTTATCAGCAAATTAGAAGATTATACCTTTTGCACTGAAAAAGAGCGAACCAAGAGGTTGGACGTTAAACCGCCAGACAGGTACACTACGTCGGCTTCAGAAGCGCCCTTAGCTCAGCTGGATAGAGCGCAGCCCTCCGGAGGCTGAGGTCAGAGGTTCGAATCCTCTAGGGCGCGCCATTCACTCCCTTCAAACACGTGTTTGTCATCCCTGGCGCGACTTCGGGGTACTTTTCCACCCCCAGCCTGAACCGCCTGTTCAGTCGTTCAATGCGCTGCGTTTGTCCACTGGACAAACGGTCACTTTTCACCCTCTAGGGCGCGCCATTCACTCCCTTCAAACACCTGTTTGCCATCCCTGGCGCGACTTCGGGGTACTTTTCCACTCCCAGCCTGAACCACCTGTTCAGTCGTTCAATGTGCTGGGTTTGTCCACTGGACAAACGGTCACATTTCGCCCTCTTCCAGTGCTTCGAGCTAGCTGGTGTTGAACTTATTCCCGTTCAGGAGCTTGTCGCTACCGTACGGGAATATCATCACCGTTTCGTCGAGGTCTTACTGATAAGATCATTTACTGAAGGTCAGCCCATCGCTCGCCGTCTCTACCCTGATGGTGTCACCACTGCCGAAATGTCCGCCCAGGATCTCCTGCGCCAGGGGGTTTTCCAGCTGCTGGCGGATCGCCCGCTTCAACGGCCGCGCCCCATACACTGGATCGAAGCCCTCTGCGCCCAGTCGATCGAGGGCCGCGTCACTTACCACCAGGCCCATGTCGTGCTCTGCCAGGCGTTTTTTCAGATAGTCGATCTGGATGCGGGCGATGGCCCGGATCTGTTCCTGCGCCAAGGGATGGAACACCACGATCTCATCCAGCCGGTTGATGAACTCCGGCCGGAAGGCGGTGCGCACCACCTCCATGACCGCCGCTTTCATCTCCGCGTAGCGTTCTTCTCCTGCCTTCTGCTGGATCAGGTCCGAACCCAGATTGGAGGTCATCACGATCACCGTGTTGCGGAAATCCACCGTGCGACCCTGACCGTCGGTGAGACGGCCGTCATCGAGCACCTGCAACAAGCACGTTGAAGACATCCGGATGGGCCTTCTCCACCTCATCCATCAGGATCACCGAATAGGGACGCCGCCGCACCGCCTCGGTCAGATAGCCACCCTCTTCGTAACCCACGTAACCCGGCGGCGCACCGATCAGGCGGGCCACCGAGTGCTTCTCCATGAACTCGGACATATCGACCCGGATCATCGCCTCCTCGGTATCGAACAGAAAATCCGCCAGGGCCTTGCAGAGCTCGGTCTTGCCCACGCCGGTGGGACCCAGGAACAGGAAGGAGCCATTCGGCTGACTCGGATCGGACAACCCGGCGCGGGAGCGGCGGATCGCATTGCTCACGGCGTGCACCGCCTCCTGCTGGCCTACCACCCGCTTGGCCAGTTCCTCTTCCATACGCAACAGTTTCTCGCGCTCGCCTTCGAGCATCCTGGAGACCGGGATGCCGGTCCACTTGGCCACCACCGAGGCGATCTCCTCTTCGGTGACCTTGTTGCGCAGCAGTTTCATCTCCTGCATCTCCGCCTGGGCCGCCATGTCGAGCTGTTTCTCCAGTTCCGGGATGCGCCCGTACTGCAGTTCCGACATGCGGGTCAGATCACCGGCACGGCGGGCCGTCTCCAGTTCCAGCCGCGCCCGTTCCAGGGATTCCTTGATATGGGTGGTACCCTGCAGGGCGGCCTTTTCCGACTTCCAGATCTCTTCCAGATCGGAGTATTCCCGTTCCAGACGCGCAATCTCCGACTCCAGATGGGCCAGACGCTTCTTGGAGGCCTCGTCGGTCTCTTTGTTGAGCGCCTCCCGCTCGATCTTCAGCTGAATCAGGCGGCGCTCCAGACGATCCATCTGCTCCGGCTTGGAGTCGATCTCCATACGGATCTGGGAGGCCGCCTCGTCCACCAGATCGATCGCCTTGTCCGGCAACTGGCGGTCGCTGATGTAACGATGTGAGAGGGTCGCCGCCGCAACAATGGCCGGGTCGGTGATATCCACCCCGTGATGCAGCTCATAACGCTCCTTCAGCCCCCGCAGGATGGCGATGGTATCCTCCACGGTCGGCTCCTCTGACCAGCACCTTCTGGAAACGACGTTCCAGGGCCGCGTCCTTCTCCACATACTTGCGATACTCATCCAGCGTGGTGGCGCCGACGCAGTGCAGTTCGCCCCGCGCCAGGGCGGGTTTGAGCATGTTGCCCGCATCCATGGAGCCCTCCGCCTTGCCGGCCCCCACCATGGTGTGCAGCTCGTCGATGAACAGGATGATCTGGCCCTCCTGCTTGGAGAGGTCCTTCAGCACCGCCTTGAGACGTTCCTCGAATTCGCCACGGAATTTGGCACCGGCGATCAGGGCTCCCATATCCAGCGAGAGTAATCGCTTACTCTTGAGACCCTCCGGCACCTCGCCGTTGATGATGCGCTGGGCCAGACCTTCGACGATGGCGGTCTTGCCTACGCCGGGTTCGCCGATCAGCACCGGGTTGTTCTTGGTGCGGCGTTGCAGCACCTGGATGGTGCGGCGAATCTCGTCATCCCGCCCGATCACCGGGTCCAGCTTGCCTTGTTCCGCCCGCTCAGTCAGATCAATGGTGTATTTCTCCAGGGCCTGGCGCTGATCCTCCGCGTTCGGATCATCCACCTTCTGACCGCCGCGCACCTTTTCGATGGTCTTTTCCAATACCTCCCGAGCCGCGCCCGCCCGGCGCAGCATCTCGCCCAGTTCCCCCTTGTCGGCCGACTGCGGCCAGCACGAACAGCTCGCTGGAGATGTATTGGTCATTGCGCTGCTGCGCCAATTTATCGGTCTGATTGAGCAGTCGCCCCAGGTCGTTGGAGATATGCAGATCGCCCGCCGCGCCATCGACCTTGGGCAGGCGATCCAGGGCGCCATTCAAATCGGAACGCAGCCGATTCACGATTGACATCGGCCTGGGTGAGCAGATGACGCACCGTGCCGCCCTCCTGATCCAGCAGGGCGCTCATCAGGTGAACCGGTTCGATGAACTGATGATCGCGGCCAACGGCGAGGCTCTGGGCATCCGCCAGGGCCATTTGAAACTTACTGGTCAAACGATCCATACGCATGGGAAAAACTCCGATAAATCAATGGTTATTTAACAAATGGGGGAGCTTTCGCAGAAATTCAAGAAAGGGGCGGGTATCCATCAACATTTCAACCCGACTGCCGCAATATTGAAAACGACCATGCAAATGGAAATCGAATTGATTCAGAAACCCAAGTCAGGCAGGAAGTTAGCCACCCTACATTCGACTATCTTCGTGGGAATCTTTTTGATACCCGTGGCATGCCTGCTGACGGCTATCGCCCTGCAACGCATCGATACCTTTCGCGAATATCACAAGACCATGGCGGACAACACGGTATCGATGGTGGCCAATGAAATCATCCAGCGCATCGGTGAAAAACGCCGCCTGCTCCACCTGTTCACCCGTTATGAGCAACAGCTGATCCGGCGACTTATGCAGGAACCCGATAACAGTGCAATCTCAGACAAACTGCAGGAGCGGGTGCTCAGTTATTTTCCCGACGCCTTCGCCTTCACCCTGGCAGACGCGGACGGCAAGCCCTTTGGTTGCAGATTTTGACAACCAGATCGGCATACTTTGTCGGCAAGAGATCAATGAATTCTCACATGCAGGGGAACATCACCCGCAGATCCACCCCAATCAGCTGGCAGTATCACTACGACATCATGGTGCAATTGGACATTACCAAAGGGATATATTTTCTTCGTGAGTTTTCAAACCGGCAGCCTGCAGAACCTGTCTGCGGATCTCCAGTAATCACTAACCATCACCTGGTGCTCCTGAACAGCGAATCACCCAACCTGATCGAGGTAACCGAAAAGGGCAATCGCTATGAGTTGAATCTGGCTGATCCCAGGTTGCCGGTCTCGGAACAAAGGCAAGTCCTATCGAAAAAACCCATCTCCAACACCCATTGGCAGCTGGTGGACATCGGTGATGAAGACCTCGTCTCGGCCTTCGCCATGAAAGTCTTCGGACAGGCCGCATTGGTCTTTCTTGCCTTCATGCTACCCAGTACCCTGATGCTGACGCTGATCATCCGCGGCAATCTGCGCAGAAATCGAGCGGAGCTTGCACTGCGCGAAGCCAAGGACCAACTCGAATTAGACATCCAACAACGCACTCAGGAGTTACGAGCAAGCAAGGAGTTGGCCGAAACCACCCTCTCCTCCATCAGCGATGGGGTCATCACCACGAATATTCAGGGCGTGGTCAGCTCCATAAACCAACCGGCTGAAGAGCTGCTTGGCTGGAGCATGGAACAAACGCATCATTGTTCGCTTGCGGATCTCCTCGACCTGTCTGATGAAAAAACCGGCCAGGCGATCCGATTGCCCTTGAACCGTAATTTGACGGAAATGGAGATAAAAGCGCTTTCCAACCGTCCCCTAAGGCTCCTCAGGGGAGAGGAAAAACAAGGCGTCGTGCAGCTATCCATCGCCTCGATCCATGATCACGGTGGCGAGATCGTCGGTAATGTGCTGGTCATTCGGGACATCACCGATGCGCACAGGATGAATAATCAGATCACCTGGCAGGCCACCCATGACAATCTGACCGGGCTGATCAACCGAATCGAGTTCGAAAACCGTATGCGCACCGCCCTGGACCACGCCCAATCGGACCAGGCCATTCACGCGCTGATGTTTATCGATCTGGATCGGTTCAAGGTAGTCAACGACACCTGTGGACACATCGCAGGTGATGAACTGCTAAGGCAGATCGCTAGCCTGTTGATCGACACGGCAAGAAGAACCGACGTCGTGGCACGGCTGGGTGGTGATGAGTTCGCCATCCTGCTCGAATACTGTCCCACATCGCAGGCGATGAAGATCGCGGAAGAACTCCGCACCACGGTGCGGAATTTCCGCTTCTCCTGGGATGGCAAGCCCTTTACCGTCGGCGTGAGCATCGGTGTGGTTGCGTTCGACGAACACGATAACAACCTCAACCAGATCCTCAGCGCAGCAGACAGTGCCTGTTATGCCGCCAAAGAGGCAGGGCGAAATCGCGTACACCTGCATGCGGAAAACGATCGAATCATCGAACAGCGTTACGGCGAAATGCAGTGGGTATCGCGTATCAGTGATGCCCTCGACGAAATGCGTTTCCAGCTCTTTAGTCAAAAAATCGTACCCATCCAAACGGCGACACCAAGCGAAGAACACATTGAAATCCTGCTCAGAATGGTAGACGAAGATGGTCAACTGGTGCCACCCGGTGCATTTATCCCCGCGGCGGAACGGTATGGACTTATGGTCGAGCTGGATCGCTACGTCATTCGTGAAACTCTAGTCTGGCTTCAAGCCCATTCAATGCCTGGCCTGGTCTCCGTCAATCTGTCCGCCCAATCGATCACCGATCCGATGTTTTTAAACGATCTGGTTAGCTTGATCAAAGTCAACCAAGTAATCGCATCGCACCTGTTGTTTGAAGTGACCGAGACTTCAACCATCACCAACCTGCAAAAGGCCCAGCAATTCATCGAACAGTTGGCTGATTTGGGATGTCATTTCGCCCTGGATGACTTTGGCAGCGGTATGTCTTCCTTCGGTTACCTGAAACACCTGCGAGTCGATTTCCTCAAGATCGACGGCGCGTTTGTGCAGGATATCATGCGAGATCCAATCGATCTCTCGATGGTAAAAACGATCAATGAGGTTGCCCACATCATGGGGATGCAAACCATCGCCGAATATGTAGAAAACGATGCCACCCGAAAGATCCTGCAAACCCTTGGGGTCGATTATGGTCAAGGCTATGGTATCGCGCGTCCCTTACCCCTGGCCCAGTTCAACCCGCAAATCATAGAGCGCAGAATACGCTCCCTGCCTTGAAGGCCAACTGCGTCAGGGAGAGAGACTGCCCCCGCAGATACCCGCGGAATCCGCCTGTTGATAAAGGCCATCGGCATCCAGCACTTCGATGGAGCCACCTTCTACCTGAATCAAACCCTGCTCCGTGAAATTATGCAAAATGCGTGAAAAGGTCTCGGGTTTCACCGAAAGCCGGGAGGCCAACACCCCCTTGGGGACATTCAGACTGAAGGTGTTTCCACTCCCTTTGACCTGGTTCCAACTACCCCACAGATAACCGGCAACCCGACCGGTGGCGCTCTGTAAGGTCAAGTCGTCAATTTCTTTGATCAACCGCTTGAGGCGCTGACTCATATCCCCCATGAGACGGAAGCAGGTATCCACCGACTCCCGTAACAGCTTTAGGAAGGCGCTGTTGTCAAAAGCCAGCAGCTCGACATCGCCAATTGCGGTGGCGCTGACCGGGTAATGGGGTCTTTCGCTGAACATCAGCGCCTCGGCAAAGGTGTGCCCCGGAGAGATGATTTCGATCACCTTTTCATTACCGTTCAGGGCCAAGCGGAAGAGCTTGATCTGTCCTTTGGTAACCAGGTAGAAATGGTGCGCCGCATCCCCCGCCTGAAACAGCATCTGCCTATCCTGCAGGGTGATCCGGCGGCTCATCGCCTCGACCCGTCGGATCTGCGCATCGTCCAACTTGGAAAAAAGATATGAATTTCGCAGGGTGAATGACGCCAGGTAATCCGGTGATCTTGATGACTGATTCATATCGGTTTTACGTGTATCCCAATGGAGGACGCTCGAGAGGCTTCCCAGACCTGGTTTGACGTATTCTTCTTCCGTCCCGGAGTGCCCGGGCCATAAAACCCGCCAACTCTGCACAACAAAATCCTTGCATATCCGATCGGCTAGGCTGGGAACCTCGGCACTACTGCCGGAGCTGGGTAAGATCCCGCACCGCACCGCGCGCCGCACAGGTGGTCAGTACGGCATAGGCCTGCAATGCCTGGGAGACAAAGCGCTCACGCCCCAGCGGCCGCCATCCTTGCGGTCCCTGTGCATCCATGACCTGGCGCCGTTGCGTCAAATCCTGTTCGGAGACGGCCAGATGGACACGCCTGTTGGGGATGTCGATCTCGATGATATCACCCTCCTGCACCAGCCCGATGTTGCCGCCCTCGGCCGCCTCAGGTGAGCAGTGGCCGATGGAAAGTCCCGAGGTGCCGCCGGAGAAGCGTCCATCGGTGATCAGCGCACAGGCCTTACCGAGTCCCTTGGACTTCAGATAGCTGGTGGGGTAGAGCATCTCCTGCATACCCGGCCCACCCTTTGGGCCTTCGTAGCGAATGATCAGCACATCGCCAGCCTGAACCTGATCTCCCAGGATTCCCGCCACCGCCGCGTCCTGGCTCTCGTAGATGCGCGCCGGGCCTGAGAACTTGAGGATCGATGCATCGACCCCGGCGGTCTTCACGATACACCCCTGCTCGGCCAGATTGCCGTACAGCACCGCCAGCCCCCCATCCCTGGAGTAGGCGTGCGCCAGATCCCGGATACAACCGTTGCTGCGGTCCAGATCGAGTTCCGGCCAGCGGCTCGCCTGGCTGAAGGCGACCTGGGTGGGAATACCGCCGGGCCCGGCCAGATAACGCAGGCGGGCCGCCTGTTCTTGGCTGCACGCGATATCCCAACGATCCAGTGCCGCACCCAGGGTGGGGGCATGTACGGTCGGCTGGTCCCGGTGAAGCAGGCCAGCCCGGTCTAGTTCACCGAGGATGCCGATCACACCACCGGCCCGATGCACGTCCTCCATATGGTACTGCTGAGTGGCCGGCGCGACCTTGCACAGATTCGGCACCTTACGGCTGAGCCGGTCGATATCCGCCATGCTGAAATCGACCTGCGCCTCATGGGCCGCAGCCAACAGGTGCAGCACGGTATTGGTGGAACCGCCCATGGCGATATCCAGGCTCATGGCATTCTCGAAAGCCGCGAAGCTGGCGATGTTACGCGGCAGCGCGCTGGCGTCATTCTGCTCATACCAACGGCGGGCCAGCGCCACCACCTGGCGCCCCGCCTCCAGAAACAACTCTTTGCGATCGGCGTGGGTGGCCAGCAGGGAGCCGTTGCCGGGCAGTGACAATCCTAGAGCCTCGGTCAGACAATTCATCGAGTTGGCAGTGAACATGCCGGAACAGGAACCGCAAGTGGGGCAGGCGGAACGCTCGATGGCCGCTACGTCGGCATCGCTCTCCATGGGATTGGCGGCGGAAACCATGGCATCCACCAGATCCAGCTTGACCTCTCCCTTGGAGGAGAGCCGCACCTTGCCCGCTTCCATGGGTCCGCCCGACACGAACACGGTCGGAATGTTCAGCCGCAACGCGGCCATCAGCATCCCCGGGGTGATCTTGTCGCAGTTGGAGATACACACCAGGGCATCGGCGCAATGGGCATTGACCATGTATTCGACCGAGTCGGCAATGATCTCCCGGGACGGCAGGGAGTAGAGCATGCCGCCATGCCCCATGGCGATGCCGTCGTCCACGGCGATGGTATTGAATTCCTTGGCCACCCCCCCGGCCCGTTCGATCTCCCGGGCCACCAGTTGCCCCAGATCCTTCAGATGCACATGACCGGGTACGAATTGAGTGAAGGAGTTGGCCACAGCGATGATGGGTTTGTCAAAATCATCATCCTGCATCCCGGTAGCCCGCCAAAGGGCGCGGGCGCCGGCCATGTTACGACCCTGGGTGGTGGTGCGGGAACGGTATTCAGGCATCTCGATCTCCGTGGTTCATACTCAGGCAGAGGAACATTATGCCCGTATCCTTGGGCTGCTAACAATCCATACCACGCGGGAGATTCGCCTCAATGGGATACACCCGACTTGGCTGTCATTCATAATTGCAGTTCATAAGAGTTGGGATTACACGTCTTCCGGCTCACAAGGCAGGGTCAGACAGAATATTGCTCCTGGCCCTTTGGTGTCCCGTAACGCGATGTTCCCATTATGCTTTTCCGCCACGATTTTGACGAAGCTGAGCCCCAGACCCACCCCTGTGCGGGGATACTGACCCTGCCGCTCACTGTGATAAAAGGGCAGAAAGATCTGCTCCCGTTGCTCGGCCGGGATACCCGGTCCTTGATCCCGTACACAGCACTCCAGACGGGAGCCATGGCGCACCAGATGCACAGTCACCACACCGCTATCCGGGGAGAATTTGAGTGCATTCACCAACAGATTGGTCAACGCCCGCTCAAGCAGTGCCACGTTACCCTGCAACCAGGCCTCCTCCACATCGAGTTGGGTGATCAACCTGATTTCCCTTTGCTGCGCCTGGGCATACACATCGCCCATGGCATTGTGGATCACCGAGACAAAGTCGGTGTCACTGAAAGTAGTGGCATCCGCCGCTTCGGCCCTGGCCTGCTGTAAAAAGTCGTCCGCCAGTTTCAGGGATCGGGCCGCCAAGGGGCGTATCTTTTCCGCCAACTCTTCAGCCGTGCCCTCCCTGACCCGTTTCGAGTGGGTCAGGGAGAGCAGGGATGTGATCGGGGAACGGATGTCATGGGACAAAAAATTGAGCATCCTCGCCCGCGTCCTTTCCGTCTGTTTGAGCACACCGATATCCGACAGGTTGATGATCATGCCGTGCATACCCGCGCCCTCTTTATCCAGCGGCTGGAGCTGCACATATAGTTCCCGTTGCCCCGATCCATGGGCCTCGCAGCGGACCGATTGACCAATAACCAACAAGCGGGTCATCACCTCATGCCAGTTAAGACCGCCATGGAGCTCCAGATTTTCCAGCAGACCACGCACATCCAAACCGACCAGCTGGATCTCCGCCTGCTGCCCGAGATACTGGGCGGCCTGTGGATTGGCCAGAATGACATTCCCGAGCGAATTTACCACCAGCAGACCGTCATCCATCTGGCCGAGAGCGGTGTCGATAAACCGTCTCAGTTGCGACAACCTGGCTTGTGCCTGCTGTACTTGGCGAATGCGCTTCTCGACCTGCTCCAGGGTGCTGGTGGACTCCACCTCCCGAGGCAGATTGAACTGGGCGGCAAAATCCTCCAGCAAACCCAGGCTACGCCCCTGGGGAACAGCGTTTCTCGGCCAGCGCAGACCGAGCCGCCAGACCTTGTCGTGATGCTGAATCTCGGTCCAGAGCTCGGCCCCTACACGCCACCATCTACCGGGTTCCAATCGATCATCAGGTGGTCCCATGGATTCTCCACCCTGATGTAACCGATGACCCTGTTTGTCATAGACAACCCAGCCCTGCAATGGCAGCAGTTGCTGAAGAAAATCCATCGCGGTCAGGAGATCGGCCGGTTGTTTTGCGACCGGCAGCACTTGCTGCTCTTGATGGAGCTTGCCAAGTTCCAGCTTGAGAAAGGAGACAGTCAATTCGAGCCTGCGCCAGCTCCAAAGGGGGTAACTGATCAAGAGCCCCAGCATGGCCACTGCAGGGGGATACCAGATGCGCTGTCCATGCAACAACACCAGGGTCAGGATTAGGAGCAGTACGGTCAGTGCCAGGGTCACGACCGGCACCAGGCGTGTAGGGAAATAGGGATATAAGAAAAAAGGAATGACTACCACCCCCCCGGTTACGAGCAAATAGGTCAGCTGTGTGACCCGGGAGATGGTTTCCCCGCTACTTAACAGATCCAGGATATTGGCATTGATCTCCACCCCCGGCATGGGCTTGCCATGCGCGGAGACAGGCGTAGGAAGCACATCCCCCAGGCCGGTGGCCGTCACCCCAACCAGTACGGTACGACCCTTGAACGCATCCGGCAGAAAATCTCCCTTCAACACCTGGGTGTAGGAATAGCGTGGATAGTGGCCCGGTGGTCCGGAAAACGGGATCAGACGATAGGAATGACGACTTATCATCTGCTTATCGGTTAACAGTGGTGATTTGCGTGGCTGCAGCGGCCACCCGGCCGGGTCCAACCAGTGCTGCAGGGAGAGCATCAAATGAGGCCAGAAGGCTTGCCCCAAGCCCTCATAGAGAAAGATACCTCGGGCAATTCCGTCCGCATCCAGTTCCATGTGCATGTGTCCCAAGCCAGCCGCTACGGTGGCAAGCTCCGACATCGGCATCGATTCGACCAGTTGACCACCCAACCGGTACTCTTCCAGGATGACCGGAAGAAAGACCCGGTCACTGGCTGCAACCGCTTGAATCAGTTGTCTGTCGCCAGCCGGGTTATGCCGATCCGCCTCGTTAAACAGGATATCCAGGGCAATCGCCTTCGCCCCCGCCTCCGTCAGGATATCGATCAACTGGGCATGGATACCTCGTGGCCAGGGCCAGCGTCCAAGTTCATCAAGGCTCTTCTCATCCACCGCGACAATCACGATATCTCGCGCCGGCGGCTTGGACCATTGACTCATCTGCAGGTCGTATAGCAATTGATCCCAGCGCCACAACCAGCCACTGGCGGCCAGCAACAGGGCGAGTAATAACAATGCCGCTGCAGTCAGGATACGTTCCGAAAGACCCAGGCTGAGATTGAGTTGCTTCATGGTTCAATGATAAGCGATCAGCGCAGTAAGCTCAGCCGATAGATCCCTGACTGGCTTTTCTCAACATCCTGTTGCAAGATCGCATGCCGTCATAACTGCGAACGGCCCGACCATTAAGCAGGTTAAAGTCAGCCTGATTCGACCACCGATCCGTGTAACCTGAAGGCCTTGAAAGCCGCCATCACAGGCCGAAAGGGCCACTAAGGAGACCCGTACGATACATCAGCTGACTCGTAATAATGGCCGCGTTCGCATGAACAGGCACGTCAACCGGGTCGACTGAGGCGCATATCAGCCGATCTCACTGGTTTACTCGCTCGATAACTGCTCCAAGCGGTAACCCTGGTGGTAGATCGCCTTCAGACGCCAGCCATTTTCCGGTACCAGACCCAGCTTGCGCCGCAACCGGCTGATATGCGTATCCACGGTACGGGTTACCAACTCAGGACCGAACCCCCAGATGGTCTCAAGCAGATGGTCCCGGGAGAGGAGTCGCCCGACGTTCGTCAGTAACATCCAAGCGAGCTGAAACTCCTTTTCCGTCATTTCCACCGGCTCGCCTGCCAACAAAACCTGCTTGGTCTCTTTATCCAGCCTTAAATCACCGATTGTCAGGGTCTCCTTGCGACCGGCCTGCCCGGTATGACGCCGTGCCAGCGCTTTCACCCGGGCCAATGTCACTTCCTTGGAAACGGGCTTTACCAGATAATCATCCGCCCCTTTCTCCAGGGCTTCAACGATATCAGTCTCGCTGTCCCGATGGGTGATGAATAAAACCGGTGTATCCAGTTCGAGGTCGTTCCGAATCCAGCCCAACAGCTCGATACCGGATGAGGACGGCAATTCCCAATCCATAATCAACAGATCATAACTCTCATGGCGCAGCTCTTTGACAAAAGACTCCGCGGTCGGAAAGGTATGGCAGACATGCTCATCGGATTCCAGCCATTCCTTCAGAACGCTGGACTGCACCAGGTCATCTTCCAGACAAGCAATTCGCATGTAACTTTACCCTTGAGTTCATCAATTTAGTTCCATATGCTTGGCGCGGAAAGTGATGACACGGACTTCGTATCCTCGACCCTTAACGCCAGCCACAGCGGCCAATGTTGAGGGTGAATTGCGACCTGCTGCAGTTGTATCCTAAGCATGATAGCCTGGCACCATGTACAACGAAAGCGGACAGATTCGTCCAGTTCAATGCAGCGCCCCGGCCGGTATTCTCGCAAGGTTATCAATTGGTCACCTTCAGGCGGCAGCATTCTGAATGAGATGAACATCGCGCTGAGGGAAGGGAATGCTGATTCCTTCTTTGTCGAAAGTGGTTTTAATCGCCCCGAGCAGATCTGCACGGGTTGTCCAATAGTCCGCCGCTTTGACCCATGGCCGCACCGCGAAGTCCACACTGCTCTCGCCCAGCTCGAGCAACATCACGGTAGGAGCAGGATCTTTCAGCACACTGGCATTGGCAGCCAAAATACCATTGATGATGTCGCGCGCCTTTTTCATGTCGTCGGCATAACCAATGCCTATCAGCAGATCGATTCGACGGGTGTCACGGGCAGAATAGTTGATGATCGTACCGGAATAGATCTGGGCGTTTGGCATGGTGATCTCACGATTGTCGCCGGTCTTCAACACCGTATGAAAGATCTTGATCTCTTCGACAACCCCCGAGACGCCTCCAGCCTCGACGAAATCGCCGAGCTTGAAGGGGCGGAAGATGATCAGCATGACGCCTGCGGCAAAACTGGCGAGTGAATCCTTCAATGCCAAACCGACGGCCAAGCCGGCGGCGCCGAGTATTGCCAGTGCGGAAGTTGTGTTGACCCCCAACTGCTCCAGAGCAGCCAGCGCCACAACCGCCAACAGGGCCGTGTAGGCAATATTACCGAGAAAGTTGACCAGCATGGGGTCGACCTTGCCCTTCGTCATTACCTTTTGCAGCGTCTTCGCGAGAATCCGGGCGATCCAGCGTCCCACGATGAAAATGACTAATGCCAGGACAATCTTGGTGCCCCAAGGGATGAGATATGTGTTCAAGATCGTATCAAGCGAAATTTCCATAGAACTTCTCCGTAAACTTCTATTGTCTTGTTAATATTGATGAATTCCTATCCGCGTTTGCTGAGACCCGCAACAAACAGCACTAACATAGCGCCAACCGTAGTCGTAACCAAGGCGCCATACAAATCGAATGCCTGAATCCCGAGCAGTCTCAGCAGATAGCCGCAAAGTAAAACACCAATGACTCCGACGACCAGATTCCCAATCAATCCGAAACCGCCGCTCTTCATCATCAGGCCCGCAAACCAACCGGCGAACAATCCAAGTAGAAGCAACTCGAAGAGACTCAATTCGATTCATTGATGGTTTTTTAAGACAGGATTGCAGCATATGGCATCAATCCGTCACACAGGAAGCATAAGCCTGTGAAGAATTGTGAAATACAATCATCTTGCGCTTTCTGCTGTTACACATTTTAATGAGCTTGCCCTGTCACCCGGCTAGCAACGCGATCATGTCCGTGATAATCGAATTCAGTATGTTCCCGATGGACACTGGAGAGAGTGTCGGCGAAGCTGTGAGTGAAATAGTTGAGATGATCCGAAACAGTGGGTATGAGTATCGCCTAACCGCTATGGGAACGATTGTAGAGACTGCCGAAATCAGCGACGCGCTTGATCTCGTGGAAAAGGCCTATCAGGTCCTGGCATTTCGCGGATCAAAACGCGTTTATGCCTCAATAAAACTGGATATCCGAGATGCCAAGGATCACCGGCTGACAGATAAAATCCAATCAATCGAAACCAGAATCGGCAAAGTGAATAAGTAATGAAACCTTTGCAACCCATTGTTAATCATGTAAAATATAAATTCCCAGTGATATAGGAAACCAGCCCTTGATCTGCTCAAGATGCCCAGGAAGTAAATAATTTGCAACGCTAGACCACATGCTATGACATGCCGAATGTGGCTCAATCAATGTCAGAAATGTTTCAGGGTGAATCCCGGATGCCGAGAACAGCCCCCCATCAGGCATGATACCGCGCCTACGGACAAGCGCTGAACCGCAATCCATCCAATCTTCATGCCCAATCATAACCGGCATTCGACTACCTTTCACCAGCTTCACACTGCCCGCCGCTTATGGTTTGGAGGTTATCACGGTATCCTTTCCACCCATTCGATTGCCCTGCCCGACTATCCATTCGGGTCCCTGGTTCCACTCAGCCGTGGTACTGATGGATTTCCCATCCTGCTGCTTTCCCACTTGGCTCAACACACCCGCAACCTGGAGAACAATCCACATTGCTCCCTGCTCCTCAAGGAAAAGGGCGCAAGCGATGTGCAACAACTGGGCCGTTTGACCTGTCTAGCGATAGCGGAAAGAGTCCTGCCGATGCAGCCATCGCATAGTGAACGCTATTTTCGCTATTTCCCGGATAGCCGCACGTTTCACGAGACCTTGAATTTCCAGTTCTTCCGGCTCAAACCAGTTAGGTTCTATTTGGTGGGCGGCTTTGGTACGGCACGCTGGTTTGACACCAATCGGCTAGTACCTGTCTGTAGGTTGACAGAAGAGGTAGAATCCAATCTGATTATTAAACTGACTGCGCTACCCCAACTCCGCCATCTATCGGAATCGAACGCCAAGATAGTCGGCGTTGATTGCATGGGCCTGGACCTTAAAACAAGGGGGCAATTCGAGCGCCTGATGCTTCCGAAACCCACATCCTCCCAAAGTGAACTCTTGTATGAGCTTGAACATAGGCTTGCAAGAGGCGCTATCCAAGCGCAAAATGGGTATTATCCATGAATTAATTAAGGTAGATATAATCCCTTATTTCGCATTAATATAGCCCATCAATAACCTACTATTTTACTCAGGCATAGAGAAGTACAGGAGCAAGCTAATGAGTGTTGAAATACCCGAACGTGATGGTGATGGCTATCTCACCGACATGAGCAAGTGGACCCCGGAAATTGCGCGGGCGATGGCAGAAGCGGACGACTTCGATTTAAATGATGAAAGATGGGAGCAGGTCCTCAAGGCGCGAGAATACTATGAAGAACATTCGGTTGTACCGCCAATTCGTAAATTTGCCAAATACATGGGCGCCGATCAAAAAGAGATGTTCAAACTCTGGTTGACCGGCCCAATGAAACCGATCACCAAATACGGCGGTCTACCCAAACCCACCGGCTGTGTTTGACCCAATCCCAGGGCACTGATTAGTGCCCTCTCTTTATTGCCTGTTCTTCGCCATACCGGGGCTATACATACTGGTACCTTAAAACTTTTCGAAGCTAGCATGACCCATCCGAACATACTGGGGCCGCTGAACAATCTGTATCAGATGCAGGCCCAGTTACTGGAGTCGGCCACGGAAACCGATGCCGCCCATCAATTTCATCCCGAATTAGGCTCTCTGAACTGGTTATTTGGCTACAGCGTCTACCAGGAACTCCACTGGTTGCGTGAGGTTCTGATGGGTGACAACGATCTCGTGAAACGGGTTGAGCATTTATTTTGCCCAGCGGAGCTAACTTTGCACGAGCAATGCGAACACATGCCTCCCCGGGATCACTTGCTCAACTGGGGCAGTCAGATACGGGACGAACACCTGATGCGACTAGCCAATCCGAACACTCTTGCCAAACATCCCATGTTGGAAAATGATCGGCTCCAGTGGTTCCTGTTACAGGAACAGGCCAAACATTTCGAAACCATGTTACTGGTACTCAATCAACGCAGTCTGCATAACCTCAATGAAGTCTACCAAGTAAAGATACCGCTGACTGCCGGCATGCCCCACTGGAAAACCAAGGAAATCTCACAAGGTCATTACCGCATTGGCGCACGCAACCGACCCGATGCCTACGACAATGAACTGCCCCCGCAGGCCGTGGAACTCAGCAGCTTCCGTATCGCCTTGCAGCCTGTCTCTAATAGTCAGTACCTGGCCTTTATGGAGGCTGGCGGTTACGCCAATCCAGACCTCTGGCCTGAGGCAGGATGGACTTGGCAACTCACAGCACAAAAAAGCCATCCGGAATACTGGCAGCACGATGCTGATGGAAACTGGTACAGCATCGGCATTAACGGCCCCAGCGACCTGTCACCGGACGAACCCGCCTATGGCATCAATCAATATGAGGCCCAAGCCTACACAAATTGGGTCGATTCCCTTGGCGGTGAATATGCCGGCGCCATCCTCCAACACGAATATCAATGGGAACTGGCAGCCCGCAGTAGTGTAATTAGAAAATATTGGCCGGGCCTGGGAATGGTGCAGCAACAGCTTTCATACCTACCCAGAGTTTCAGCCGTTCCCGGACGAAACCACCTCGTTGCAAGATTTCGATCGAGCACAGATCACCCTGAGGGGAGGCAGCCTACATACTCAAAGGGTATTGCGCCGCGCCAGCATGCGACACCGGGCGGCTGCAGGAACAACGATATCAACTCAGCTGGCCTGCGTCTCGTTTTTCCTCCCAGACATCGCTGGAGCTGATGAGAATTCGTTTCACGAGTACGGGCGGAAAAGCGAACTCGCATAACCTAACAGACTAAAGATTTATTGTATGCTGCCACCAACCCAGTCAGGAGTAGACTCGGAGAGTAGCAATGGGTTTGAATTCGATAACAGGTCCGACACTACAGGGAATCCAACGCGAATTCCAGGGACTGCGCCGTGTCGCATCGACCATTGCCCAGCACCAATCAAACCCCGCAAGCGGAACCAACCGATCTTTCTCGGGCTATGGTTGAGCTGCAGCAACATGCGATCCAAACCAAAGCATCCGCCAAGGCCCTGAAGAACATCCATCAAGCCCTAGGCACACTGTTCGACGAGCGGGCCTGATCGAGATCAGACGAACCGCATCGACAGATCCACTGCCTGTACATCCTTTGTCAGATCTCCTACTGAAATATCATCCACCCCTGTCTCGCGCAATCGCTCGAATCGTCTGCAGATTTATTCCTCCTGAAGCCTCCAGCCGGACAGCACCCGCATTGAGACGCACTGCTTCACGCAATTGCTCACAGACTAAAGTTGTCAAGCAGCACGCGCGTTGCCCCAGCCTGAATGGCCTCTCGTAGTTGTTCCAGGGATTCGACCTCGATCTCTACACTGACTCCCGCAGGTGCCATTGCCCAAGCCGCTTCTAAGGCTGCGGATCACAGAGCCCGCAGCATGAATGTGATTTTCCTTGAGCAGAATCGCGTCATACAGGCCAATCCGATGATTAAAGCATCCACCACAGGTCACGGCATACTTCTGTTGAAATCTCAGTCCAGGTATGGTTTTACGAGTATCCAGCACACGGGCATTAGTACCAGCCACCAGATCGGCATACTTCCTTGCCCTGGTTGCGGTCCCTGAAAGAGTCTGTAAGTAGTTAAGTGCAGTGCGTTCTCCGCTGAGCAGAGCACGTGTATTTCCCCGTAATGCGCAAACTAGCTGTCCTGCTTGCAGGCCACCACCGTCTTGTCACCAGCCAATCGGCCTGAATGCCCGGATCAAGCTGATGAAATACCTCATTAAACCAGGCCACACCGCAGAGAATCGCCCGTTCTCGACAAGTCACTTCGACCCTGGATTGTGCATCTGAAGGGATAAGTGCCGCAGTCAGATCCCCGGACCCAAGGTCTTCTTTCAGCGCAGCGCTTACTTGGCTGGCAATCAGCCGAGCATCTAGCTTAGCCATCAGGGAATGGAAAGCAGTTCAACATCGAATATCAAGGTGGCATTGGGAGGAATCACACCACCAGCGCCTGCCTGCGCCGTAACCCAGGTGGGCGGAATGGTCAACTTGCGTTTCCCACCTGTTTTCATTCCAACCACTCCTTCATCCCAGCCACGAATCACCATACCTTTCCCCAACATAAATGAGAATGGTTCTTTACGATCCATGGATGAGTCGAATTTTCTTCCGTCCGTAAGCCATCCGGTATAGTGAACCGACACCTTCTGTCCCACAGCAGCCACGTCACCATCACCCTCGATCAGATCTTCATACTTCAATCCCGAATCCGTTATCTTTTCATTCATCAACATGCTCCTGACGCTAAATAGTCTATTGCGAACAGATCTCAGGGTGCAGTTTAATCCGGGGAGGTACAGAGTCAATGAAAAGTGGGCTAATCAGCCCGGCTATTAGGTTTGATCGGTATTTTTCAGTGCAGCCAACATGGCGTCGAGAGCACGATCCATTATTGGAGCCTTGGGCAAGTCAACCAGCTTTACGCTACCTTCCCTGAGCCTCTTTGCCAGACCTTGCAGGGTCAGCTCCATGGCCTTCATCCCCTTGCGGTTTACGAATATATAGGCATCCGTGACATTACTTTTCCAGGAAAGCTTAACCCGCGATCTATTGTTTTCATCAACAATTTCGAGCCAACTTCCCACCTCGAGGGTTTCTGCCTGCCGCGTATATCTATCAGGCGTCAGTAATTGCGTATCGATCGGTTCATCCACCAGGTAGGATGAACCATTTGAGATTAGTTGACTGTCAGGAAAACTGATTTGCTTCAGTTTGGCGGGAGAGGTTCCTGGGCCATTTATGTTCCGGATATCACTACCTCTGAGGCATGCGATATGACAGTTTTGCAGTTCCTTGAAAAGACGCGCCATCTTATGCTGATCGAAAGAAATGCTATTCAATTGCTCCCGCAGATTTCTCAATAATTCAGGAATACCGCGGAGTAATTCTTGTCTCTCTCTATATTCAGTTTTGGGTAGCACACTCCACAGCAATCGATCGACAATTCCCAGAGAATATTTCCATTCATCACTCTCGGGTCCCTGACGAAGATAATTAAGTAATAGAACATCTTTCCAGCCATCCTCCAAGATTTCCATTATGGCCTCGGGCACTATGTCCAGCTTCTGCAGTCTTCGATTAAGTTCCTCAACTACTATCTGTTTCGCATTGCGTAACTGTTCTTTCCCACGCGTGACTTGATTGGTCCGTTGTTCAGCAACCTCGGCACCACGCTGTTCCTGCTCCCACCATGCCGTAAATTCCTGATCGAGTTCTGCAAAAATCGATGGATCATCATGAAAATCGTTGATTACCCGTTTGATGATAGATTCGATCTTATGATAAAGACTGTCACTTTCATCTCTCACCATTATCATTCCAGCCAATGGCGGCCTGTGCCATATTATTCAACAAATGACGCGCCGGATGGCCTTTTGTACTAAAAAAAGTTTTATCAATGATCGCCACTTTCAGCATGGGAATCTGCAAGCGGCTGAGCAGCGCCTTCATGGCATCCGGAAGTGTGGAGTCATCCAGAATAAACTCGAAAAGCATGGAAATGACATCGATGGTGTCGTTGTCAGCATCGCCGAGTGTGCGATTGAGTTCCCCATCCTCGCGCATATGCAGATCTTCCACCAGACGTGCCCGCAGGTGTTTTGGATTGACGACCTGCCCAGCCGCCTGTGGCAATATAAGAACATTCGATTGCTGTAGGGCAGAAAGCGCTCCCAACAGTTCTCCTGAATCTACTGCAGGCAGCGGCACACTGGATACTCCGGTTGAGATCATGCTGGAAGCAGTCAGCATGCTTTCCCCGTCCAGCGGCTCTACGTAGATTGAGTAACTGTTGTAAGGTGGCAAAGATCTCATCCTGAACGGCATCGACCCTAATACTCGAAAAGCCACCCGCCGAAGAACTCTCATGCGTAAGACGGGAATCACCTGTTGCGTGGATGAGCTCGAGCTCTTGCACTGTTGCATCGAGGGCGCTACTGGATTCCGCCTGACCTTTGGCGCCAGCTTTGGAATAATCCCGGATTTGCTGAAGAGCAAGTTGATCTCGTCATAGAGCCCGCCCAGATAGTGGATGACATGCTTCTCAAAGTGCTTGTAAACCACCAGCTTAACCGGAATATCAACAGGCACTTCTTGCACGGCAGATTGAAACGCATTGCAGATCACTGCCGGCTCTAGGGGCGTCTTTTCTGAGCTGGTGCCTGTGTCTTGACGACCACTGGTGAGCAGATAGGCGAATCGCTGTCCGAGGGCATACCGTTCTCGAGAATAGCGGTTCTCACTCTTGGAAATCATGTTGGTTATGGCAAGTGAGTCTTCCAACTCATCGTTATCGAGCAGTTCCATTTCGGAATCTTGACTCAGCTCATCCAGGGAACGCCGCACAGTTTCAACTCGACCCGTTTCCCAATAACCATCAAACGCAGTAAGAATCTGGTGTGTGAATTCCCTGTCGATCCGTAACGCGCTCTTTACGCAATACACGCATCGCATCGAAATACGAGGTCTGCAAGGCATTGTTTGACGACTTATCAGCAAGCTCATAAAGAGAATCGTCGAGTTGTTCGAACAACTCGGCAATCAGTTTAGGGAGGGTATTGGAGATGAGCTTGCGACATTGGCTGACAGTCCGCTGCCCTTTGGCATCGAGCTTGACTAGTAGCCCGGCGTGAGGGGCCGCCAGAAAAAGAAATGATATTGTCGTGACCTTGCATGAATTGCTGCCTAGATGCTCTTGCTGTCTGATCCAGACACCCTGATTGAATCGTCCGCACAGACTACGACGGTTTAAAACCCGTAAAAAACAGGTTAATTCAACTGACCTTTGCCTGTTGAGAATCACCTCACAAAAGCCCCAAGGTCGATGTCTTGATTGGTATTATATACATGATCAAATAAGCCAATTACAACTAAATGATAAATTATCTCATTGAGATAAAACCTAAAAATTTGACCCGCCTCGAACAATGATAGTTTAATTTAGTCATTACTCAGGTACATATTTGTCAAAGTGGCAAGGATTTCAGTCACCTGACCATCGTAGTCTCATCCTTAGATGACTCTGATCCGACATCTACTAAACTCTCTCCTCGACAGCGGCCGAGACCTACTGCCAATCGTGCTCGTGATTGCATTCTTTCAACTCCTGGTGCTACAGCAACCGATCCCCAATCTAGGTGATTTACTCTTTGGCACCATGCTAGTGGTACTCGGATTAACCCTATTTATTCACGGCCTGAAAATTGGACTCTTCCCGCTGGGAGAGTCCATGGCCTGGGATTTCGCCAAGAAAGGCAGCCTCATCTGGCTGTTGATATTTGCTTTTGCACTTGGTTTCGGAACCACGGTGGCAGAGCCAGCATTAATTAAAATCGCAGAAGAAGCAGCCGCGGTTGCCGCAGTTGGCGGCATGATTGGATCAGATGCAAGCCTCGCAGGAAGATTATGCAAACGGACTGCAGATATACTGTAGCCTTATCAGTCGGCTTCGCCATCCTCATTGGGTGTATTGCGCATCATCAAGGGCTGGCCGGTACAATACTTGATCATCAGTGGTTATATCGGCGTTGTAGTAATGACCGCGTTTGCCCCAAAGGAAATCATCGGCATTGCCTATGACTCTGGCGGTGTCACAACATCAACCATTACTGTCCCCCTGGTAACCGCCTTGGGGGTTGGTCTCGCATCCAGTATCCATGGTCGCAATCCTATGACAGACGGATTTGGTCTGATCGCCTTTGCCTCACTAACCCCAATGATCTTCGTGATGGGGTATGGCATGCTGCTCTAGCCATGTTTCTCTCGCATTTCATCACCATTCTTACCGATACTCTGTTGGATGTTCTGCCTATTGCGGGAATTCTGTTCGGTTTCCAGGTCCTGATCCTACGTCGCCCCCTACATAATCCAAAGGAGATTCTGATTGGTTTTGCAATGGTTTATTTGGCTTGGTGCTGTTTCTCGAAGGACTGGATTTAGCCCTGTTCCCCCTAGGCCAGCTGATGGCCACTCAACTCACAGCCCCCGAATTCCTCGGTCTGTTCGACTCGCCATGCAGACGTGCAGTGGCAAAATTATCTCTGGGTCTATCTGTTTGCGTTAGCCATAGGATTCTCCACCACCATTGCCGAACCATCCCTTATCGCTGTCTCCATCAAGGCCAATCAGGTTTCCGCTGGCGCCATCAGTGAATGGGGGTTGCGCATCGCTGTTGCAGTAGGCGTGGCTATTGGTATTGCATTGGGTAGTTATCGTATCATCAGCGGCACTCCACTCCATTGGTACATCATTTCCGGCTATATCGTCGTAATCATCCAGACAATATTTGCACCTCGCACCATTATCGCATTAGCCTACGATTCTGGCGGAGTGACCACTTCAACCGTGACTGTTCCGCTGGTGGCTGCCCTTGGTCTAGGACTTTCGCACAATATTCCTGGACGCAACCCCTTGTTGGATGGCTTTGGCTTGATTGCATTTGCCAGCCTGTTTCCCATCATGTCCGTAATGGGTTACGCACAACTCAGTGAGTGGTGGACGAAATCACAAAAAAATCGAAGCGATCGAGGTAATAACGATGCGATTTAAACTGATCATTGCCCTGGTGGACGACACCAAAACCAACGCCGTGCTCGATGCCGCGCGAGAAGCCGGCGCTACCGGTTCAACCGTGATCAGTCAAGCCCGCGGTGAAGGGCTGGAAAAACCGAAGACATTTTTCGGTCTGACTTTGGAAAGTCAGCGTGATGTGGTCCTGCTACTGGTGGAAGAGCACCTGAGCCGGGCGATCTTGGAAAAAATCGCCGAAGCCGGGCACTTCGATGAAAAACCTGGCAGCGGCATCGCCTTCCAGATCGACATAGAAGATGCCGTTGGCGTCAGCCACCAGATCCAGACCTTGTCTCAGGTAGTGGAGGAAGAATTATGAGCGAACAAAGACCGATCCGTGTCAGGGATGTCATGAAAACCGACTTTGACCTGGTCGATGGCATGGATACCGTGCAGACCGCACTCGAAAATATGATGCATGTCGGCACCAAAAGCCTGATCGTGAAAAAGCGCAACGATCAAGACGAATTCGGAATGGTACTCCTCTCTGACATCGCACGTCAGGTATTGGCTGCCGACCGAGCACCGGAGCGAGTCAATATCTATGAAATCATGACAAAACCAGTACTTACAGTATCGCCAGATATGGATATTCGCTATTGTGCACGCCTTTTCAGCCGCTTCGACCTATCGAGAGCACCGGTCGTTGAAAATGGGAGGTTGTGGGCATCGTGAGCCACACAGACATGGTACTCAAAGGACTTTGCAAGAAATTAGGTAAAATGTGACATTCGAAGCACCTCAAATCAACATCCATTATCCTACCCGTATGCATTGCAACAGCCTTCTCCCAATCAGGATGCGCGACCATCAGACTGCGTAATTGATCTGCTGGTTATTCACAATATCAGCCTGCCACCTGGTCAGTTTGGCGGCCCCTGGATTGAGGACCTGTTCCTCAACAGGCTCGATCCCTCATGCCACCCTTACTTTAAAGAAATCCATCACCTGAAGGTTTCAAGCCACCTACTTATTCGGCGGGATGGAGAACTCATCCAGTATGTGCCCCTCGACCAGCGAGCCTGGCATGCCGGGATTTCCAGATTCTGTGACAGAGCGCATTGCAATGATTTCTCCATCGGCATCGAACTGGAAGGCACAGATGATCAACCCTACACCGAATCACCAATATGAAACCCTGGCTAAGACGACAAAAGAGATTATGGCTCGATTCCCAGCCATCACACCGCTGATCGAATCGTTGGGCATGCTGATATTTCCCCGGGGCGAAAAACTGATCCAGGCCCAGCATTTGACTGGCAAGCGTTATCATCAGATGATTCAGCAATTCACCTAACCGTACTTGCAACTTTTCCTGTCTTCCTCGACACTTACATCATGAGCCTGATAATCATACTTAATCTGTTTACTGGCAGAGCGATTTCTCTTGGATTACCAAGGGTTACGCCGGAATAACTGGCTTTCAGACCTTAGCAACTGGTTCAATCAGCAGGAACTTCCAAACTGGCTGCAAAAAGGCTTCATCGGCATCTGTATACTTTTATTACCACCGTTACTTGGCGTTTCGCTCATCCAGCACTTGCTTGATGAAAGCCTCTTCGGGATTCCAGGCGCAATATTTGCCTGTTTAATCCTACTCTACAGTTTCGGCCCGGAGGATCTGGATCAACAGATTTCGTTGTTTGTCGAGGCGAGAGAGCGGGGTGACAAGGAAGCATCCGATTTGATAGCTAGAAAGTTATTGCATGAAGATCCCCCGCCCAGAGACCCGGGCTACACACAAGTCGTTACCGAAAGTGTACTGGAGCAGGCCAACAGCCGTATCTTTGCCGTGATCTTCTGGTTCCTCATTCTGGGACCTGTTGGTGCCCTACTATATCGACTGGTGACACTTCTCCCGCAATTGGACACCTCCCACAAAGATCTGGATTTTTTTCTGGCGAGCAGACAATTCATCGCCTTTCTTGACTGGGCTCCAGCGCGGATAACTGCCTTTACCTACGCCGTTGCTGGCAGTTTTGAAGACGCCCTCTATGGTTGGCGCAGTTATCATGAAACACGTTTTGACGAGTTCAGCAACAATACAAGCGGGATCTTGATTTGCACTGGTACCGGAGCCCTTCGCCTGTCCAGCCTACTCGATGACAAACTCGGAAATACCGGCGATAACCCCTATGTTGTTGAAGCAGCCATGGGATTGATCTGGAGATCGTTATTAGTCTGGTTAGTCATCTTGAGTGTGTTCACTTTAGCAGGCTGGATTTGAGCTTATGACGATCATTACAACGATAGATCTGCTTCGTCATGGCGAACCATTGGGAGGTCATCGTTACCGAGGGCAGATTGACGACCCTCTAAGTGATAAAGGCTGGAACGAGATGTGGCATGCGGTCGCAGGACAACCTCCTTGGCAACAAATCATTACATCGCCATTACGCCGCTGCTACGAGTTTGCTCAACTACTTAGTGACAGAACAGGTATACCACTCGCCGATGACTCAAGATTGAAAGAGGTCGGATTCGGTGAATGGGAAGGCAAAACCAGTGATGAGCTCAAATTGATTGATCCAGAAATAATCTCTCGTTTCTACCACGATCCTATCAAACACAGACCCTCTGGCGCAGAACCATTGGAAATATTCAGCGAACGCGTAAATAGCGCAATCGATGACTGCATAAAACGGTACCATGGCCAGCACCTGCTCGTTGTGGCCCATGCCGGAGTCACCCGAGCGATACTTACACGGGTCTTATCGGCCCCACTAAGCAGCATGTACCGCCTCTCTGTGGCCACCGCTTCAATCACTCGACTTCAATTGGATGATGAGCGGCCACTTACTATTATTTACCATGGGAGAAAACGATCCGCCGAATAACCCGGTGGCGGATAGTTAACAATTTTGTGCTAAATGGGGTCTCCACTTAGCTGTACTATACTCAACCCATTATGGAGGGTCCATACGAGATCGATTTGCGTGCAGGCAAAGACTACCCAGGAAGTTGGCAAGAGTTCCAGGAATGGTTTCCTGATGAATCTGCCTGTACAAGATATCTAGAACGGCTGCGTTGGCCAGACGGCTTCGTCTGCCCAACATGTGGGCACAACAAAGCGTGGCGGACTTCTGATCACTTATGGAAATGCCAGAAGTGTAATCGTAGAACATCGGTTACTGCGGGAACGATACTGGATAAAACAAGAACTCCCCTCCAATTGTGGTTTGCCGCTGCCTGGTACATCACCAACCAGAAACTGGGGGTCAGCGCACTGGGTCTTCAACGCGTACTGGGATTGGGCAGTCAGCAGACAGCCTGGACAATGCTGCACAAATTCCGAAAGGCAATGGTTCGACCAAATCGCACGAAGCTGGTTGGAGAAGTCGAGGTTGATGAAACATATGTCGGAGGTCCCAGCAAAGGAGGTAAACGAGGCCGTGGAGCGGAAAAGAAATTTATCGTGGTTATTGCCATCGAGCTTCATGAACCGAAAGGATTTGGCCGAGTCCGAATGCGTCACGTACCTGATGTTACTGCAGCCAGCATCATTCCCTTTATTTGCGACGTTGTTGAAGCAGGCTCGCTTATCCGAACAGACGCATACAATGCCTACGACTCTCTACCCTCGAAAGGATATCAGCATCATAGACTCAATCTGTCGAGCAGCGACGACCCGGCGCACATATCGATGCCGGCAGTCCATCTTGTTGCCAGCTTGCTCAAGCGCTGGCTTCTGGGAACCCATCAGGGTTCCATCCATGGTGCACATTTGCAGGCCTATCTGGATGAATATACGTTCCGCTTTAATCGACGCAACTCGCGCAGACGTGGTCTGCTTTTCTACCGCCTACTTCAACAAGTTGTGGTCACAGCTCCGGAACCGTATAGGAAAATCGTGGGGAAATAACAAATTACAATACATTTTTGGGTACAGCTAAGTGGAGACCCCATTTTGTGCTATTTCGGTTACAACATATTGTTTCAGAGTGTTTCAATCGCTAGACAGATTTATTAATTTTTGTAAACTTCTGCACATAAAGATGATCATTATCTTGCTTAAATAAAAAAACTTCATCGTTTGTAGAGGACAAATTATGTTGTGGCTATTGGCAGCAATCATGTGTGGATTGGTGGTATCTTTGTGGGTTAGTGAGGGGATTGAGACTTCTCTCCCGGAACAACAGAAGTAATTTGATACTACTTTGAGTACGAAACGCTCGAAATCATGTCCTTCTCATAGGGAGAAGGCTCTGTTATGTGAACGAGTAACCCAATAAGAAACAGATTGCCTGTCACTCTGCTTATATTGATTTCTCTAGTATGCTTCGGTACCGGCATCACGGGTTCATAGAGAAACCACCTTAGATCACAGTCATTGAAGCCATTCCATTTCATGCCAAAACATTTGAATTTCATCACTATGAACTGTTTTTCCTCGTGATTTTTAGACTTCAAATATAACCACCAAAACATCCCCTCTTTACCCGATTTGAGGAATGTGCAGCGCTTGATTATAGCGAGTTGCTAGGCCCGAGTTCACATTCAACCCTCCTACGAGGGATTTTCTGATCCTTTGAGAACTCTGAACTGTGCATGTAACTAGCCCGATTTAGCGGATACGCCCTCAATTTCTCCGATGGCAAAAAATACTTTATTCCTCTGAAAATCAGTGGCCTGCCCGTGGATAAACCCAAAAAACTCTGAAATTAAGACCTTGCTTATTTTCATCAGGAACGGATATAGGGCGGTCATGCTGCTACGCACAACTACTCGACGGAAAGCTGGCAAGGCCCGCCGATACTGGAGCATCTTCGAGAATCGGCTCCCGCCGGCCGGGTTTCTCGACAGTCGCATCTGGGCGAGATCAACTCTTCGCAGGATCGGGGCGGCGCAAGTCGGTCTAGATGTTGACGAGCGTACCGAGCAGTCGCGTACGCTATAACCATAGAAACGGCAGTTGACCGCTCCATTCTGAGAGCAATGTACTGATACGATGGTAATTTGTTTCAATTTGATGATTCACACAATGGTGAGTCAGGCTACGGGCTGAATGGCACGCCCAACTGCCGATAACTGTTTCCCGAAGATCGGCTTGATGAAACGCGGGTGGATGAGTCTATCATGCGGCTATGCCAATAGCAGTTACGCCTCTGCCGCCCGTGGCAGTGAACCCCCTTTTGGTCGGCATTGAAGTTGTGGGAGCGCCTGGAACTGAATCGATTCTGGGCTAGACGCCTGCCGAAGAGCCGCAAGGGGACGCGCTGGGATCAGGTGCGGTTCGTTCTGCTCTCGCCGGGGGACCCTGCCCATAACCCCGTTCCCAAAAAATGTAGTGATTGCAGCGCCTGGTTTCAGTTTGAATTCAGCTTATCCCACTAATCTTTACTCAAACGGTAAACATTAAGGAAATGATCCATGTCAGCGCAACAGCTAATCAAAGTATGGGATCCAATCATCCGGGTTTTTCACTGGACCCTGGTGGCCGCTTTCGCCATCGCCTTCCTAACCGAGGATGAATGGCTGGATCTGCATGTCTATGCCGGTTACACCATTATCGCGTTATTGGCTATTCGACTGGTTTGGGGCTTTGTCGGCACCCGCCATGCCCGCTTCGCTGATTTCGTAAAACCCCCGAGAGAGGTACTGAATTACCTCAAAGGCATGTTTTCCCGCCACTCAAAACGTTATGTCGGACATAATCCAGCGGGTGGCCTGATGATCCTCGCCCTGCTGATCAGTCTCCTGATCACCTCGGTCAGCGGCCTCGTCACCTATGGAATCGAGGGCTTCGGCCCCCTGGCAGACTGGCTGCACAGCTTTGGCGTCTGGAACGACAATGCCTTCGAAGAGATCCATGAATTCTTCGCCAACTTCACCCTGTTGCTGGTGGGCATCCATCTCGCCGGTGTCCTGGTGAGCAGTCTTGCGCATGGGGAAAACCTGGTCCGCGCCATGCTCACCGGCGTTAAACGCACATAATGAGGAGCAGATCAATCATGCAAAGTGATCCACGCAAAATATTATTCGGCCTGCTGGTATGCATGCCACTCCTATCCCAGGCCGATGCGGTTACCGAACTGCAAAGCGGCTATCTCAAGCAGGGCGCGGGACAATTCAGCGCCACCCGCGGTGAGTCTTTCTGGGCTAGAGAATTCACCGACTCAAAAACAGATCAGCCGCGCAGTTGCGCCCTCTGTCATACCCAGGACCTCATGAATACGGGCAAACACGCTAAAACCGGCAAAGTCATCGAACCAATGGCGCCTTCGGTCAATCCGCAACGCTTGACCGATAAGGCCAAGATCGAGAAATGGTTCAAGCGCAATTGCAAGTGGACCCTGGGGCGCGAGTGCACATCCCAGGAGAAGGGCGATCTGCTGACCTTTCTCCGCAATCAGTAATCAGTAATCAGTAATCAGTAATCAGTAATCAGTAATCAGTAATCAGTAGTCAGTAGTCAGTAGTCAGTAGTCAGTAGTCAGTATTCAAAAGACAGAAACGAGGCAACCATGAAACGACAGACGCAAATTATTCTAGTGGCCCTGACCGGGCTTTTCCTTGGCCTGACCGGTGTGGTGTTGGCCGATCGGGACGAGGCCTATGAACATGAATCCGAACACAAGGACGGTGAACGTGGCTATATGCAGCGCTGGTTCGGAGGCTCGAAACCGGTCATCTCACCGGTGGTTTCCCAGCTTTACCAGGATGAGTGCGGCAGCTGTCACTTCGCCTATCAGCCTGGTCTACTGCCCGCCTCATCCTGGGACAGAATCATGTCGAATCTGGACGACCACTTCGGCGAAAACGCAGAACTGTCGGATGAAAACAGGCTGGCACTCCGCGACTATCTGCTGGGCCTTTCGGCCGGCAGGGTCAAACAGGGCCTGCCCAAGCGGATTTCGGCATCGCTGGATGGCGCCGCCGCACCCCTGCGGATCACCGAGACCCGGTTTTTTTTACATGAACATGATGAGATTCCAAACCAGATGGTGCAGGGGAACGACCAAGTTCGCTCTTTCAGTAATTGTGACGCCTGCCATACCCGGGCGGCGCAGGGATCTTTTCGTGAACATGAAATCCGCATTCCGGGTTATCGCCAGTGGGATGATTGATGTCTAAACCGATTATGCACAACAGAGCGTTCATCCTGCTCATCGGTCTGGCGATGAGCCACCTGACACTGGCTGACAGCGATCACTACGAAGCCCGTCGCCTGATGGAATCTGGCGCGATCCTGCCCCTGGAGACCGTGCTGGAGTCAGTGCAGCAGCAGCGGAACGGACGCATTCTGGAAGTGGAACTGGATGAGAAAGAGGGCCGCTATATCTACGAAATCGAACTACTCGACAAAACCGGCAGGGTCTGGGAGATGAAGATCGATGCGCTGACGGGAGATCTTCTGAAATCCGGGCAGGAGGATTGATTCGTGCGTCTGTTACTGGTGGAGGACGATAAACTGCTGACCGTTTCATTGAGGAAGACCCTGGAACAGCAAGGCTTTGCGGTCGATCTAGCCGATAATGGTGTGGACGGGGAATTCATGGGAGAGCAAGAACCCTACGATATCATCGTTCTCGACTTGGGCTTGCCCCAGCGACCGGGACTCGAGGTGCTGAAAAACTGGCGTCGGAAAGGCAATCGGGCGCCGGTCATCATCCTGACCGCACGGGACGCCTGGCATGAACGGGTGGATGGTTTCAAGGCGGGCGCGGATGATTACCTGGGCAAACCCTTTCATGTGGAAGAACTGCTCGTGCGTATCCTGGCGCTAGTGCGCCGCAGCCATGACATTGCCGGACAGCCCCTGCAGTGCCAGGGGCTGATGCTGGATGAGGAACGCCAACAGGTCAATCTTCCGGACGGCGGAACCCTTGATCTGACGGGTACGGAATTCCGTCTGTTGCGCTATTTCATGCTGCACCCCGGCCGAATCCTGTCAAAGACCCGGCTCACGGAACATGTCTATGAGCAGGACTTCGACAAAGACAGCAACCTGATCGAAGTCTATGTCCGGCGTCTGCGGGACAAGCTCGGCAAGAATCGCATCCAGACCAAACGGGGGCAGGGCTATGTTTTCGTCGGTGATGACGAATGAATTCCCTGGAACGCCGCCTGCAAGCCGGGCTCACCTTGAGTCTTATATTGCTCATGGGTGTGCTGTGGGCAGTGGGGAACCGATCGATTCGGGGGCTTACCGATGACTTCGTCACTTCGCGCCTGGAACACGACGCAGACAGCCTGTTGGTGGCCCTGGTGATGGAATCGGGTGAGCTGCGCATTCGCTGGCAGCGGATAACCCAGATCTACAATCAGCCCTTGTCGGGTCACTATTATGTCATTCGTCTGGGGCAAGACAAGATCATCACCTCCCGCTCTTTGTGGGACCAGTCTCTACAGATACCCATGCTTGCCCTGGGCGAGGTTCGCAGATTTCACATCACAGGGCCTGCCGGACAGCAGCTCCTGGTGTGGAGCAAAGGTTATCAAAAACTGGGACAGCACATCACGGTTGCAGTGGCGGAAGACCTCTCCTCAATAAAGCATGAACGGGATGAGTTCATGCGCTATTTCGCCCTCCTTGCATTGGCTGGTCTGATGCTCCTGATACTCATACAGACCATTCTCATACGCCGCTCATTTTTGCGCCTGGAAACCGTCCGGGAAGATATTCGCCGCCTGGAACAGGGCAGGACAGACAAACTTTCAGAGGATGTCCCGACTGAAATCCTGCCGCTGGTGCAGGAATTGAATCACCTGCTCGGCCTACTGTCCCAGCGTCTTGAACGCTCCAGAAACGCCCTCGGCAATCTGGCCCATGCCCTCAAAGGGCCATTAAATCTGTTAGTGCATTATTTTGACCATGCAACAGCTGACCATGACCTGCAGCAAAAAAATCAGGCCAGAAAGCAGGTGGAGCGGGTACGACTGCTGATGGAACGGGAACTCAAGCGAGCACGCCTGGCGGGCAGAGGCATACAAAGTCAGCATTTCGATCCCCACCGCGAACTGCCGGATCTGCTGGAGGTACTCAAACAGGTCTATCAGGCGCGCCAATTAACGATCCGATCCCGCGTTGGTCTCGAAGTACCGACCTTTGGCGACCGGGAAGATATGCTCGAACTCTTGGGAAATCTACTGGACAATGCCTGCAAATGGGCCAACCAGAAGGTAGTCTGCCGCCTTTCGGGAAGTGACAACATCACTATTTTTGTGGAAGATGACGGGAAAGGACTCTCGGACCAGGAACTCGAGGGGCTGACGATGCGGGGTACGCGTCTGGATGAAACCGTGGAAGGACACGGTCTGGGTCTGGCAATAGCCAAGGACATCGTCAAACTCTATGGCGGCAGAATAGAGTTTGGACGTGCAACGAAACTCGGGGGCATGAAGGTCAATGTAATCCTACCCTTGCAGTCGGTTTCCGCATCCCCCCGCGCCGATTTTTCAGCTTGATTTCAGGTCGATTCCTTATATTAATCATTTGATAAAACCGAACAGCCAAGGACCACTCCTGCACAGTCCGGTTATTGGCCTTTTACACGAGGTTCATACCACCATTCAAAGGAGGAGCTACAACATGAAAGCAACAGTGTCCCAGACAATCGTATTGGCGCTTTTGTCAGGTGCGTTCACCCTGGCATCAGCCGGATCAGAGGAGGAGATACCGGCCCGCGGTCCGATTCCTTTCGCCACATATGACGCTGACGGCAGCGGAGTGATCGACAAACAGGAGTTCACCGCAGCACAGGAAGAACGTCGGCAACAGCGCACCCTGCAGAAAATACCCAAAAACAACGCGCCACCCCCACCGACCTTCGCCGACTATGACCGCAATGGTGACGGCGGGATCAATGAGGATGAGTTGTTCGCCGGACAAAAGGCCCAGATGCTGAAACGGGCCGACATGCTGGATACCGGTAAAGCACCGGGCATCGGCATGGGGCATATCCCACTTTTTTCTGAGTTCGACCTGAATAACGACGGTGTGATCATGGAGCATGAATACACCGAGGCCCAGGAAAGACGAGTCAATGAGCGGGAAAAAAAGGGTTACATGATGCGCGGCCTGGGTAACGGCAGGACTTTTTCCGATTATGACCTCGATGGCGATAGTGAAGTGGTCCCTCAAGAGTTTTCAGCAGCGCAGGTGCTGCAGAAAGAACAGGAAAAACCCGCGCCCTAATCGCGACGCATCTGAAAGCCTCAAGCCAGTGCAAATAACGCTGCCTTGAGGCCGACATCACGAGTCTCAGCCGGCAAAACCAGGCAAACCTTCCTTTTCCCTGCTATTTTTTTAGAAAGAAGAAAAATCCGCACAGCGGTTATAAATAACCTAGGCAAAACTTAGGCCAACAGTTAAATACCCACCAGGAGATACCATATGAGACTCGAACAACAGGAGAGAAGTGAGGTCGTCAAGACCCCCCAAGTCCCCACGCTTGAGGTCGAAGGCCGTATTATTCATACCGACAACGAGGGATACCTGCTCGACCTGGAGGACTGGAGCCCAGCCGTATCCGAGGCCCTCGCCGCCAGAGACGGGGTTACCCTGGAAGAGGATCACTGGGTGCTGATCGATTTCCTGCATCGCTTTTATCAGGAATTCGAGATCGCGCCGGAGTTGCCGATCCTTTCCCGCAATCTCTGCAAAGACCAGCAAAACTGTCGCTGGACCCGCACCTATATCAATAAACTATTCCCGAATGGGGCAAAATCAGCCTGTCGCTATGCCGGATTGCCCGCTCCGGTAGGTAGAAGCTGCCTCTAATCATCCGATCCTAGCGATGTGCCGGTCGAGTTCAAACCGGCACATCATTGGATACCCCCAGCAGCGGCATCCGGCAACTGCAGACAGACCTCAGTTTCAGCCGATCCATCAGAACTCGACGCATGGCTGTCTGCAGCCCATCAGCCATGTGATGGTGAATGCGTGTTTGATCTGCAGTTGTCCTGGGATTTGTTACATCAGAGCGAGTTCTTGATCAGCTTCTTCTGCTTAAAAAAGACAGCCGGTGGACTGAAACTCTATCCATAGAAGAGTAAAATAAAAAGTCCCAAACCCATCTGCTGATTGGTTCTGAATCGGATACTAGACACGGAGCCCCATGCTTAAACGAGTTCTCACCCTACTGTTGTGCAGTTTCCTGTTCGATCTGAGCCAGGCCGAACAATTGGGCAGCGTCAGCACCAAGTTTCGCGTACTGGGCCCCAACGACAAGATAGTCATCGAGGCCTTCGACGATCCGGGAGTCCCTGGAGTCACCTGTTACCTCAGCCGCGCCAAGACCGGTGGGGTGAGTGGCGCGGTAGGGATCGCGGAAGACACCTCGGATGCCTCCATCGCCTGTCGTCAGGTCGGGCCGGTAATGCTGCCGGAAGACATCAAGAATAAACAAAGAGATGGCGAAGAGGTTTTCAAACAACGCACCTCAATACTATTCAAGAGCATGCAGGTAGTACGCTTCTACGATGCTGACCGCAATACCCTGATCTACCTGACCTACAGCGACAAACTGGTGGAAGGCTCCCCGAAAAACAGCATCACCGCCGTGCCGCTCTATCAATCCGCCACCCCGCGACAACCATGACAATCCACACTGGACGACTCGTACTCAGCCCTGCTGACCCTTTCTACCTAATCCAAGATATCAAGTCGCTGATTGCACGGCTGCGCAGCATCCACTTCTGTGCCGGGCCGATGCAGAAACTGAACGGTCATCACTACCTGCTGGGTGATCGTTTTATGCAGTTGGTCTCTTTTGTGGGCTGTTCCCCCTTCATTCGGTTGAAACCCACCGAAGACGGACAGCCCTTCTGCCATTTGGTGGTTGACGGGCCCTATCCCAAGCCGATATTTCTGCAAGGACGCAATACCACTTCACCGAGTTGCAAGCAGTGTAGAAAACGCATCCCCGATTGGCAGCCACTGATCTCACAATGGCTGATGCAACCGGAAACCTTCCAGGCTATCTGCCCTTACTGCGGACATCAGCAGAATCCGGCCAGCTACAACTGGCGCCAATCGGCCGGCAGTGGACGCCTGTTCCTGTTTGTCGAAAATATCTTCCCCAATGAGGCCATACCTTCCCCCGAACTGCTCAAGACGCTGGAAGCCGGTGACCAGGACAGTGCGGCCTGGAGCTATTTCTATATCCAGGACTGAGCGGACTGTCCGTTCACCGGGAGAAGGGATTCGCCTCAAAGTTCTGACATGATACTTCGGGCGATCTCGCAACGGTTCTTGCCATTGCGTTTCGCCTGGTACACCGCCTGATCCGCCCTGGCGAAGACCGTCTCGATACTATCGCCCTCGGCAAATTGGGCGAGCCCGCAGGAAATGGTGATGTTCACCGCTTTGCCGGCGGAATGGAACGCGCATTCCATGACCCCCATACGCATCTGCTCGGCCACCTTGAAGGCCTGTTCCACATCGGCGCCACTGAGCAGGGTGACGAACTCTTCTCCTCCATAGCGGGCGATAAAATCTGTTTCGCGCAAACGCTGCTTGAGGCTTTGGGCAATCACCCGCAACGCCTTGTCCCCCGCCTGATGCCCATATTTATCATTGATGGATTTGAAATTGTCCACATCCCAGACCAACATCGTCAATGGTTCGGCAAAGCGCTTCCAACGGGCGTATTCCTGGTCTACCCGTTCCTCATAGGCCATTCGGTTCGGCAAATCGGTCACGGCATCGAGCAGCGCCAAATGATGGGCCTCAAGCATCCGCTGACGAAGCTCGTTCGACTCTTTTTCGAGCTTGCCCAAGCGCTCCCGCAGTTCCTGTTCACTGCTCTCGGCTTGCGTGTACCATTGTTGTTCTTCCTCCAGAAAGACATCCATGCTTTGTTGAATGGCCTGCAATCGCACACTGACAGCCCGCTTGAGCTGTTGCAGATCGGTGGCCGACTCAAGACTCGACTCCAGGCCTCCCACCTGGGCTGAGACCTCCGCATTCAACCTGCGGCTGTGGTCGAACAATTGGCTGCGCCCCGTATAGGCTTTGCGTAAATGTTCATCCAAATCCTGTAGGCGCTGCGTCAGCTCCTCTAGAAAATCTTCCGCCTCCCTGATTTCCTTCTTGGCATCGCCAAAGGAACGGGCTGACATTTCGAGCAGATCCCGCAATACCGAGACCCACTCTTCTACCGCGCTTTGACGGGTGAGACGGCCCTTCAATTGACCGATCTCCGTTCCCCAATGACCTGGCCAGGTGGCTTGCTCCAAAAGATTCAGCAGAATCTGGTTGGGGGGGGGTGTGGCTGACTCAGCTGATTGGGTCCTGCTCCCGAGCAACCGCTCGAACAAGCCGGCCCGTTTGCTTGCAGGCGATCCGCCTTCAGGACTGAGCAGCGTGATGAAACGATTCAGATCCTCGCTTGCGACTTGTTCGGGTTGCGACAGCAGCTCGCATAATATTCGCAATCCCTCTGGCATATGCCGCTTCTGGATTTGCAAACGATCGAGCAAACGAGCACAGAGGCCTTCCGCCTCTGCTTTGACGGTATTGGCAACCTCTTCATCTGTCAGATGAATCAAGCTATCGGAAAGGCTCTCCAGCTGCTGTTTCAGGGTGGGACTGACGCCATTGCGTACCGCGTTTCGAATACTTTTCAGGTGAGGATCCAGCTTTGCATCGAGACCGCTGGCAGCCAAGGTCAGACGATTGATGGTACGAACCAGAAGTTGTGCAAGATCGGCATCTGCGGCGGCCTGTGCCTCAAGCTGCTGCAACAACTCATAATAGTCCTTCTTCCAGTCTTTCTGCTCAACCATTACCGTATGAAGTCAGAAATGATTAAAAACACTATCCCGCGAACTGAAGCAGGCCGACTCAGCAAATCTGCTCAGGCCGCAGACGCCAGCGTCACGTTCTCCGGCAACTCCAGCTCAACACTGATCGGCAGATGATCAGAATGGGCATAGTTCAAGACTTCCGCTTTGGCCAACCGCAGGCTGGGTGAGGCCAGGATGTGATCCAGTTTTCGGTTCGGCCGCCAACTGGGAAATGTCATCATGTCACAGGGGGGTGACTGCAGATCGGTCTTGTCCAACAGGAAACGGAACTCCTGAGAGCCGCATTCACAGTTGAAATCCCCCATTATAACCAGGTGTGAATAGTGGGACACCAACTCACTGACGAAGGAGAGCTGACGCAGCCTGGCGCGACGACCCAGCGCCAGATGCATGATACAGATGCCCAAAGGTTTGTCACTGGTTTCAAACTCGATCAGAATCGCGCCTCTGCCCGGAAGACCAGGCAATCTATGCTCGACAATCGTGCTTGGATGCATGCGGCTGAGCACCCCATTGCTGTGCTGGGCCAGCTTACCGAGATGACGATTGACCTGTTTGAACCAGTAGGGAAAACCGGCTTGTTGGGCCAGATATTCAGTCTGATCGATAAAACCGCTACGCAGGCTGCCGGAGTCCACTTCCTGCAGTCCGACCAGATCGAAATCCTTCAACAGATGGGCGATATGATCCAGGTTCTGCCTTTGATCCCGATGCGGCAACAGGGATCTCCAACCATGGGTGACATACTCATGATAACGGCGCGTGTCCGCCCCTGCCTGTATGTTGTAACTGAGAAGACGTAACCGATGTGTATTGGCATCGGCCAATCCAACACGCTCAATCTCTCTGTGCATGACTACCGCCATTTGATTGCTGCTAAAACTCCGCCTATGTTACGGCAATTCATCCCTCAAGCTTGAGGACAATTCCGCATATTTTATTGAAAAACCTCAAAATGAACAGAGGCGACCCGGTGGCCGCCTCTGATGCCATGTCATCGATAGACGGTCTTAATTACTCAGTCCCTGGACATACTGGGCGACCGCCACAATTTCAGCATTGGTCAACCTCTCAGCCACGCCCTGCATCATCTTGTTGGCATCATTCGCGCGGGCGCCGGAGCGAAAGTCTTTCAAGGCCTGTTCCACATAAGCGGCATGTTGCCCAGCCAGGGCAGGGAACTTCGCCGGCGGGTTACCGGAACCGGCTGGACCATGGCAAGCCATGCAAGCAGCCACCCCCGTGTTGGCATTACCGGCACGGTAAACCTTTTCCCCCACTGCCACCTGATCCGGGGCCGCGGTACCACCTTTTTTTGCCTGAGTGGCATAGTAGGCTGCCAGGTCCGCCATGTCCTGCTCGTTCAGGGGTGCCACCATGCCGGTCATGGTCGGATTTACCCTGGCTCCTGACTTGAAGTCATACAATTGCTTCTCGAGATATCCTGCATTCTGCCCTGCCAGTTTCGGCCAAATCGGGTTGACCGGGCTATTGCCGTCAGGGCCATGGCAAGCAGCGCAAGATGCAGACTTGGTTTTACCCGCGTCCACATTGCCGGCCGCATGAACTCCAGTGACAGAAAGTGCAAGCGCAATTGAAGCCGTTACTAACCAATTATTCATGATGAACCCGCTCTGTTATCTATGAAAAAGTTACCGGATCAGGCTTGGTCTCCAAGCACTATCAGCGAGGCCATAAACCCTGAAATAAGCTACGAAACTATAGCAGAATATCCTAATAAAGGTCAAAATACGGATAGGAGTGATTAGGCTGTATAATACAACATACTGCAACGCAATCGATCACGACACCAACGAGCCGCCCATGCCTTATCCCCCACCTCTGGACAACTCGATTGTCAAGCGCTGCTACGCAACCATCTATACCCCCAGCCGGCGGCGTAAGCGGTTTCCGGAAAACTGCGTCACGGTGCTCCCAAATGCGGAAGAAGCCATTGCTGCGGCCAAACAGGGGAACGACCTGCATCCTGCCAAGGTGATGGGACCGTCCCGCTCCTCCGAAGGCTTCAGACTCTACTATCTGCTCGAATGGCTGGATTGACTATCAGCGCAACGGTCGGATATATTGCGCCCCAGCCGAGCAGTCTAACTCCTATTTGATTGATTTCAGATTCTCAACTTGCCGATCTCCGCCCTGAGCGCTGCCCCATCCAAAGTTGCAAAATCGGTTCGGTTGAAGGTGGTGATAGCGCCAGCGGCTTCATACCAGGCGAAACCAGAGGTCCAGGGCGAGTGGGAGTAGCTGCCCTGGGTCTTGCGGGGCAGACAGTACAGGCGCCCTGGCAGATAGAGCAGGTTGTAACTGATCTCACCGTTATGCAATGCCTCCAGGCGCTCCCAGGCTTCGCTGGCGTTCGCATAGACCTCACAGCTGGTCGGATAGTCCAGACTGCCACCGTTGTGCCGCCAACAGTCCAACGTCAGCGGCAGCGGTTCTCTACGGATAAACAGCTGAAAATGAAGATGATTCACGGAGGCATAGGCCCCGTAACTGTTGTAGGCGAAGCCCACCCCGGGCAGATGCTCCGCCATGGCCTGGGTTAATGTCCAGACATAGAGATGATAGGGGTGAGAGAGAAATTGCGGCTCCCGGGACCGACGTTCAGGCACCAGCAAACCATGCATTGGGGTGAACGGGAACTTGTTGTACAACAGCTCCACGTCCAGACCATTCAGTTCCCCCGACCAGAAAACCTCATTGCGTAAGAAAGGCTTGTTGAAGTGAAATCCCTCCGCATCGAAGGGCTGATGAATCCCGTTTACCGCCACCTCTGCCATACGGGGCGGCCGGAAGGCTCGAATATGATTGAACTGTAACTCCCAGGCCTCCTCACGGCGAAACTCAGTGTGTTTCACCCCGTCGAAGCCTATCGCCATCAGTTTCAAAAAAACCGTCTGGTCATCGCTGGCGCCCTCCGGATTCCGACCATGGCGCAGGGATTCCCGGCAGGTCTCGGCCAACTGCTTGAAACGCCGCCGCAATGGCGCCTTCAATTGCTCGAAGATCTCAGTATCGAAACTGGCATTCGCGTGAACCAGGATGTAGGCCCCCAATCCCGGCTGCTTCAGCAACAGGCTCAAGCCGGATACGAAGGCCTGGCGTAACGTTTCAGGAGTTCTGAAGGGAGCTGGCAGCATCGGCAGGATTCGGCAAGGAGATGAAATTCGATGATGTTCATCAGCGGCCCGTTCAATCAGGCCGCTGATATCAGGGGTTACTGGTGCTCCATAGGCTCGGCCGGCACTGGCGGGGTATGTTCACCTTCTCCATGGTGTTTGCCGTGGTCCATTGGGTCCTGTTGTTGCATCTGCCGCATGTGCATCTGCAATTTACGCACCGGAGCGCTCAGCTCCAGCTTGGAACCATCCTCGAACACCAAAGTCAGGGGAACCATCTGGTCCGGCTCCAGTTTCTGCTGCAGACCGATCAACATTACATGCAGTCCACCGGGTTTCAAGCCGGTCGTGGCGCCGGCCGGCAGCTCGATCCTTTCCACCGGGCGCATCTGCATCATCCCGTCCACCTGGGTGTGGGTATGCAGTTCCACGACCTTGGCAGCCGGACTTTCGGCGGCCACCAGCGCATGGGCCTGGCTATCGCCGTTGTGCAGCGCCATGAACGAGGCGGAATTGGGCTGCCCCGGCGGGACCGCCCGCACGTAGGGATCTTTCACTTCCACCTGCTCGGCTACCGATTGAGCCTGCACCTGACCGACACCACCGAGGAGAACGGCGCTCAGCAGTGTCGCTACGTACCTTTTCAGCATAACTGTCTCCACTTCATCTTAAAAAATACTCCATTTTCAGGGCCCTGGTTCGCCTGGGGTGTATACCCAACCCCCTGCTGCTGCCACTGAGGAACGGATGAATCTCGCTGAAATCATCCAGACGAACAGCCCAAGATCGGATACAAAAAAGGGCCGATGGCTTCACCACCGACCCCGGCAGGGATCTTCAGCCCACGGAACAAATCGCGTAAAGGGGCTTAATCAACAGCGACTTATTGGGTGCTGATCCACTCAGCAATCGCCTTGGCCTCTTCGGCTGAAACCATGGCCATGATCCCCTTCATCGCGGCAGCCTGGCCATTGCTGCGAGCGCCACTCTTTATATCCATCATCTGGTTGTAGGCATAGTCCGCGTTCTGACCGGCCAGCTTGGGATAAGTAGGCATGATCGGGGTCTTGGTATCCTGGCCGTGGCAAGAGAAGCAGGTCTTTTCTTTGTACAGGGCAGCACCATCGAGGGCAGCTGCAGAACCCATCATCCCCAGGGACATGACCGCACCGGCAACCAACACCAAACCTTTCATTTTCATAGGGTAGACCTCAATTTGTCTATTCGGTTGAAAGAAACTCGTGAATGTGAAGAGCAGGTACCACTCTCATTCATCCGGACCAGCGATTATATTACCGCGTATTAAAATTTACACGCGCAATACAATCATCACACCAGTAACTTCATAAAACTTCACATTGGAGGGCCTATCGGTCAGGAAGTTTCATTTTGCTTCAGTGCTTGCCCCCCTTATCGGCCATGTGGGAGAAATACAGGGCCAGACCAAGCAGGGCGATACCACCGGCAAACTGCAGCAGATCCATCGGTGAGGAAAACTTCATGCCCAGGGCGAACTCGAAGTAGCGCACCACCAGGATCATCATTACCACCTTCGCCAGACGGCTCTTCAGGTCGTCCAGGCTGGTAATCATCAGCACACTGGAGGCGCTTTCCGACTTTTCGGCCTGTTCGATCTTACTGATAAACAGTTCATAGAGACCCAAGGCAAAGATCAACAGCACCGTCGCCAAAAGATAACCGTCCACGATCTCCACCACATGGGTCACGGTAGCGGAGCGCAGGTTGACCCGTTCCACGGCCGTCAGTTCGGGCGATGCGTAATGACCCATATGACTGACCATGTAGATGGCATCCACGGAGGCCATGTAGAACATCGAAATCGACGCCAGTAGACTCACTACCACGGCTGACAGCACTACCAGCCGGCTGTTCCAAAGGACACTCTCAAAAAACTTTTCCATGCCATCGCCCTCATTCGAATTGGACCTATTATTCAGGCATTGCGCAGAATCTCAAGTCCGCTGACAGCCGGTATGCCGCCTTCCCGCGCCGGCCCCTGATCTGGATTGAACCCGGTAAAGTCTTTATCATCTCATGCTTTGCGTAGGAATATCCCTATGTCCAGCTTCATCCCCGGCCAGCGCTGGATCAGCGACACCGAGTCCGAATTGGGGCTTGGTACGGTGCTCAAGACCGAAGGGCGCACCGTCACCCTGTTGTACATGGCGGCCGGAGAAACCCGGGTTTACGCAATGCAGAATGCGCCGCTGACCCGGGTTCGGTTCGGCGTGGGCGACGAAGTGGAAAGCCACCAAGGCTGGCGTCTGCAGATCGATCGCGTCGAAGAACAGGGGGGCCTGCTGAGCTACCGGGGACGCCGGGATGATGGGACTGAAGTGGGCCTGCATGAAGGGGAGCTGAGTAACACCATCCGTTTCAGCAAACCCCAGGACCGCCTGTTGGCGGGCCAGATCGACCCGACGCACTGGTTCGACCTGCGCCATCAGACCCTCGAACGACTGGCGCGTCTGGAACAATCCCCCCTCCTCGGGCTGGCCGGCAGCCGCATCGACCTGATCCCTCACCAACTCTACATCGCCCACGAAGTGGCGAACCGCCCATCGCCCCGGGTACTGCTGGCCGACGAGGTCGGCTTGGGCAAGACCATTGAGGCCTGTCTGATCCTGCATCATCAACTCATCACGGGACGCGCCAGCCGGGTGCTGATTCTGGTGCCCGACCCGCTGGTCCACCAATGGCTGGTCGAATTGCTGCGCCGCTTCAATCTGCGCTTCAGCATCCTGGACGAAGCGCGTTGCCTGGCCATTCAGGAGTCCGGACAGGGTGAGAATCCATTCCATGCCGAACAACTGGTGCTGAGCAGCCTGAGTCTGTTCAAGCACAATCCGGGTCGCTCATCGCAGGCGCTGGCGGGAGAATGGGATCTGCTGATCGTCGACGAGGCCCACCACCTTATCTGGTCCCAACAGGAACCCAGCGAGGAGTATCGGCTGGTGGAGGCCCTGGCGCGCACCACTCCCGGGATCCTGTTGCTCACCGCCACTCCGGAACAGTTGGGACTGGCCGGCCATTTTGCCCGGTTACGCCTGCTCGACCCGGATCGTTATTTTGACCTGTCCAAGTTCCTAGAGGAGGAGAAAAACTATCAACCGGTGGCTGAGGCGGTGCAACAATTACTGCAACAGGATACCCTGCCGGAGGTTGCCACCCGGCATTTGCTGGATTCCCTGGGAGAGGCGGACTGCGGGCCATTGCTTGTGTTGATCAATGACTTGCAGGCCGATCCCGCACATCGGGAAGAGGCCCGCCAGGCACTCATCGAACTGCTGCTGGACCGCCATGGCACCGGTCGGGTGTTGTTCCGTAATACTCGCGCCCGCATTCAGGGTTTTCCCGGTCGCGAATTACACACCTACCCCCTGCCCCTGCCGGAAACCTACGCAACCTGTCTGCAGGACACGGACGCACCGATCCCGATCGCACAACGTCTTTGCCCCGAGCTCCTCTACAGCCAGCAAATTATGCAGGACTGGTGGCGCCATGATCCCAGGGTCGACTGGTTAAGCGGATTTCTGCGCGCCAGACCGACTACCAAGGTCTTGCTGATCTGCGCCCATGCCGATACCGCACGGGAACTGCAACAGGCCCTGCGGACCCAGGCCGGAATCAACTCCGCCCTGTTCCACGAGGGCATGACGATCCTGGAGCGGGACCGGGCCGCCGCCTGGTTCGCCGATCTGGAGGACGGGGCCAGAATTCTGCTCTGTTCCGAGATCGGCAGTGAAGGCCGTAACTTCCAGTTCGCCCATCATCTGGTGCTGTTCGACCTGCCCCTCGACCCGGACTTGCTGGAGCAGCGGATCGGCCGCCTCGACCGCATCGGCCAGCGTGAAACCGTGCAGATCCACGTTCCCTATCTGGAGCCCGGCTCCCAGACTACCCTGCTACGCTGGTTTGAGGAGGGTCTGGATGCCTTTCGCCAGCATGTGCCCGGCGCTCACAGCGTGCGAGAACAACTCGAACCGGTGCTGCTGCAATCACTCGAGGAGGAGCCTGACGCAAACGAGCTGGACCTGCTGCTGGAGACCACCCGCAGACTGCGTGAGGAGGCTGCTGAAAGACTGCACAAGGGGCGGGATCACCTGTTGGAGCTGGGGGCCTGCCGAGAGCCCGCAGCCAGCAATCTGGTGGCCAGGCTGAATGAGCAGGATCAGAATCCGGAGCTGAAAAACTACCTGAACCGGGTCTTCAACAGCTTCAATGTGGAGAGCGAGGCGCTGGGGCTCGACAGTATCTTCCTGCGGCCTGGGGCGGAGGTGGTTGCCGGCAGCCTGCCCGGCTTAGGCGACGCAGGCGTTACTGTCACCTACAGCCGCGCTGCCGCCCTGATCCATGAAGACCGTCAGTTTCTCACCTGGGAGCACCCCATGGTGCGGGAAACCATGGAGCTGATCGTCAACCAGGAAACGGGCAACAGCGCCGCGATCACATACCGACACCCCAAGCTCGTGCCCGGCCAATTGCTGTTCGAGGGGCTGTATGTTCTGGACTGCGTGGCGCCCCGGAATCTGCAGGCGGGCCGCTTCCTGCCGCCGACCCTGATCCGCGTTCTGATCAACGACAAAGGGGGGCGCCTGGACGAGCATATCAGCTGTGAACAGCTCACCGATCAGGGACAACCCCTGGCGCTCCAGAGCCTGGCGCCGGTTATCCGCCAGTACCGCAAGGCCATACAAGGCCTGGCTGAACTGGCACACACAGAGGCGCAAAAGGCCGCCCCCGACCTGGTGAGCCGGGCAGTCAAGCAGATGATGGAGCACTATACCGAAGAGATCCAGCGGATGTTGGCCCTGCGTCGGCACAATCCCAATGTGCGTGAAGAGGAGATCGAGGCTCTGCAGGCCCAAGGCCTGGCCCTGCACCAGCACCTGCAGGCCGCCGACCTCCGGCTGGACGCGGTACGGCTGGTCGTGACGGTTTGAGATCGTCCGCCGGCTGGATATTTCATTCAGGCAGCCAAGGCGGAATCTAATCGTCGCGGCGATCAGCCAGATCCCTGACTGAGGGATAGGATCTCGGCCTTGCTGAGCGCACGGTATTGTCCCGGCTGCAGATCCGCATCCAGGGTGAGTGAATGGATGCTTTCCCGATGCAGTTCCAGAACCCGATTACCCACTGCAGCCAGCATTCTTTTCACCTGATGGTACCGACCTTCGGTGATGGTGATCCTGATCAGGGTCGGCTGCAGAATCTCCAGCAAGGCCGGCCGAGTAGGCTGCGGTTCGTTACGCAACCGAACGCCGCTGTGGAGCTTTTCGGCAGCCTCTTCTGCAAGCGGATCAGCCAGGCTGACCCGATAGCACTTGGGGCAGTCGCGGCCGGGTGCGACGAGCCGATGCGACCAGGCCCCGTCATCGGTGATCAACAGCAGGCCGGTGGCGTCCTTATCCAAGCGGCCGGCGAAATGCAGACCGCGCAGCACCGGCTCCTCCAACAGCTCCAGCACCGTGCTGTTGTTCGGGTCCGAGGTCGAACACACATAGCCTTTCGGTTTGTGCAGCATAAAGTAGCGGTGTCCGGGCTGGGTCAGCGGCTTACCATCGAGTTCTACTCGAGCCGCGGCCGCACAATCCTCTGCGGGCCGTTTGACCAGCAGACCGTCCACTCTGACCCGGCTGGCGCGAATGGCTTTTTGGGCCTGAGAGCGGGACAAGGGGGTGACGCAACTGAGATAACGATCCAGCCTCATGCAGATGCAACTGTAACAAAGCCGCTCCAGAGGGAAATGCCGAGATAGAGGAAGACCAACGCCAAGATCCCACAGGCGCCGCCGACCAGTAGCAGCGACCATTGACTGCGTTCCGTCAGCCAGGCGCGGCCGCCCAACCAGGCGCCGATCACGGTCACGAAAAAGCCGAATTCGCTGATGAACAACAACATCAGGGGCGGCAACAGGGGCTCGGTCCGAAGCTCGGTCGATGTGCGCAGCAGCACCAGGACAAGGATCAGACCGATACCTGCCGCCAACCAGGGAAACATCTTTTGTTGCATGGTACGCGGCAGGCTTCAGATCTCCCGGTAGAGCTCCGCCCCTTGGTGTTTGAACTCGACCGCCTTCTCCCGCATACCCTCCTGCAGGGCGTCGCTATCGGACACGCCGTGGGATCTGGCGTATTCCCGCACATCCTGGGTGATCCGCATGGAGCAGAAATGGGGGCCGCACATGGAGCAGAAATGGGCCACCTTGTGGGCTTCGTGGGGCAGGGTCTCGTCATGGAAGTCCCGCGCCCGCTCCGGATCCAGGCTGAGGGCGAACTGGTCGTCCCAGCGGAATTCGAAGCGCGCCTTGGACATTGCATTGTCCTGCAGTTGGGCGCCGGGGAAACCCTTCGCCAGATCGGCGGCGTGGGCGGCGATCTTGTAGGCGATGATGCCTTCGCGCACATCCGCTTTGTTAGGCAGTCCCAGATGCTCCTTGGGCGTCACATAACAGAGCATGGCGGTGCCGTACCAGCCGATCTGGGCCGCGCCGATACCGGAGCTGAAGTGGTCGTAGCCGGGGGAGATATCGGTGACCAGCGGCCCCAGGGTATAGAAGGGGGCCTCGAAGCAGTCCGCCAGTTCCTTGTCCACGTTCTCCTTGATCATTTGCATCGGCACGTGGCCGGGACCTTCGATCATCACCTGCACATCGTGCTGCCAGGCGATCCGCGTCAGTTCGCCCAGCGTCTCCAGCTCACCGAACTGGGCCGCATCGTTGGCGTCCGCCAGACAGCCCGGGCGCAGGCCGTCCCCCAGAGAGAAGGCTACGTCATAGGCCTGCATGATCTCGCAGATCTCCTCGAAGTGGGTGTAGAGGAAGTTCTCCTGATGATGGGCCAGACACCACTTAGCCAGGATCGAGCCGCCGCGCGAGACGATGCCGGTGACCCGCTCGGCGGTCAGCGGCACATAGCGCAGCAGCACCCCGGCATGGATGGTGAAATAATCCACTCCCTGTTCCGCCTGCTCGATCAGGGTATCGCGCATGATCTCCCAGGTCAGTTCCTCGGCCTTGCCGTTGACCTTCTCCAGGGCCTGATAGATGGGCACGGTACCGATCGGCATGGGGGCATTGCGCAGGATCCACTCGCGGGTCTCGTGAATGTTCTTGCCGGTGGACAGATCCATCAGGGTGTCGCCGCCCCAGCGGGCCGACCAAGCCATCTTCTCCACCTCTTCTTCAATGGAGGAGGACACCGCCGAGTTACCGATGTTGGTGTTGATCTTGACCCGGAAATTACGTCCGATGATCATCGGCTCGGACTCCGGGTGGTTGATGTTGGCCGGGATGATGGCGCGTCCCGCCGCCACCTCGGACCGCACGAACTCCGGCGTGATCAGCTCGGGGATGCGGGCCCCCATGGGCTCGCCGGCATGCTGGCGTAGCAGTTTGGTGTAACGCGGATCGGCCCACAGTTCCTGGAGGCGGCAGTTCTCGCGGATCGCCACAAACTCCATCTCCGGGGTGATGATGCCTTGACGCGCATAATGCATCTGGGTGACGTTGCTGCCGGGCTTGGCGCGACGCGGCGCCCGGATATGCTCGAAACGCAGCCGGGCCAGCATCGGGTCGTTCTGGCGAGTCTGACCGTACGTGGAACTGGGGCCGGCAAGCTGCTCGCTGTCGTTACGCTCGATGATCCATGGCGAACGCAGCTCCGGCATGCCCTGCATAAGGTCGATTTCGTGCAGCGGATCGGTATAGGGGCCGGAGGTGTCGTATACGGTGATCGGCGGATTCTCCTCCGTCCCGAAGCTGGCGGCGGTGGGGTCCTGTCGGATCTCGCGCATCGGCACCCGGATATCCGCCCGGGAGCCCGTCACATAGATCTTGCTCGACCTCAGAAAAGGCCGGGTCACCTCTTCCGAAAGACTCTTGGCCTTTTTGACGAAATCTTCTGGTATGGCGCTCATGGGAATTCTCCTAGCTTAAAGAGGGGAAGGTGAGCGCTGCAAGCAGTCAGCTTCCCTACGCCGGTATTAACCGGATCAGGTGCGAAGGGTCTCTCTCAGCCTAATGTTTCAGGCGCCCCCAGCTGGTTTGTTTTTCACATCGTTAAGAGATACCTTCACCGCCTTCCTTGGCGCAACATTGGCGCTTGATATCAGCCTCGGCCCCGCCGCACTGGCGGATCGTTCGCCTCGCTGCGCGGGTCCACTGGACCCTCGGTGAAGGCTCACCCAGCTCAAGTTCAAAGGTTTTCTCAGACAACCCTGTCTCTGATAAGCTCACAGTATAAGGAAGGGTCGGCCTATTGCAATTCCTCAATCGAACCAATATCAGTGGAGCGGTTATGAAAAATAGGCGAATCTGTCCTATCTAAAATCTTGCCTGGCAGCCGCAAAATCCGTACGCTAGATCGACTTTGAACCAATCCAGCACGATAAGCAGGGGATTTCAAATGATGGCAGACAGCAGCGCACTGGCCCGTTTCAATATGGTCGAACAGCAAATCAGACCTTGGGAAATATTCGATCTCAGGGTCCTGAGCCTACTGGAACAACAGCCTCGCGATCAGTTTGTCCCCGTGGCCTACCAGCACCTGGCCTACGCCGACATCGAGATCCCGATCGGTCACGGACAGCGTATGATGTACCCCCGGATGGAGGCCAAGATCCTGCAGGCGCTGGATCTCAAACCGGTTGACCGGGTTCTCGAGGTCGGCACCGGCAGCGGCTATCTGACGGCCTGCCTCGCCCGCTTGGCCGGCCAGGTCGTCAGCATCGACCTGCATCGGGAGTTCAGCGAGGCGGCGGGAGCACGCCTGCAAAGCCTGGGGATTCGAAATGTGGTACTGCGCACCGGCGATGCCCTGGCAGCCCCGCTCGAAGCCGATGGACCATTCGATGCCATCGCGGTGACCGGCTCGCTACCCAGCAGCCGGCAGGCAGATATATTTCGCCAGCAGCTCACACCCGGGGGCCGTCTGTTTGTCATCGTCGGCGCATCACCGGTCATGCAGGCGCTGTTGATAACCCGCATGGCAGAATCGGGCTTCCGGGAAGAGGCTCTCCTGGAGACCGAGCTGGCCCCATTGGAAAATTCTGCACAACCCGCTGTCTTCGTATTTTAATCCGGGAGGGGCTCGTCGAGCGCCTCCCTTAGATAGCCTAAACCCAGGGAGGCAATATCATGAACACCAGCACTGCGGTTTTACCCCTGAGCCATGCCGCTAAATCCCAGTTGTTGATCGTCAACGCTCAGGAAAAACTGATCAAGGCGATGCCCAAGACCGACCGAGACATCATGATCTTGAACATCTGCCGACTGACCCAGACGGCCCGCACCCTCGAGATCCCGATCGTGCTCTCAGAGCACTATAGCAAAGGGCTTGGGGTGACTATCCCGGAAATCATGCAGCACCTGTCTACCGATACTGTGGCCAAGGATAAACTCACCTTCTCCTGCTGTACCGCTCCGGGCTTCGAGGAAGAACTCGGCCAGGCGGAAAAACGCAAACAGATCGTGATCGCCGGACTGGAGGCACATATCTGCATCATCCAGACCGCTGCGGGGCTGCAGCAGTGGGGCTATCAGGTCTTCGTGGTGGAGGATGCGATCTGCTCGCGAAGCACCGCGCACCGCGAGAACGCCATCCAGCGTATGCGCCAGGGCGGCATAAAAATCAGTAACAGCGAATCGGTGGCCTTCGAATGGCTGGGTGACGCCGGTCACTCGCACTTCACTGAAGTATCACAGCTGTACCGCTGAGTCGATAAGCCTAGATCAAACGCCACACCAAACCAAGCAACCGCTGCAGGGCGCCGCGGTTGCGGTTGACCAGCTCGAGGCCCCGTTCACCGAATTGACTGCGTTCGCTGGCGTCGCTCAACCAGCGGATCAGGCAGTGCGCCAGCTCTTCGCTCGACGCCACCTGCAGCGCCGCCTGCTTACGCAGGAACAATTCGCTGATTTCGGCAAAATTGAACACATGGGGGCCAAACAGGACCGGCACCCCTTGGGCCGCCGCCTCCAGCATGTTGTGCCCCCCATGGGGCACCAGGCTGCCGCCGATAAAGGCGACGTCCGCCGCCCCCATGAACAGGGTCAATTCCCCCATGCTGTCACCCAGGAACACATCGGTGTCCAAGTTACAAGGATGATGCTCGGAGCGACGCACACTTTTGAAATTCCAGGCCTGGATCAGTTCCGCTACTTGGTCGAAGCGCTCCGGATGACGCGGCACCAACACCAGCAGACAGTCCGGCAACACCGCTTTGATCGCTGTATGGGCCGCCAACACCTGCTCCTCCTCCCCTTCATGGGTACTGGCGGCCAGCCACACCGGTCGTTCCGTACCCCACTCCCGCCGCAACACATCGGAGCGTTCCCGCAGGCTGCCCGGCAGACGGATATCGAACTTGATGCTGCCGGTCACCTCGACCGCTGAGCTGCGGGCTCCCAGGGCGCGAAAGCGTTGCGCATCCGCTTCGCCATGGGGGGCGATTAAGGTGATCTTCTGCAGAGTCTCGCGGGTCAATCCGGCAAACCGATGGTAGCGACGCGCAGAGCGGACCGACAGGCGCGCATTCGCCAGCAGGGTTGGAATGCACAATCGAGCAGCCGTATGAATCAGGTTGGGCCAGATCTCCGTTTCCACCAGGATAAGCAGACGGGGTCGCAACTTGGCGAAGAAACGCCTGACGATGAAGGGTGCGTCGAAGGGTGCGAAATAATGCCGCACCTCGTCACCAAACAGCTCACGCACCCGCTGTGCGCCGGTCGGGGTGGTGGTGGTGATCACCAGCGGATGCCTTGGGGTCTCCAGAAGTTGCCGTATCAGGGGCGCCACCGCCTGTACTTCGCCAACCGATACAGCATGCAGCCAGATACAACCCGGCTCGGGCGGGGCCTGTAAATCACCCAGGCGTTCGCGCCAGCGCTCCCGATAAAACGGCGCCTTGAAGCCACGCCAATAGAGCCGCAGCAACAGGACGGGAAGCAACAATAGAATGAGCAGGGAATAGAGCTGACGCATAGAGGCTCAGTGGACCTCGGATGCTTGATCTTGCTCGCCCGTTTCATTGAACTGGTAACGACAGAGCTGGAAGTACTCACCCTTCTGTTCCAACAGTTGTTTGTGCCGCCCATCCTCGACGACCTCGCCATGGCGGATCACCAGGATGCGGTCCGCATGCTGGATGGTGGAGAGGCGATGGGCGATGACCAGGGTGGTGCGGTTCTTCGTCACCTCGCGCAAGGCGGCCTGCACATGCTGCTCCGATTCCGCATCCAGCGCCGAGGTCGCTTCGTCCAGCAACAGAATCGGGGCGTCCTTGAGCAGGGCCCGGGCGATGGCCAGGCGCTGGCGCTGACCCCCGGAAAGCCGAACGCCGCTCTCACCGATTTGGGTCTCGAAACCCTCCGGCAACGCCTCGATGAATTCCAGGGCATGGGCGTCCCGAGCCGCCTTGAGCAGGCGTTCCCGAGAGACCTCGCCGTTGACACCATAGGCGATGTTGGCGGCGATGGTGTCGTCGAACAGGATTGACTCCTGACCGACATAGGAGAGATGGCGGCGCAGCCCGGCCAGGGTCAGCTCCTGGATATCCACCCCATCGATCAGCACCCGGCCCTGGCTGGGCAGATAGAAGCGGGGCACCAGGTTGGCGATGGTGGTCTTGCCGCCTCCCGAGTGACCCACCAGGGCCACCGTGGTGCCCGGCTGCACCTCGAAACTGACGCCGCGCAGCACCTCTCTTTCGGTATTGGGGTAGTGGAAGCTGACCCGGTCGAAACGTATGCGCCCCTCGACCCGCTCCAACACCCGGGTCCCACTATCCAGCTCCGGCGGTTCATCCACCAGGGCGAACACCGTCTGGGCCGCCGCCAGGCCCCGTTGCAACGGCTGATTGATGCTGGTCAGGCTTTTCAACGGCGAAAACAACAGGCCCACGGCCACCATCAGGGAAACGAAACCACCCACCGTGAGGCTGCCTGCGGCGGTCTGATGGGTGCCCACATAGACCAGCAGGGCGATCATCAGGGCCCCGATGAGTTCCACCAGCGGCATATGGGCGGATCCCGCCACCTTATTCTTCATATTGTAGCGCCGCACCCAGTTGGCCCGGGCCAAGAAGCGGCGCCGCTCATAAGCCTGCCCGGCAAAGATCTTGATCACCTTCTGGCCCCGCACGCTCTCCTCCAACACATGGGTCAGGTCGCCCACGGTCTCCTGCAGCGACAGACTGAGCCGGCGCAGGCGTTTGGCCAGGAATCGGACCGTCACCACCACCACCGGCATGGTGGTGAGGATCGCCAGGGTCAGCAGCCAATTGAGATAGAGCATATAGGCCAGCAGCCCGATCACCACGATGCTGTCCTTGACCAGGATGGTGAGCACCTTGGTGGCGGCCATGGTGACCTGCTCCACGTTGTAGGTCACCTTGGAGATGATGTTGCCGGTGGAATGGGCGTCGAAATAGCTGTTCGGCAGGCTCAGGATGCGCTCGATCATGCGCGCGCGCATGTCCAGCACCACCTTGCCTGAAATCCATTCGAACGCAATATCGCTGAGGAAGTTCATCAGACCCCGGATGCTGAACAGCAGGATGAGGAGAATCGGCGACCAGAAAATCACCACCGGATCCTTGTCCACGAAACTGCCGTCCAGCATGGGCTTCATCAGCACCGGCACCGCCGGTTCCGTGAGGGCCAGCCCCACCATGGTGAGCAGGCCGCCGCCAAACTGTCGCCAGTAAGGACGCACCTGCTGCAGCAGCCGCAGATAGAGTTCGCGGCCGGTCATCTGACGCTCGCCTGCATAACCAGCTGCAGCCGTTCAGGCCGGGCCTTCACGACTCGCTCTCCCGGATCGCATCCAGGATACGACTGGTGGAACGGCCTGCCAGATAGCCGAGCACCTGAACCCGGCCGCCGTTGCGCACCACGCAGTCATAGCCGGCGATCTGTTCCGGCGTGTAGTCACCGCCCTTCACCAGGACATCCGGCTTGACCTCGCAGATCAGCCCCTCCGGGGTGTCTGTGGAAAAGGGCGCCACCCAGTCCACCGACGCGAGCCCGGCCAAAACCGCCATACGCTGCGCCAGGGTGTTGATCGGTCGCCCCGCCCCCTTGAGACGCCGCACCGAGGCATCGTCGTTCACCGCCACGATCAGGCGGTCGCCGAGTTTGCGGGCCTGTTGCAGATAGCTGACATGCCCCTCGTGCAGGATATCGAAGCAGCCGTTGGTCATGACGATGCGCTCGCCCCGGTATTTGGCCTCCCGCACCGCCTCGAGCAGTTCCTGACGATCCAGGATGCTGCTCCAGTCTCCATGCTGACGCAGGGCCCCTTTCAGCTCTTCCAGGGTCACGCTGCCGGTGCCCAGCTTAGCAACCATGAGGCCGGCCGCCAGGTTGGCCAGTCCGGCGGCCGCGGCCAGCTCCATACCCGCCGCAATGCCCGCCCCCAGCAGGGCGATTACGGTATCGCCGGCGCCGGTGACATCGAATACTTCGTGCGCCCGGGTCGGCAGGTGCAATGGACTCTGGCCCTCCTGCAACAGCAGCATGCCGCGTTCGCTCAAGGTCACCAGCAGGGCCTGCAGTTCCAATGCCTGACGTAGTCTCTCACCCCGCTCGATCAACTCCTGGTCCGTCTCACTGATCCCGGCGACCGCCTCGAACTCCTTCAGATTCGGGGTCAGCAGGCCGGCCCCCCGGTAACGCTCGAAATCGGTGCCCTTGGGGTCCACCAGCACCGGGATCCGGCATTCGTTGGCGGCCAGGATGAAGCGCTGGGGATGCTGCAAAGTACCCTTGGCATAGTCGGACAGGATCAGCGCGCGGCAGCTCGGCAACTGCTCCAGACACAGCGCCTCCATCTTGGCGACATCCACCTGGTGTAAAGGCCGCTCGAAATCCAGCCGGATCAACTGCTGATGCTGGCTGATCACCCGCAGCTTGGTGATCGTGGGCACCGCGCCATGCCGTTGTATCCGGCAGGCAACACCGGCCGCCTCGAGCTGGGTCTGCAGGGATCGGCCCGCCTCGTCATCACCGCTCAAGCCTCCCAGCACCACCCCGACTCCCAGGCTGGTCATGTTGAGCGCCACATTGGCGGCACCGCCGGGACGCTCCTGAGTGGTGTCGACCCGCACCACCGGCACCGGCGCCTCGGGTGAAATCCGGGATGCGGGACCCTGCCAGTAGCGATCCAGCATCAGGTCGCCGACCACCATGACCCGGGCTGTGCTGAAATCCGGGAGTTGAAATTGCATCAAACAGTTATCAAGATTGGACTAAACCCTCTATATTAGGGACCCTGACCAAACGGAACAAGAAAAACCCGGCTATCTCGCTCCTTTCGCCCGATGACTCGCAACCCCACATCCTCCCTCGCCGCTCCCCGCTATTGGCCGGCCTGGTTCGGACTGCTGCTGCTCTGGCTGAACGCCAGGCTGCTGCCCTATGGACTGGCGATTCGACTGGGCAACCTGCTCGGCAGGTTCGGTTACCACCTGATCCCACGCCGCCGCCACATCGCAGAGGTCAATCTGGGCCTGTGTTTTCCCGAGCTGACCGACGACGGCCGCAAGCGCCTGGTCAAACGGCACTTCGCGTCCCTGGGGGTGGGTTTGCTGATGAGCGGCTTCGCCTGGTGGGCGCGGGATGCTAAACTGCGCCCCCTGGCCAGGATCGAAGGCCTGGAGCATCTCGAGCAGGCCCTCAAGCAGGGCCGGGGCGCGATCCTGTTGAGCGCTCATTTCACCGATCTGGAACTCACCGGACGCCTGCTCAGCCTGCATCACCCCTTCGCGGTGATGTACCGGCGGCATGAAAACCCGGTGATCGAGCAGGCCTTCAGCAAAAATCGCCAACACCGCTTCAGCGCCGCGATCCCGCGGGACGACATCCGCTCGATGGTGCGCACCCTGCGCAACAACCATGCGGTGTGGTATGCCCCGGATCAGAGCTTCCGAGGGCCCAACAGTACCCTGGCGCCCTTTTTCGGCATTCCCGCCGCCACCAACACCGGCACCTCCCGGCTGGCGAAGGTGGCGGGCGCTCCGGTGCTGTTGTTCGTGGGTTATCGCCTGCCGGGCAGTCAGGGCTACCGGCTGGTGATCCAACCCCCTCTGCAGGGCTTTCCCAGTAAAGATCCGCAGGCGGACGCAGTGCGCATCAACGGCCTGATCGAACAGGCGGTAACCCTGGCCCCCGAACAGTATTTGTGGATTCACCGGCGTTTCAAAAAGCGCGTGGGTTTAGCAGATCCTTACTAAGACCGCCAACGCAGCGGCGGCTGCTTGGGCCGGTCCTTCATCCACAGCTTCCAGGCGAAGCCAGCCAGGGTGTCACCGTAGGAGATCGCTTTGCGTGGCAGCAACAGCGGATCGAAGGCCGGCGTAGCCGCCGCCCGCTGACAGGTGACGGCGGTGCGATAACCGGTCCGTTGCACCTCATTCAGTGCGGCCAGATCGTGGCTGCCGTAGGGATAACAGAAGTGCCGGACCTCCCCCCCCAGCAGGGCCTCCAACTGCTGTTTACTCTCCGTCACCTCAAAACGGACCGTCTCCACGTCCGCCTCCGCCAGCTTGCAGTGGCTGATCCCGTGGGAGCCGAAATCGACCCCCAAGTCCCGCAGCTGCAGGATGCGGTCTCGATCCATCAGGGGCGGCGTGGCGCGACCGTCCGACGCGAACCAGCTCGAGGGCTGGCCCAACAGCCCGGAAAGCAGGTAGACGATGGTTGGAAATCGATAATGGTCCAGCACCGGCCAGGCATACTCGTAGAAGTTCTCGTAACCGTCGTCGAAGGTCAGCACCACCGCCCGGGCAGGCAGCGGCTGCTCGCCGTTGAGGCAGGCTAGCGCCTGGTCCAGACTCAAGACCCGGTAGCCGAAGCGGTGCAGGAAGGCCATCTGGCGCTGGAAGCGCCGATAGTGGCAATAGGTGGAGCGATGCGCACGCATGGGTTTGAAATCGCCCACCTGGTGGTACATGAGGATA